>NZ_JAPDCG010000033.1:0-528 GCF_027705845.1 Aeromonas sp. S41-2 | reverse complement strand
GGTAAGCAGAGTTTTTGAAACGTAAGGCCTTTGAATAAGACAAAAGGCTGCCTCATCGCTAACTTTGCAACAGTGCCGAATTTAGCGCGGTCGCTAAACATTTCGGCACCACCCAGGTGCTGCACGATATCAATCTGAAAATTGATGCCGGTGAATACCGGCTGGCTGCCGACGATCCGGATGAGGAGAACACCCTCGCCACGGCAGTTTTCACCCTCGATGCCAACCACGTCAGGTGGCAAATTTTCGACATTAACCGCGACGATGCTAAATTTCAGGGAGAAGTGCGTGGGTGAGATAGCCGGTCGTCAGTCATAAAGGGCAGGGTAGTACCGTTGGCCCGGCGTTCGATAGTACCGTCCGGATACTGCCAGATATCGGCGTCCAGGGAGATGTCCTGAAGCGCGGTGTCCGGAATTTCAGGTTTGTGTCTCTACAAAGACTAACTATCAGAAAAACTCATCGAGCATCAAATGAAACTGCAATTTATTCATATCAGGATTATCAATACCATATTTTTGAAAAAGC
>NZ_JAPDCG010000032.1:0-603 GCF_027705845.1 Aeromonas sp. S41-2 | reverse complement strand
CGATTCCGTCACACTGCGCCTCATGACTGAGCATGACCTTGCGATGCTCTATGAGTGGCTAAATCGATCTCATATCGTCGAGTGGTGGGGCGGAGAAGAAGCACGCCCGACACTTGCTGACGTACAGGAACAGTACTTGCCAAGCGTTTTAGCGCAAGAGTCCGTCACTCCATACATTGCAATGCTGAATGGAGAGCCGATTGGGTATGCCCAGTCGTACGTTGCTCTTGGAAGCGGGGACGGAAGGTGGGAAGAAGAAACCGATCCAGGAGTACGCGGAATAGACCAGTTACTGGCGAATGCATCACAACTGGGCAAAGGCTTGGGAACCAAGCTGGTTCGAGCTCTGGTTGAGTTGCTGTTCAATGATCCCGAGGTCACCAAGATCCAAACGGACCCGTCGCCGAGCAACTTGCGAGCGATCCGATGCTACGAGAAAGCGGGGTTTGAGAGGCAAGGTACCGTAACCACCCCAGATGGTCCAGCCGTGTACATGGTTCAAACACGCCAGGCATTCGAGCGAACACGCAGTGATGCCTAACCCTTCCATCGAGGGGGACGTCCAAGGGCTGGCGCCCTTGGCCGCCCCTCATGTCAAACGTT
>NZ_JAPDCG010000031.1:0-760 GCF_027705845.1 Aeromonas sp. S41-2 | reverse complement strand
GCACGCTTAAAAATAATAAAAGCAGACTTGACCTGATAGTTTGGCTGTGAGCAATTATGTGCTTAGTGCATCTAACGTTAAGTTCAGCGGCAGCTTTTAAGTTGCGGCTTTGTGGAATACTTTTGCGCAGCAAAACCACAAAGACGCGACTTAAAAGCTGTCCAAGGAGCGAAGCGACTGGTGCTGCAACGCATTGTTAGCCTTTTTTCCAAATCTGGTATGTATAATTTATATTAGACATAAAAAACTGTTCAAAAACCAAATTGAAATTCTCAGGCATTATAGGGAATTTGATATCACCTTCGACTTCAACGTGAACAGTAGACAAATGAATTATATCTGCTTTTTCAATAAGGCTATTATAGATTTGACCCCCGCCAGAGACATATACATGATCTGTAACTTTTGATAGCTCTTTCAAAGCATTTTCTATTGAAGGAAAAACTAGGACGTTTTCATTTGAGCTTGAAATTCCGTTCTTTGACACTACTGCATATTTGCGATTTGGAAGAACACCCATAGAGTCAAATGTTTTTCTTCCGACAAGGAGCCATTGATTATATGTGAGCGCTTTAAAGAGTAGTTGCTCACCTTTTACTGACCACGGGATATCAGGACCACTACCGATTACGCCATTTTCTGACACTGCAGAAATCAATGATATTTTCAATTTAACTCCCTTAATGGCTAACTTTGTTTTAGGGCGACTGCCCTGCTGCGTAACATCGTTGCTGCTCCATAACATCAAACATCGACCCAC
>NZ_JAPDCG010000030.1:0-763 GCF_027705845.1 Aeromonas sp. S41-2 | reverse complement strand
GGCACTGTTGCAAATAGTCGGTGGTGATAAACTTATCATCCCCTTTTGCTGATGGAGCTGCACATGAACCCATTCAAAGGCCGGCATTTTCAGCGTGACATCATTCTGTGGGCCGTACGCTGGTACTGCAAATACGGCATCAGTTACCGTGAGCTGCAGGAGATGCTGGCTGAACGCGGAGTGAATGTCGATCACTCCACGATTTACCGCTGGGTTCAGCGTTATGCGCCTGAAATGGAAAAACGGCTGCGCTGGTACTGGCGTAACCCTTCCGATCTTTGCCCGTGGCACATGGATGAAACCTACGTGAAGGTCAATGGCCGCTGGGCGTATCTGTACCGGGCCGTCGACAGCCGGGGCCGCACTGTCGATTTTTATCTCTCCTCCCGTCGTAACAGCAAAGCTGCATACCGGTTTCTGGGTAAAATCCTCAACAACGTGAAGAAGTGGCAGATCCCGCGATTCATCAACACGGATAAAGCGCCCGCCTATGGTCGCGCGCTTGCTCTGCTCAAACGCGAAGGCCGGTGCCCGTCTGACGTTGAACACCGACAGATTAAGTACCGGAACAACGTGATTGAATGCGATCATGGCAAACTGAAACGGATAATCGGCGCCACGCTGGGATTTAAATCCATGAAGACGGCTTACGCCACCATCAAAGGTATTGAGGTGATGCGTGCACTACGCAAAGGCCAGGCCTCAGCATTTTATTATGGTGATCCCCTGGGCGAAATGCGCCTGGTAAGCAGAGTTTTTGAAA
>NZ_JAPDCG010000029.1:0-791 GCF_027705845.1 Aeromonas sp. S41-2 | reverse complement strand
CCGCTACTGAGGGAATCTCGGTTGATTTCTTTTCCTCGGGGTACTTAGATGTTTCAGTTCTCCCGGTTCGCCTCGCTGCGCTATGTATTCACGCAGCGATACCTAGCTTATGCTAAGTGGGTTTCCCCATTCGGAAATCCGTGAGTCGTAATGTCTCTTACCGACTGCTCACGGCTTATCGCAGGTTAGTACGTCCTTCATCGCCTCTGACTGCCAAGGCATCCACCATGTACGCTTAGTCACTTAACCATACAACCCCAAGAAGTGTCGGTGAAACCGGCACAGCTTGTTGTCGTACAACAAGGACCAAATAAAATTTGGTTTTCGCCAAGAAGTTTCCAAAGCACTTGTAACAAATGTTTGAGAACTACTTTTTAAATCAGCTTTCCAGATTGTTAAAGAGCATGTTTGCAACAGCACAAGGCTGAAGAAAACAGAGTTAAGAATCAGTTCTTAACTCTGCATTCTTAAGATGCGAAGAGAAGTGGCGTCCCCTAGGGGATTCGAACCCCTGTTACCGCCGTGAAAGGGCGGTGTCCTAGGCCTCTAGACGAAGGGGACCCGGATTTGTCTTTGCGCTTGCGCGCAGGTGATTGGGTAACGACTCGCGCCATTATTCACATCCCAACACCCAACAAAAGGGCTTCTCTCGTTTGGCTTTCACCAAACAAGCACTGACACGCCAAGGCGCATCAGGTCTTTGCTCTAACTACTTTGAATCAAGGCAATCTGTGTGAACACTCAACAACTTCGTCATCTTAAGGTAAGGAGGTGATCCAACCCCAGGTTCC
>NZ_JAPDCG010000028.1:0-836 GCF_027705845.1 Aeromonas sp. S41-2 | reverse complement strand
CTGGACGTCATCGAGATCACCGAGCGCGAAGTCATCTGTAAAGTACTGAACAACGGCGATCTGGGCGAGAACAAGGGCATCAACCTGCCGGGCGTCTCCATCAAGCTGCCGGCCCTGGCCGAGAAAGACAAACGCGACCTGATCTTCGGTTGCGAGCAAGGCGTTGATTTCGTTGCCGCCTCCTTCATTCGCAAGAAAGAAGACGTGCTGGAAATCCGTGAGCACCTGAAAGCCCACGGTGGCGAGAACATCCAGATCATCTCCAAGATCGAAAACCAGGAAGGCCTGGACAACTTCGACGAGATCCTGGCGGTCTCCGACGGCATCATGGTTGCTCGTGGCGACATGGGTGTCGAGATCCCGGTTGAAGAAGTGATCTTCGCCCAGAAGATGATCATCGAGAAGTGCAACAAAGCCCGCAAAGTGGTCATCACCGCCACCCAGATGCTGGACTCCATGATCAAGAACCCGCGTCCGACCCGCGCCGAAGCCGGCGACGTGGCCAACGCCATCTTGGACGGTACCGATGCAGTCATGCTGTCCGGTGAATCCGCCAAGGGCAAGTACCCGCTGGAAGCCGTGACCATCATGGCCACCATCTGCGAGCGTACCGATGCCGTGATGCCGTCCAACCTGTCTGCTGCCAACGACAGCAACAAGCTGCGCATCACCGAAGCGGTCTGCAAAGGCGCGGTAGAGACCTCCGAGAAGCTGGACGCCCCGCTGATCGTGGTTGCCACCGAAGGCGGCAAGTCTGCCAAGGCCATCCGCAAGTACTTCCCGAAAGCCTGGATCCTGGCCATCACCACCAACAAGAAGACCGCTGCCCAGCTGGT
>NZ_JAPDCG010000027.1:0-880 GCF_027705845.1 Aeromonas sp. S41-2 | reverse complement strand
AGAAAAACTCATCGAGCATCAAATGAAACTGCAATTTATTCATATCAGGATTATCAATACCATATTTTTGAAAAAGCCGTTTCTGTAATGAAGGAGAAAACTCACCGAGGCAGTTCCATAGGATGGCAAGATCCTGGTATCGGTCTGCGATTCCGACTCGTCCAACATCAATACAACCTATTAATTTCCCCTCGTCAAAAATAAGGTTATCAAGTGAGAAATCACCATGAGTGACGACTGAATCCGGTGAGAATGGCAAAAGCTTATGCATTTCTTTCCAGACTTGTTCAACAGGCCAGCCATTACGCTCGTCATCAAAATCACTCGCATCAACCAAACCGTTATTCATTCGTGATTGCGCCTGAGCGAGACGAAATACGCGATCGCTGTTAAAAGGACAATTACAAACAGGAATCGAATGCAACCGGCGCAGGAACACTGCCAGCGCATCAACAATATTTTCACCTGAATCAGGATATTCTTCTAATACCTGGAATGCTGTTTTCCCGGGGATCGCAGTGGTGAGTAACCATGCATCATCAGGAGTACGGATAAAATGCTTGATGGTCGGAAGAGGCATAAATTCCGTCAGCCAGTTTAGTCTGACCATCTCATCTGTAACATCATTGGCAACGCTACCTTTGCCATGTTTCAGAAACAACTCTGGCGCATCGGGCTTCCCATACAATCGATAGATTGTCGCACCTGATTGCCCGACATTATCGCGAGCCCATTTATACCCATATAAATCAGCATCCATGTTGGAATTTAATCGCGGCCTCGAGCAAGACGTTTCCCGTTGAATATGGCTCATAACACCCCTTGTATTACTGTTTATGTAAGCAGACAGTTTTATTGTTCATGATGATATATTTTTATC
>NZ_JAPDCG010000026.1:0-1014 GCF_027705845.1 Aeromonas sp. S41-2 | reverse complement strand
CGATATGAGATCGATTTAGCCACTCATAGAGCATCGCAAGGTCATGCTCAGTCATGAGGCGCAGTGTGACGGAATCGGTGCTGTTGGTCACGATGCTGTACTTTGTGATGCCTAACTTTGTTTTAGACATCATTGGCGTGGAGCCGAGCAGACTGGCGGCTTCGTGCTTCACAAAGTAAATGAACGCAGTCAACTGATCAGCGCGTGAGGCCAAGCAATCCATCCCTTGTCCAAGGTAAGCCTGCTGGGCTTCAAGCAGCACGGGCTGATGTTGGACGGGCAGGCGTTCCATTACCCAGTTGGCAGCTACATCCTTCGGCGCGATCTTGCCGGTTGCTGCGCTGTACCAAATGCGAGACAAGGTAAGCACTACATTCCGCTCGTCGCCTGCCCAATCCGGTTGTGAGTTCCATAGTTTCAAGGTGTCGGCCAGTGCTTTGAATAGATCGCTTTCCGGGACTGGGTTGAAGAAATCTTCCGCGGCCGAACCTGCCAAGGCAAGGCTGTGTTGCCTTGCTTTAGTTAGCAGAATAGCCAGATCAACATCGGTTGTCGCGGGCTCGAAGATGCCCGCAAGAATGTCCTTGCGCTGCCACTCCCCGAATTGCAGTTCCCGTCTGGCTGGATAACGCCAAGGAACAACATCGCCGTACACGACGATGGTAACTTCCAAGGCACGGAGAGCTTCACTTTGGCCGGGAGAAGCGGAAACTTCCAGGAAATCTACGAACAGAGCCTGCCGCACAGTCTCATCGAGCTGTGCAGTCACAGTAACCAGCAAATCAATATCACTGCATGGCTTCAGGCCACCGTCGAGTGCAGAGCCGTACAAATGCACGGCCAGCAACGTCGATCCCAGATGATGCTCGATGACGTTGAGTGCCTGTGATAGCTGTACCGAAATCTCGGCGGGCACTGCGTTGCTCATGATGTCTAACTCCCAATTTGTGTAGGGCTTATTATGCACGCTTAAAAATAATAAAAGCAGACTTGACCTGATAGTTTGGCTGTGAG
>NZ_JAPDCG010000025.1:0-1356 GCF_027705845.1 Aeromonas sp. S41-2 | reverse complement strand
TGTCGTTTTCAGAAGACGGCTGCACTGAACGTCAGAAGCCGACTGCACTATAGCAGCGGAGGGGTTGGATCCATCAGGCAACGACGGGCTGCTGCCGGCCATCAGCGGACGCAGGGAGGACTTTCCGCAACCGGCCGTTCGATGCGGCACCGATGGCCTTCGCGCAGGGGTAGTGAATCCGCCAGGATTGACTTGCGCTGCCCTACCTCTCACTAGTGAGGGGCGGCAGCGCATCAAGCGGTGAGCGCACTCCGGCACCGCCAACTTTCAGCACATGCGTGTAAATCATCGTCGTAGAGACGTCGGAATGGCCGAGCAGATCCTGCACGGTTCGAATGTCGTAACCGCTGCGGAGCAAGGCCGTCGCGAACGAGTGGCGGAGGGTGTGCGGTGTGGCGGGCTTCGTGATGCCTGCTTGTTCTACGGCACGTTTGAAGGCGCGCTGAAAGGTCTGGTCATACATGTGATGGCGACGCACGACACCGCTCCGTGGATCGGTCGAATGCGTGTGCTGCGCAAAAACCCAGAACCACGGCCAGGAATGCCCGGCGCGCGGATACTTCCGCTCAAGGGCGTCGGGAAGCGCAACGCCGCTGCGGCCCTCGGCCTGGTCCTTCAGCCACCATGCCCGTGCACGCGACAGCTGCTCGCGCAGGCTGGGTGCCAAGCTCTCGGGTAACATCAAGGCCCGATCCTTGGAGCCCTTGCCCTCCCGCACGATGATCGTGCCGTGATCGAAATCCAGATCCTTGACCCGCAGTTGCAAACCCTCACTGATCCGCATGCCCGTTCCATACAGAAGCTGGGCGAACAAACGATGCTCGCCTTCCAGAAAACCGAGGATGCGAACCACTTCATCCGGGGTCAGCACCACCGGCAAGCGCCGCGACGGCCGAGGTCTTCCGATCTCCTGAAGCCAGGGCAGATCCGTGCACAGCACCTTGCCGTAGAAGAACAGCAAGGCCGCCAATGCCTGACGATGCGTGGAGACCGAAACCTTGCGCTCGTTCGCCAGCCAGGACAGAAATGCCTCGACTTCGCTGCTGCCCAAGGTTGCCGGGTGACGCACACCGTGGAAACGGATGAAGGCACGAACCCAGTGGACATAAGCCTGTTCGGTTCGTAAACTGTAATGCAAGTAGCGTATGCGCTCACGCAACTGGTCCAGAACCTTGACCGAACGCAGCGGTGGTAACGGCGCAGTGGCGGTTTTCATGGCTTGTTATGACTGTTTTTTTGTACAGTCTATGCCTCGGGCATCCAAGCAGCAAGCGCGTTACGCCGTGGGTCGATGTTTGATGTTATGGAGCAGCAACGATGTTACGCAGCAGGGCAGTCGCCCTAAAACAAAGTTAG
>NZ_JAPDCG010000024.1:702-1446 GCF_027705845.1 Aeromonas sp. S41-2 | reverse complement strand
TTAGTCGCTAAACAAAACAAGCCACACCCAAAGGACTGAGTTGATGCCTATCCTACCACCTCTGCCACGACCACAACGGCGCCGCATTCACAAAATCATCCATGCCACCCGTGATAAAGGACATGCTCGTCGCTTGATGGCCATCTTGCTGTTACATGAAGGACGCACGATCACCGATGTTCATCACCTTACCGGCGCTGCGCGCTCGACCATCGGTCGTTGGCTTCGGTGGTATCGAGATGAAGGCATAGATGCGCTAGAAGCCTTACCGGCTGGCCGTGCCCCAGTCTTACCTATCGCCAAGATTGTCACCTTACTGGTGCTGCTCATGCAGTTTTCTCCGCAAGATTTTGGTTATCAGCGCAGCCGTTGGTGTACTGAACTATTGGCTATAAAAATCAATCGATTAACAGGGCTCAATGTGGCAGCCTCCACGCTCCGCCGATGGTTACCTCGTATGGGCATTGTCTGGCGCAGGCCCGTGCCGACCTTGCGGATAAAAGACCCAGCCTATCAGGAAAAAATGGCGAATATCGACGCCGCGCTGGCCCGCTGTGATGCCGATAATCCGGTGTTTTATGAGGATGAAGTCGATATAGACCTCAATCCCAAATTAGGAGTGCGCAGCCGTTGGTGTACTGAACTATTGGCTATAAAAATCAATCGGTTAACAGGGCTCAATGTGGCAGCCTCCACGCTCCGCCGATGGTTACCTCGTATGGGCATTGTCTGGCGCAGGCCCGT
>NZ_JAPDCG010000024.1:0-692 GCF_027705845.1 Aeromonas sp. S41-2 | reverse complement strand
TTAACAGGGCTCAATGTGGCAGCCTCCACGCTCCGCCGATGGTTACCTCGTATGGGCATTGTCTGGCGCAGGCCCGTGCCGACCTTGCGGATAAAAGACCCAGCCTATCAGGAAAAAATGGCGAATATCGACGCCGCGCTGGCCCGCTGTGATGCCGATAATCCGGTGTTTTATGAGGATGAAGTCGATATAGACCTCAATCCCAAATTAGGAGCCGACTGGATGTTCAGAGCGCAGCAAAAGCGGGTTGTCACACCGGGGCAGAATGCCAAGCATTATCTGGCAGGCGTTCTCCACGCAGGCAACGGAAGGGTACTTTACGTCAGCGGGATCAAGAAAAACTCATCGCTGTTTATTGCCATGCTGGAAAAGCTGCGCCACCACTACCGACGAGCCAAAACCATCACGTTGATCCTCGATAACTACATCATTCACAAAAGCAAACAGACCGAGCGATGGTTGAAGAAGAATCCCAAGTTCTGCCTGGTGTTCCAGCCAGTTTACAGCCCTTGGGTTAATCACATAGAACGGCTATGGCACAAGTTACATGAAACCATCACGCGCAATCATCAATGCAGAGGGATGGCAAACCTGCTGGCCCGAGTGAAACACTTCATGGATACCGTGTCTCCTTTCCCGGGGAATGGCTATGGCACAGCGAAGGTGTAGCACTATTGGGATCAGTTATTTAG
>NZ_JAPDCG010000023.1:0-2736 GCF_027705845.1 Aeromonas sp. S41-2 | reverse complement strand
AGCGAGGCGAACCGGGAGAACTGAAACATCTAAGTACCCCGAGGAAAAGAAATCAACCGAGATTCCCTCAGTAGCGGCGAGCGAACGGGGATTAGCCCTTAAGCATCTTGGAAGTTAGTGGAACGGTCCTGGAAAGGCCGGCGATACAGGGTGATAGCCCCGTACACGAAAACAACCTTGATGTGAAATCGAGTAGGGCGGGACACGTGACATCCTGTCTGAATATGGGGGGACCATCCTCCAAGGCTAAATACTCCTGACTGACCGATAGTGAACCAGTACCGTGAGGGAAAGGCGAAAAGAACCCCTGTGAGGGGAGTGAAATAGAACCTGAAACCGTGTACGTACAAGCAGTGGGAGCCCTTCGGGGTGACTGCGTACCTTTTGTATAATGGGTCAGCGACTTACATTTTGTAGCGAGGTTAACCGTATAGGGGAGCCGTAGGGAAACCGAGTCTTAACTGGGCGTCTAGTTGCAAGGTGTAGACCCGAAACCGGGTGATCTAGCCATGGGCAGGTTGAAGGTTGAGTAACATCAACTGGAGGACCGAACCCACTAACGTTGCAAAGTTAGGGGATGACCTGTGGCTGGGGGTGAAAGGCCAATCAAACTCGGAGATAGCTGGTTCTCCCCGAAAGCTATTTAGGTAGCGCCTCGGACGAATACTACTGGGGGTAGAGCACTGTTTGGGCTAGGGGGTCATCCCGACTTACCAACCCCATGCAAACTCCGAATACCAGTAAGTAATATCCGGGAGACACACGGCGGGTGCTAACGTCCGTCGTGAAGAGGGAAACAACCCAGACCGCCGGCTAAGGTCCCAAAGTTCTGGTTAAGTGGGAAACGATGTGGGAAGGCTCAGACAGCTAGGATGTTGGCTTAGAAGCAGCCATCATTTAAAGAAAGCGTAATAGCTCACTAGTCGAGTCGGCCTGCGCGGAAGATGTAACGGGGCTCAAACCAGGCACCGAAGCCGCGGATTCACGCTAAGCGTGAGTGGTAGGGGAGCGTTCTGTAAGTCTGCGAAGGTGTATCGAGAGGTATGCTGGAGATATCAGAAGTGCGAATGCTGACGTAAGTAACGATAAAGGGGGTGAAAAGCCTCCTCGCCGGAAGACCAAGGGTTCCTGTCCAACGTTAATCGGGGCAGGGTGAGTCGACCCCTAAGGCGAGGCCGAAAGGCGTAGTCGATGGGAAGCAGGTTAATATTCCTGCACGACTTGTAATTGCGATGGGGGGACGGAGAAGGCTAGGTGGGCCAGGCGACGGTTGTCCTGGTGAAAGTGCGTAGGTGGTGTTTCTAGGCAAATCCGGAGACACAACACTGAGACACGAGACGAACGCACTACGGTGCGGAAGCCATTGATGCCCTGCTTCCAGGAAAAGCCTCTAAGCTTCAGATTACAAGTCATCGTACCCCAAACCGACACAGGTGGTCGGGTAGAGAATACCAAGGCGCTTGAGAGAACTCGGGTGAAGGAACTAGGCAAAATAGAACCGTAACTTCGGGAGAAGGTTCGCTCTTGACAGTGAAGTCCCTTGCGGATGGAGCAGTTGGGAGTCGCAGTGACCAGATGGCTGGGACTGTTTATCAAAAACACAGCACTCTGCAAACACGAAAGTGGACGTATAGGGTGTGACACCTGCCCGGTGCCGGAAGGTTAATTGATGGGGTTAGCGCAAGCGAAGCTCTTGATCGAAGCCCCGGTAAACGGCGGCCGTAACTATAACGGTCCTAAGGTAGCGAAATTCCTTGTCGGGTAAGTTCCGACCTGCACGAATGGTGTAACCATGGCCATGCTGTCTCCACCCGAGACTCAGTGAAATCGAATTCGCCGTGAAGATGCGGTGTACCCGCGGCTAGACGGAAAGACCCCGTGAACCTTTACTACAGCTTGGCACTGAACATTGAACCTACATGTGTAGGATAGGTGGGAGGCTTTGAAGGCGTGACGCCAGTTGCGCTGGAGCCGTCCTTGAAATACCACCCTTGTATGTTTGATGTTCTAACGCAGGCCCGTGAATCCGGGTCGCGGACAGTGCCTGGTGGGTAGTTTGACTGGGGCGGTCTCCTCCCAAAGAGTAACGGAGGAGCACGAAGGTTGGCTAATCCTGGTCGGACATCAGGAGGTTAGTGCAATGGCATAAGCCAGCTTAACTGCGAGACGGACAGGTCGAGCAGGTACGAAAGTAGGTCATAGTGATCCGGTGGTTCTGAATGGAAGGGCCATCGCTCAACGGATAAAAGGTACTCCGGGGATAACAGGCTGATACCGCCCAAGAGTTCATATCGACGGCGGTGTTTGGCACCTCGATGTCGGCTCATCACATCCTGGGGCTGAAGTCGGTCCCAAGGGTATGGCTGTTCGCCATTTAAAGTGGTACGCGAGCTGGGTTCAGAACGTCGTGAGACAGTTCGGTCCCTATCTGCCGTGGGCGTTGGATGATTGAAGGGAGTTGCTCCTAGTACGAGAGGACCGGAGTGAACGAACCTCTGGTGTTCGGGTTGTCACGCCAGTGGCACTGCCCGGTAGCTAAGTTCGGAATCGATAACCGCTGAAAGCATCTAAGCGGGAAGCGAGCCCTGAGATGAGTCATCCCTGACCCCTTGAGGGTCCTAAAGGGCCGTTGGAGACCACAACGTTGATAGGTGGGGTGTGTAAGCGCGGCGACGTGTTGAGCTAACCCATACTAATTACCCGTGAGGCTTAACCATACAACACCCAAGAAGTGTT
>NZ_JAPDCG010000022.1:0-4620 GCF_027705845.1 Aeromonas sp. S41-2 | reverse complement strand
CGCAGTGATGCCTAACCCTTCCATCGAGGGGGACGTCCAAGGGCTGGCGCCCTTGGCCGCCCCTCATGTCAAACGTTGGGCGAACTCCAGGTGAGCTTTTACGTGCTCGGCCCCTTTGGCCGCGCCAGATACCTTAACCATCACCTCGGAGGCTTTATCCGTGACTCGCTTAACTCGGCCTTTCAGATCGCCGGTCTTATTGGCCTTGGTCTTGACCTTCCCCTCTAGCAACCCGGCTAGAGTGTCATAGCCCTTATTCATCGATCCCCCACTTGTTTAAGTTGCGTTGAAGCAAACCGGCGACTTCCTCGCGGTGGGAATCGATCTTTTCAGATAGAGCTAGAACCGCCTGGCGGTTGAGCTTATCCGACTCTCTAAACTCGGTGTTCAGTACCTTGGCGATCTGGTTCAGGTTCCGGCCTATTGCCGCCAACTCCCTGTTTGACGTTCGCAGTGCTTGGATCTCGCTCTCGGTAAGAACCGGCTCGCGGTTCAGGTTGGCCATTGCAACAGCCGTTAGCCACGCCGTCCGACTGGTGAACCCTTCGGCCTTCGCTCGCTTCGTGATGCGCTTCATGTCTCTGGTGTTCAACCTGATATTGAGCTGATCCGTCTTGGTTTCCTTCAGCCCCTTATGGTCAAGGGCAACACTGCCCGCCGTAACCTTCTCGATCATTAGGCCCAGCATGTCGGATTCAGATACGCCCTGAGCGTGGCAGAAAGCCTGCCAGGCTTCTTTTTGCTCCTTAGTGACGCGCCTTTCGATCCGATAGCTCTTTGCCATTAACGACCTCTTTAAACATGGGGGGGCAGGGGGGGACAGGTGCAATTTTAGCACAAGCGGCGGCAGACGCTAGCAAATTGCGAATCCTGCCCTAGTTCTAACCCCCCCATGTTTTTTCGTACGTACGAAATTTTTCGGTTTTGCAGTGGCTTTTGGCCTTCGGCCAGGCTCACCAGGTCGCGGGGCTCCCTGGCTCGTCGGCTTCCCCTAACTTTGGATTGTGCAATCCAAAAGGCTGCCGCATAATGGTTATAGATTGTGCAATCCAATACACGGAGCAGGGCACTAGATGAAACCAACATGGCGGACATCAGTAATCTATTGGGTTCCTTTTCTCTGTGGCTTTTTAAGCGGATAACTTTTTTCAATGGTGCCGCGTACTTTGAACGTTAACATAGAGGCTCAGGGCGCTATTTTACCCCCTTAAAATAGGCAAAATGAGGGTTTTTAAGATCTTGATTTTTAGTGTTTTTATTTTGGTGATGTGATGTGGCTTTGATGGTAGTGTTGCGTCCAGTTCATCATAGGAGTCAACATGGAAACCTACCGTCACACATATCGACACCACAGTTTTTCACATCAAGATCTAAGTGATATTACTTTCACTGCTTGCACCTTTATCCGATGCGATTTTCGACGTGCTAACTTGCGTGATGCGACATTTATTAACTGCAAGTTCATTGAACAGGGTGATATCGAAGGTTGCCATTTTGATGTCGCAGACCTTCGCGATGCAAGTTTCCAACAATGCCAGCTTGCGATGGCAAACTTTAGTAACGCCAATTGCTACGGTATTGAGTTACGTGAGTGTGATTTAAAAGGGGCCAACTTTTCCCGAGCAAACTTTGCCAATCAAGTGAGTAATCGTATGTACTTTTGCTCAGCCTTTATTACTGGATGTAACCTGTCTTATGCCAATATGGAGCGGGTCTGTTTAGAAAAATGTGAGCTGTTTGAAAATCGCTGGATAGGGACTCACCTCGCGGGCGCATCACTGAAAGAGTCAGACTTAAGTCGAGGTGTTTTTTCTGAAGATGTCTGGGGACAGTTTAGCCTACAGGGTGCTAATTTATGTCACGCCGAACTCGACGGTTTAGATCCTCGAAAAGTCGATACATCAGGTATCAAAATTGCCAGCTGGCAACAAGAACAGCTTCTCGAAGCGTTGGGTATTGTTGTTTTTCCTGACTAGATGCTTACGAATACCTGCTGATAAACTATACACAACATTAATACATTTTCTAATTCAAATCACCAGAGCTAGATCAATACTTCTAGCTCATTCTTGTCCAGAAACGTGTTTGAATGGGGCCAATCAATCTGTGGATGCTCAAGACAACCAGTATGATACTTTATTACTCAGTTGTAGCGTGACTCAGATTTTGTAGTAGGAATTAGTATGAATCTTTATTTCTGGGTGAGTATCATTTAGAACGGTACAAACAGGGTTACTTGACTGCTTAGTATGAAACTTTATTCCTCTCCTACACCTCCAACGAGAAAAACAAACCTATGGCTATTTCAGCCCGGAGAGGTTCGTTAACTCCCAAGGAACCCGGACGGACGAAATCGCCATGAATCCGGCTTACTTCGCCGTATGCCCCCCCGAAGAAATTATGCAAACGCTTTGCCACGAAATGTGCCACCTATGGCAGCACCATTTCGGCAAGCCTGGGCGGCGTGGCTATCACAACAAGGAATGGGCCGACTTCATGGAAGCTATCGGACTAATGCCAAGCAGCACCGGCGCACCTGGTGGAGCACGAACCGGCGACAAGATGGCGGATTATGCCATTGAGGGCGGGCGCTTCTTGGAAGCATATGAAAGCCTGATGACGGATGACTATCGGATCAGTTGGATGGATCGCTTCCCCAGTCGTGAAAAGCTGATGGCAGCAATCGCCAACGGCACCACCGATGAAATGGCCGGGGATCTTTCTATCATGGGGCTGGCTGGGATCTCTGTTGAGGATGGAGAAATCACATTTGAGCCAGGGGAGCGCCCGAATAAGTCGAATCGGGAAAAATATACTTGCCCGCTCTGCCAGGCGAACATTTGGGGCAAGCCTGGCCTAAACGTCCTATGCGGAGACTGTGACACGGCTTTTGAGGCCGCTAACTGACGCGCTTCGCTTGTCGGCCCTCGGTTCGTGGTGAACAGACTTCGCTAGTTCACCACGCCCCAAGGGCTAGATTAAACGCCAAAAGTAAGGGGGCCGATTTTGGCCCCCTTGTTCGTTCTGTGACTTCAGTTGTTCCCGCCATTTGCCAGCTTGCGCCAGGCGGCTAACGTCGCCTGGTAAAAGCTGCGGCCTATTCTCGACGGCACCGCCAGCACAAGCACGGCCACCGTTGCAATAATGGCCAGCCAGGCCAACAGGGTTTGACTGTCCTTCAGCAATGGATAGGCCGCGAACAACAACAGCACTCCAACGGCAACAGCAGCGGCAAAGTAGGTTTTCGCTTTTGCCGTCATGGTCAGCCCTCGATAACAGCAACAAGCTGAACTTGGTTCAGATCAACTTCGATTTCTTCCCCGTCGTCGTCGTACTTCAGCCAGCCCAAACCATATGCAGCGCGGCGACTGGACAACAGGCGAGCCGGTCGCTCGTCATAGCGCACCTGAATGATCGGCTTCTTGATTTTGCCTTGTTGCTCGTCAGCGTTCAGCAGGGCATTAGCCGCCGCATCCGGCCCGCCCCCGCCAATCGGGGCACCGTCGATGGTCAACGGCTGTTGCTTGTCCTTATCGCCTTCACCTGGCCAGCCTGCGCCGCCCTGGTCGTCACTGTCCGGCTCCTTGTCGCCGCCTGCACCTGGCCAGCCTGCGCCGCCCTGGTCGTCACTGTCCGGCTCTTTGTCGCCGCCTGCACCTGGCCAGCCTGCGCCGCCCTGGTCGTCACTGTCCGGCTCTTTGTCGCCGTCTGCACCTGGCAAGCCTGCGCCGCCCTGGTCGTCACTGTCCGGCTCCGTGCTCGGGTTCTTCAGGTCATTACAGAAGCGGCGAACGTCTGCCGTTGTCAGTTCGTCCCCATCCTCGGCAACCATGCTTTCGATGCAATAGGTTTCCACCTCGTCGGGGTAGTTCTTGAATGAACGATGCAGGATAGCCAAGGCTTGAACGGACACGCATCGGCCCGAGTCGTACAGCTCACGAATGCAATCCGGCAACTCGAAAAAGCTGATATGGTCAGACACGAACGAAGCGGGCTTACCCAGCTTTCCGGCAATCTCTGATTTCTTGTCTCCGTTGTCGATTTGACGCTGGATGAAGTGGGCCATTTCGAGGGCCGTCAGCCCCTCCCGTTGAATGTTATCGACGGCGTTATCGTACTCGTCGGCGTCAGAGTCGATAAACGCCGGGACGGTATCAAGGCCCGCTTCCTGTGCGGCCAGGTAACGCCGATAACCGGCGTTAATCATAAACTCGCCTTCAAGCTCCGGGTGAGGCTTCAGGCTAAGGGGGTTTTTCACCCCCCGTTGTTTGCCTGTTACCTTACTGACCGCCTTCATAGAGTCAGCCAGTTCGGTGATTTTTGCCGGGTCTACTCGCTGGCGACTGTTGTTAGGGTCTGGATGGATTTTGCTGATCGGTACTTCACGAATCAGCAGGTTGTTATTCTCTGGTTCCGCCGCCTCTACTGGCGCGGCACCAGGCCCGCCCATCAGGTCGGACAGGTTGAACGAATCCAGCCCGCTGAGGTCTGCCCCTTTACCACTCATTCAGCCACCCCCATTTTTTCAAAGATAATGCTAAAGGGGGAGCCCGCAGAATTCGGAAAAAATCGTACGCTAAGGTTTTCCGGGCATCCGTAAGGGCCGAAACTTCCCGTCTT
>NZ_JAPDCG010000021.1:0-9541 GCF_027705845.1 Aeromonas sp. S41-2 | reverse complement strand
CGCCGTGGGTCGATGTTTGATGTTATGGAGCAGCAACGATGTTACGCAGCAGGGCAGTCGCCCTAAAACAAAGTTAGCCATATGAACTCGGAATCAGTACGCATTTATCTCGTTGCTGCGATGGGAGCCAATCGGGTTATTGGCAATGGTCCTAATATCCCCTGGAAAATTCCGGGTGAGCAGAAGATTTTTCGCAGACTCACTGAGGGAAAAGTCGTTGTCATGGGGCGAAAGACCTTTGAGTCTATCGGCAAGCCTCTACCGAACCGTCACACATTGGTAATCTCACGCCAAGCTAACTACCGCGCCACTGGCTGCGTAGTTGTTTCAACGCTGTCGCACGCTATCGCTTTGGCATCCGAACTCGGCAATGAACTCTACGTCGCGGGCGGAGCTGAGATATACACTCTGGCACTACCTCACGCCCACGGCGTGTTTCTATCTGAGGTACATCAAACCTTCGAGGGTGACGCCTTCTTCCCAATGCTCAACGAAACAGAATTCGAGCTTGTCTCAACCGAAACCATTCAAGCTGTAATTCCGTACACCCACTCCGTTTATGCGCGTCGAAACGGCTAACCATTCCGTCAACGGGACGCCAAAATGCTGCGCATTTTGGTTCCCTCCGCTGCGCTCCGGCTCTCGTTACGTCCAACGTTAGCACCACTGAAACCCAGCTTTATTTAGCTCATGTTTATTCAAACGGCATTTAGCTTTTCAGGCGTTATTCAGTGCCTGTTTTGCCTTTTTTCCGGGCTTCGCCTGCATGGGCTGCGCAGGTTTTCAGTCTTTTTGGCCTCTAGCCCTTGCGTAGCAAGCGCAAGCAGCTATCGTTTTTGCAGTGCTGTGCCGCCTCGGTGGCGCAGCGTTTTTTCACGGTTAGCGCCCGTCGCCAAATTCAAGTTATCCGTTTTGGCTTCTGGTTCTAACATTTCGGTCAAGCCGACCCGCATTCTGCGGTCGGCTTACCTCGCCCGTTAGACATCATGAGGGAAGCGGTGACCATCGAAATTTCGAACCAACTATCAGAGGTGCTAAGCGTCATTGAGCGCCATCTGGAATCAACGTTGCTGGCCGTGCATTTGTACGGCTCCGCAGTGGATGGCGGCCTGAAGCCATACAGCGATATTGATTTGTTGGTTACTGTGGCCGTAAAGCTTGATGAAACGACGCGGCGAGCATTGCTCAATGATCTTATGGAGGCTTCGGCTTTCCCTGGCGAGAGCGAGACGCTCCGCGCTATAGAAGTCACCCTTGTCGTGCATGACGACATCATCCCGTGGCGTTATCCGGCTAAGCGCGAGCTGCAATTTGGAGAATGGCAGCGCAATGACATTCTTGCGGGTATCTTCGAGCCAGCCATGATCGACATTGATCTAGCTATCCTGCTTACAAAAGCAAGAGAACATAGCGTTGCCTTGGTAGGTCCGGCAGCGGAGGAATTCTTTGACCCGGTTCCTGAACAGGATCTATTCGAGGCGCTGAGGGAAACCTTGAAGCTATGGAACTCGCAGCCCGACTGGGCCGGCGATGAGCGAAATGTAGTGCTTACGTTGTCCCGCATTTGGTACAGCGCAATAACCGGCAAAATCGCGCCGAAGGATGTCGCTGCCGACTGGGCAATAAAACGCCTACCTGCCCAGTATCAGCCCGTCTTACTTGAAGCTAAGCAAGCTTATCTGGGACAAAAAGAAGATCACTTGGCCTCACGCGCAGATCACTTGGAAGAATTTATTCGCTTTGTGAAAGGCGAGATCATCAAGTCAGTTGGTAAATGATGTCTAACAATTCGTTCAAGCCGACCGCGCTACGCGCGGCGGCTTAACTCCGGCGTTAGATGCACTAAGCACATAATTGCTCACAGCCAAACTATCAGGTCAAGTCTGCTTTTATTATTTTTAAGCGTGCATAATAAGCCCTACACAAATTGGGAGATATATCATGAAAGGCTGGCTTTTTCTTGTTATCGCAATAGTTGGCGAAGTAATCGCAACATCCGCATTAAAATCTAGCGAGGGCTTTACTAAGCTTGCCCCTTCCGCCGTTGTCATAATCGGTTATGGCATCGCATTTTATTTTCTTTCTCTGGTTCTGAAATCCATCCCTGTCGGTGTTGCTTATGCAGTCTGGTCGGGACTCGGCGTCGTCATAATTACAGCCATTGCCTGGTTGCTTCATGGGCAAAAGCTTGATGCGTGGGGCTTTGTAGGTATGGGGCTCATAATTGCTGCCTTTTTGCTCGCCCGATCCCCATCGTGGAAGTCGCTGCGGAGGCCGACGCCATGGTGACGGTGTTCGGCATTCTGAATCTCACCGAGGACTCCTTCTTCGATGAGAGCCGGCGGCTAGACCCCGCCGGCGCTGTCACCGCGGCGATCGAAATGCTGCGAGTCGGATCAGACGTCGTGGATGTCGGACCGGCCGCCAGCCATCCGGACGCGAGGCCTGTATCGCCGGCCGATGAGATCAGACGTATTGCGCCGCTCTTAGACGCCCTGTCCGATCAGATGCACCGTGTTTCAATCGACAGCTTCCAACCGGAAACCCAGCGCTATGCGCTCAAGCGCGGCGTGGGCTACCTGAACGATATCCAAGGATTTCCTGACCCTGCGCTCTATCCCGATATTGCTGAGGCGGACTGCAGGCTGGTGGTTATGCACTCAGCGCAGCGGGATGGCATCGCCACCCGCACCGGTCACCTTCGACCCGAAGACGCGCTCGACGAGATTGTGCGGTTCTTCGAGGCGCGGGTTTCCGCCTTGCGACGGAGCGGGGTCGCTGCCGACCGGCTCATCCTCGATCCGGGGATGGGATTTTTCTTGAGCCCCGCACCGGAAACATCGCTGCACGTGCTGTCGAACCTTCAAAAGCTGAAGTCGGCGTTGGGGCTTCCGCTATTGGTCTCGGTGTCGCGGAAATCCTTCTTGGGCGCCACCGTTGGCCTTCCTGTAAAGGATCTGGGTCCAGCGAGCCTTGCGGCGGAACTTCACGCGATCGGCAATGGCGCTGACTACGTCCGCACCCACGCGCCTGGAGATCTGCGAAGCGCAATCACCTTCTCGGAAACCCTCGCGAAATTTCGCAGTCGCGACGCCAGAGACCGAGGGTTAGATCATGCCTAGCATTCACCTTCCGGCCGCCCGCTAGCGGACCCTGGTCAGGTTCCGCGAAGGTGGGCGCAGACATGCTGGGCTCGTCAGGATCAAACTGCACTATGAGGCGGCGGTTCATACCGCGCCAGGGGAGCGAATGGACAGCGAGGAGCCTCCGAACGTTCGGGTCGCCTGCTCGGGTGATATCGACGAGGTTGTGCGGCTGATGCACGACGCTGCGGCGTGGATGTCCGCCAAGGGAACGCCCGCCTGGGACGTCGCGCGGATCGACCGGACATTCGCGGAGACCTTCGTCCTGAGATCCGAGCTCCTAGGGATCGCCTCAGAAAACGGAAAATAAAGCACGCTAAGCCGTAAGTAAGCGTGCTCCTGTGAAAGCCACAGCTAAAACTGCGTAGTACACATAGAGGTATTTTTTTCTAGATTTATATCGAATTTCGTTATCGAATTTCGCTTATTATTGATCAACTCGTTGCAGATCATGAAGGCGAAAGTATGACGAATAACCCTACCGATGACAGCAGACCATGGTCGGTCTTTCTTATTTTTCTGCGGCTTGGATTGACATCTTTTGGCGGCCCCATTGCGCACTTGGGCTACTTCCGCGCCGAATTTGTCACACGGCGGCGCTGGCTCTCCGAACGGAGCTATGCTGACTTGGTCGCGCTTTGTCAGTTCTTGCCAGGGCCTGCAAGCAGCCAGGTCGGCATAGCGGTAGGACTGTCTCGGGCTGGATACAGCGGGGCGCTGGCTGCTTGGGCTGGCTTCACGCTGCCGTCTGCCATAGCCTTGATCCTTTTTGCGCTCGGCATCTCCAGCTATGGCGATTACGTCTCGCAGGGCGCGTTGCATGGCTTAAAAGTGGTGGCTGTGGCCGTGGTCGCTCAAGCAGTATGGGGCATGGCGCGTAACCTATGCACGGATGGGCTGCGAGTCACCATCATGGCAATTGCTACCTGCGTCGTTTTACTTGTGCCGTCCGCGTGGGGACAGGTTGGCGTGATTGCTATCGCAGGCATCGCAGGCCGGTTATTGTTCAAGCCAGCGAAAGTTGTTGAGCATGACCCCCTACCTATCACGGTCAGTCACCGGGCCGGCGTGCTTTGGCTCTCGCTGTTCTTTGTCTTGCTGATTGGCCTGCCGGTGTTGGCCGAACTGATGCCAAGTCAAACCATGGCAATGGTGGATTCCTTCTATCGTGTCGGATCACTGGTGTTCGGCGGTGGTCACGTTGTGCTGCCATTACTGCAAGCCGAAGTGGTGCCCTCCGGCTGGGTCAACAATGAATCCTTTCTCGCGGGGTACGGGGCAGCTCAAGCGGTGCCCGGCCCTTTGTTCACGTTCGCCGCGTTTCTTGGTGCCTCGATGAACACCGCCCCGTCGGGCTGGATCGGCGGCATTGTGTGTCTGCTGGCTATCTTCGCGCCCTCGTTCTTGCTGGTCGTCGGATCAATGCCATTTTGGGAGCGTTTGCGCCGCAATACAGGCATCCAAGCTGCGCTGGCCGGGATCAATGCCGCTGTAGTCGGCTTGCTGCTGGCCGCGCTGTATCAGCCTGTATGGACTAGCGCCATCTTTCAGCCGCAAGACTTCGGCTTGGCATTAGTTGCCCTTGTCGCACTTATGTTCTGGAAGCTCCCGCCGTGGCTGGTTGTCCTCGGTAGCGGTGCAGCTGGGTGGCTGTTGAGCGTCGCTCTGTGAGGCACAAAAAATGACTGACAAAGACCTCTACGGCGGTTTGATCCGCCTGCACATCCTTCACCATGCAGCCGAGGAACCTGTCTTTGGGCTGGGGATCATCGAAGAGCTACGCCGACACGGCTACGAGATGAGCGCTGGCACCGTGTACCCGATGCTGCACGGCCTGGAAAAAAAAGGCTATCTGACCTCACGCCACGAACGCACCGGGCGACGTGAACGGCGTGTTTATGACATCACTGAACAAGGCAGAACTGCACTTGCTGATGCGAAAACAAAGGTCAAGGAGCTGTTCGGAGAGTTGGTAGAAGGTGGTTGAGTTTTTGCTTCTATGTCAGGTTGAGCTATACCCTAACTGGATTGTCATTTTCAGAAGACGACTGCACCAGTTGATTGGGCGTAATGGCTGTTGTGCAGCCAGCTCCTGACAGTTCAATATCAGAAGTGATCTGCACCAATCTCGACTATGCTCAATACTCGTGTGGGCTCTGTTGCAAAAATCGTGAAGCTTGAGCATGCTTGGCGGAGATTGGACGGACGGAACGATGACGGATTTCAAGTGGCGCCATTTCCAGGGTGATGTGATCCTGTGGGCGGTGCGCTGGTATTGTCGCTATCCGATCAGCTATCGCGACCTTGAGGAAATGCTGGCGGAACGCGGCATTTCGGTCGACCATACGACGATCTATCGCTGGGTCCAGTGCTACGCCCCGGAGATGGAGAAGCGGCTGCGCTGGTTCTGGCGGCGTGGCTTTGATCCGAGCTGGCGCCTGGATGAAACCTACGTCAAGGTGCGGGGCAAGTGGACCTACCTGTACCGGGCAGTCGACAAGCGGGGCGACACGATCGATTTCTACCTGTCGCCGACCCGCAGCGCCAAGGCAGCGAAGCGGTTCCTGGGCAAGGCCCTGCGAGGCCTGAAGCACTGGGAAAAGCCTGCCACGCTCAATACCGACAAAGCGCCGAGCTATGGTGCAGCGATCACCGAATTGAAGCGCGAAGGAAAGCTGGACCGGGAGACGGCCCACCGGCAGGTGAAGTATCTCAATAACGTGATCGAGGCCGATCACGGAAAGCTCAAGATACTGATCAAGCCGGTGCGCGGTTTCAAATCGATCCCCACGGCCTATGCCACGATCAAGGGATTCGAAGTCATGCGAGCCCTGCGCAAAGGACAGGCTCGCCCCTGGTGCCTGCAGCCCGGCATCAGGGGCGAGGTGCGCCTTGTGGAGAGAGCTTTTGGCATTGGGCCCTCGGCGCTGACGGAGGCCATGGGCATGCTCAACCACCATTTCGCAGCAGCCGCCTGATCGGCGCAGAGCGACAGCCTACCTCTGACTGCCGCCAATCTTTGCAACAGAGCCCGCCGTGCTAGTCTGCTCGGTGATGGTGGAGTGAAGCCAACCCGCAATCGGGTTATGAATCTGCATCGCGATTCGCAATCAGCTGTCTCTTGAGCATGTCGAACTCCTGCGATGTTATCTCGCCGTGCTCGTGCTGCTACACCAACTTGTCCAACTCATCCGCCACACCGCTCCCCACCACCTGCGATGGCCAGGTTGTTTGCTGGGCGCATTGGCGGAGTATCGTCTCGACCCGGGACACCCACACCGGCACAACCTTACGGGAGTGATTCACTGTCAAAGAATCGGCCCGGTGCTCTGACGCAAGTATCGGGATGGTCACCATTTGTAAGCCGTAGACCTGAGTGGTGATCAAGACTTCGATACCACCGACCGTACCGGTACTAATCGACGACGGTCGTGTTCGTCGCCTGCCGCAGGGACTCTGCACACCTCCGTTTACGCATGTGCCTGGAGGAGTTGGAAATCGTCGTGTTCGGGAAACATTAAACACAGGATGGCAGCGATCTGAGCCAGCACATGATCAGCTAGCTCACCATCCGGATCGACGGCCCACTGCATCGTCGCGCCAGCGATGACCGAGTGCAGGAGCAACTCAGCTGCCGCAGGAGCACCTGGGGGCAGTCGCTTGCGGATCCCCTCCACCACCGCGCGGTTCCGCTGGATCGCAAGCGTGCGTAGCTCCGGCACCTGGAGCTCGTACCAGGAGATGAGATAGTTCACCGAGAAGTCGTTGCGAGTGTTCATGCTCCGAACGAGCACCTGCAAAAATTCCCAGAGCCCTTGCGGCCCTGCGCCTATCGGTATCGCATTCAGGTAATGCCGCACCTGCTCGACGCCGCGCTCCATCATCCTCACCAGCAGCGTATCGCGGTTGGTGAAGCGCTGGATTAACGCTGCGCGGGAGAGCCCCACCTCCTTTGCTACTCCGCTGAGCGTGAACTCTATGGGACCGCAACGCTTCAGCACTACGGTGGCGGCCTCGAGTACCTCGTCATCGGACTTGAGCTTGGGGCGGGGCATCAGTGTTCACCTTCTGTATGGGTTGGGGCGGAGGCTGTGGCTGCCGCCGCCATTGTAGCAAATTGAAGACGGAGCGAGAGTAGAGCCACGAGCCCCGCAAACACGGCCGATACAACGAGGCCAGGGAGCGGACCAGCAAGGTCGACAAACGCGCCGGCCGCAAGCATAACCATGGGCGAGGCTGACAGCATCACCGCCGAGACCGTGCCGAGTACCCGGCCGAGAAGTTCTGGCGGCGTGCGGTTGTAGATGGCAGCGTTGAGAATGGGAGAGACTGAGCCGGTCAGCAGTCCCACGAGCGCGCCCAACAACATCAGCACCGGCACGCCTGGCAACTGTGAAAGCAGAAGCGAGCCCACCGCAGAGCCACAAAATGCCACCGCCAGCCAGTTCTGCGCTGATATCCGGGCGCCGACCGACGCATGAATGGCAATGCCAAGGAGACCACCAGCCCCCATCATTGAGGAGAACAGCCCGAGCTCTGCTACTTGGCGTCCTGCATCTACAAACAGCGCAGGCATGATGACGCTGCCGTTGGCGCCAACGATGCCCACGAAGATCATCACTATACCAAAGAGAGGGCGCAGCAGGGGTTCGCTCCAGAGAAAAGCGACGCCGGCGCGCATGGAGAGAGTCGCCGTCGTGGTCATCGTCCGAGCGGCACGCGCGGGAAGCACCCACGCGCCGAGCAGACCTGCAAGGACGGAGCAGAACGCCGTCAGCCCGAGCGTTGGCGCAGCGCCAAGCAGGCCGATTGCGGCCCCCCCAAGGGCCGGGCCACCTAGAATCGCGACGTTCCCGATCACCGCTTTCAGTGACGAGACGCGCTCAACGGAGAGCCCGGCGACGTGGCCGAGTTTGGGCAGCTCACTGTCCTGCGCGGCCATACCGGGTGCGTCGAACGCGGCACCGAGCACCACGCAAGCGATCAGCCCAGTGTTCGAGAGGGCGCCAACGGCATCGAGCAGTGGGATGCTCGCCATGGCCACGCCGCCCACCACACCCGAGATCAATGCGACGGGCGCGCGCCCGAACCGATCGACGAGGCCACCACCAACCCACGCGCCGATGATGGTCGCGATGACGCTGCTAGCGGCCGTGGCGCCCGCCCAGGCCGCGCTCTTTGTATGAGACAGGACGAACCATGGAAGCGCGAGGGCCGCCACCGCGTTGCCGATCCGGAAGAGAAAGGTCGCCGCGAACAGCGTCGCGAGCGGGCTATATCGACGTTCGCTCATTCCGCTGCGGCGAGCTGCGCCTTCGCCGCAGCGAGGTACTCTTCGTTACCCGAGTCGAGGGCGAAGAGTGCGTAGGTGACCGCCCCGAACGCAAGGCGCTCCGCGATGTGGTGGGCGAGCCGCGGCCACACCCGGCCACCGGCCGCTTCATACGTGAGGAGGAGCTTCGCGAGCCCCTCTTCACCAAAGACCATAAGGTGCGCGGCCATGTCGATGGCAGGGTCATCAACGCGGGCCTCGCTCCAGTCGATCATCCCGCTGACGCGCTCCGTGTTGTCGATGAGCACATGGCCCACGTAGAGATCGCCATGCACCACCACGGAGAAATCTGGCCACGACGAATCGTCGTCGAGCCAGCGCTGCCACCGGTGGAGGCGCTTGTCGTTCACCACGAACTCGCGTCGGACGCGGTCAACGTCGTCGGCCACCTTCTGACGGGCCTGCGTCGGTGTACGGATGAGCATCCCCGCATCCACGGCGGCGGAAATGGGGACGGCATGCAGGGCGGCGAGCGCGGTCGCGAAGCTCTCCGCGAAGACCTCCGAGTCCTGCGGCACGACCCAGTCGGGCGTGGACGAACCAGGCTGGATGACCATCGCAGTCGAGTCTTCGAGCATGGGATAGGCAACGAGCTCGGCGTTGGCCACGCGCCAGTCCGGCACCGCGAACGGCAGGCGATTCTTGAGCATTGCCAGCACCCGCGCCTCTGGTTCGACCTTCGCGCTTACCTCGGCTCGGCGCGGGATGCGCAGCACCCACCGACGTCCATCGTCGACGGTGGCGATCACGATCCTATAGTCGAGCCCAAGCTCATTGACAGTCAGCGGGCCATGGAGCTTGAGCCCATGTCGGGCTGCAAGTGCGTACAGTTGGGAGGTATCGGCGGTCGTGACTACGGTCATGATTCACTCCTGAGGGCTTGACGGGTTTAGCCACCTAAATGTAACAGTCACGTCGGTTATATTCAATCCGGCACTGTTGCAAAGTTAGCGATGAGGCAGCCTTTTGTCTTATTCAAAGGCCTTACATTTCAAAAACTCTGCTTACCAGGCGCATTTCGCCCAGGGGATCACCATAATAAAATGCTGAGGCCTGGCCTTTGCGT
>NZ_JAPDCG010000020.1:0-23574 GCF_027705845.1 Aeromonas sp. S41-2 | reverse complement strand
AGCTGGCTCATCAGGTTGGCGTGTTCCGCCGTGCTGGTAGGGGCGCATTATAGGGAGCCGCGCCGCGATGACAAGGGCTTTTTCACCAAAAAAACTCGTTCGCTCAGATATGCAGCAAAGCGGTTCTATTTCGCTCGCATCACCACCATTTCGGGCTTTCATTGGATTTAAATTGAACATTTGAAAAGCCACTTTATAATTAGCTTTTCAAATGTTCAATTTAGGTTTCATTCATGCACCAGATCCTGGATAGCCGCAAAGAGGAGAAAATCGTTCCTCTGTTCCGCCTCGGGTTTCGGCCTTTCTTCCTGCTTGGCGCCTCGTTCTCGGCATTAGCGATGCTGGGCTGGCTCGGGCAGCTCAACGGCTGGTTCGTCCTGCCGGGGATTGGCAATCCCATCTGGTGGCATGCCCATGAGATGCTGTTTGGTTTCGGAGCCGCGATCGTCGCGGGCTTCCTGCTGACGGCAGTGCAAAACTGGACCGCTCACCCCGGGGTTAGAAGCTGGCCCCTGGTGCTGGTCGTCGTGCTGTGGGCATTGCCGAGGGCCCTGCTGCCCTGGCTGGGCGAACACAATACCCTGCTGATGGCGGCAGATCTGCTCTGGCTGCCTCTTTGCGCCTGGTATCTGGCCAAACCCATTGTGGTCACCAGGCAGTGGCGCAACCTCTTCTTTGTGCCTCTACTGGTCGTGCTGACACTGCTCAACGCCGCCAGCTGGCTGTGGCTGGCGCAGTGGGCTGATATGGAACATCTGCTCATTACCACTGTGCTCTTGTTTACAACCCTGATCGCCGTAATGGGAGGGCGAGTCATCCCCTTCTTTACCGCCAGAGCCACCGGGATGGAAAAAGCTGTCCCTATTCTCTGGCTGGAGCGGGCTGCCCTTGCCACGCTGTGGCTCACCCTGGTGAGCTGGCTGCTGCTGCCCACCCCATGGGTCACCAGCCTCTACCTGCTTCCTCTATATATAGTGGCGGCCGTTTTGCACTTGTGGCGCCAATTGCGTTGGCGGCTGCCTTCCACTCTTGGCCAACCCCTCTTGTGGTCACTGCACCTCGCCTACCTGTTTATTCCTCTCGGTCTGCTCGCCCTTGGTGCTCTGGCTGCCGGCCTGCCCATCAGCCTGTCGCTGGCCAGCCACCTGCTCAGTGCCGGCTGCATGGGCACCATGATCCTGGGGATGATAGCCCGGGTCTCTCTTGGTCATAGCGGCCGGGCCTTGCAGGTTGGGCGCAGGATCCAGTGCGCTTTCGCGCTGGTGATCATGGCGGCCCTGATCCGGGTGCTGATCCCGCTGCTTTGGCCGGCCTATACCCTGCACGGCTGGAACCTGAGCGGCCTGGCCTGGAGCCTGGCATATGGTCTATTTGTCTGGGTCTATGCTCCCATATTGACCGGCCCCCGGGCTGATGGGCGTCCAGGCTGACCCGGGGGTCAAGCTCTGCTGGCCGGATAGTGGATCAGATTGTGGAAGATGGCAGGGGCCACTCCCAGATTGCGATAGCCATGGGGGCGGTCGGCCGCAAAACGCACCGCCTCCCCCTGCGTCAATGAGCGCCACTCCCCTTCCACCAGCACTTCCATCAGGCCACTGATGACGATGACATGTTCGGTCACCCCGGGTTCATGGGGTTCTGATT
Organism: Aeromonas sp. S41-2; assembly: GCF_027705845.1. Taxonomy (NCBI): domain Bacteria; kingdom Pseudomonadati; phylum Pseudomonadota; class Gammaproteobacteria; order Aeromonadales; family Aeromonadaceae; genus Aeromonas; species Aeromonas sp. S41-2. Next base: position 21,930 of record NZ_JAPDCG010000020.1, on the reverse strand, counting down.
CTCGCTGATAACCAGGCAACAAAGTCAGCTCAAACAGTTCGAATCCAAAGCGCCCCTCATAAGGGAAGAGAGGGGCGACCTGCATGCCCTCTCCCGCCGGCTGCTGGCGAATCGCATCTGCGGTGCGATAGAGCACTTCCCCCTGCTCTGCCGGGGTCGGCTCGATGAAGCTGGAGAAGGAGACCCGAAAGCCGGTGGCAATCTTCCACAGGGTGGCCACCGTCGGGCTCGACTCCCCCCGTTCAATCTGGCCCAGCATGGCCTTGCTCACTCCCGTCTCCCGCGCCGCTACATCCAGGCTCCAGCCCAGTTCGCTGCGCAAGTCCTTCAGACGTTGGGCCAGATGCTGATTCATCTCTTGCATGACTGCCTCTTTGTTGTACATGCTTGAATCGCCTTGTGCGCTATAGCGCACAGCGATATAGTCTGAAGCAATATTGTACGCAATAACGCACAAACCGTCACAACCCCACAAGGACGTCACCATGCCCTTTGCCCTTCCTCATCTGGTCGCCGGCTTCATCGCCGTGATGGTCGGCTATACCAGCTCGGTCATCCTGATCATTCAGGCAGCCACAGCAGCGGGGGCCGATGCTGCCCAGCTCGCATCCTGGCTATGGACGCTGGGTATCGGCATGGGTATCAGTTGCATCGGCCTCTCCCTCTATTATCGCATCCCTGTCTTGACCGCCTGGTCGACCCCGGGTGCCGCCCTGCTCATCACCAGCCTGGGTCACTTCACCCTGGCCGAAGCCATCGGCGCCTTCATTATCTCTTCTCTGCTGATCACCCTGTGCGGTATCAGCGGCTGGTTCGATCGGCTGATGCGCCATATCCCGGCCCAGCTCGCGGCGGCCATGCTGGCCGGGGTATTGCTCAAGTTCGGGCTGGATCTGTTCAAGGTCGCCCCGGCAGATCCCTTGCTGCTCGGCAGCCTGCTGCTGGCGTTCCTGCTCGGCCGTCATCTCTGGCCACGCTATACCATGGTGCTGGTACTGGCGACCGGCATTCTCATCTGCCTGCTGAGAGGCCAGCTGCAGCTTGACACCATCCACTGGCAACTGGCCGGCCCGGTCATGACCTGGCCAGAGTTTTCCCTTGGTGCCCTGTTCGGTATCGCTCTGCCACTGTTCATCGTCACCATGACCTCCCAGAATATGCCGGGCATTACCATTTTGCGGGCCCACGGCTATCAGCCCGCCACCTCATCCCTCATCACCTGGACCGGCCTCACCGGTCTGCTGCTGGCGCCCTTCGGCGGCTATGCCTTCAACCTGGCGGCCATCACTGCGGCCATCTGCATGGGGAAAGAGGTGGATCCGAACGCCAACCGGCGCTGGCCCGCGGCGGTGTGGGCCGGCGGCTTCTACCTGCTGACCGGCTGTTTCGGAGCTACGGTGGCGGCGCTGTTCACGGCCTTCCCGGCGACACTGGTGACCTGTGTCGCCGGGCTGGCGCTGCTCGGCACCATCGGCAGCAGCCTGCACACCGCATTGCAACACGACGATGCCCGTGAGGCCGCCCTGCTGACCTTCATCATCACCGCCTCCGGCATCAGCCTGCTCGGCATCGGTGCCGCCTGCTGGGGGCTGCTTGTCGGCATCATCCTGTATCAAGTCAACCAGCGGAGAAACTGACCTGACCATCTGGGGAGCCCCCCGTGAGACACCGCACATAATTCAGAAAAATTGGTTCACAGCTGAAACTAATTGCCATTAAGTGGTGTCGAGGCACTTCTTCTTCCCCGATGCGTGCCTCATGTCAGACTCATAAACTGGAGAATAATAATGAGGAATCAGGCTGTCATTTTGTTACTGGCACTGCTGGGCGCCACCACTGCCCACGCTGCCGACACCGATCGGGAGCTGGCTCGCCAGCTCGCGCTGCAGCAGAAAAACCTGCTGCCGTTGCTCAGCAATCAGGAGTACCAGAGCCCGCTGCCCAACCTGTTGCAAAAGGCCAGTCCGCGCCTGAAACGCCAGGCTCGGGATGCCAACCAGGCAGCCATCAGCCGACAAGGGCTGGACGGCGAGGTCAAGGAGCTGATGCAGCTGCGACTGGCCAACCCGGAACAGGCCGCCGCGCTGCAGCAGGGTGTCGAGCCGCTGGTCGCCTATGTACCGAGCGGAGATGAGAAGAGCTGGAGCGCCATCGAAGCCTTCGACAGCGCCGGCAACCCCGTCTATCTGGATGTGGACAAGGCACCGGCCCGTCCGGTCCTGGTCGTGGAGGCCGATCCCGTCAAGGCCAAGAACGCCGGCCTCAAGGTGATCCGCAAGGCGCTGGCTGCCGCCGACATGCAGGTGGCTCCCCGTGCGGCTGCCAGCACGGCACCACTCAAGACCAGCATCCTGAAGAAAATTCGGTTGAAGGATGATCAGGAGCCCTGGCTGCTGGGTGCGGCCGAGGTGTATGCGGTGGTCGCAGGGGTCAATCCCAGCCGGGATGAGCCCGTGGTCGACATCGTAGACATGCCCTATCTCGACTATGACAACACCGACTACACCCCCAACCAGATCCTGGTTTACTGGGATCGCTATCGCTGGGGTGCCGTCGACATCGTCATGATGGAGCAGGACGACAACGTCAACTACAAGGAGCTGAGCGGCCTGTTCATCGATGCCCTCAAGCTGGCCTTCACGGCTGGCGGCGTGCCCGAGGCACTGCCCTTACTCGATCTCGGCGGTCGCATCGTCAAAGCGCTGCCCGACTCCTGGATGACCAACAACGACGACTATCTGGATACCTTCTACACCCTGGAGCAGGACCAGAGCTATCACCAGTATCCAGGCGCAGCCGGCAATGCGGTGATCGATCTCGAACCCAAAGAGATCGCCCCCACCAGGCCCTGATTGGTCGCCATAACAAAAAAGCCAATGAGCGACTCATTGGCTTTTTTTGTGCCCGCGATCCGTTACGGCTGGCCTTTCGGCCTCACCCCCAGGGTGTGGCAGATGGCGTAAGTCAGCTCGGAGCGGTTCAGGGTATAGAAGTGGAAATCCTTCACCCCTTCCTGACTCAGCACCCGCACCTGATCGATGGCGATGCTGGCCCCCACCATGTTGCGGGTCATCTGATCGTCATCCAGCCCTTCGAAGCGCTGATGCATCCAGCGCGGGATCTTCACGTTGGTGAAGCCGGCAAACTTGGCCAGGGTCTGGTAGTTGGAAACCGGCAGGATCCCCGGCACGATTTCGGCATCGATGCCGATGGCGGCGCAGCGATCCCGAAAGCGCAGGTAGGTCTCAACGTCAAAGAAGAACTGGGTGATGGCGCGGTTGGCACCGGCATCAATCTTGCGTTTGAGGTTGAGCAGATCCGACTGCGCACTGCGCGCTTCCGGGTGCCCTTCCGGGTAAGCGGCCACCGAAATATCGAAGTCCGCTTCGGCCTTGAGCAGAGCCACCAGATCGGTGGCATACATCTCCGGCTTCTCCAGCCCCTGGGGCAGGTCCCCGCGCAGCGCCACGATATGGCGGATACCGCTGTTCCAGTAATCGCGGGCAATCGTGCGCAGCTCATCGCGGCTGGCGTCGATACAAGTCAGGTGCGGGGCGGCGATCAGACCGGTCCGCTCCTTGATGTCCTTGATCACCTTGTGCGTGCGATCCCGGGTGCCCGAGTTGGCGCCATAGGTCACCGACACAAACTTGGGCTCCAGCACTTTCAGGCGCTCGATGGATTGCCACAGGGTATTTTCCATCCCTTCGCTGTTGGGCGGAAAAAACTCGAAACTGACCGATATGTCGCCACTCAAATCTGCCAGACTCTGGTTGAGTGCCTCAACCTGACGTGCGCTGTGAAATCCCATCTGCTCTCTCCCTGCCCTGCAATCCATTTCTCTACGTCAAAACGGATGTTTGGACGTCTAAACGTCTTTCTATCTTTATGAGAAAATGGCACAAAGTCAACACTGTTTTACAGCGAGAGGAAGGCCGCCGATTTTTATTTGGCAATAAAGCCAAAGTAACGATTGGCACCCCATCCCAAAATCCGGCGAGTCGCGTTATGATGAACGCAGATCGTCCTGGACGTTCTGAATCTGCGTGTGATTGTTTGGCCGGAGGTTTCTCCGGCCCCTTTTCAACCTCTTCCTCTTCCTGCCGATAACCAATTGAACCATTCGCAGGAGCATCATCATGGACACCCACCCCGGCTTTGCCACCGACTTGCTGTTCGATCGCTATCAAGGCAACGTGGTCGACCATGAGCAGTTCTGGGCCGTGCGCACTCCCGATGCTCCCGATTACTACTTCGGCAACTATCTGCTGCTCCCCTTTCCCCCCAGCGATCACGACAAGGGCTGGCTCGAGGCCAGTTTCGACAAGCTGATCGGGCAGGATCCCCGAGTCAGACACCGCACCTTCCAGTGGCCTCTCGCGGCCGGCCAGAACAGCCGGGTAGCCGGCTTCGTGGCGGCGGGATACCAGTACATGGAGTGTGTGGTGCTGGCACTGGAGGCCGCAGACTGGCAACCACCAGCCGCGACGGTGGCTGCGCGCCCCTTTACCCCGGCCGACTGGGACGAGTGGCTGGCCTTTGAACTGGAGGAGCGGGATCCCGGCCACTCGGAGCAGAGCTACCTGCCCTATCTGCAGTCACGCCGCCAATTGTACGAGGCGATGATCGGGGACGGGCTGGGTCAGTGGTGGGGGATCTGGCAGCAGGAACAGCTGGTCGCCAGTTGCGGCCTCTTCTTCACCGATACTCTGGGCCGCTTCCAACTGGTGCGCACAAGGCAGGCATGGCGCAATCAGGGGTTGTGCCGTCAGCTGCTGAGCCAGGTTGCCAGGCACGGGCTGACGCGGGTCGACCGGCTCATCATAGTGGCCGACGAGCACTATCACGCCCAGCGCGTCTATCGCTCGCTCGGGTTCGCTCCGGTGGCCCGCATCGGCAGCCTCTGCCGCTGGCCTCATTCGGTGCAGTGACTTCACAGACTGACAGCAAAGAAAACGGGAGGCTGATGCCTCCCGTTGTTTATCTGCCGGCAGCTATTGCTGCGGTGTTTCCAGCTCGTTGGAGAGCGCCTGCTCCACCTCGGCCGACGGAGCCGGCAACGGCGCGGCCGCGGCAGATGCCGCTGCGGCAGGCGTTGCTGACGGCGCCGGGGTGGCAGGTGCCTCTGTCACCGCCGGCGTCGCGGCGGATGCAGCGGCAGGAGGCTCGGTGGTCGCAGCGGCGGCCGATGCTGCGGGCGCGGCGGCCGGGACATCACACTGGCAATCGGCCCCCTTCACCTTGTTGCCCTGATGAGGCGGATACCAGCCCTTCAGGCCCTGCTCCAGCCGATCGGCTGCCGCCTTGGGCTCCATCTTGCCAAGCAGCACGGCCTGACTCACTTCGGCCAGCTCGTCCCCCAGCTTGGGCGTACCACGGGAGAGGATCTGGGTGGCTACCCGGATGGTGGAGTCGCACTGATCCCGCCACTCCATCATCTCCTTCGCCGCCGGATTGGTGACTTCGAAGAAGTGGTTGGAGAGGGAGAAGAAGCCGGGCAGCGAGTTGGTATAGAGCTCGGCGAACTGGGGCGTGGTCAGCCACTGCAGGAAGGCCATGGCCGCCTCCTTGTTCTTGCTGGCCGGGTTCATGCCCATCCCGATGTCGGTGTGGTCGGTAAAGAAGCAGCCATCACCTTGCTTTGCCACGGGCGGGCGCATCACGCCAAAGTCCACCTTGCCGGTGAAGGGAGCGATCTCCCAGGAACCCGCCACGTAGAAGGCGGCCTTGCCCGAGGTAAACAGCTCGTTGGTCGCGGCATAGTCACGGCTCTCGCCACCTTCGCCGAGGTAGGGACGCCAGCGCGCCAGCTCCTCGAACACCTTGACGTAGGGCGGGTTGTCAAAGCGCTCCTGCCCCCCGATCAACGCCAGTCGACCATCCTCCCCCTTCCAGTAGTTGGGGCCTATGTTCTGGAAGCCGAGCTCGGAGGATACCCAGCTTTCCGAGCCGCTCATGGCGAGCGGCACATAGCGGCCATCGGCTTTCACCTTGTCGAGCGCCGCGAAGAAGGCATCCCGGGTTTGCGGCACGCTCAGCCCCAGCTCACTGAAAATCTTCTTGTTGTAGAAGAAGCCGTGAATCACCGAGGCCATCGGCACGCAGAAGGTCTGGGCGCCGGAGTCGGTCTGCCAGGGTGACTGGGCAAAACTTGGGAAGTTCTCCATCCCCGACATCTCGGTCAGCTCCGCCAGGTGGCCCGCCTTGAACAGAGCCAGAGAATCGTCGAACGGCCGGCAGGTGATGAGATCCCCCGCCTTGCCCTCTTTCAGACTGGCCCACAGGGTCGGCATGTAGTCGACGTTCTGCACCCCGTTGAACTTCACCTGGATGCCCGGGTGGGAGGCCTCGAAGGCAGGAATGATCTTCTGCTCCCACAATGCCTTGTCATCAATCCGCCAGCTCTCGATCACCAGCTCGCTGGCCATCAGCTGACCACACAACAGGAGACTCAGGGCCCCGATCCACTTGTTAGACATAAGCCCTCCTAAACCTTGAAATGTGCGATCAATTGCTGCTGCTTGGCGACCAGATCCGCCAGCACTTCACTGCTGCCAGCCGACTCCCGCGCTTCCCGTTCGGTCTCGTAGGCCACCTCGGCGATACCTGAGATATGGCGGGCCACCCCCTGGCTGACCGAGATCTGCTCCTGGGCGGCATGCGCCACCTGATCCGCCATCGCTTTGATGGCGCTCATCCGGTCGGCGATGGATTGCAGGGCCGCATCCATCTCCCGGGTCTGCTCGACACAGTTGTGGGTCTGCTCCTGACTGCGCCCCATCACCTCCACCACCAGCTTGCTCGAGCTCTGCAGGTTCTCGATCATCGCCTGGATCTCTTCGGTCGAGGTCTGGGTGCGGTTGGCCAGTGCCCGCACCTCGTCTGCCACCACGGCGAAGCCACGGCCGGCATCGCCGGCCCGTGCCGCCTCAATGGCGGCGTTCAGCGCCAGCAGGTTGGTCTGCTCGGCGATGCTGCGGATCACATCGAGGATGCTGCCGATGTTGTTGCTGAACTCACCCAGCTTGTAGGTGATGCCAACGGCCTCTTCCATGGCGCCTGCCAGCTGCTCCGTGATACGACGGGTGGTCGCCACCTTCTGGCGACCGCTGCGGGCTTCATCATCGGCCAGATCAACCTCCCGTTTGGTGCCATCGGTGGAACGGGCCACCTCGGTGGCACTCACCTCTAGCTCGGTGATGGCGGCAGCAACCTGATCAGTCTGGCTCTTCTGATCCTGAACCCGGGACACGGCTCTTTCGCTTATCTCGGCGGCACGGCTCGCCTCCTCCACCAGATGGCGGGAACCGGCATTGATCTGGGAGAGCAGCTCGCCGGTTTTGCCGGCCAGGGTATCGATGGAGCGGGAGAGCGCGCCGAATTCGCAGCTGCTGCGATAGTTGATGCGGCGGGTCATGTCCCCGGCCGCCATGTAGTCCAGCTCCTTGTTGATCATCTGCAGCGGACGCTGAATGCTGCGCGCCGTGGTATAGCCGATGATGAGGGCGGCGGCGGCCGAGATGGCGGCCACCACCAGGATCCAGAAGCTGGCGCTGCTGACCGCATCATCCGCCGTGGTGCGGCTCTGGCTGGCAATCGAGCCGGCCGACTGTCCCATCTCGTCGAGCAGGCCCAGGCTGTTGATCAGGCTGGCATCGAGTTGCTGATTGAGGGTCTGCAGCGAGGCAGCCAGCTGCTGGGCATTGCGCATGGTCGCCAGCAGCCCCTGCTGGCCAAGTGCCAGCTCCTGCATCCGGTCGAGGTTGGAGACGAAGCGCTGCTTCACGTCATCCGGCACCAGCACCCGATCGAGCCGCTTGCGGGCCATCTCGATGTCCTTGCTCAGCACCTTCTCCAGCTCATTGAGATCGGTCTTGGCATCGGCCCGGCGAATGTTCTTCAGATCGCGCGCGATGCCCGAGGTGATGAGTTCAGCCTTGTTGCGCATGGAGCGTTTGCTGGCGGTCTGCTGCAACAGCAGATCGGCAGCCCACTGGTAGGTGTCTTCCAGCCGGATAAAGGCAATCTCCAGCTTGTGGCGCTGATCCTGGGCATTGACCCACTGGCTGTGCTGGGAGAGCACCTGTTCAGCCAGGCCGTAGAACTGCTTGGTGGCGGTATCGACCTGCTGAAAACGAGAGCCGGCCTCAGCCACCCCGCTAAACTTGTCCATCTCCTGGCTCAGCTGACTGAAACGCGCCTGCTGCTCCTTGAACTGGCTGGCCAGCTGCGGCAGCTGGCTTGCATCCTCGTTGGTCCGGTAGACCAGCACCCAGCGGTTGCTGTCCTGCAGGGCGCCTTTCAGGCCGGCCACCGCAATCACCAACGGGGTTGCCCGGTCGGAGACCTGTGACAAGCCGTCGTTGATGCCCCTGATCTTCAGGGTGCTGATCACACCCAGCAGGATCAACAGCAGCAGCATCAACACAAATCCGGCGATGATCCGCTGCACAATAGATAAACCCATGGAGACATCCTCACTCGTGGGGGAAAGGTAACGTGAACATAGACACTATCGGCACAAGGGGCGAATTATAGAGGGGAGACCGAGGGTATTTTATTGATCTATATGGGGTTGGATCACAGTTGACGGGGGACGCTTTGCGCGTAAAAGGGCCCGGACTGTGCCGGGCCAAAGAGACATGCTAGCTGTAACGGCCCGTGGGGGGGCCAACCCTGTGTCCTATCAGAAGCGATAGCCGACACCAAACATGAAGGCCATGGGATCGATGGAGGTGTTGATGGTACCCACGGCGGTGTGCACGTCGGTATCGATATCCATGATCCAGGCGGAGGCGTTGACGAACCAACGATCATTGATCGCCATGTCCAGGCCGACCTGACCGGCCATGCCCCAAGAGGAGTCCACGCTCACGTCGGTGCCATCCAGCGCGCCGCGGCCCTGCTCATCGAAGAAGGTGGTGTAGTTGATACCGGCACCGATATAGGGGCGTACCTTGCTGTTGGCATCACCGAAGTAGTACTGCGCCATCAGGGTCGGCGGCAGGTGCTTGACCTTGGCCACTTCGCCCAGACCGGCGGTGGATACCGAGTGGGAGAAGGGTGTGGCTGCCAGCAGCTCGACACCCCAGTTGTCAGTGATCAGATAAGAGAGCGTCAGACCCAGCTGCATATTGCTGTCGATTTCCAGCTCGCCGGTACCCAGCACGTTGTCACTGCTCGTTTGCGGAGAAACAAAGGCCAGGCCGCCACGCACCAGAATATCACCAGCCTGGTGGGCCATGGCGACGGGAGAAGCGAGCGCGGCTGCGATCATCAGAGGAAGGATCTTTTTCATCACGTTTTCCTTTTAGTTTTCGTTTTATATGTTGCAAGCCTGAAAACTATAAAGGTATGTGAATGCAGAGTTATTGATTTAGCTCAAACGTTACCAAGAAATAGATAGATGTGTACAGCAGCTTAAGACTCTCGAAATGCGGCTGACAATTGGCGAAATAAACAATAAAAACATATTGATACGTCAATTCGAAATCAAACCACCCACATTAAAGAATAATTTAAATGCATCTTATTGGGGCTTTAAACGGCTAAAAACGGTTGTTTCACTCGCTCAACCAGAGTATTTTTGCGAGCCATGTAGCCGGGCTGTAAGAAATTCTTTATGAAACCACAAACCAGAAGGGACAAAATAGTAGCCATACTGGCGGCCATTTGGGGTATTGGCTCCTTCCTGTTTATTTTATTGGGATTCGTTCTCGGCATGGCGCTATTAATTCTAACCCACTAAGCCGACTGGCTGGTGTGAGACGCCTGACACAGCAGCCACTCCCCCGCCACAATCTGCTCCGGGTTCAAATCCCACTGCGCCGGCCCCAGTTCCCCGCTATATCCGCGCCAGCGATTTCTGCCCTCCTGCTTGGCCCGGTACAGCGCCATGTCCGCCAGTTTGAAGCTCAGGTTCCAGAACGAATCCTCCAGCTCCCGATGCAGGGGGTAATCGCAGAATCCCAGTGAAGCAGTCATCCAGAGCGGCAACTCTTCGCGCCCGAAGCGGCAGTCGGCAATCTTGCGGCGCAGACGCTCGACCCGCTGGGCAACCCGTGTCGGCTCATCACCAACCAGCAACAGCAAAAACTCCTCGCCACCCAGCCGGATCAGCGGCTCCTCCTCAGCGAGGGCCCCCCGCAGCAACTCCGCCAGCTGGCATAACAGCAGATCGCCGATGTCGTGGCCGAAGCGATCGTTGACCTGCTTGAAGTGATCCAGATCCAGGATCAGCAACACCCGGCCTGCCGCCAGATCATCGCGATTGAGCAACTATTCATCGAGGTAGCGCCGGTTGAAGGCGTGGGTCAACGGATCCGTATAGGCGGCCGTCTCCATCCGGGATGAATAAGCCTGCAAGGCGCTGTGGTGCAAGCTGATCCTGGCCGCCATCTCCCGGAACTTGCGACTGAGCAGCGCCATCTCCTGACTGCTGTTGATGATCGGCAACACGCTCACATCCTGCTTTTCGGCAAACTTGTGCAGCGCCCCCACCAACTCGCCGATCGGCCCGAGCACGATGGCGCGCAAGCGGGACAGAGCCATCAGAATGCAGGCGAAGCTTATCAGCAGCATGCCGATGAAGGTCCAGATCGCCCCCTCCATCGCCCCCCGCAGCACGTCACGCTCCTCTTCCACAATCAGGGTCAAGACGGGGGTACCGTCGTTGTCCAGCAGCAGCCCCTCCCCCCTGACACGCTGCAACCCCAGATCCACCAACCGGTAGCTCATGTATGGTTTGAACGGCTTGAAAGAGCCCTGGTGCTCGCCAGTTCTGGGCTGGACAATGGTCAAGGCGAGCGCGGTCCGCGCCGCCAGATCGTCCAGATAGCGTTCATCCAGCCAACGGGTCGCCAGCAGATAGCCATTGGGTTTGGCATCGCCGAGGGTATTGGTCACCGGTTGCAGCGAGAAGATGAGCGGCCCCCATAACGATCCTCTCACCCCGCTCAAACTGTGGATCCCCCCCTGCCGCGATTCACGCAGCAGTTGCAGCTTGAGGTCATCCAGAAAGAAGGGGAGCAGGGTGGTGTCCGTATCAGGCGCCTCCGGCAGCAGGGTGCGAGTCCAGATTTCAGAGCCCTGCAAATCCATATAACTCAGCACGTTGAGCTCAAAGTCCCGCATCGGGGTGTCGACCAGCAGATTGGAGTGGATATAGCCCTGATTGGGCCTGGCCAGGAAGTGGTAGCTCTCGTCCCAGATCCCCCAATCCCGGGTGAAAGCATTGATGGCATTGATGTCGCCCTGCACGGCCCTGACCACCCGTTGCAGATGATCCTGCATCCGCCGCTCCTCGACCCGCTGCGCCGCCGGCACCTGGGCCAGCGCGATCACGATGAGCAGCATCAGGATGGCGCCAGCCCAGACGGGGAACATGGAGTAGGCCAGCAAATGATCGATGGAGCGGGACGGTTGAGCCATGGGCGCCAATATCCTTTGAATGGCAATGCGAAACGGGAAGGGTCTTGCCCCAAGTATGGAGTATCGGCCCGTCTGGAGGTCACTGAATTACCACAATAAAAACAAGGGGCCCAGGGCCCCTTGTCACATTATTGAACGGATTATCACGCCAGCAGCGGCGCCAGGAAGCGGGCCGTATGGGAATCCTCGCAACGGCTCATCTGCTCCGGCGTCCCCGTCACCAGGATGCGACCACCGCCGGCGCCCCCCTCCGGCCCCAGATCGACGATCCAGTCGGCGGTTTTGATGACGTCCAGATTGTGCTCGATGATGACGATGGTGTTGCCACGATCCCGCAACTGGTGCAGCACCTTGAGCAGCTGCTGGATATCGTGGAAGTGCAGCCCGGTGGTCGGCTCATCCAGGATGTAGAGGGTCTGACCGGTATCCCGCTTGGAGAGCTCCCGCGCCAGCTTGACCCGCTGCGCCTCACCGCCAGACAAGGTAGTGGCCGACTGACCGAGGCGGATATAGGAGAGGCCCACATCCATCAGGGTCTGCAGCTTGCGCGCCACCGCCGGCACCGGATCGAAGAACTCGCGGGCATCTTCCACCGTCATCTCGAGGATTTCGTGGATGTTCTTGCCCTTGTACTTCACCTCCAGGGTCTCGCGGTTGTAGCGCTTGCCCTTGCAGACGTCGCACGGCACGTAGACATCCGGCAGGAAGTGCATCTCCACCTTGATGACGCCATCCCCCTGACATGCCTCGCAGCGTCCCCCTTTCACGTTGAAGGAGAAGCGACCCGGCTGGTAGCCACGGGAACGCGCCTCCTGGGTGCCGGAGAGCAGTTCGCGGATCGGGGTGAACAGGCCGGTATAGGTGGCCGGGTTGGAACGCGGGGTGCGGCCGATGGGGCTCTGGTCGATATCCACCACCTTGTCCAGGTGCTCCAGCCCTTCCACGCTGCGATAGGGCGCCGGGGTGGATTCGGTGGCCTTGTTGAGCTCGCGGTGAGCGATGCGGAACAGGGTGTCGTTGATCAGAGTCGACTTGCCGGAGCCGGAGACGCCGGTAACGCAGGTCATCACTCCGATCGGCAGATCCAGGTTGACGTTGCGCAGGTTGTTGCCGCTCGCCCCCTTGAGTTTCAGCCACTTGCCGGTGAGCGGAGTACGCTCGGCGGGAATGGCGATCTGCTTGCGACCGGAGAGGTAGTCACCGGTCAGCGACTCTGGATTATTGATGATCTCTTCCGGTGTGCCCTGGGCGACGATGGCACCGCCGTGCACCCCGGCCCCCGGGCCGATGTCGAGCACATGGTCGGCAAGGCGGATGGCGTCCTCGTCGTGCTCCACCACGATCACCGTGTTACCGAGATCGCGCAGATGGGTGAGGGTCTTGAGCAACCGCTCGTTGTCGCGCTGGTGCAGGCCGATGGAGGGCTCGTCCAGCACATACATCACCCCCACCAGACCGGCACCGATCTGGCTGGCCAGCCGGATCCGCTGGGCCTCGCCACCGGAAAGGGTCTCGGCGCTGCGCGACAGGCTCAGATAGTTGAGCCCCACGTTCACCAGGAAGCCGAGCCGCTCGACGATCTCTTTCAATATCTTCTCGGCAATCTGGGCGCGCTGACCGGTGAGGTTCAGCCCCTCGAAGAAGGCCAGCGCATCGCCGATGGACTGCTCGGCGATGGCCGGCAGGTTGCGGTTGTCGACGAATACGTGGCGCGCCTCCTCCCGCAGTCGGCTACCACCGCAGCTGGCACAGGATTTGTTGGCAATATATTTGGAGAGCTCTTCACGCACCGAGTTGGACTCGGTTTCCCGGTAGCGCCGCTCCATGTTGTGCAGGATCCCCTCGAACGGGTGCTTGCGCACCACCACGTCACCGCGATCGTTCATATAACGGAACTCGATCTCGGTGCGACCGGAGCCGCGCAGGATCACCTCTTGAGTCTTCGGCGGCAGATCCTCCCACGGCGTCTCCAGATCGAACTTGTAGTGCTCGGAGAGGGATTTGAGCATCTGGAAGTAGTAGAAGCTGCGCTTGTCCCAGCCGCGGATGGCACCGTTGGCCAGACTGATGGCCGGATCGCCGATCACCTTGGCCGGATCGAAATATTGTTGCACCCCGAGGCCGTCGCAGGTCGGGCAGGCACCGGCCGGGTTGTTGAAGGAGAAGATACGCGGCTCCAGCTCCGACATGGAGTAGCCGCACTCCGGGCAGGCGAAGTTAGCGGAGAAGGTCATGGGGGCAACCCCCTCTTCACCGTCCATCGGTACCACCAGTACGATGCCACCGGAGAGGGTCAGCGCCGTTTCGAACGACTCGGCCAGACGCAGGGCCAGGTCATCGCGCACCTTGAAGCGGTCCACCACCACCTCGATGGTGTGCTTCTTGTGCAGCTCCAGCGCGGGCGGGTCGGAGAGATCGCACACCTCGCCGTCGATGCGGGCACGGATGTAGCCCTGGGCCGCCAGATTCTCCAGCAGCTTGGTGTGCTCCCCCTTGCGATCGCGCACCACCGGGGCCAGCAGCATCAGCTTGCTCCCCTCCGGCTGGGCCAGCACCTGATCCACCATCTGGCTGATGGTCTGGGCGGCGAGCGGAATGGCGTGGGTCGGGCAGCGCGGCTCACCGACCCGGGCGAACAGCAAACGCAGGTAGTCATAGATTTCGGTGATGGTGCCGACGGTCGAGCGCGGGTTGTGGGAAGTGGACTTCTGCTCGATGGAAATAGCGGGCGAGAGCCCCTCGATATGGTCGACGTCCGGCTTCTCCATCAGGGAGAGGAACTGGCGGGCATAGGCGGAGAGCGACTCCACATAACGGCGCTGCCCCTCGGCATAGAGGGTATCGAACGCCAGGGAGGATTTGCCCGAACCGGAGAGGCCGGTGACCACGATCAGCTTGTCGCGGGGCAGGGTCAGATTGATGTTCTTGAGGTTGTGGGTGCGAGCACCCCGGACCACGATCTTTTCCATCTTGTTGCACGCTCGATACGGAAACCTGAGCGAGTCAGTATGGCATAGAGACTACTGGATGAATAGACAGGTTTTATCCATCATCCCCATCGATTTCAGAGATACTCCTTGGCCCAGCTCACCGCCTGCAGGCGGTTCTTCACGTTCAATTTCTTGAAGACATTGTAGAGGTGGGACTTGATGGTGTGCTCGCTCACGAACAGGCTGTCGGCGATCTCGGTATTGGAGGCCCCCGTCATCAGGTAGCGGATGATCTCCTGCTCGCGCACGGTCAGCAGCGTCTGGTTGCGCAGGTGGTGTTCCCCGCCCTTGCGGTAGTAGTTGACCAGATCGCACAGCAGATGGCGCGGGATCCAGTACTCCCCCTCCAGCACCTTGCGAATGCCGAGCACCAGCCGATCCAGCGGATCCTGACAGAAGAAGAGCCCGCTGGTATGGGGCCACATCAGCAGCAACTCCCGATCCGTACTGGTCGGGGCATTGAGCAGCACGGTATTGGCTTCCCCGAAGCGACTGGAGATCTCCCGTGGCCACCCCGTTTGCTGGCTCGACTTGAGGTAATCCAGATCCACCAGAAACAACGGATGCGGCTCGAGTTCATCCACTTGAGGCAGGGCTTCCAGTGCACTCACCAGCAGGATGGGCAGAGCCAGCTGTTCGGCCAGGTAGCTCTGAAAGCTGGTCGCCTGCGCATTGTCTTCGGTTACCAATACGATGGGATATGGGGTGATCATGAAGCGCTGGTCCTTGAACATTCCGGCCATGGTGTTTTTCGGCAGCAGAGAGTACCAAGCCCCCCGCAGGCTGCAGCATTAAAAAAGTATTAGACGCCGATGCGCCTCCTTTGAAACTCACCAATTTTCCAAGTAATACAAATAACTAGCCGAGCCCCCCCATTTGGGTGAAATACTGGCCCCTGGCCGGACAGGGGCTGTCACACCGGTCTTTGGCCCCCCTTCTCGCCTCGACCGTTCGATCATATGACTCCCCGTTGCTGTTCACTTGCTGGCCAAGGTCGGCCTCGTGTAAGTTAATCCTTCGTCCGGCGGACATGGGATGGAGCGTCAGGAAGATGTGCGCTCTTTCTCCCCAACTGTTACTATTGCGGGCAAAATCTGAAAACGGGGAGGTGGCCAACTGGCGCGCTGAACCGGACACAGTCATCACATGAGTGGCGGGGCCGCCCTGCAGCATCGCCTATCTCACAGAAAACAAACGATATGTTGAATTGGCCCGGGCATATGGCCCGGCCGGTATATAAAGGGTGGAAGAGAGATTATGGCCAGTCGAGGCATCAATAAAGTCATTCTGATCGGTAACCTGGGGCAAGACCCGGAAGTGCGCTACATGCCGAGCGGCGGTGCCGTGACCAATATCACCCTGGCCACCTCCGACACCTGGCGCGACAAGCAGACCGGTGAGCAGAAAGAGCGTACCGAGTGGCACCGCGTCGTCTTCATGGGCAAGCTGGCCGAAGTAGCTGGCGAGTACCTGAAGAAAGGCTCCCAAGTCTATGTTGAAGGCAAGCTGCAGACCCGCAAGTGGCAGGATCAAAGCGGCCAGGAGCGTTACACCACCGAAGTGCTGGTCGATGGCTTCAGCGGCGTGATGCAGATGCTGGGTGGCCGTCCGCAAGGCGGCGCCGGCCAGGGCATGGGTGGCCAGTCTCAGGGCAACTGGGGTCAGCAGCAGGGCATGCAGTCCCAGCAGCCGATGAACCAGGCGCGTCCTGCCCAGGCTCCGCAGCAGAACATGCAGCAACAGGGCGGCTACGCTCGTCCGGCCCAGCAGCCACAGTCTGCACCGCCGGTGTACAATGAGCCGCCGATGGACTTCGACGACGACATTCCGTTCTGAGATTGACCTTAGAACAAAATGTAAAGAATTGACGCATAGGCCCCTGTTAAAGCAGGGGTTTTTTGTTTCTAACGCCGGGAGAAAGTGTCTTGTATCAATTGGTGATGTTTAACATGTAGTGTACCTTGTAATTATGTAATGTTTATGGGTTGTGGGCGCATGGAAAAGAACTACAGAGTTACAACATTTGTCATGGATAGTGGCGAGCGCTACTGCATGGTGGTGGATCGTGCTACTGGCCTTCCCATGTATTACCCAACTTTGTTTTTAACAACCCAAATCCGCAATAGAGGCAATGCTTTCTCAACAACGCTAGCTGCTGCTAACAACCTAGTCTTGTTGTTACGCTTTGTAGATCGTCGAGGCATTAACCTTGAGCAGCGGTTTTTGAACAAAGACTTCTTTAAGCCACATGAGCTGGACGATCTGCGCGATTTTGCTCAGTGCAAGCAAGGAAAGAAGCCATTGATGGTGCCCTCTAAACCTTGGTTGGAAGATGCAACGATCAATACCGTTGATAACGGGACACAGCATTCTCGGCTGACAACCTTTGCCAACTACTTACGCTGGTATGCGATGCATATCTTAAAGACGCCAGAATTGGAAGTTGTTGAACAGATCAATGCCATGGCGGAGCAGACAAAGATGCGGCGACCGTCTAAAAAGGGCAGAAACAGTGATTTGCAAGACAGGTCATTGAGTGATGTTCAATTGGATGCACTATTTGAACTCATCCAGCCTGGATCAGAGTCAAACCCTTTCTCAATAGATGTCCAGCGTCGCAATCGACTGATGATCTTGCTTCTGTTTTATCTTGGTATTCGAGGTGGTGAATTGTTAAACATCAGAATACAGGATATCGATTTTAGCACGAACAGGATCCGTGTCGTGAGGCGAGCAGATGAACGAGCGGATTCGAGAACCAATGAGCCTAATGCTAAAACTAGAGAGCGGCTATTACCGTTGGCTGAATCCTTAGTTCAAGAACTGCATCGTTATATCACCCAAGATCGTCGTAATGTCCGAAATGCGAAGAAAAATGACTACCTGTTCGTGACTTACAAGCGTGGGCCAACTGTGGGAAACCCTATCTCCAAGGGGGGGTATCACAAAATATTTACCGTGGTCAGGGCCGTTTCGCCGCAATTGTATGCAGCAACAGGGCACTCGCTCCGTCACACATGGAATCGCAAGTTTTCAGAGCGAATGGATGCCATGGATGAGCAAGTCAGCGAGGAACGCCAAGAGCAAGTCCGCTCGTACTTAATGGGTTGGAGGGCGGGCTCAGGAACCGCAGCGACTTACAACAAGCGTTTCATTCAGCAAAAAGGGTTTGAGGCCGCTTTGGCATTACAAAAAGCTAACGGTACTCGCTTGCCTGAGGACTTGAAGAATGATGACGAATAGCATCTTACCAGCATTAGATCCCGAGCGAATCTCGGCAAGGGCGAACGGATACTATTTTATGCTGCATGATCAAAAATGGCGGCTAGATAAAAACACCTCTATTCCGGTTGGAGTGCTACATGGACTTCTGGAACCAGAGTCTCTGAAGGGGGCTCTTTATACACTGTCATTTTATGCAAGGAACATGTCTGCTGCTCACGTACATAGTAGTTTCTGGTGTTTCTTAGCAATGATTCGTGCAACTAAAGCTACTCGTATTGACGATGTCATGTTGATTGGATACAGGTCTTCTTTGGATGCGGCTCATGAATATCGGTTAGGTGTTGTTCGCACCTTCCTGCGACAGTGGCACAAGCTGGGTTATTCCGGTGTTAGCAAGAACGTGGTGTGTTTACTTGATGGATGGAGGCTAAAAGGGGTGCGTAAGGGGGATGCGGTTAAGCGATTGGATCCTCTAGAGGGGCCGTTGACGGATAATGAACTTCAAGCGTTCAACGAGGCGGTTGTACGAGCTTATGAAAAGAGCTTAATTACCATTGCTCAGTTGGCTATGGCTCTTAGCGTCAGTCATACGGGGCGTCGCTCAATCCAGATCTCGCAGCTGCGCGTGGTTGATATTCTCTGCGGAGAAAATGAAAAGGGTGAACCCTTCTATGTATTGAATGTGCCGCGAGCCAAGCAACGTAATAGCTTTTTTCGCGAACGCTTCAAGCCCTATGCGATGACTCTCGAACTATGGGCAGTCCTGAGTGCTCAGGCAAAGAATGCTGTTGCTCTGGTTGAGAATCGTCTCGGGATTGAATTGCAGGAAGCTGACCGGCAGCAGATCCCTCTGTTTCCTGATCTTGATGTGCTAGCGACCATCCAATCCCCTTATGAATTCCGCCAACTGATTGCCACTGACAAACTCCATATCGCCGCTTCAGTGATAACTAAAACATTCCACTTAATCGTAGAAGAATCAGATATCCGGTCAGAACGTACTGGTGATCTATTGAATATCAATGCTCGCCGTTTTCGTTATACCACGGGCACACGGGCTGCCCGTGAGGGTTTTGGCGAGTTGGTAATAGCGGAACTGCTTGACCATTCCGATACTCAAAACGCAGGTGTTTACGTCAAAAATATCCCCGAGCATGTGAAAAAGCTGGATGAGGCGATTGGGCTTCAATTGGCGCCATACGCTCAGGCATTTGTCGGGGTACTTGTCGATTCAGAGAGGGATGCTCAGCGAGGGAACGATCCTACCAGCCGTATTCGGACCGAGATGGGTCAGGGTGTTGGTACTTGTGGCGAACATGGCTTTTGTGGCGCGAATGTCCCGATTCCTTGCTACACTTGCATGCATTTTCAGCCATGGCTGGATGGCCCACATAAAGATGTCTATCAGGGCTTGCTTAATGAGCGTGAACGGGTGAAAGAGATAACTGGCGACATCCAGATTGCTGCTGTGCTTGATCGTAGCATCATCGCGGTGGCAGACGTGATCATGCGTTGTGCTTCTCGTCGTGAAGAGCTTAGCCAACAGGGATTAATTACCAATGGCTGAGACTTTCCAGTTCAAGCCAAAGGCTACGCTGACAGCAACAGATAATCTTGAAGCATTCATAGCCAAGTGCCGACATCAACTGACCGTATTTGGTTCTGACCTCAAGTGGGAAGATCCTGTTTGGCCAAACATAACTGTGTTTTCCAAGTTGGGCATCACTACTCGCAAACCTAAACCTCAAGAGGTACAAGACCCAGCGTTCATTGATTTCGCCAAAGCCTATTTCCGTTACCAGCAGGGGCATCGTCTCACGGGGACAAAGAATGAAAGTAAGGCGCTCCGAGCGGTTGAGGCTGCATTGCTTCAAGTAACTGGGAGCGCAAATATTGAGGGCCTGTCGATTTCCGTGCTTGATGAAGCCGCTGAATTAGCAAGGCAGCACTACTCAGATGGCTCAGCATATCAATGCGGTCGAGAGATTGAGCGGCTGGCTAAGTTTGTAGTCGAACACCAGCTTGTATCAAGTGCAGTGCACAATTGGGTCAATCCAATTAAGCGTGCTGACGACAAGAATAAAACAGGTAGAGAGGCGAAGAAAAATAGGGAAAAGAAACTTCCAAGTGATATTGCCCTCAATGCGTTGGCAGAAATTTTTGCCAACGACCCAATTCATGAGCGAGACATATTCACAACATCGGTATTTGCCATGCTGATGTCAGCACCGTCACGCATTTCGGAGGTGTTAGCACTGCCTGCGGATTGCGAGGTATTTGAAACGGATCGTGAAGGGATAGAACGCTACGGCTGGCGTTTTTTTGCGGGGAAAGGCTATGAAGGCGACATCAAATGGATTCCAACCGTGATGGTCGGCGTCGCTAAAACCGCCGTCGCCAGAGCTAAAATGCTATCTGAAAATGCCCGACAACTGGCCAAGGGGATAGAGAAACACCCGGATAAATTTTACCGCCATGCTAACTGCCCTGATGTCGCTGATGATGAGCTGTTGACTATGGAGCAGGCCTGTATGGCACTCGGCCTTGTCTGTGAATCCAGAAAGCAATGCCATACCTCTCTTTATAGTCGAGGGTTAGCCCCAAAAAATGGTGTGCATACGCTAAATAGCCTGTGGCAACACACTATGGCGCGTTTGCCAGAAGGCTTCCCGTGGTTTGATAAAGAGAGGGGGATTAGGTACAGCGACGCCTTGTTTGCACTGAATGCAAATCAGTTCCACGGATATCGGGGATGCCTTCCGGTTGAATTACATAAGCCAACCAATAACTTCTTCAACCATGATCTGGCTCCTCGTGAGGCTCTGGATGGAAAACATGCCAGTATCTTTGATCGCCATGGTTACCGTACTGAAAACGGAGAACGGGTCAAATTGACCTCGCATCAGGCTCGACACCTGCTCAACACCATTGCCCAGCGTGGTGGACTGTCAAACCTGGAAATTGCCAAGTGGTCAGGGCGGGCTGATGTGAAACAAAATCGAACCTACAACCACATGACCGAATACGAACTGGTTGGCATGGCCGAACGCCTAGACCCCACAAAAGCGCTATTTGGGCCTGTTGGCGAGGTGGCAAAGCATCTGCCCGTGACTATGCAGGAGTTCAATACATTAGAGCATGCCGCAGTCCATGTGACGGAGTATGGCTACTGTGTGCATGATTACACCATGAGTCCCTGCGAGAAGTTCCGAGATTGCGTCAATTGTACTGAGCAAGTTTGTATCAAAGGCGATGATACAGAAAAGTTGGATCGAATTAAGAAACGTCTGGAGAAGTCGGAGCGACTGTTTTTTCTCGCTGATGCGGCAGTTGAAAGCGGCGAGATGGGTGCTGATCGCTGGTATCAGTACCACAAGAAAACCGTCACCCGGCTTCGGGAGCTAGTAGCTATTTTAGAGAATCCAGACATTGAAAATGGTGCCCAGATTAAGCTCCGTGGCAATGATTTCAGCCAGCTTCGCCGTGTTGCTGAAAAAAAGTCTATTGAGGCCATTGAGAAAAAAGGCAAAGAAAGCGAAGAAGCTGTGATGTTAGATGATTTGAAAACCTTGTTAGGGGGAGGCCTTGGCTAAGCATCTAGACAATAGAGACATTCATGCCATCGTGAATCTAATTCGAGGATGGCAGGAACCAAAACTCTCCTGGTCGGCAATCTGTGAGGCGGCAGAGCCATTGGTCGGAAAGTTGCCGTCAAGACAGTCCCTTAATGCGCATGAGGCAATAGTGACTGCCTATCAAACAAAGAAAGAGGCGCTTAAAGGCCGTGGCCCCAAAAATCCGCGTCCAGCTAGTTTGAACATCGCAGCTGCAAGGATTGTGAATCTTGAAAGTGAAATCGAGGAGCTTAAAGAGGAGAACCGGAGATACAAACAGCAGTTTGTGATCTGGCAATACAATGCATACAAGCATGGGATGAAAGAACATCAACTCAATGCACCGTTGACAACTATTGACCGTGAGCGTTCTGACGGTGAGAGGCGATAACATAGTATGGTGACGGGGCGGCGATGAATAGCAACTAGCTGGAAAAAGACATACTGACTGATATCAATGGGGTGAACAAAAACTGAGCATGCGTGCGGTTGCCCATATTGAATTGTGATACTTTTCGAATGAAGGTGCTAAATAGCTGTTCCGAATAGTAGATCACCGGAGGAAGGGAACTCAGTCCAGTTTGTGCGATCTGGTTAGTCGCTAAACAAAACAAGCCACACCCAAAGGACTGAGTTGATGCCTATCCTACCACCTCTGCCACGACCACAAC
>NZ_JAPDCG010000019.1:0-30439 GCF_027705845.1 Aeromonas sp. S41-2 | reverse complement strand
ATGGATACCGTGTCTCCTTTCCCGGGGAATGGCTATGGCACAGCGAAGGTGTAGCACTATTGGGATCAGTTATTTAGTAAGTCGCAAGGATCTGCTCGCGGAACTTGCCGAAAAGCTGGATAAACGGCGATTCGATGGTAGCCGTATTATCGTGAGTTTTGTGCAATGTAATTTGTTTATGAGTAAGCGGGTCCCAGACCAGCCGAGGAATGTCGCTAGGCGTGTTTGTGGCATGGCTGGGCCATGTTCGGTCTGATGAACCAATACCTATGTTGTGATATTCCTGTATGACGACTTGCTGCTCTGGTATCTCTTCAGAAATCCGCTCTGCGAACGCGATCAATTCAGGCACTGCAAATGTATATAGCCATCCTTCCTGGGGGCCAGTATTCGTCATTCGTAGCACTCGTCCGAGAACCTGCCGATAGTGCAGTTCAGTTCGAATCAGCGAAAGATGACAGCAGATCTGAAGACGTGGAATATCTGTGCCTTCACTTATCATCCCGACGCTAATAATCCAGGCCGCATCGCTTGAACGGAACTTTTCGATCTGTGCAGCCGCATCCGGTGTTTTATAGGTCACTAGAACCGCTTGCTGGTTCATCTCTGTTGCCAATATCTGGGTGATCAACGCAGCATGTTCAACCGACGCTGCGACCACCAGGCCTGCTGCATTGGGTACCTCTTCTCGCATTTTCCTGAGTCGTTGATTGGCAGTACTCAGCATGTGGCGAATCGCGACAGGATGCGAAATTAACTCCCCGTAGCGGATATCTTGTTGGTTAAATAGCTCTGCAAGGGATGAGTAGGATTTTGTCTCTGAGGAGAAGTAAACAGAGATCAGATCGTTATCAATCAGGACGATTTTAGGTCGTCGGCAGACCCTATCCTCGATTGCCTCTCTGAGGCCATACCGATAGTCGCATTGAATTCGGTTGTCTGGATCCGCATAACGGGCCAGTACAATCGGGGCTTGGTCTGAACGCCATGGCGTTCCTGTTAAGGCCAACGTATAAGTCGCTTGATCCTGAATATTGAGTAGGATTTCCTCTCCCCAGGCGTTTGCATTATCGGGTTCAGTGCCCGAACAGTGATGGATCTCATCAAAGATGACCATCACGTTGTGAGATGCAAACAGCTGCCAGAAATCCTCTTTGAAGAACAACAAGTTTTGGTAGGTGTAGCTACAGCCGGCAGCACCAATAATCCCATCAAAGCGTCGCTCCAGCACCCTACTCATGGATAAGCGCATCCCCTCAGCCACTGCTACGGAAGGAGAGAAACAAAGAATGAAGTCGATCTTGTCATCCACGAGCAAACGACGGCTTAGTTCCGCAGCCATTGTGGTTTTTCCCGCACCTGGCGTGGCTAAGCACAGAAAATGGCGATAGTTCTCATAGTGTATGAGGGCTTGCTCAACGCAAGTTGCCTGCCATTTGCGTAAATGCATCATCAGGCCCTTTGCGAATGCTGCATTATGACGGTTTGGATCGCCTTTAGTTGCCCTAATAGTTTGGAGCTCTTCTCTCTAGCCTCTCGGTAGTCCGCATCAAACAAGGACTGAATGGAAGGAAACTCCTTAGCAAGCCGTTGATATTCTTCGGTCTCTCCGATAGCGGTTAATAAATCAACTTGGTAATTATGGGCTTTGAGTTGCAGTTCCGATAAGACATGGCTGTTAGTCATGGCATTAGGGGACAACACACCATCCATTGGCTTTTCGTCACATGGCTCTTCTTGCCGGTTTTCGACGAACAGTGTTTCATGAAACTTCGGCGTTTTTCTGTACTTCACCGCGCCACCAGTATTTGGCACTTTCTCAACAAGATCATTGCGTTGCAGTCGCACTACTTGTCGGTAGACCTTCCGGTATGCATCCCTTCTTTCCGCGTCTCCCTCGGGAACACCCATAAATTTGATATAGGAATCCCTAAGCACTTTGACTGTGAAGTGATCAAGACTCTGCACTACGAGAATTTGATAGAACGGAGGCGAAAGAGTCTTTTTCTTTGGGGGCATCGTATAGTCTCGTTGTCGGGGTGAAAGAACATCATAGGCTTTAACGGTTGCGGATTATAATCCGTGGTTATGTTCGCGACAACTCTGGATAGTTCTCGTCTTTATGAGAGACGAGAAATGAAAGACTTAGCGATCAAATTCGGTGAACGCATTCGCCAGAAAAGAATACAAATCGGGATTTCGCAAGATAAGCTGGCTCTGCTGTCAGAGATTGACAGAAGCTATGTCGGTAGGATTGAGCGGGGTGAGGTCAACGTCACCCTGGAGAAGGCGTATCAGCTTGCGGAGGTTCTCAATTGCGACATTCGTGAGTTATTGCCCTAACCATCGATTTACTTCTGGTTATGAGTTTTGCTAGTGGCCAAACAATTGGGCCCAAAAGTCATATCTGGGAAATTGGCCATCAGTAAGTCACTGGAAACAGAGGCCGGTGGGCAGGATAGATCAGTAGTGGAAACACCTTCCTCTCAGGAAAACTCTTAAACTACCTAGCGACCGGTAGATCGTCCCACGAGGTGGTGTAGCGTGGGCCCAAGTGTTCGCGTTTCATCATCCACTCAGAGGCGTCTACACCTTTCGAGGCAAATCCTATATGGCCCAGGCCACTATGGTTGATGGCATCGATCACCGCCATTAGCCGGCGGTCGGGTGAGCCAGGATTGTCGAACAGATCTGCCTGGTAGTGGTCCCGCGGCGTGAACGAACCGAGAATGACGCCGCCTTTTTGATAGCGGAATCCGTCGCGCCAGATATGGGGCAGCAGTTGGGTTACATGATGCAGAAGTTCGCGAGTATCGTCGGTTGGTCGCGGCAGCTTGGCCGAAAGCTGATTGCCATAGTAGGGCTCGCCTTCGCTAAAGGGGCTGGTGCGAAAGAAGATGCTCACATGCTGGCAGCGCATCTTCTCGTGGCGTAGCTTCTCGGCGGCTCGCTCCATAAAGGCCGACAACGCTTGATGCATGCTGGCTTGCTCCATGATCCGTTCGCCGAACGAGCGACTGCTGACGATTTGCTGCTTGGCCGGGGTGTCTATTGTCAGTTCAGAGCAGGGAATGCCGCGCAGTTCCTGGACCACGCGCTCCACTACCACACCATAACGCTGGCGGATCTGTTTGGGAGGCACAGCCATCAGATCTGCCACGGTTGCCACGCCTTCGGCCTGCAGCCGTTTATTCAGGGCGCGTCCAATACCCCACACTTCATCGATTGGGGTGATGGCCATCAGCCGAGCTCGGCGTCCCTCATCGCGAATATCGACAACACCTCCTGTGGCCGGCCACTTTTTGGCGGCGTAGTTGCATATTCCGGTCGAAAATGAACACCTATTCCGGTTTAAAATGAACGCTGATTCCGGCTTGCGTGTACACCGATTCCGGACACCTCAGAGCACGTACTCTGATGTCAGATGAACCGTCCTGTTCCAACGTCCTGGATCCACAACTGCCGCGCTGCGCTTGGCTGCTGGCTTGTTCGGTGAGTCGAAAAGATGCCTCCCCTCAAAGCTCAGCTTCTGCTCGAAGAATCCCTGTCAGCATACTTTCCGGAAATGGTGTTCACAGATTCCGGAATCACTGTTCAACTTCACCAGAATACGCAGCGTAGTTCGCCAGTTTGGCCAGGGTCTTGGTTGGGCCAATGCCCACGCCGACGGTAAGACCCGTGTACCGCTGGATGCTGGCCCGGATCTGGTGCCCAAAATCAACAAAGTTACCGGCCCATAACGAGCCGAGCTCAATAAACGCCTCATCGATATAAAGGAAAGAAGAACAGCCATGGACATGACTTCAGCTCAGACATTCCGCTACTCAATCTCTGATGTCGGATGTCCATAGAAAGAACCTCTTTTCCAGGAAATTGGGGCTTGAAGTCCATACCTGCGCAATTGCACCCATTTGACCAGTCAATTGCATTGGTACTGACCACCGCGTGCATCCGACTTGGCCAGTGGGCAGCAGAGACGCAACAGGCAGAAACCGGCCAGAAGCAGTCAGTCAATCATGCGTTACAGTGATTTTTTGCAGCTCTTTATAGAGCCGTTAGCTGCTGCCACCAATAATCCATAGGCCTGCCAGTCGTCAGACAGTCTTATTCTCGATCAGACGATTGCCCCGTCGATGACCAGTAGCTCACCGGTGATGGAGCCAGAGTCCGGTCTTCGGATGCAGGACTCCTGGCTTTGCTCACTCAGCGCCGATCCCGGCCATCGGTTCAGTTTGGCCCCAGCCACCGCCCAGAGACCTGAACAGGTCAACCAGCGCAATCTGCCGTTCCGTGCTGATTTGAATTAGTGTGGTCTGGTTGCTAAAGGTGCTGCGCTGGGCGTCAAGATAACGCAGGTAGTCGTCCACGCCGCCCTCGTAACGCGCCTTAGCCAGGGCCATCGCAGCCTCGCTGGAACCGGCCAGAGCCTGGCGGGCAGCCTCCTCGCGGCGCAGGGTGTCGGTGGCGGCCAGGGCATCGGCCACTTCGCGGAAGGCGGTCTGGATGGTGCCTTCGTAGTCGGCCACCGCCGCGTCCTGGCGCACTTCGGCGAGGTCCAGGTTGGCGCGGTTGCGGCCACCGGCGAAGATCGGCAGCGACAGCGTCGGGGCAAAGCTCCAGGCCCGCGAGCCGCCATCGAACAATCCGGACAACTCGGCACTGGAGCTGCCCACCGAACCGGTCAGGCTGATCCGGGGAAAGAACGCGGCGCGAGCTGCACCGATATCGGCATTGCGCGCCTTGAGGCGGTGCTCGCTGGCGAGAATGTCCGGGCGCCGTTCGATCAGTTCCGAGCTGGTGCCGGGGGCGATGTCCTGCAGCACCATCAGGTCGTCGCGGGGCGTCGCGGGCAGCAGGCGAGCGGCATCTGGCGTGCCGAGCAACAGGACCAGGGCGTTGTCCGCCTGGCGTAACTGGCGTTCGGTGCTCTCGCGCTCGGCCCTAGCCTGTTCGGCAAGGCCGACCGCTTCCTGGTAATCCAGGGCGGTGGCGGCCCCCGCTGCACGGCGCTGGCTGACCAGCTCCAGCGAGGCCATGCGGCTGTCCAGGGTTTGTTCGACCAGGGCCATGCGGCGTAGCGCACCATCGCGGGTCAGGTAGGCCTGGATGACCTCGGCAACCAGGCTGATCTGCGTGGCACGGGTCGCCTCCTCGGTCGCCAGGTAGGTCTCCAGCGCGGCCTCGGAGAGGTTGCGCACGCGGCCGAACAGGTCGACTTCGTACTCCGCGAGGCCGAGGCCGACCTGATAGTTGCTGGTCACTTCCGAGCGCCCGGTCTGCGACAGATCGGCAGGCAGGCGCTGGCGGTTGCCGCTGGCATTGGCGTTGATCGAAGGCAGGCGATCAGCACGCTGGATGCGGTACTGGGCACGCGCAGCTTCGATATCCAGCAGCGCCTGGCGCAGGCTGCGGTTGTTGCTCAGCGCCGTATCCACCGCGCGGCGCAAGTCGGCATCGACGATGAAGGTCTGCCAGTCCAGCGCCTGGGCACGGGTGCCCTCCGCGTCGGCGGCTTGCCAGTGCGACGCGACCGGTGCCTGCGGGCGCTCGTAGGTCGGGGCCAGCGAACAACCCGCCAGGGCGGCGATGGCCAGGGGCAGCAGAGCGCGACGGAGCATGAAGTGAGAGGTCATCGCATTACTCCGCTTTATGCAGGGGATGGTTGTCGGTTTGCTGAGGTTTGGTGCGCAGCAGCGACAGCACCCAGACGAAGAAGATCGGCACGAAGATCACCCCGAGCATGGTCGCGCTGAGCATCCCGCCCAGCACCCCGGTGCCCAGTGCGCGCTGGCTCGCAGCGCCGGCGCCAGTGGCGATGGCCAGCGGCACCACGCCGAGCATGAACGCCATGGAGGTCATGATGATCGGGCGGAAACGCAGGCGCGCGGCTTCGACAGCAGCATCGCGCAGCGAGTAGCCGTCTTCCCACAGGTCCTTGGCGAACTCGACGATGAGAATGGCGTTCTTCGCCGCCAGGCCGATCACGGTGATCAGGCCGACCTTGAAGTACACGTCGTTGGGCAGGCCGATAGCAGTCACCGCCAGTACCGCGCCGAGTGCGCCGACCGGCACGATCAGCATCACCGTCAGCGGGATCGCCCAGCTCTCGTAGAGCGCCACCAGCAGCAGGAACACCACGGTGATGGCCAGGGCGAACAGCATCGTCGCCTGCCCGCTGGCGACCCGCTCCTGATACGACAGCCCGGTCCACTCGTAACCGATACCTTCGGGCAGCTCGGCAGCGATGCGCTCCAGTTCGAGCATCGCCTCGCCAGTGCTCACGCCGGGCGCGGCGTCACCGGCAATGCGGATCGACGGGTAACCGTTGTAACGCGCGACCTGCACCGGGCCTTCTTCCCAGCTCGTGGTGACGAAAGCACTCAGCGGTACCAGGCTGCCGCTGTCGTTGGGCACATGCAGGCGCAGGACGCTTTCCGGTGTCATGCGCTCGGCCTGTTCGGCCTGTACCACCACGCGCTGCTGGCGGCCGGCGTTGGCGAAGTCGTTGATCACCGACGAGCCGAACGCAGTGGACAGCGCGCTGCTGATCGCTTCGAAGCTGACTCCCAGCGTGCGCGCCTGCTCACGGTCGATCACCAGGCGCAGCTGCGGCGCCTCGGCCAGACCTTCCATCATGGCGTAGAGGAACTTCGGATTGCCGTTGACCTTGCCCAGCACTTCATCGCGCGCTGCCAACAGGGCATCGCGGCCAAGGCCGGCGCGGTCCTGCAGGCGCAGGGCGAAACCACCCGAGTTGCCCAGGCCTTCGACCGGCGGTGGCGGCACCGCCATGATCGCGCCGTCATCGAGGTTGGCGAAGTGCTGGTTGACCGCAGCCGACTCGGCTTCCGGCGACTGCGAAGAATCTCGCTCGGACCAGTCCTTGAGCAGCGGGAAGGCAATGGCCGCGTTCTCACCCATGCCGGAGAAGCTGAAGCCGAGGACCAGGAAGGACGTCTGCACGGCCTCGCGGGCCATCAGAAACTCTTCCAGCTCCTCACCCGTGGCCGAGGTGCGCTCACGGGTGGCGCCTGGCGGCAACTGGATGTCGACGATCATGTAGCCCTGGTCTTCCACCGGCACGAAGGATTCCGGCAGGCGCAGGTAGAAGAAACCCATCAGCACCACCACGCCCAGGTAGATGAACATCACCCGCCCGGCGCGCGGCACCAGCTTGCCGTTGAGTTTGGTGTAGCGGCCGGTCAGGGCGGTGAACTTGCGGTTGAACCAGCCGAAGAAACCGGTCTTCTCGTGATGGCCTTCGGGGATCGGTTTGAGCAGCGTGGCGCACAGCGCCGGGGTGAAGGTCAGCGCGAGGAAGCCCGAGAACAGGATCGACACCGCCAGCGACAGCGAGAACTGCTGGTAGATCACCCCCACCGAGCCGGCCATGAAGGCCAGCGGCAGGAACACCGCCGACAGCACCAGGGTGATACCGATGATCGCCCCGGACACCTGCCCCATCGCCTTGATGGTCGCCGGCACCGGCGCCAGGCCTTCCTCGGCCATGATCCGCTCGACGTTCTCCACCACCACGATGGCGTCGTCCACCAGGATGCCGATGGCCAGCACCATGCCGAACATGGTCATCATGTTCACCGAGAAGCCAAGCAGGTACATGAAGGTCAGCGTACCGAGCAGACACACCGGCACGACGATGGACGGGATCAGGGTGTAGCGCACGTTCTGCAGGAACAGGAACATCACCAGGAACACCAGCACCATGGCCTCGATGAGGGTCATGATGACCTTGTCGATCGCCACGTCGACGAAGCGCGAGGTGTCGTACGGCACGGAGAACTCGACGTTGTCCGGGAAGTTGGCCGACAGCTCGGTCAGACGCTGCTTGACCGCCTCGGCGGTCTGGATCGCGTTGGCACCGGGCGACAGCTGCACGGCGGCGGCAACGGCGGGCTTGCCGTCCTGGCGCGAGCCGAAGTTGTAGTCCTGGCTGCCGACCTCGATGCGCGCCACGTCGCCCAGGGTCAGGCGCGAGCCGTCCTGGTTGGCACGCAGCACGATGGCGGCGAATTCCTGCGGGTTGTCCAGGGTACCCTTGACCGCCAGGGTCGCCGTCAGCTCCTGCTCGCTGGAACCCGGCGTGCTGCCGAAGGCACCGGCCGGCACCTGCACGTTCTGCGCGCGGATGGCGTTGTTCACGTCATCGATGGATAGGCCGTAGCCGACCAGCTTCTGCGGATCGATCCACACGCGCATGGCCGCCTCGGAGGCGAAGAACTGCAGCTTGCCGACGCCGTTCACGCGACGGATTTCGTTGTTGATGTTGCGCGCGGCGTAATCGGCCAGCGCCGTGACGTTGGCGTCCTTGTCGCCATCGGTGTAGCTCAGCGCATAGATCAGCAGGAAGCCGGCGGTGGCCTGCTCGGTCTGGATGCCGAGCGTCAGCACGGCCTGCGGCATGCGTGCCTCGGCCTTCTTCAGACGGTTCTGCACGTCAACCTGGGCCAGTTCGGGGTCGGTCCCTGGCTGGAAGGTGACGGTGATCTCGGCGATGCCGTTGGCGTTGCTGGTGGACTCGAAGTACAGCAGGTTCTTGGCGCCGTTGAGTTCTTCCTCGATGACGCTGGTCACCGAGTCGGTGAGCTCCTGCGCCGAAGCGCCGGGATAGGTGGCGGTCACGGTGATCTGCGGCGGCGCCACGTTGGGGTACTGCGCCACCGGCAGGAACGGGATGGCCAGCAGGCCACCCAGCGAGATGAACAGGGCGACTACCCAGGCGAAATTGGGGCGCCGGATGAAAAACAGGGACATGAGAGGTTCTCCGGCTTACTGCACCTGGGACTGTGGAGCGGCTTCGGCGGCATCTTGCTCGCGGGGGATGACCTTGGCGCCCGGACGGATAGCCGCCAGCGAGCTGGTGATCACCTTGTCGCCGACCTGCAGGCCCTCGCTGATTTGCCAGCGCGAGCCCTGCATGGCACCGGTGGTGACCTGGCGCGCCTCGACGGTATCGCCCTCCCCCAGCAGCATCACGCTGGCCTGGCCGTCAGCCGAACGCTGCACGGCACGTTGCGGCACCAGGATGGCGTTCTGGTCGAGCCCTTGCGGTGTGCGCACACGCACGTACATACCCGGCAGCAGCACGCCCTCGGGGTTGTCGAACTGGCCTCGCAGGGCGATCTGCCCGGTGCTGCGATCCACCGAGATATCGGTGAACAGCAGCGTGCCCTTGCGCTCGATATCGGTACCGTCGACACGCAGCGACAGCGGCTGGTCGCTCGCACCGGCAACCTTGCCCTCGGCGATTGCCGCGCGCAGGCGCAGGGCATCGGCAGCAGGCTGGGTGAAGTCGGCGTACACCGGATCGAGTTGCTGGATACGTGCCAGCAGCGTGGCTTCGCCCTGGCCTACCAGAGCCCCTTCGGTGACCTGGGCGCGACCGATACGCCCGGCGATGGGGGCGCGAACCTCGGCATAACCCAGGTCCAGGCGGGCAGTTTCGACATTGGCCTGGGCCGAGCGCTTGTCGGCCTGGGCGCTCTGCAGAGCGGCCATGGCGTTGTCGAAATCCTGCTGGCTGACGGCGTCGATCTTCACCAGTGGTTCGTAACGGCGAACCATCGCCTGAGCCTGGAACAGCTGCGCCTCGGCGCGAGCCAGTTCACCTTCCGCCCGCGACAGGGCCGCCTTGAACGGCGCAGGGTCGATCTGGAACAGCACGTCACCGGCCTTCACGTCGGCCCCTTCCTCGAAGGTGCGCTTGAGCACGATCCCCGCCACCCGCGCGCGCACCTCGGCGACACGCACCGGCTCGATGCGCCCTGGTAGCTCGGCGAACACTGTGAAGGGCTCGGTCTTCACGCTGAGCACATCGACTTCACGCGCTGGCGCCTCTTCCCGTTGCTCTTCGGGCTTGTCGCAGCCAACCAGGGTCACGGCGATCAAATAGGAGATCACGGAAAAAGTGATCCATTCGCGGAATTTGTTCATATCTCACCCAAGCGCGAAGCCAGTACGTAGTCGAAGCCGCGCATGATCCACGCAAAAATCAAATAAGTCAATATTGACTCATTTGATTTTGGTGTGAACAAAGCTAGTATCCTCTTTGAGAAAAATGAGTGTTCTAGGCAAAATACCCGCATCTGCCCGCGATAGATAAAGAGTGACCGATGGATTTAAGGCAATGCTGAACAAGTAACGTCATATCCATCGCACAGCCATTTGAATGCCAAATGGCCCGCAAAGATACTGTGCTTTGCCCCACAGGGCCTGTTTCGGGAGCCTTTGAGCCCCTTTCGGACCCTTACGGGCGCACCTGTCCCTGCAGGCGCCCTCGGGCAAGGTAGATGTTGGCCAGCGCCAAGGCCGTGAACGCACGCGTGGCGTTCTTTTGCAGCCCGCGATAGCGCACCTTGGTGAATCCCCACAGGCGCTTTACCACCGCAAAGACATGCTCGACCCGAGCGCGCACCCGTGACTTGTTGCGGTTCTTGGCCCGCTGAACTTCGTCCACCTCGCCCGCACGGCGGGTGCGCTGGTTGGTGAAGTCCTTGGCCCTGGGGGCTTTGCTCGCTATCAGTGTTTTCTGGCTGGCATAGGCCGAGTCGCCGTACACGCGTCGCTCATTGCCATGCAGCAGATCGGGCAGTGGGTGTTTGTCGTGCACGTTGGCCGCCGTCACCACGGCGCTGTGCGCCAGCCCGCTTTGGCTGTCCACCCCAATGTGCAGCTTCATGCCGAAATACCATTGCTGGCCTTTGCGGGTCTGGTGCATGTCGGGGTCGCGCGCCTTGTCGGCGTTCTTGGTAGAACTGGGCGCGGCGATGATGGTGGCATCCACGATGGTGCCGGTATTGACCTTCAAGCCGCGCTCCTGCAATTGCTGGCCTACCTTGGCAAACAGGGCTTCGCCCAGTTTGTGCTCATGGAGCAGTTTGCGAAACTTCAGCAGCGTGGTGGCATCGGGCACCCGTTCACGACCCAGGTCAATGCCCGCAAAGCGGCGCAGACTGGCACTGTCATACAGAGCCTCCTCGCACGCCAGATCGGCCAGGTTGAACCAGTGCTGCAGGAAATGGATGCGCAGCATGCGCTCTAGGCCAATGGGCGGGCGGCCGTTGCCGGCCTTGGGGTAGTGCGGCTCTATCACCTGGCACAGGGCGGCCCAAGGCACTATTGTCTCCATGGTCCGCAAGAACTCTTCACGTCGGGTGGGCTTGCGCGACTGCTCGAATCCGTTGTTTTGATCTGCGGCCATTGCCAGGGTCTGCTGCTTCATCTGCGGATAACGTTTGAGAAGCGACAACGGTGGACCTTGATCAGCATTGCCTTAACTGCTGCCGATGAGAAATTGCTGAAGGCCCTGGCGATCGCCATCGTTGACCACCCGCGAGCCACGTTCAAAGAAATAGCCCAGGCAGCGGGGGTCAGCAAGGCGACGCTCAACAGGTTTTGCGGCACCCGCGACAACCTGATCGAGATGCTTCTGAATCATGGTTCGGTGGTTATTTATAGGGTCATTGCCGATGCCGATCTTGAGGCGGCGCCCTTGGACGCATTGCATCGTCTGATCGAAGGCCATTTGATTCACAGGGAGTTGTTGGTATTCCTCTCATTCCAGTGGCGCCCGGACACGTTTGATTTAGATGCAGGCGGCTGCCGATGGCTGCCTTACTCGGAAACGCTGGACGAGTTCTTTCTCCGCGGGCAAAAACTGGGCGTATTCCGTATCGATATCGGTGCCCCGGCGCTTACCGAAATCTTCTCCTCCTTGATCTTCGGCCTGGTAGACGCCGAGCGCCGCGGCCGTATCGCACGCGCAGGTATGGCGGCGTTGATCGAGCAATTCTTCCTGAACGGGGCTTGCAACTACCAAACTTAACGGAAAGCAACGCTCAGTTTTTTTTCCAACGGGTTGGCGGTGTCCGTTTTTGGCCGTTCTCTGACGGTCGTGACAGTGACACGCCCTGGTCAAGTTGAACGCAATCCGTGGTCAACGCCAACCCAAATTGGTGGTCAAGAGGAGTGCAATTTCGCACATACCTGAGGACTGCTCACCACATCGCTTGCGTCGGTAGTAGCTTCCGCACTTTCCCCGTCTCTCACCGCTAAACAGCGCTTTCCGGTAGCGGACTTTAGAGCGGCTTGATACTGGCCAGCATGCAGAAATTCTGCCCGTGTAGCGTCACGACCGGACAAGCCACTAGGGTGGCGGTCAGGAAGGCAGGCAAACGGAACACGGCGAAGCACCTCGAAGGCGCTGGCCACTTGCCATCCAACTGGGCGCGGCCTTTAATCGGCGGATCTGGAAAGGAGACGGATATGCCATTGTTGGACGAGATTATTGGGTGGGCCGGCGGACTCAGACCCTGGCAGCAGGAAGCACTGCGCCGGATATTTGCCCGGGCCGAACTAACCCAAGATGACATCGAGACCATTCTGCGAATGGTTCGCGAGCAAGAACGGGAAGACGCAACCACGGGGGGAGCACGGCCATTCACGCTGGACGACGTACCAGGCGCCGGAAGTGGCGCAACCGTGCGGTTGGTGGGTGTCTCGGGGCTAGACCAGGTAAACGGCTTCCCGTCCGGTCGTGCCTTTGACCTCGCACCGGAGGGCATGACCATTTTCTTTGGTCATAACGGCGCCGGCAAATCCGGCTACGCCCGCGTCTTCAAGAATGCCTGCAACGCTCGGCATCGGGTGGAGGTCCTGCCCGACGCTTTTGGGGCGGCAACCCCAGCTAGACTGCCATCAGCAGATTTCGCCATTTTGGTGGATGGCACTCCGGAAACCGCACGTTGGGTCCAGAACGGGCCGGCCCATTTGCATTTGAGTTCGGTCTCGGTCTACGACGCGGCCTGTGCCAATGACTACATCGACGCGGAAGGGACCCCTGCATTTCAGCCCTACGGACTCACTCATCTGACGCGCCTGGTCCTACTTCAGCGTGATTTACAGGCACGGATTGGGACCGAACGCAATGCCTTGGCTCTGGATACCCGGCAATTCGAACCGCTGAAGGGTGACACCGAAGTCGGCCGCTACATCGCCAAATTAGGTGGGGACTCGGACCGCGCCGTGCTTGCTCGATTAGGGACGGTCGGTGACGATGAACTCCGGCGACTGGAGTTTCTGAAGCGGACATTACTGGAAAGCGATCCTGTGCCGCAGGCGCTGGCCTTGGAACGTTTGGCGACACGCTTGGACCAGGCGCAGCGTCGAGCCGAGGAAGTCCAGCGCTGGGTGAATGATCGTGCCATAGCACGGGCAAAGGAACTGATTACAACGGAAAAAACCGCGCATCTCGCCATGCAACTGGCGCAAGCGCGTCTTCAGGATCGAGACACACTGAACGCCATGGAGTTGCCGGTAACGTCCTCACCCACCGCCACGCTGCTGGAAGGCACAGGAGCTGAACTCTGGCAAACGATGTACCGAGCCGCTGAGGCTTTCTCTCAGCAGACGGCATACCCTGAACATCCCTTCCCGCACCTGGAACCGGACGCTTACTGCGTACTCTGCCAGCAACCTTATTCAACGGATGCCTCGGAGCGCATGCGGCGTTTCGCGGCATTTGTCGCCGACAGCGCCACGGCGGATGCGCAAGCCGCCACGCTTGCGCGCATGAACGCTCTAGGGAAGGTGCAGGCTGTCGATCTAAACGTTCTGGATGTGCCAACACGGGCTGACGTGGAGGAGCGACTGCCCGACCTACACGCTGCCATCACCGCAGCGGCATCGGTCTGGACCGCCCGGCATACTTGGGTTAGCCAAGCCCTGCAAACTGGAAACTGGTCCCCCGAGTCAGAACCGCTTCCTATCGAAGCAAACCTCGATAGTCTCTTCGCCGCCAAAGCTGCTTCGCTCCGAGTCGACGCCAATACCCTGCGGACCTCTGCCGATCCCGCTCTACGCTTGGCGCTGACCCAAGAACTGGCAGAGCTAGAAGCCCGACAACGCCTCGCCAACCAGCTTGGCGCGGTGGAGCGCTTTGTTCAGGACAGTCAGGTCCATGCCACATTGAGCCGCTGCCATGCCGCCCTCAACCCAGCGGCAGTGTCACGCAAACTGACGTCCCTGGCGGCGACGCATGTGACCGAGGCTCTGGCCGCTTCTATGAATGCTGAGTTGAAAGCCCTGGGCTATAAGCGACGGGTGCAACCCGACCTGAGCGGGCGCACAGAGCTGGGGGTGACCAAGGTCACGCTGCGCCTGCAGGAAATCACGGCGAAAGCCTCCAAGGTGCTGTCAGAGGGCGAGCAGCGCGCGTTGGGGATGGCTATGTTCCTCGCCGAGCTCGAATCCCTGCCACATACTTCGACCGTTATTTTCGACGATCCGTCTACGTCGCTGGATCACGTATATCGTCGGGCCATAGCTCGGCGTTTGGTAGCGCTGGCTGAGACCCGCCAAGTGCTGGTGTTCACCCATGATGCGGTGTTCCTGACCGAGCTCGCGATGGCGCTTCAGCGCGCTGATCGCTCGGCCAGCTACAAGACCATCGGTTGGGACGAGTCGCCGGGACTAGTGAGCGAGGGGCTGACGTGGACGACGATGGACACCAAGGCCCGCCTGGCCGATCTCGAAAGTCGTGCGAAAGCACTGAACGTTCCGGTCGGCAGCGACCCGGATGATGAGCTTGAGCGGCAAATCGCATCGGGATACTCAAGCCTCCGAGGCACTGTCGAGCGCGCCATACGCGAGGTTTTTTTGAACAATACCGTCCAGCCGTTCAGCGATGTGGTGAGCGTAGAAGCATTTGGTGCTGTCATTGGCCACCCCGCAGAGGAGTGGGAGCAGTTGCTGGCAGTGTATGCGCGGGCCTGCGAAGCTACCGAGGCCCACGACACCCCAGGCGAGCGCCAACTACCGCTTCCCGCGCGTGAGGAGTTGCTCGGCGATATCGCCCAGGTCCTGGAATTAATCAAAAACGCGACTAAACGCCGAACTGC
This sequence comes from Aeromonas sp. S41-2, assembly GCF_027705845.1. NCBI lineage: Bacteria > Pseudomonadati > Pseudomonadota > Gammaproteobacteria > Aeromonadales > Aeromonadaceae > Aeromonas > Aeromonas sp. S41-2. The sequence continues at coordinate 15,524 of NZ_JAPDCG010000019.1, read as the reverse complement.
CTACGAGAATCTACGCCGGGAGCGGACCGCGCAACGCAAGAAGCTCTTCGGCGGCTAGCCCGACGTTTCATGCCGGGCTGGTCGGGCATGGCTGTGTTTCTTTCGAATATTGCGAGCTCTCCGTTTCAAAGTTTTTTGTGGCCTCGCGGATCAAGAGGAAGCACATTGGAGGCCGGCAGTTGGCGCTCCAAGTCCGCAATACGGTCGTACAGCTCAAGAATGGTGGCGTCGGCCTCACTGAGTAGGCTGGCTAGGTGGTCACGCTGCTGCGTGATTTCCTCGATCCGTTCTCGAAGTCCACGATTTTTTCTGCGGGCTAATAAGCTGACTTGGCGCACTGATGGCGGACGTTGCTCAGCGTGTCCTTCCACGTACTTTTGGATCTCAGCGATCAGTAGGGGGAAACGAGCTTTTTTCAGTGCAGAGGGGTCGCTGCCGGCCTCCTTGGCAACGTTGTTCTGACTTACGGGCGTCCCCTTCGGCAGTCGTTCGGGCTTGTTGCTCTTCAGCCGCTCGAACGCTGCGCGATACTGCTCGCCGGCACTCATTCGCTTAGCCGGGTCAGCGGATTCATGTTTGCCGGATGACATGGCGATAATTCTCCACACTACGTTTCTGGGCTTCCAACGAAGTCCTTAGCGGACTGTCTACCTCGGCAGCGGCCAGGCGCTCATCCAATACCGCCTCCAACACTTCGACTTCGTCGAGTTGCTCGGGGTCATAGAGAACGTCCGCACATGGTTTGGTTTCTCCGGGGGAGTCGCCCCCTCCGCAGCGAGCGATATTGTCGATGCCCCCATAGGGACAGGGGGTACGGCTCGTGCAGATGCCCAGCAAAATCGGTCGATGAGTGACCGTCCCCTTCTTAGCCAGATTGATCGCTTTCTTAGCATCAGAGGCTGAGATTAGGCGGACAATCTCAGATTTTCGCTTCTCGCCGTGGGGGCTGACGAATCGGTTGCTCGTCAGCTGTTGCAGCTGCCTACCCAAAGTTTCGTACATGGTGCGGACGTAGTAGGTATGGGCCTTCTCTTCCAGCCGTACCCTGGAATGGTTTTGCCCGTAGTAGAGACTCATCGCTCTGGCGACGTGCTTTAGCTGAAACTGCAATGAAGCGTCGCTGACCAGCCCGGATGCCTGCATATTCACTGCGCCGGTTCGTCGGAGTTGATGCCAGGCCAACGGCCAGATTTTGCCGACCGCAAACTCGTCGGTCAGCGTCGGCGTCACCAACCGAGCCAATTCGAAATCTTCCGGCGTAATGCGCAATTGCTCACGGTCGAACAGCTTGTCGAACCACTGAAGCACATGGGCATAGCTCGGAATCGATGGCCGAATCGTGCGGTTGATCTTGGTGAACTTCGTTCCCCACGGTTCAAGGCAATAATCAAGCAGATAGCGCTTGGCCGGATCATCCGGCACCGAGGCCTCGCCGGGGGGAGAGTCGCATTCTGCGCGGAGGTCTGCGACCACACGCATGGCTTCAACTGCCACCTGAGCTGACGGGGACGTCACCCAAAGTGCCTCAGAATCCGACATCGTCTTGGTCGTTCGTCCGCACAATACATGGATGTCGCCAAACTGCGGATCACGTTCTATGTGCAAGCAATCGGCGCGCAGGTTCCAAGCCTCTTCGACTCGCATGAGGCTGAAGTTCAGCAGATAGCACAGTCCAGATCGACTCACGAGGTTGAGGTAGCGACTCAGAGTTTGAATGCGAATTTCGTCGTCGCTCACTCCCAGCCAGCGACGAAATAGTTCCACCATGCCAAACCGATGCGCGGTGTCGATGAATGGGCCGTAGTACTGCCGCCCAGTCCACTTTCCGTTTGATCCATCCGACGGCCACTGAAACGGATAGAACGATTGTGGCCTGCGTTGTCCTTGGAGACTGGCAGAGTTGTGCCGATAGGCAGCCAGACAGAAGCGGAAGCACTCCTCGACTTGGCCTCGATGCGCCAAAAAGTCATCCAGGCATTCGCGCAAGCGTGTGATTTGATAGTGCCAAATGCGGGGAGGGATATAGGGGGTCTGGAGCTTCTGGTGGTCGGGCATGGCCGCTGCGAGGCGTGCCAACCCTGCGCGATCCAACAAGGTGAACCCCAGCGCATCCCGCCGCTCGTACAGTTCGTGCAGCAATGCCAAGAACTCACCGGACCGGGAAGCCTGGAGCACCTCCGGGAGACGGTCGGCAACGCGCGGAAAATGACTCAGTTCGGATGCGAGAATGCCTTCTTGAGTGCACAAGACGAACAGCCGACGCATCTGGTCGAAGCGCGTTTTCAGGCCTCGGTATCCACGGGCTCCATTGGGGCCGTATAGCCACCAGCCGATTACGGTCCGCAATAAATCGGCGTTCGCAGGATCGATCGCGGCGACATATTTCTTAGCTGGGCCATCGCCGAAATTGAGAGTGAGCCGTTTTCCCGCCCATGGGTCGAGCCGCCAAATGGCATCGCCCCAACGGCTCACCACCTGGCCAGCGGCATCTATGATGACCGGCCAATCACGCTGCGGTGGCCAGCACGGCGGACGGTAGTTCGGCGCATCAGGAATCGCTAGGGGCGAGTCGATGCCGAGGCCAAGTTCGGAAAGAATATTTTTCGTCATGCTGATCTTTGTCGCAGTTCTGCCAATCGGATGAAGCCATCCCAGGCCGGGTGGTAGTCACCTTCACTTATGCGCGCTCTGGCTTCTTCGACCCAAAGCCTGCGGACCTCGCTACTTTCTTCGAAGAAGCGCAGTTTGGCCGTCAGCCGATCGATCACCAGCAGGGCCGGATGCTCTGTCGTCAGGTGCTTACCCGAACTGGATGGGCGGTAGCGTGCCAGTTCAAGCGATTTGAGGTGGCGCAAGCTACCGAGAGACCACACATGATCCTCACTTTCGATATCCCGGTGCTGGGTACAGAACAGGCAACCGGCAGCATTGATGCAGTCGGGTCGCGGACCATTCTTCGGCATCGTGCCCACTGGTTCAGGTGTGGCCGATACACATCTACCAGGAGCAGGAGGTGAAAGGGACGGATCGGTTTGCTGATGGAAGCGCGTAATTTCCACCATAGCGATCTGCGGATGGGGGTCGGCATATACGCGTATCAGCGTTTGCACCGTATGCTGGGCCAACTCCGCAACCTGTTGGGGATTCTGGGACTCCCGAAGCAACCAGTTGATGCGCGTCCCGCGCAGTTTTCGCGGTCTCACTATCGGTATGCCAAGCTCGCGGCAGATGCGCGTAACGTTCGTGAACTGCGTCGCCTCTTCTAGGATTCGTCCCCCGCTACGTATAAGCGGAAAGAGCAAACCATCCGGCTCATTGGGAAACCATTCGGAACGCCATTCGAGATAGCGCTCGAACCACTCTCGATAACTGGCAAAGATCTCGAATAGCACTTCTCCTTCCCGTCGATTTTTGTAGGTACGTACCTGGTAGCCGTCTATGTGGCTGGTGTAATGAAACTGCTCAACCCGCAGGGTATGTGCTTGCTGGAGGTTCAGACCGGTCTGGGCGATGAACATCAGCAATTCACTCTCGATCCGTAAATTGACGATGGGGAAACGGGTCCGCAGTGTCCGATCTGCATCGTGGGCGGCACGCGCCGCCAGGGATGCTTCGATTTGCGCTTGGTTTTGCGGCCTGGTACGGCGGGCCGCTACTTTCTCGGGGCTCTGCAATCCCGACCATAGTTCCAGCACTTGGCCGGTGCGTAACGAAATACAAACTGGGAGGGGGGCCATTGTCCCCCTCCAGGTCAATGCCTCGCATACGTCAGCTAGAAGGTGTCCGAATGCGAAGGTGTTTTGCAGATTCTGCTTGTCCGCTTTGCTCGTATGTACCTTGCCTTTGCCGCGCGGCTTGCGAATACGTGTGCTCTTGCTCAGGCTTGCTTGGCGGTCCAATGCTCGGTCCAGCATCGTCGCCGTGAGCCTGGTGAGATCGTACAGGGACCCATCGCTGAAATTGCGTTCGACTCGATGACGCTGGAGCAAGTGATCGGTCCAACGAATGAACGTGTCGGCCGCCGTCTCGAGACTGAGATTCACGTTTTCTGAATCGATCCAGGCAAAGAATCGGCGCAATGCACTGATCTTGTTCTGCACCGAGAAGCGACTTCCGCCACCAGCAAGGTCGTCAGTCATGTGCTCATGCAGCTGCGTCACCAGCTCGAAACGTTCCGGCAAGGGACTGCCGAGTTCGCCCTGCGCGATCTGGCGGCCCACATGCTTCACCTTTGCTGCTGCACCTCCGCGAAACAGCAGCGGCCGGAGGTCCCAGGGCGTTTCAGTGGCCCCATACTCAAGCATCGGGAAAGTGAGGTCGAATTCGGAACTATCCATCGTGCCGCGCCCCAGCGCCGATCCCGCTAAATGCCGCCATGAAGCTATTTGAGAGGGCTTGTTTGATCGGCAGTGCCTGTACGAATCGGATGTATTTGAAGGTGGTGGCTTCAGAGTTAGGCCCATGGAGCAACGCGTCGCTGACCGTCGCAATTACAATAGCGACATCGGCACAAGCCGATAGCGCCAGACGTGCCAATTCGGTACCGAAGGTGCAGCGCGACTGATGGAAGCGGAATTTACGGAGCACCTGTAGTTCTGCTTTGACGCCCCGTTTTCGAAACTCGGACATCTCAACATTCACAGCAGATGACTGATCGGTGCCGCGCCTGCCATAGGCGTTACCAAAGCGGGTCAAGAACAGCAAATCACGATTCTCGGGCGAGGCTTTCGCCTCTCGTTCCATCCTCCGCCAGCCTTTGGCATATTCCAGCAATTCATCACGCAACGCTTCGGGTATCCAGACCTGGCCAGTCACACCGAATTTCGTGTGCACTGGCGGAGCTGCGCCTGGACCAACTGCAAGGCGTAGAAGCCCTTCAGCGGAAGGGTCGGGGGCGGCGCGCTCCAGAGACTGAATCTTGAGATCACAGATGCTGCCGAGCCGCATCCCGGTAAAAAATCCAAGGGCCAACATGAGGTAGAGCTCGGGCGTGGCGTTCTCTGCGGCGAAATCCAGAATTGCATCGCGATCGGTCTCCGAGACTGGCAACAGCCCATCTTCAAGCGTTTGGCCTGGGCGCTTACGGTTCGGGATGCTGAGGTCGGTGGTGGTTCCGCTGATCGTTCGCTCGAACCCCACCCGGTCGAAGTATTTAACGACGTAGGGTTTTTCCCGCCACAGCTGGACGTGTGGAGAAAGAAGCTCCCTATGCCTTACCCACCGATAGAACATGATGCAATTGCGCATGTACTCAGACGCCGTGGATGGGCCGATCTGGCCGGCATCGCGCATCTTGATCAACGCCCCTCGGTATAGCACCAGGCAGCGGTCAGCTTTGCGAGCGGGAAACTCGAACCACTGCAAATCACGAGATTCAAGAAATTTAGCGTAATTGAGAAGGCCATTCATGTTACTGGCAACGGTCTTAAGAGAAGCGTCACCAGTCGTTGCTCGCTCCACTGCCCACAGGTTTGCCTCCCTCCAAGGTGCATAGTCTGCCCAAAAGATTTGGGGCAAGCCCTCAATGGATGGCCGGCTGCTACTGGGGGAGTATGCGACGGCGTTCTCTCTGCGCACGAGGTAATGGGGCACGAAATGAATGCGCTCTAGCGTCGCCATTCAACGCCCCTGGGACGCTTAACAATGTCCATAGATAGAACTCAATAGCTTAGGCGTCCGCACTATACAACTTACTCTTATCAATCGAGTAGACCTCTATGGCAGGAACCATGCTCTCCAACGTAGTCATCACCCGCTGGGACATATCGGCATTTATGTGGAATGGAAAATCAAGCCAGTCGAGCTCGGTCCGCTAACAACCAAGCATTGTTTGTATGATTATGGCGCTTTCAGTCATTTCAGGGCGCGCCTATAAACAGCGCTTAGTAACTAATGGGCAGAGAGCGGTCAAGTAGGCACTCAATGGGATGTTGTCGAGCTGACATCAAGACCAGCTTGAACGGCGGCTGCCTACAGAAAATGCTCTACCTCTGTGCTATCGATAAAGGATGGTTTCGACATTAAGAAGAACAATTACCCGGTATATCGAAGATCATTTGTCGACATCATCGAACACTGAACGCGTTGTAACCATGGGAGTATGCGGAGGTGCTTCCTCCTTTTTTTGTGTCACGATGTGCGCCCAATCCGCTTCATCTTCGGAACCTTCATCATGCTCGCGCTTGCGTTTTTCAAGCTCTGCGATTGAGCGCTTAACATGCTCGCGTGCATCGTCGATCAAGGCTGTGGCGTCCATATCGACACCGATCGCCTCAATGTGATCAAGTAGGTCGAGAAGTTTCGCAAAGTGACTGTCAGGTTCTTCGTCTAAATCAGCATCGTCTGTAATCTCTTCGATCCGCTCTTCGAGCGACGGCAGCACAGTTGTCCGCAGCGATAAACCCACACCGATAAGCTTTAGCGGCGGTATGACAGCCAACATTTGTGGTTCCTCGAAGAGGGAGACGTCAAGGCCGTTGAGCACGGCAGACTCCAACTTGTCGGCCACATCCAATCGCAAATCGCCAGGCAAGACGTTTAAGTGATGAGCACGTGCGTAGGTGGCGATCTGGGGATCGTTACTGAGGAGATCGGAGCTCCAGCAAGACCTGCGAAGTAGATTTGGAAATTGCTCTAGGGTTTTGATGAACACGGCCGCACTTGAGCGATATGACAGGAAGTGGAACAGCATCCAATTGCGATGCCGTTCGTCGGGTGTACATCCAAGTCGTGCGACCAGCGCATTGTCGAGCGTCGTCGGGATGACCAACGCATCTCGAATGAGCGGCGAGCCCTCACACGTGAAGCTGCTAAGAATTGTGTCGATAGTCGCGCCTCGTATGAGCGCAGCCATCATATGGGGTTTCTGACGCAGAATCTCCGTTAGGGCGTCGGAGATCGTCGGATGGGCGAAGGTCCATTTTAATCCGGAAAGCTTCAGGAACGAGCCCTTCAGTTCAGTGAAGCAATCCTGAAGCTTAGTTAGAGTGTACCCCGTCAGCTCTGCGACAGCCTGTGCAGCCGAAGCGTCATGATCGATAGGATCGAAGCCGGCCTGGTGGACATAAACGAGGAGAAGCGTGGCTTGCAACTGACCATCCAAGGCGTTGATGGTATCGATCAGATGCTCTGTCGGCTCCTCCATGAAGCGGACAAGAGAGCTTTCGCGAGGTGCTAGGCCCTTGGTGAAGTTTGGATCCCCGAGACGTTCGGCGATCCCAGGAAGGAAATCTCGAACAGTGGCGACTGCTGCCAGATGCGGCTTGACACTCGATTTCCAGCTCTGGCTCTGCTCACCGAAATTTACATGGTTATAGAGAATCTGCGCCTTCTCTTCGGACGTTAGCTCGCCGACGTCCACCACAGCACAGCCATCTGCGAACTGGGTAAGGTTACGCTGCCCAAGCCGACGTCGTGCAGCTTCGTAGATATGCTTACGGGAAGTTAGGAGGAAGCGATTGCCATGCTTAATTGCGGCCCGCAGTTTAGAGAAGGCCGAGGCCCAATCCTGTACATAGTCATCACGTAGCACATTTGAACCGAATGCATCGTCGATCCAGAAGAAGCGTCCCGGGTCATTAGGATTCCAACCTGCCTCAAAGTCGCGCGGGCTGGTCAAAGCAAGTACAGTGTTCTCCGGGTTTTCAGATGCTATGGTCGAAACGATGGCACCAATCGCCGATTTTCCACTTGAGGGGTTGCCGAGCAGCAACACTACGCCGTGCTCGGCGATCGCATTCACAGCTGCACGATGGGCCTGAGTAGGTACATAAGTGCGAAGTTTTGGTATCCAGCTGTCGAGCAGCGCCCGGCTCTGTTCGCTCAGTCGCTCATCCACGATCGAGGTAAGGTCCCCTAGGCCGTAGACCTGCGGGACTAATGCGCGCAAGCGAGCGCTGCTCCTGATAACTCGTACTATGTACTGACGACCAAGAATATGCGGCTTTCGCACGCCAAGTGCCCGAAGCCTAGTACGCATTACAGATGCGACGGGAGCATCCACGCTCATGTTAGTCATGAATACATAGGTGTCCGCCTGGCCTGCTTTGACTAGTTCTTCGACATGGGATGTCTCTGCGTTGAGATCTCCAAGCTTCAACGCCTTTGAGGCATCAGAAGTATGTTTGCACTGGACCGTTCCAATCGATGGAAATTTGTTTCCTGCAGGAATGAGGAAAACTGCGTCCTGACCGCCATCTTGGGCTTCGCGGAAGATCTCCACTGGTCTGCCGAGCACGACTTCACATACCTGTGAGCATAGATCCTGAAACGCACGCCAGCCGATGGTATGGAGTGCCAAATCGCTCCAAGGACCGTGCGCTCTCCCCCTCTGCTGCATCAGAGTCTCGATTAACGCGCTCTCGGCCTTCATGCAGTGGTGACGCCGCGTAGGACACCAAGCGGCATTGGGCGGATTTCCAGGTCTGTGACCACGCTCGTTGCGCCGAGCGACCCAAGGTCGATGTCAAGCCGTCTCCCTCCCTCCTTCGCAGTGCTCATCAAGCGTCGGCAGAGGAGATCGGCAAGCGCAGGGTCCTCAACGGCACAGATGATCTGACGCCCATCCAAGCGCAGAGCAGCGAGCACTTCCACCAGGTGAAGGGCCCTAAAATCATCGATGTGTTGAACGGGGTCGTCGAGTAGCAAAGACTTGAGTGGTGTCCACGCCCGTGCGAGATGGACAGAAAGAAGAAAAGCGAGACCGGCTGCACGACGCTGGCCACTGCTGAAGACAAATTGTGGGTTTAGACCGTTTCCGACTTTAAGACTTAAGAAACGACGTACGTCGCCGCGAATGCTGTAATCGATTGTGTGCCAGTCGGCGTGCGGTCTTAGGCGCTGGTACAGCTCGTTGAGAAGCGGGCTAATCTGAGCAAGACGCTCATCGATGATTTCGGCGCTCACACGCTTAACTGAGCGCTCGATCTCGCGAGCTGCGGTAACGGCAGCTTGCGATTGACTGACAGTATGCGCGAGCTTCTCTACTTCAGCTCGCAGTACCGAGATGTTGCTTTCGATTAACGACATTTGCGATACAGCTTGCGAGGCTTCCAGCACTATCAACGCACGCTCAAGGTCGATCAGCCGGTCGCGCTCTGAAGAAATAGCTTGCTCTAGCCCATCAGGATCGTTGATGAGGCGGAAGTCGAGAGACCAATCCGAGTAGAATGAGACATGTGACTCTTCCTGACTGCGCAGCCGGCGCAGCTTTTCTGCATGAGTATCAAGCATAGCTTCGGCAGCTTGGAGCGTAAGGCTGGATAGCCGTGCATTCTCTTTCGCAATGGTGAGAGCATCGTGAGCAGCCTGAACGCCCGACGCCAGTGATTTGATCCGGCGCCGTGCCGCGGCCACACCGGAGGAAAACTCGTCCGGCGTCCGATAGGCTTCGCATAACGGGCAATGCTCTTCGTGCAACCCGAGGCGCTCACCGTGCTCGACCAGAAGGCTCAGCGATGCTGCAATTGCGTCTATCTCTTCTTCGCGCTCGAGGCGTTGTTCGGCTTCCGCGACCGCCTGCTGCGCAGCCTGATGCTCTCTTTGTGCTGCTTCGTGCACTCTTGAAGCGGTCTCCCGATCCGCAATAGCCTCCGGAGTTGTGTAGGCCGCCTGCGCCGACGCAACCTCATGACCGAGTTGAAGCGCTTCGCCCATTCGACCTAATCGGGTTCGCTTGCTCGCAAGTGCATTTCGACCTGCTGTCAGCCGTGCTGTCAGTTCAGGCGGCGCATCTGGTGCGGCTATGGAGATTACCTGGAGAGCAGAGGCCATATCGCCTGAACGGCTAAGGGCTGTTTGCGTCTCAGACAGTTGCGTCAGTCTGTCTGCCAACCGCGAACAGGCAGCTGCATAGGCAGCCTCGTCTTTAGAGTGCGTTGCTTCGGTAGCTGCCACAACCTCCTTGGCTCTACTACTTGCCTCAGAGCCTTCTAAAGCACCGAGCGCCGAACGGACAAGATCGAATCTCTCCGTTTCGGTGAGGTCTAGGCTGAGTGCTGCGATCCATTCGTCGCGGATGATTGAGGTTCGGGTGAGCTGCCTAAGTGCATTATCTGGCACAGGACCGCAGCAAAGCGCGGCCTGGATTTCATCCGCTGAACGATCAGCACCTGACTCGCGTGTACGAGTGATTGTGAACGGCTTGCCATCGTCGTCGACGAACGAGACCGTAACATAGTGGGCCTTCGGGACGCCTTCGCCACGCCACCATATATAATCGCTGATGCTTTCCTTCGCCGCCTTCTCAACAGCATATTTGTCGATGGAACCGGTGATCGCAAACTCGATTGCATCACATAACGTGCTTTTACCAACACCGTTCCGGCCCGTAATGACGGTGAAGCCCTGTCCGAAGTTAATACGGACGAGATCCCTGAATCCACGAAAGCCGCATACTTCGATGAAGTCGAGCCTCATAATGTCGTTCCCAAGATACGAGCAACCTCTGTTGGCGTTGTCTCGTTATTAATGAACGAGGTAATGGCCTCAGGAGAAATGTCTTTCAGCCTGGTACGCAGTCTCGTTTCGAAGTTAGACACGCCAAGCAGCGGCTTGGCGCGTAAGGACAGCAGCGGTAGCAGCGCTTTCTCAACATCATCCGTTGTGATGATCGAAGCCCTGGCAATTTTCCGAGTCAAAGAGAAATCCTCTTCGATTCGTTCGATCTCACGCGCTCGGCTCACATCTTGATCCGGGGTCAGAAAGATTGAATAGACATTCCACGCTTTTGTTCCTGCGGCGCGCAACGACGCGGCATGGCGAGCGAGAGCCACTTGTTGACTCGCACGCCAAGTGCAGAGAAGAGTATCTGCGGTATCAAAGACTTGAACGAACCCCATCAGCGCCGCGTTTTCGAAACAGGTCACCGGGCCGGCCGAGCCAGTCCACGACCAAGTTTCGTATTGGGCGTCGCGAAGGAGGATTTCGGTTTGCGTGAAGATATCCATTAGATTCCCAACTCTGCTCTTGCCCCAGGGAGGTCATACCATTCGCCCGCTGGGTCAGGACGAATCACGTCGCCGGGGCGTCCGTTGCGTACGATGTTGCCCGGCACGCCTAAGTTGGTCGCGCCCACAGCCACAACGATGTCAGGCTGCATCGCGGCAGGTGGCTCGATAAACCTCCCGCGTAGAGTCCCGAGGACGGTTTGCGCTCCATTGATAACGCGGATGCTACGGCCGTTAAGCTCATAGCCATCAGGGCGTTGCAAGGCCCCAGCCTGACGTAGCAGTAAGTGGAAGAAGCCGAGAGCTTCTGTATTTGCCGGGCGCAAGAGCTTGGCTGGTTCCGCCGCCGAGACGCCTTCTGCATCTCTCCTCAGACCATACAAAGCCTCGCTATCGAAATTTTCAACGTTTAGCCAAGCTGTGTCGCACTGAATTCCTGTGGTTTGCTCGAAGGCGGTTCGACCTGCATCCAGTACCTGTCGAAGGTAATTCGATGAGAATGCACGACGCAGTTCGTCGAGCGCTACAGCTCCAGACTCTTGGACATGTTCGAAAGCCACGTTTGGTGCGTTGGCGATCTCCCAGAGCTGAGGGGCCTTCTGCTCGAGCACGTTTGTTGGTGACAGGTCGATAACTGTCACGGATAGCGGCTGAACGTGGCTCAATGCTTCACCTATCACGGTATTGAGATATTCCCAGTCTGACCAGAAGCCCACGACGAGTAGATCCTTCTGCCGAAGGTTGGCGGCCATCCATACTTTGCTTAGCGCAATACGGGCCGAGATGGTTGGATCATTGAGCTGCGAAGGCGCCCATACCGTAGCTGGCCGATCGCGGAAAGAACAGCCATGGAATTTAAGCAAGGGAGCCTGGCGAACGAAGTCAGCGCTGGCTTCGTCTCCGTCGAGCGAGCCACGGAAGTCAGAGCCGTAGTCCCAGGCGCAACGTTCGATGAGGGTGTCGTAATTGCTCGATATGCCAGCAACTGCAGCGCGAGTGATGAGAAAATCCGCTATCGCGGCATGCCCGGTGTTCGGCTGCCGCATAAATGCGTTCCAAGGGACGAGGTGCTCGATGAAGACAGATTGAAGGGTATCGAGTCCCGCGAAGTGTTCGGCGAGCGCCTCTAGATTGTCCCGAAGCGCGGGATCACAGTTTGGATCAGATTCAAGACGATACTTTTCAAAGCACCGCTCGGCGACCGTCAAGGCCGATGGCAGGCTACTAGGCGGCGCCATCGACAGCCCTGCACCACAGACAACTAGAAGGCGGCCAGCGTTCATGGAGGCTAGCAGTCGAGTTATTATTTCAGGACTCATAGGCAGCCGCGCAAAAAAGATCTCGCCGACTCGATTCAGTTACAATTTTGTCAATCCAGCTTATCGTATTAGTGGCATTCACTGCTGTCCCTCACTACTGCCTTCCGCTTCTCGCTATGAAAAAACCGATCAAATAATTGGGCCCCTTTCCGCCCTCCAGTTAGATTTCATATGAGCCTGTACTATATCGAGGCGTTCGATGATAGCAAAGCACCAAATGAACAACAAACGCCCCTTAGGAAAGTGCGAACAAGTATCCCACGAACAAAAAATGAAAATTTTAGTCATTTAATATCAATGGGTTACCAGTAAATGCTCTCGTGCCATATGACTTATTCGCACCTTCCCTAAGTTTCGACCCGTTGCATATTCCGGCCGATCATGAACACCAATTCCGATTCAACGTGAACACCATTTCCGGACCAATGTGAACGCTCATTCCGGTTCAACCTGAACACTTCGCCCCTCCTTTCCGGAAACAGTGTTCAACATCCCGGAATCACTGTTCACATTCACCGGAATCATCCTTAACGCATTGATTTAAAAACCTTTGATACGCTCTCCCTTTTGCCAGGGAAGAGCCTATGTCTGCCAAGAGGATTGCAATGCGTAAAATTCGTGAAGTGCTGCGACTGCGGCTGGAAGCTGACCTCTCTGTTCGCCAAATCAGTATCTGTACCAAGGTCAGTGTCGGCTCCATCCAGAAACTCCTCAAAAGTGCCCAGGCGCTCGGCCTTACCTGGCCCTTACCTACCGAGCTTGATGATGGCCGACTGGCTGCCCTGTTCTATCCGCAGGCCGATACCACCATCTCGGCCCGCCATGTTGTGCCGGATTGGCCCTCTGTCCATCAGGAGCTCAAGCGCAAGGGGGTCTCCAAACAGCTGCTCTGGGAGGAGTACACCCAGCGCTATCCCAATAGCTGTTACAGCTACTCCCAGTTCTGTGACCGTTACAAGTCCTGGTGTCAGTTGCAAAAGCGCTCCATGCGCCAGATCCACAAGGCGGGGGAAAAGCTCTTTATCGACTACTGCGGGCCCACGGTGCCCATCGTGTCGCCGACTACGGGTGAGGTCCGTCAGGCACAAGTCTTTGTCGCCGTGCTCGGTGCGTCCAACTACACCTTTGCCGAGGCCACCTGGTCCCAGTCACTGCCGGACTGGCTGCAAAGCCATGTCCGTGCCTTTGAGTTTTTCGGCGGGACACCGGTACTGCTGATCCCCGACAACCTCAAGAGCGGTGTCAGCAAGGCTTGCCGATACGATCCCGAGCTCAACCCCAGCTACCAGCAGTTGGCCGAGCACTATCAGGTGGCGGTGATGCCAGCTCGCCCTTACAAGCCTAAGGACAAAGCCAAGGCCGAGGTGGGTGTGCAGATCGTCGAGCGCTGGATCCTGGCTCGTCTACGCCATCAGACCTTCTTCTCGCTTGCCGAGCTAAACCAGTGCATCCGGGCTTTGTTGAATGAGCTCAACGAGCGCCCGTTCAAGCAGCTGCCCGGTAACCGACGCGAGGCGTTTGAGCAGTTGGACCGCCCGGCACTGGGGTCACTACCGGTGCATCCCTATCGCTATGTCGCCATCAAAACGGTCAAGGTCAACATCGACTATCACGTCAGTTATGAGCAGCACCATTACTCGGTGCCGCACCAGTATGTGGGTCAGCAACTGGAGCTCCATGCGGGCGATACCCTGCTTCAGGTCTATCACCAGCAACAGCTGGTCGCGAGCCATCCGCGTAAAACCATCCCGGGGATGAGCACACTCCCTGAGCACATGCCGGAACGTCACAGCAAGCAGCAACGCTGGACGCCAGGGCGTCTTAAGCAGTGGGCTGCCGACATCGGACCGGGCACCTTGTGCTGGGTTAGCGAACGGCTGGCAGAGAAAGCCCATGCCGAGCAGGCATACCGACTCTGCCTGGGACTGCTGAGTCTTAGCCGGGAGTATCCGCCATCACGAGTCGAAGGCTGTTGCCAGCTGGCCAACCGGGAAGGACTGGTGCGGCTCAAGCAGCTCAAGTCGGTGCTGACCAGTGGCCGCGACCAACTGCCCGCAAGTCCGCTCAGTTATCCAGAACTGCCGCAAGAGCACGAGAACATCCGCGGCCCCCAGAGCTTCCACTAACGAGGAAAAAACCCATGACCCAACAAACGCTGACCCGCTTGAGACACCTGAAACTGACTGGCATGGCGGATGCCGTGCAACAACAACTGGAACAGGCAAGTACCTACGAAGGGCTGCCCTTCATCGAGCGGCTAAGCCTGCTGGTCGAACACGAACAACTGAGCCGGGAGCAGCGTAAACAAGCTCGGCTGGTCAAGCAGGCGAGGCTCAAACTCCAGGCCACGGTGCAAGAGGTGGACTACCAGTCTGCACGCAACCTGGAGCGGTCACAGGTGGCAAACCTGGCCCAAGGAGAGTGGCTGCGCCGGGGCCAGAACCTGCTCATTACCGGCCCCTGTGGCTGCGGAAAAACCTACCTAGCCTGTGCGCTGGGCTACCAAGCCTGTCAGCAGGGGCACAGCACTCGTTACTACCGGCTGCCGCGTCTGCTACTTGAGCTGAGCCAGGCCAAGGTAGATGGCAGTTACGCCAGACTGCTGGGTCAACTGGCAAGGATAGAGCTGCTGATCCTGGATGACTGGGGACTGGAAGCGGTGAATGCCGAGCAGCGCAACGCCCTGCTGGAGATCATGGATGATCGGTACGGGAAATACTCGACGGTCGTGGTCAGTCAGCTGCCAACGGAAGAGTGGTACGCGAGCTTGGGGGACAACACTCTGGCAGATGCGATCCTGGACCGGCTGATGCACAACGCTCACCGGCTGTCACTGAAGGGAGAATCGATGAGAAAGAGGAGAAGTGAGTTGACCCAATCTGAACACTCGAGTTAGAAACGGGGTGACGTGAGCGCGTTAAGGATCAGGGTGTTCACGTTGGCCGGAATGGCTGTTCAACTTCGCCGGAATACGCACCCGTCACTGGTAAATTCTGGCGCATAAGAACCTCAAGGGTTGGCTGTTTTATTTTATTGTTTTCGGCATTAAGCCCAATTTCTTGAGCGTTACGATAAAGCTAGCATGGAAACGATAGGTGCAAGCAAGTTAAGGGTTGCATCGCGCATGTCAATCTAGGCTATACCCTAACTTGATGTCAGGCAGGGCCGCGCCGCTTCGTCAGTGTCATTTTCAGAAGACGACTGCACCAGTTGATTGGGCGTAATGGCTGTTGTGCAGCCAGCTCCTGACAGTTCAATA
>NZ_JAPDCG010000018.1:0-37731 GCF_027705845.1 Aeromonas sp. S41-2 | reverse complement strand
ACGCTTGTCGCGTTGAGGAGGCGCATATTACGCTTCTCACTTCGAAAGTCAAGCGACTGTTTTCGCTTTTCTTTCGGTGCCCACTTCGCAAGGAAGCTGGCTCATCAGGTTGGCGTGCTCCGCCGTGCTGGTAGGGGCGCATTATAGGGAGCCGCGCCGCGATGACAAGGGCTTTTTGCAAAAATGCGTTCGTTTGCTGAAAAAGCAGGCTGAACCCTCTAAAACAAGGGCTTCAGCCCTCTTTTACGCCGCTTTTTTGCTCAATTCTTCGCTTTGCGCCTGGATATAGTTGACCCAACTGGTCGCTCGCTGCTGCCAGTTATCCTGCTGCTGCAGTTCACGGGCCAGCTCCAGCGCCTGGGCATACTGCTCTTTATTGAGGTGCGCCTGCACCAGCAGCGCCTTGGCGCGATTGCCTTGCTCGCCTTTCACCGACTTGATGGCCACGAGCTGGGTCATGGCCGCATCCGTTCTGCCTTGTTGCAACAGCAGCTCGGCGGCGCGCATGGCCGCCTTGGGTTGAGCATGCTCGCGGGCGAGCAGCTGCCAGCTGTCGACGGCCTTCGGCCACTCGCGCGCCCCTTCCCACAATTGAGCCAGCAGTTGGCGATTGTCGGCGCTCTGTTTCATCTGTCCCTTCGCCATGGCTGTTTCCAGCAGACGGGCACCGCGATAGGGCAGTCCCTGCCAGGCATAAAGACGGATCAGCTGGTTGCGGGTGGCAGCATCATCCATCAACTTCCTGTCGATGGCGGTTTGCAGCAGCGCCAGCGCCTGATCGCCGCGCTTGGCGGAGAGGTTGAGCGACACCGCCTGCTGCCACCACTTGCTCTCTGTCGGCTCGTGGCGGATCAGCTCTGCGGCCTGATCGGCCGCCACGCCGTAGCGCTGCAATGCGGTGAGAGCCGAGAGGCGGATGATCGCAGCCTGCTTCTGCCAACTCTTCTTCAACAGCTGTTCACTCTGGCTGGCCGCCTCACCGTACTGCTTGTTGTGGTAATAGAGGCCGGCCAGACGCAAGCGCAAGGCATCGTCAGCCTTGATGGCCAATGCGGCCTTGTAGCTGGCGATGGCGCCGGCCCAGTTGGATTGCTGGGCCTGGATGTCACCACGCAGCCGCAACAGTTGCAGCTGTTGCTGCTCGGGCCACTCTTTATAGGCCAGCGCCTGTTCCACGTAGCGGCTTGCCTGCGCGGTCTGCTGCAGGTTGGCGGCCAGGGACGCCTGCAACTGGGCCAGCCAGGCACGCTCAGCCTCGCTATTTGGTTTGAGGCCGGATGCCTTGCTCTGGGCCTGTTGCCACTGGCCGGACTGATAGAGCTTCATTACGGGCTCCAGCTGGCGGGAGAAATGAGGGCTCACCTCCATCGCCAGACAGGCTTGGCTGACCAGGGCCAGCACACAGATCCAGATCCGCAACATAGTTATGACTCCAGTTTGAATTTGAGCGTGATGACTTGCACCAGCTTGTCGGTGGCGCCCGGTCTCGGCTGGTAGCGCCACTTGTTGATCGCCTGAATGGCCGCCCGCTCGAACTGACGCTTCGGCTTGGCCTCGACCACTTCCACATCCTGTACCCGGCCGTCGGCATCGACGCTGAAGCGCAAGGTCACCGACCCTTCGATGCCGGCCTGCTGGGCCCGATAGGGATAGACAGGCTCGATCCGCTGCAACGGCATCAACATGTCACCGGCGCCGATCCCGGCCCCCTGCTGCTGGCCATGGAAGTTGCCGCTCGCAACCGGGGTAGGGCTGGTCGCCACACCGGGGGCATAGACCTGCACCGCACTGAGGCTGGATACCAGATCCAGGCTCGGCTGTACCGAGGGCAGCGGGGCCGCCGCAGGCATAGGCAGCGGCGTCGAGGCCAGCGCGGCAGGCGGCTCCGGCAAGGGTTCCGGCTCCTGGGGTACCGGGCGCTCGCGCACCTGTACCTCGGTCACCTCGTTTTGCATGTTGATGACGATGGATTTCTGCTCGGCGCTCGCCTTCTCCCCTCTGGGCGGCTCCACCAGGGTGGCCATGAACAGCAGGATCCCCAGACTGAGGGCGATCCCCAGTCCCAGGCTCATCAGCTTGTATTTCATTTCGGTGCCACCGCCACGGCGATGTTGGCAATGCCTGCCGCCTTGGCTTCATCCATCACCCGCACCACCTTGCCGTGGGGTACCCGCTCGTCGGCCTGGATCACCAGGCTGGCATCGGGCTGTTCCGCCAGCAGGCGGGCGACGCCGGCCTGCACCCGCTCCACGTCGATCTGCTTGCGGTCGAGGAAGATCTGCCCCTGGGCGCCGATCGCCAGCATGATGCTGGATGACTTCTGCGCCTTGGCCTGGCTGGCCTGGGGCCTGTGCACCTCGAGCCCGGCTTCGCGCACAAAGGAGGTGGTGACAATAAAGAAGATCAGCATGATGAACACGATATCCAGCATGGGGGTCATGTCGATCTGCACTTCGTCACGCTGGCGTTTGGATTGCCGTCTCATTGCATTACCTTCTCTTCTCGCAGGCCGTCCCGGGTCTTGGCCAGCGCACGCTTGGCCTGGCTCTCGAGCCGGCTGAGTAACAACACGCCGGAGAGCGCGACCACCATGCCAGCCATGGTGGGGATGGTGGCGCGAGAGATCCCGCCCGCCATGCTCTCCGGGTTAAAACGGTTGGCCGCGGCCAACGCATCGAATACGCCTATCATGCCGGTCACGGTACCCAGCAACCCCAGCATGGGGCAGAGCACCACCAGGGTGCGGATGAAGATCAGATGACGGTTGAGCTCCAGCTCGGCCTCGGCCAGCCAGCGCCCGCGGATCGCCCGAGCGCGCCAGCTGTGGCGCTCGCTGCGGGCCTGCCAGCGGCCAAGCAGCTGGCGCTGCAGCGGGGCAAACCCCAGGTTGAGGTAGAGCAGCCGCTCGATCATCATAATCCACATCAGCACCAGCAGGGCCAGAATGACCCAGAGCACCGGGCCGCCACGGCCCATGAAGCTCTGCAGCTGTTGCCAGATGTCGAGCATCATGCCGCCCGCTCCATCCCGTCACGGTTGCTTTCGGCCCGCTCGGCCAGAATGCCGGCCACCTGCTGCTCCAGTACGTTGGAGAGTTCGGTGAAGCGGGATTGCAGCAGGCTGTGGGCCAGGATCAGCGGAATGGCCGCCACCAGACCCTGTACCGTGGTGACCAGCGCCATGGAGATGCCGCCCGCCATGATCTTGGGATCGCCGGTGCCGAACTGGGTGATGGCCTGGAAGGTGCCGATCATCCCGGTCACGGTGCCGAGCAGGCCCAGCATGGGAGCGATGGCCGCGATCACCTTGACCATGCCGATGCCGCGCTCCATGCGAGGGGTCTCCTGCAGGATCGCCTCGTCGAGACGCAGTTCGAGGGTCTCCATGCTCAGCTCGGGATGCTTGTCAGCCACCGTCAGCACCCGGCCGAGGGCATTGTCGGCATGGTACTCGCCGCTCTTGAGTTGGCGACGCACCCGACCCAGCTCGCGGGAGAGGCTCCACAGCCGTACCCCGGCGATCCCCAGGCCGATGGCGGCCAGCAGCACGATAATGGCGCCGACCTGGCCGCCCTGCTGGACTTGCTGCCAGAAGGTAGGGGCCTGCGCCAGCATCTCCAG
Organism: Aeromonas sp. S41-2; assembly: GCF_027705845.1. NCBI lineage: Bacteria > Pseudomonadati > Pseudomonadota > Gammaproteobacteria > Aeromonadales > Aeromonadaceae > Aeromonas > Aeromonas sp. S41-2. Next base: position 34,111 of record NZ_JAPDCG010000018.1, on the reverse strand, counting down.
CAGGGTGCCGTGGGAGGGATCCAGCGGCAGCGCTTCCCCCTCCTGACCCTGATAGGCGGCCGCGGCGGAGAGCACGCTGCCGGGCAGACCCAGCACCGGGCTCAGGCCTTCGGCAGTGGGTTGCAGGAAGCCTTCACTACCCAGCAGGGCGAAGCTGCCGACCCGGGTCAGCGACTGCTCGCTGGCAGCCCCCTGGGCATCGAGCACCTTGCCGGTGAACTGTGCAACCCGGCCCGATTCACGGATCTCTTGCAGCAGGGTGGCGGGCAGCAGGGCGAGGGCGGCGCGATCCGGTACCTGCTTCTCCTGCGCCATGGTTTTCAGCGGGGCGAGGCGCTCGGGATACTGGCCCTCGACGGCGGATTCGCTCAGCAGCTTGACCGCATCGCTGGCCCCCTGACGGGTCACCGCGAAGATCTCGTTCATGTCGCCGGAGGCCTGCTCCCACTGGGCATTGAGCTCCACCAGCTGCTTCTCGTTGCCGGCAAACTCGGCCGCCAGCTGCTTGCTGAGGCTCTGGGCCGCGGCCAGCTTGGCACGAGCACTGTTCAGCTCCTTGGAGACAGACGCCAGGTCCTGCTGGGCCTGCTGTTCACGGGCTTGCTCCTGCTGCTGCCAGGCTTCATCGGCAACGGCAGTGGTGGTGCCCAGAGAGAGGGCAATGGCGAGGGGGAACCACTTCATGGTGATGCTCATGACTGGGCCTCCTGACCACGGCTGACGGAAAGGGGGACATTCAACAACTGGGGGACCTTCTTGTCGGCAGCCATCTCCAACGCCTCGGCAATGGGAGAGAGCCACTGGCTGTCGAGAGCCTGCCACTGCTTGCTCTGCGCAGACCAGCGCCACGCCTGGGAGCGATCGGCGGTCATCGCCAGCAGGGAGACCCGACCCACCGCCAGCACATCGACCCGGCGCGGTGCGCCATCTAGCGCCAGCTCGGTAGAGTAGCTATCCAACCGGCTGCCGTATTCGGCTTCAATCTGGTAGGCCTGCAGTAGCTGGCGGAACTTCTCCGCCTCGCTCACGTCGGCGCGGGCCAGGGTCGCTTTGAGCTGTTCAACCCGCGCCAGGCGATCTTCCTTGCGCAGCGGTATGTCGTTTTGTACCAGCTGCTCCAGATCGGCCTGCATCTGCAGCATCAGCGGGATCAGGCCCTGCCGGGTCTCCTGTACCGCCTCCAGCTGCTGACTCAGTTTGCCCAGCTCATTTTGCTGATCGGCCACCAGAGACTGCATGTAGCGGTTGTAGGCTTCCAGATCACGCAGTTGCAGCTGGGCATTTTGCAGCTCCAGCCGGGCGGCAACGGCCGCATCGGCGGCTTTTTCCACGCGCTGCTGGGAGGCTTTCCCGGCGGCGATGCTGTTTTTCAGTGCCGGTGCGACCAGCTCGTCGGCGCCAGCGGCGAAATGGACTGACAGTGGCAACAAGGCCAAACCCCAAAACTTATTCATGATATAAATCTTAACAATGATAACTATTCTCATTGTCTCAAAGAGTGGGGGCAGTGGCAATCAGATGATTTTGTTGGCCTTCGGCCGAAAAAACAGGATAATTTTTAAGCAAGCACGGGAGTCACTGGCGTTGGTTCTCACCACACCAAATTAATAAATAAAAAATATCTTTTCGATCAATGTGATAGAGATCGAAAAAGGAGAAGTTCATGTTCAACGATGCGATCTGGGAACACATCGATCGGTTCACCAAGGCCAAGAAGACCAGCGACATCCAGCAGCAGCTGGAGCGCTTCAGTCATCAGATGGGCTTTGATTACTTCCGTTTGCTGATTATTTTCCCCATCAGCATGCAGAAATCCCATGTGGCGTTGTTCAACAACTGCCCCACCAGCTGGTTCGATGCCTATTCAGAGCGGCACTACCTGACCCAGGACCCGGTCGTCTTCCTGGGACTGAAGCAGACCCAGCCCATCTTCTGGAACAAGCTCGACTGCGACTCTCCCTGGCTGCCCAGCGCCAGCCGGGAGGTGATGAACCTGGCCGCCGACTTCGGGGTGAGAAACGGCGTCTCCTTCCCGCTGCACACGCCGCAGGGGGAACACGGCATCCTCTCCTTCATCAGCAAGGAGAAGTCCAATTCCGATCTGATGTTTGAAAACGTTCCCTTGCTGTCGTTCTGCGCCAGTTACATCTTCAACTCGGCGCTGCAGCTGATAAAGAGCAGGCCGGATCTGATGAAGTACCTGACCGAGCTGTCGGATCGGGAGAAGGAGTGCCTGTTCTGGGCCAGCGAGGGCAAGACCTCCTGGGAGATCGCCACCATCCTCGGCATCAGCGAGCGGACCGTGAACTTCCACCTCAATCAGGTCACTAACAAGACCGATTCGAAGAACCGCAACCAGGCGATCGCCAAGAGCATCTCCAGCGGCATCATAGTGCCCTCGCTGGACGACGTGACCATCACCAACCTGCGGCTGTCATAACAGCCACCCAGCCAGACAAACAAAAAGAGCCGCAATGCGGCTCTTTTTCATTTCCGGCGACGGCTTATTCCACCGTCACGGATTTTGCCAGGTTGCGCGGCTGATCCACGTCGGTGCCCTTGATGAGGGCAACGTGGTAGGAGAGCAGCTGCAGCGGCACGGTATAGACAATCGGCGCGATCATCTCTTCCACGTGATTCAGGCTCATAACCCGCATGGTCTCGTCGCTCTTGAAGCCGGCATCGGCATCGGCGAACACGTAGAGGATACCGCCACGGGCGCGCACCTCTTCCACGTTGGACTTGAGCTTCTCCAGCAGATCGTTGTTCGGCGCCACGACGATGATGGGCATCTCGGCATCGATCAGCGCCAGCGGGCCGTGCTTGAGCTCACCGGCGGCATAGGCCTCGGCGTGGATGTAGGAGATCTCCTTGAGCTTGAGTGCCCCTTCCATGGCGATGGGGTACTGGCTGCCACGACCAAGGAACAGGCTGTGGTGCTTGTCGGCAAACTCTTCGGCCAGGGCTTCGATGTCCTTGGCCAGCGCCAGGCTCTCCTTGATGCGCAGCGGCAAGGCTTGCAGCGCCTTGACCAGTTCGGCCTCGGCGGCGGCGCTCAGGTTGCCACGGCAGTGACCGACCGAGGCCACCAGCATCAGCAGACCAGCCAGTTGAGTAGTGAACGCCTTGGTGGAGGCCACCCCGATTTCGGCACCGGCCCGGGTCATGAAGGCCAGGTCGGATTCGCGCACCAGGGAGGAGCCTGGCACATTGCAGATGGCCAGCGAGCTCATGTAGCCGGACTCCTTGGCCAACCGCAGGGCGGCCAGGGTGTCGGCGGTTTCGCCGCTCTGGGAGAGAGTCACCAGCAGGCTGTTGGGGCGCACCACCGACTTGCGATAGCGGAACTCGGAGGCGATCTCCACGTCGCAGGAGACACCGGCGATCTCTTCAAACCAGTAGCGCGCCACCATGCCGGAGTTGTAGGAGGTGCCGCAGGCGACGATCTGGACGTGCTCGACCTTGTCGAAGATGGCGCGGGCGCCGTTGCCGAACGACTCGACTACCACGTGATCCGAACCCAGACGACCTTCCAGGGTATTGGTGATGGCCTTGGGCTGCTCGTAGATCTCCTTGAGCATGTAGTGACGGTATTCACCCTTGTCACCGGCATCGTGGGAGAGCTCGGACTCCAGCTCCTCGCGCACCACGGCCTCGCCGTGGGTATCGAAGATATGCACGTCGCGGCGGGTCACTTCGGCCACATCACCTTCTTCCAAGAAGATGAAGCGACGGGTCACCGGCAGCAACGCCATCTGGTCGGAGGCGATGAAGTTCTCGCCGATGCCGCGGCCGATCACCAGCGGCGAGCCGGAGCGGGCCACCACCACGCGGCTGTCGTCACGGCTGTCCATCACCACGGTGCCATAGGCGCCGCGCAGTTGCTTCACCGCGACCTGCATGGCCGCCAGCAGGCTGGGGGCGGATTTCAGCTCGTGGTGCACCAGGTGGGCGATCACCTCGGTGTCGGTGTCGGAGCTGAACACATAGCCCAGCGCCTTGAGCTCTTCACGCAGCTCTTCGTGGTTTTCGATGATGCCGTTGTGCACCACCACGATATGCTCGGAGACGTGGGGGTGAGCGTTGCGCTCGGACGGCTCGCCATGGGTAGCCCAGCGGGTATGGGCAATGCCGGTACCACCGTGGACGGACTGCTCTTCCAGCGCCTTGGCCAGCTCGGCCACCTTGCCCAGACGACGCACCCGCTGCAGCGGCTGGTTGGCGCTGAACACGGCGACACCGGCCGAATCGTAACCACGGTATTCCAGACGGCGCAGGCCCTCTACCAGGATTTCAGCCACATCACGTTGGGCGACGGCCCCGACGATACCACACATACACTTCTCCTTGAGATGTAAGACGTTAATTCGGTTGGATATTGGTTTGTTCAGGTCAAACAGCCACGGGGGCGCAAATCAGCTGGATCCCCCTGGCCTGGATCTGTTCTCTGGCCGCACTGGCCAGCCCCTCGTCGGTCACCAGGGTATGGATACCGGACCAGGGCAGTTCGAGATTGGGGATCTTGCGGCCGATCTTCTCCGACTCCACCATGACGATGACCTCCCGCGACACCTCGGCCATGACCCGGGAGAGGCCCACCAGCTCGTTGAAGGTGGTGGTACCGCGTTCCGGATCGATGCCGTCGGCGCCGATGAACAGCTGGTCGAAGTCATAGGAGCGCAGCACCTGCTCCGCCACCTGCCCCTGGAAGGATTCGGAGTGAGGATCCCAGGTACCGCCGGTCATCAGCAGGGTGGGTTCGTTCTCCAGCTCGCGCAGGGCGCCGGCCACGTTGAGGGAGTTGGTCATCACGATGAGGCCGCGCTTGTTGCCCAGCATGGGGATCATGGCGCTGGTGGTGCTGCCGCTGTCGATGATGACGCGATTGTGATCACGGATCCGTTCGGCAGCCGCACGGGCGATCGCCAGCTTTCGTTTCGAAACTTGCTCGGGATTGCTCTCCACCACCATCTCGGAGGGCAGGGGAACGGCACCGCCGTAACGGCGCAACAGCAGGCCACCGGTCTCCAGCACCGCCAGATCTTTGCGGATGGTCACTTCGGAGGTGGCGAAGTGTTTGGCCAGGGCATCGACGCTCACTTCACCCTGCTCCTGCACCAGGCTCACTATGGTGTGACGGCGCTGCTGAGTATTACGTTTGGTCATCTTTAAGTTTCGATTCGAAAGAATGGCGAAATATTAATACCTTTTTTGAAAAAATCAAACGGCAAATAGGATCCGATTTGGTTCGATGCCAGAATGGGACAGCTGATTTGCGACGAGGATGCCATGCAAAAACGAACCATCTGGCTGGTGGAAGATGAAGCCAGCATCGCCGACACCCTGATCTATGCGCTGCAAACCGACGGTTTCGAGGTGGAGTGGTTTTCCTTCGGCCAGCCGCTGCTGGCACGACTGGAACAGACGCGCCCCGACTTTCTGATCCTGGATGTGGGGCTGCCGGACATCAGTGGTTTCGAATTGTGCAAACAGGTTCGGGCGCTGTGCGATACCCCGCTGATGTTTCTCACCGCCCGCAGCGAGGAGATAGACCGGCTGATCGGACTGGAGATCGGCGCCGACGACTATGTGGCCAAACCCTTCTCGCCACGGGAGGTGTGCGCCCGGGTACGGGTCATCCTGCGCCGCAGCCAGCCGGCCACGCCCCCACCGAGCCAGTTGCTGGCGCTGGACGAGGAGCGGGCCCGCATCAGCTTTCACGGCCAGCCGCTGGCGCTCACCCGTTACGAATACCTGCTGCTCAAGACCCTGATGCAGGCGCCGGGCCGGGTCTACTCCCGCCAGCAGCTGATGGATCTGGTGTGGAGCGGGGCGGAGGAGAGCCTGGATCGCACCGTGGATACCCACATCAAGACCATCCGTGCCAAGCTGCGGGAGCGGGATCCCCACGCCAACCTGATCCTGACCCATCGCGGGCTCGGCTACAGCCTGGAGCTGGCATGAACAGAGGATGGCCTGACACCGACCGGAGGACGCCATGAGGATCGGGCTGCAACTGCTGTGCGGGCTGGTGCTGATCTTCGCGCTGGCCGCCTGGTTCGTGCTGGAGATCTTCGTCGAGGAGATCAAACCCGGGGTGCGCAGCGCCACCGAAGATACCCTGGTGGACATGGCCCAGATGCTGGCACCGCTGGCGCTGGATGACCTGCAGGAAGGCAAGATGGCGGATGGCCGGCTGGCCAGCGCCTTCGCCCGCCTCAACCAGAGCCCCATCAACGCCCTGATCGACGGTCACCTCAAGCAGCAGGCGGAGTACCGCATCTATGTGGTCGATCGATGGGGCAAGGTGGTCTACGACTCGGACGGGGTCGATCTGGGCAAGGACTATTCACGCTGGAACGACGTCTATCGCACCCTGCGCGGGGAATACGGCGCCCGCAGCACCCGCAGCGACCCCGACGATCCCGCCAGTTCGGTGATGCACGTGGCCGCACCGCTGCGGGAGGGGGACGACATCCTCGGCTCCCTCACCGTCGCCAAACCCAACCGCACCCTGCTTCCCATGATAGAGCGCAGCGAACACCAGCTGCTGCAGGGGGCGGCCCTGCTGCTGTTCATCTCGCTGCTGATCGGCGCCCTGCTGGTGTGGTGGCTCAACCGCGCCATCGGCAAGCTGGTGCACTACGCCGATGCGGTCAGCCAGGGTCAGCCCGCCAGCCTGCCACGCCTCTACAGCCCGGAACTGGATCGGCTCGGCAGCTCCCTGGAAACCATGCGTCGCCAGCTGGACGGCAAGGCCTACATCGAAGCCTATGTACACAGCCTGACCCACGAGCTCAAGAGCCCGCTGGCCGCCATTCGTGGGGCAGGGGAGATCCTGGCCGAGGCACCGCCACCCGAGGTGGCTACCCGTTTTATCGGCAACATCAATCTGGAGACGGCCCGCATGCAGCAGCTGATCGAGCGCATGCTGCAGCTGGCCAAACTGGAGTCGGGGCAGGGGCTGGACAGGCAGGCCGTCGAGCCGGCCAGGCTGGGCAGGCGGGTGCTCGATGCCCGCCAGATCCTGGCCCAGCGCCGTCAGGTGACGCTGGTGGCCGAACTCGGCGAGGCCCAGAAACAGAAGTGGGACTCGCTGCTGGTGGAACAAGCACTCGGCAACCTGCTGGACAACGCCCTCGACTTCTCCCCCATCGGCGGCACCCTGGCACTGAACGGGGCCATGGAGGAGGGGGGTTACTGCTTCCGGGTGCGGGATCAGGGGCCCGGCATTCCGGACTACGCCCTGCCACGCATCTTCGAGCGCTTCTATTCGCTGCCCAGACCCGACAAGGGCAAGAGCAGCGGCCTCGGGCTCAGCTTCGCCACCGAGGTGGCGCGCCAGCACGGTGGCCGGTTGACCCTCACCAACCAGCCTGACGGCGGGGTGCTGGCCGAGCTCTGGTTGCCGGCAGGCTGACACTTCACACTGGCCACATAAAGCGGCGCTATGCTGATGTTTTCCCAGCGAACTCAATGTGCTCAAGGAGACCCCATGTCCCGCCTTCTGTTATCCGGCCTGCTCGGCGCAGGCCTGCTGTTCTCGCTGCCGGCCAGCGCCGCCGCCGGCTGCTTTCTCTATGCCGACGGCAACGGCCAGACCCTCTCCAGCGAAGGGGATTGTTCAAGCCAGCTGCCACCCGCGTCCACCTTCAAGATCCCGCTGGCGCTGATGGGCTACGACAGCGGCTTTCTGGTGGATGAAGAGCACCCGGCACTGCCTTTCAAGCCGGGTTACGACGACTGGCTGCCCGCCTGGCGGGAAACAACCACCCCGCGCCGCTGGGAAACCTACTCGGTGGTCTGGTTCTCCCAGCAGATCACCGAATGGCTGGGGATGGAGCGCTTCCAGCAGTACGTCGACCGTTTTGACTACGGCAACCGGGATCTCTCCGGCAATCCTGGCAAGCACGACGGCCTGACCCAGGCCTGGCTCAGTTCCAGCCTCGCCATCAGTCCACAGGAGCAGGCCCGCTTCCTCGGCAAGATGGTGAGCGGCAAGCTGCCGGTGTCGGCGCAGACCCTGCAGTACACCGCCAACATCCTCAAGGTGAGCGAGATCGACGGCTGGCAGATCCACGGCAAGACCGGCATGGGCTACCCGAAGAAGCTGGATGGCAGCCTCAACCGGGAGCAGCAGATCGGCTGGTTCATCGGCTGGGCCAGCAAGCCGGGCAAACAGCTCATCTTCGTCCATACCGTGGTGCAGAAACCCGGCAAGCAGTTCGCCTCGCTCAAGGCCAAGGAAGAGGTGCTGGCCGCCCTGCCAGCCAAACTGAAAACCCTGTGATACCCAGACCGGCGCCAGGCGCCGGTTTTTTTATCCCCCTTCACCCCCGCTTCACACAGCCCCATCTCCCCTTCACCCACGACCGCCACACTCGGCTCCATCAACAAGGAGACGTGTCATGGTCAAACAGATATTCAGCCATAAGATCTTTCTGCTGCTGTTGCTCAGCCTGCTGCTGATGGTGCCGGTGCAATCCATCATGGAGCTGAACCGGGAGCGCCAGGCCTATCGCAGCCAGGCCATCCACAGCATCATGGCCAGCAGCAGTGGTCCGCAGCGACTGCTGGGGCCGGTCGTGGTGCAGCCTTATACCCGCACCGTCACGGTGGAGCAGGATGGCAAGCGCTTCGAGCGCAAGCTGCAGCTCTACCGCTACCTGCTGCCGGAACAGCTGGATGTGCAGGCCAGCATGGAAGTGACCCCGCGCAAGCTCGGCATCTACCAGGCCCAGGTCTATCACACCCGGCTCTCCCTCTCCGGGCGACTGCCTGCCGAACTGAATGGTAAGACCCTGATCAGCGGCGAACCGGATCTGACCGTCGATGGCGCCGATCCCGCCCTGGTGGCAGGCAAACCCTATCTGAGCCTGGTGCTGTCCGATGCCCGCGGCATCAACCGGGTGCCTGAGCTGCAACTGGGGGAACAACGCATCCCGTTTGCTCCCGGCGCCCTGCTGGGTGACGGGCTGGCCGGCATCCATGCACCGCTTGCCACCCTGCCGGGAGCAGACGGCGCCTTTCACATCGAGCTGGATCTGCAGGGGATGAACCAGCTGGAAGTGGTGCCGATCGGCCAGGACAGCAGGCTCAACCTCGCCAGCAACTGGCCCCACCCCAACTTCATCGGTGACTTTCTGCCGGGCAGCCGCACCCTCACCAGCAGTGGTTTCGAGGCCAGCTGGCAGAGCAGCTGGTTCGCTACCGACATGGAGAGCCGTTTCAACCGGATGATCAAGGGTGCCAGCGGCGATCTGCCTGCCTTCAGCGTCAGCCTGGTGCAGCCGGTGGATCACTACCAGCAGAACGAGCGAGCCGCCAAGTATGCGCTGCTGTTTATCGGCCTCACCTTCCTCAGCTTCTTCATGTTCGAGCTGCTCAAGGGGCTGCGGGTGCACCCGATCCAGTACGCCCTGGTGGGCATGGGGTTGGCCATCTTCTATCTGGTGCTGCTGGCCCTGACCGAACACCTCGGCTTTGCCTGGGCCTATCTGATTGCCGCCCTGGCCAGCGTGGCCCTCAACGGCTTCTACCTCAGCCATGTGCTGGGCGGCCCCAGACAGGGGCTCGGCTTCGCGGCCCTGCTCGGGCTGGTCTACGCCATCCTGTTCGGCTTGCTGCAGGCCGAGGAGATAGCCCTGCTGCTTGGCGCCCTGCTGCTGTTCGCCATCCTGGCGCTGGTCATGGTGCTGACCCGCAAGCTGGACTGGTATCGGGTGATGGGGAATGCCCCGACGCCTCCCGCCAGCGGGCAGGAGAACTGAAAACAAAACCGGCGCCATCAGGCGCCGGTTTGCATTTCATTGATCGGGCATCACTTCTTCTTGACCGGGCGAGCCCAGTTCTGGATGTGACGCTGGGGTACCCGGGTGATCACCAGCTCGTTCTCGGCCACGTCCTTGGTGATGGTGGAGCCGGCCCCCAGGGTCGCCCCCTTGCCGATGCGCACCGGCGCCACCAGCTGGGTATCGGAGCCGACGAACACATCGTCCTCGATGATGGTCTGGAACTTGTTCACCCCGTCGTAGTTGCAGGTGATGGTGCCGGCCCCGATGTTCACCTTGGCACCCACCTCGGCATCTCCCAGATAGGTCAGGTGACCGCACTTGGAGCCAACCCCCAGTCGGGCCTTCTTCATCTCGACGAAGTTGCCGACGTGGGCGTCCTGCTCCAGCACGGCGCCCGGGCGCAGTCGGGTAAAGGGACCGACCGAGCACTGATCGGCGATCTGCGCCCCCTCGATGACGGAGTAGGGCTTCACCTCGGTGTGGTCGCCGATCACGCAATCCTTCAGCACGCTGCCGGCCCCGATGCGGACGTGGTTGCCCAGCACTACCTTGCCTTCGATGATGACGTTGACGTCGATTACCACCTCTTCCCCGATTTCCAGGGTGCCGCGCAGATCGAAGCGGGCCGGGTCGATCAGGGTGGCGCCAGCGATCATCAGCCGCTCGGCCTGCATCTGCTGATAACTGCGCTCCAACTGAGCCAGCTGAACCCGATTGTTGGCCCCTTCCACTTCCATGGCATGATCCGGATGCACGGCAGCAATCGGGCAATTATCCCCGTGTGCCATGGCGATCACGTCGGTCAGATAGAACTCGCCCTGGGCATTCTTGTTGTCCAGACGTGACAACCATTGACGCAACTGGCCACCGTTGGCCACCAGCACGCCAGTGTTCACTTCGCGGATGGCCAGCTGCTCGGCATTGGCATCCTTCTGCTCGACGATGCCGACCACCTGGCCGTTGCTGCGCACGATGCGGCCATAGCCGGTCGGGTTGTCCAGCACCACGGTCAGCAGCGCCATGCCGTCGGCGGCCTTGGCGGCCAGCAGCCGCTGCAGAGTTTCCGGCTGGATCAGCGGGGTGTCGCCGTACAGCACCAGCACGTCGTCTTCGTCCTGCCAGAACGGGATGGCCTGGGCGACGGCGTGGCCGGTACCCAGTTGCTGGGCCTGCAGCACCCAGTTCAGATCGGATGCCTGGATCCGCTCCTTCAGCAGTTCGGCACCGTGGCCATACACCAGATGCAACTGCTCGGCACCGACCTTGCGGGCAGTCTCGATCACATGGGAAACCATCGGCTTGTTGGCGACCGGGTGCAGCACCTTGGGCAGGGAGGAGCGCATACGGGTACCTTTACCCGCAGCCAGGATCACGACGTTGAGAGACATAATTCGACCTTTGGAACATGAAGAAATACTCGGCGGAGTCTATCCAACGAGTAAAAAAAAAGCGACCCGCAGGTCGCTTTTTACCTCACCGTTATTAACGGTAATTCTTTTTGACGATATCGATGACCCGCAGTTGAGCCATCGCCTTGGCCAGCTCGGTGGCGGCCTGGGCGTAGTCGATATCACCATGGGAGCTGTGGATCCGCTCTTCCGCCGCGCGTTTGGCTTCCTGGGCTTTCGCCTCATCCAAATCGTCGGCACGAATCGCGGTGTCCGCCAGCACGGTCACGGCTTCGGGTTGTACTTCCAGCATGCCGCCGGAGATGTACAGCACCTCTTCAGTTCCATTCTGCTTCACCAAGCGGACCAGGCCCGGCTTGATGGCAGTCAGCAACGGAGCATGACCGTGGCGGAGACCCAGCTCACCTTCGGAGCCTGATACCTGAGCGGACTGCACGCGACCGGAAAACAGTTTTCCTTCAGCGCTCACCACGTCCAGGTGAAAGGAGATCATCTCTGCCATGGGCCCTCCTATCGAGGCTTACAGTTTCTTGGCTTTCTCGACAACTTCGTCGATGCTGCCAACCATGTAAAACGCCTGCTCCGGCAGATCGTCGTACTCGCCTTTCAGGATGCCCTGGAAACCACGGATGGTCTCTTTCAGCGGCACGTATTTGCCCGGGGAACCGGTAAACACTTCTGCCACGAAGAACGGCTGGGACAGGAAACGCTCGATCTTACGGGCACGGGCTACGGTCAGTTTGTCTTCTTCTGACAGTTCATCCATACCCAGGATGGCGATGATGTCCTTCAGCTCTTTGTAGCGCTGCAGCACGGTCTGAACGCCACGAGCAGTCTCGTAGTGCTCCTTGCCTACCACCAGCGGATCCAGCTGACGGGAGGTGGAGTCCAGCGGGTCAACGGCCGGGTAGATACCCAGTGCCGCGATCTGACGGGACAGTACGACGGTCGCATCCAGGTGGGCGAAGGTGGTCGCCGGAGACGGGTCGGTCAAGTCATCCGCAGGCACGTAAACGGCCTGTACGGAGGTGATGGAACCAGTCTTGGTGGAGGTGATACGTTCCTGCAGAACGCCCATCTCCTCGGCCAGGGTCGGCTGGTAACCTACTGCGGAAGGCATACGGCCCAGCAGTGCGGATACTTCGGTACCGGCCAAGGTGTAACGGTAGATGTTGTCCACGAAGAACAGCACGTCACGACCTTCGTCACGGAACTTCTCGGCCATGGTCAGACCGGTCAGCGCCACGCGCAGACGGTTTCCGGGCGGCTCGTTCATCTGACCGTAAACCAGAGATACTTTGTCCAGTACGTTGGACTCCATCATCTCGTGGTAGAAGTCGTTACCCTCACGGGTACGCTCACCTACACCGGCGAACACGGAGTAACCGCTGTGTTCGATCGCGATGTTACGGATCAGCTCCATCATGTTGACGGTCTTGCCTACACCGGCACCACCGAACAGACCAACCTTACCACCCTTGGCGAACGGGCATACCAGGTCGATAACCTTGATGCCGGTCTCCAGCAGGTCGTTGCTGTTGGACTGATCTTCGTAGCTGGGAGCCGCGCGGTGGATGGACCAACGCTCTTCTTCACCGATCGGACCTTTTTCGTCGATCGGATCGCCCAGTACGTTCATGATCCGACCCAGAGTCGATACACCGACCGGCACCTGGATGGATTTACCGCTATTCACTACTTCCAACCCACGACGCAGACCGTCGGAGGAGCCCATGGTGATGCAACGAACGACGCCGCCACCGATCTGTTGCTGAACTTCCAGCACCAGACCCTGGCCTTGACCTTCGCTGACAACCTTCAGTGCATCGTACACCTGGGGCACGGCATCTTGCGGGAACTCGATGTCCACCACAGCGCCGATGATTTGGACGATGAAACCGTTACTCATGTCAAATCCTCTAAACCTTTGATAACCCTTGCCTTACACCGCAGCAGCACCGGATACGATCTCTGTCAGTTCCTGGGTAATACTGGCCTGACGGGCCTTGTTGTATACCAGTTGCAGATCGTTAATCAGGTTACCGGCGTTGTCAGTCGCGGCTTGCATGGCAACCATTCGGGCTGCCTGTTCACTTGCCAAGTTTTCCACTACCCCCTGGTAGACCTGGGATTCGACGTAGCGAATCAGCAGGGTATCCAGCAGTTGCTTGGGATCCGGCTCATAGAGGTAATCCCAGTGGTGTTTCTTGGCGAGCTTGCTGTCTTCAGTTACGGGCAAAGGCAGCAGTTGATCGACTCGTGGTTGCTGAACCATGGTGTTGACGAACTTGTTGTACACCAGGTACAGCCTGTCAATCTCACCGTTGTCGTAAGCCTTCAGCATGACCTTGACTGAACCAATCAGGTCATTGACGCTCGGGTTATCGCCCAGTCCTGCGACATGAGCTTTCACCTTGGCGCCGTGCCGTTCAAAGAAGTTGGAGGCCTTGTTTCCGATCAGAGCCAGGTCAACCTTGGCTCCTTTCGCGCTCCATTGCTTCATATCATTGAGGGCAGCCTTGAACAGGTTGATGTTCAAACCGCCACACAGGCCACGGTCGGTGGAGACGACGATGTAACCCACTCGCTTGACCTCACGTTCGATGAGGTAGGGGTGCTTGTATTCCAAGTTCCCCTGAGCGATATGGCCGATCACCTTGCGCATGGTTTCAGCGTACGGACGGCTGGCAGACATGCGATCTTGCGCACGGCGCATCTTGCTTGCTGCCACCATTTCCATAGCGCCGGTGATCTTCTGAGTGTTTTTCACACTCCCGATCTTGTTACGTATCTCTTTTGCGCCGGCCATCTCTTACTCTCCATCAGGTGGCAGCTCGCGCTGCCACACACGCTTACCAGGTCTGGGTTGCCTTGAAGTCATCCAGCAACGCAGTCAGCTTGCCAACGATCGCGTCGTTGTAGTCGGCCTTGGCATTGATTTCAGCCATCAGCTCAGCATGCTGGGTATTGGCGTAAGAGAGCAGAGCGGCTTCGAAGTCGACGATCTTGTTCAGCTCGACATCGGAGAGATAGCCTTTTTCCGCGGCGAACAGCACCAGAGACTGGTGAGCCACGCTCAGCGGAGAGTACTGTTTCTGCTTCATCAGCTCGGTCACTTTCTGACCGTGGTCCAGCTGCTTGCGGGTTGCGTCGTCCAGATCGGAGGAGAACTGGGCGAATGCCGCCAGTTCGCGATACTGGGCCAGCGCGGTACGGATACCACCGGACAGCTTCTTGACGATCTTGGTCTGAGCAGCACCGCCCACACGGGATACGGAGATACCCGGGTCAACCGCCGGACGAATACCGGAGTTGAACAGCTGTGAGGTCAGGAAGATCTGACCATCGGTGATGGAGATCACGTTGGTCGGTACGAATGCAGATACGTCACCCGCCTGGGTTTCGATGATCGGCAGCGCGGTCAGGGAACCGGTCTGGCCTTTCACGGCACCATTGGTGAACTTCTCTACGTACTCGGCGTTGACGCGAGCAGCACGCTCCAGCAGACGGGAGTGCAGATAGAAAACGTCACCCGGGTAAGCTTCACGTCCTGGCGGACGGCGCAGCAGCAGGGAGATCTGGCGATAAGCTACGGCCTGCTTGGACAGGTCATCATAGATGATCAGCGCGTCTTCACCGCGGTCACGGAAGTACTCGCCCATGGAGCAGCCGGCATACGGAGCCAGGTACTGCAGAGCGGCAGCTTCGGAAGCAGAGGCAACCACCACGATGGTGTTGGCCAGGGCGCCGTGCTCTTCCAGCTTGCGCACCACGTTGGCGATGGTGGAGGCCTTCTGGCCGATCGCAACGTAGACACACTTAATGCCGGAGTCTTTCTGGTTGATGATGGTGTCGATCGCGATGGCGGTCTTACCAACCTGACGGTCACCGATGATCAGCTCACGCTGGCCACGACCGATAGGGATCATGGCATCGATGGCTTTCAGACCGGTCTGGACCGGCTGGTCAACAGACTTACGCTCGATAACGCCCGGTGCAATCACTTCGATCGGCGAGAAGCCATCGTTGTCGATTGGACCTTTACCGTCGATCGGCTGACCCAGAGTGTTCAACACCCGGCCCAACAGACCACGACCGACCGGCACTTCCAGAATGCGGCCAGTCCCTTTTACTTTCATTCCTTCTGACAGACCGTCATAGGAACCCATGATCACCGCACCGACGGAGTCACGCTCCAGGTTCAATGCCAGAGCGTAGCGGTTGCCCGGCAGCTCGATCATCTCACCTTGCATGGCATCGGCCAGGCCGTGAATACGAATGATACCGTCGCTCACAGAGACGATGGTACCTTCGTTACGCGCTTCGCTCTTGATATCAAACTGCGCAATGCGCTGCTTGATCAGCTCGGCGATTTCAGTGGAATTCAGTTGCATGCTCTAATACCCCAATCAAGATTGCAGCGCGTCAGCCATGCGATCCAGCTTACCGCGGACTGTACCGTCGATAACCAGATCACCGGCCTTGATGAGCACCCCGGCCATCAAGGACGCATCCATGCTGCAATTCAGCTTCACTTTGCGCGCGAGACGTTGTTCCAGAGAAGCCTGAATATTGGCTTTCTGCTGGTCGGTCAGTTCGATCGCCGAAATCACGTCAGCCTGAACTTCTTTATCCAGTTCAGCCTTGAACGCGACGAATTCAGCAACGACCGCCGGCAGCACACCCAAGCGACCATTCTCAGCCATCACCCGGATCAGGTTCTGACCATGCTCGTCGAGTTGCTCACCGCAGATACCGACAAAGATACTTGCCAGTTCTTCAGCAGCCACAGAGCCGTTTACCAGGTTGTGGATGGTCTCGTTCTCCGCTACTTGTGCAGCGAAGCCGAGCATCCCCAGCCACTGGTCAACCGCCTTGTGCTCAACGGCAAACTCGAAAGCAGCCTTGGCGTAGGGGCGAGCGATTGTAGTCAGTTCAGACATAGCCCCGTTCCCGTTACAGTTCTGCTACCAGTTTGTCGACGATGTCGCTGTTGGCAGCCTGGTCGATTTGACGCGCCAGGATCTTCTCTGCACCAGCAATGGCAAGAGCAGCAACCTGCTTACGCAGTTCTTCTTTGGCACGATGACGTTCAGCTTCGATCTCGGCACGGCCCTGAGCCAGGATTTTTTCCCGCTCAGAGTGGGCACCGGCAGCAGCCTCATCAATGATCTGGGCTTTACGTTTGTTAGCCTGTTCAATGATTTCTGCAGCCTGGAGCTTGGCTTCTTTCAGCTGATCGGTGGCGTTGGCCTTGGCCAAATCCAGATCTTTCTTGGCACGCTCCGCGGAAGAGAGACCGTCAGCAATGGCTTTCTGACGGGCTTCGATGGCTGCCATCAGCGGCGGCCATACGTACTTCATGCAAAACACTACGAAGATGAAAAAAGCAATTGCTTGGCCGAGGAGGGTGGCGTTGATATTCACAGCCTATGTCCTCTTAGTTAGTTAATGGGTTATGTCCGGGAGTCGTTGAGACTTAGCCAGCAACCGCAAACATCACGTACAGACCCAGACCAACGGCGATCATCGGGATCGCATCCACCAGACCCATCACGATGAAGAACTGGGTACGCAGAACAGGGATCAGGTCAGGTTGACGAGCAGCGCCTTCCAGGAACTTGCCACCCAGGATACCGATACCGATGGACGCGCCGATAGCCGCCAGACCCATCATCATTGCAGCAGCGATGTACAGCAGGTCCATGTTCAAGTTTTCCATGAGGATCTCCATTTATTTAGATGTAATTGATTGTATAAAAAGGATTATTTGAGTTGCATCAACCATGGTCTTCTTGTGCCATCGACAGATAGACGATGGTCAGCACCATGAAGATAAACGCCTGCAAAGTGATGATCAGGATGTGGAAAATTGCCCAAGGCACGGACAGGATCCACTGTGACCACCAGGGTAGCAAACCCGCAATCAGGATAAAGATCAGTTCGCCAGCATACATGTTGCCGAACAGTCGAAGACCCAGAGAAACAGGTTTGGAAATCAGCGTAACAGTTTCCAGGATGAGGTTAACCGGGATGGCCGCCGGGTGGTTGAAAGGCTGAAGCGTCAGCTCCTTCACGAACCCGCCGATACCCTTGACCTTGATGCTGTAGTACAGGATCAAGAAGAACACGCCCAAAGCCATGGACATGGTGATGTTAACGTCAGCAGAGGGAACCACACGCAGATAGGGAACACCCATCAACTGTGCAGCGTGGGGGATAAAGTCAACGGGGATCAGATCCATCAGGTTCATCAGGAAGATCCACACGAACACTGTCAGGCCCAAAGGTGCGATGACCTTGTTACGACCGTGAAAGATGTCCTTGACGTTACCACTCACAAACTCGACCAGCATCTCCACAAAGCACTGCAGTTTGCCGGGCACACCGCTGGTAGCCTTGACGGCGACACGGCGGAACGACCAGATAAACAGAGCGCCTAGCAAGACGGAAAATATCATGGAATCGATATTCACCGTCCAGAACCCAGACCCGACTTGCAGATGGGTCAGATGGTGGGAGATATATCCCTGAGGAGTCAGGACTTCTCCGGTTGCAGACATGAGTTTTCCTAATAGTGGTTGTTAAGCGTGAATGAGACTATCCACTGTACAACGAGGGCGAGGATATAAGTGGCGAAGAACGAGACGGTATCGACCTCGATCCCGGCGCCAAACATCAGGGCGAAAAGTCCTGTTGTAGTAATGAGCTTAATCCCTGCCCCACCATAAAAGTCCCGCAGAACCAGGCCCACACTCTCCTTCGTCACCTTGCGGCGCAGAACCCAGAGCGTGAACAGGGCTTGAGGAACCCAGTACATGCCCCCCCCGAAGAGGGAGGAGCGTCCGGCAAACGCACCGGTCTGGTAAAACCAGACGGTACTGATCGCCAGGATCAGGACGAGCTGACAAACGAGCATAGCCAAGGCCAGCGTTAAACCTTCCAAGGCTATTTTCTGCTTCACCAACCTACCCCTGAACATTACAGAACTGTAAAAAATCGGGATCCGAAGACCCCGCGTTTACAGCCCAAAAAGCCGGTCAAATTATACCCTTGAAGACAGCTATTGCAACATGGCAAAAATCCTTAATTTTTGCGGCTTTCCGCACAGAATTAAGGTTATGTTCATATCAAAAGGAATGGATGTTTTATTACTACAAAAAGCGTAAAAATCACGTTTCTGACAGGCCAAAATAGCCCAATACCCGGTCCAAATCCGCCAAGTTCTCGTAACTTATTACTAACTTACCGCTATCCTGTTTTCCCGGCTGAAGTTGTACCTGATTGCCAATTTTTTCTGAAATCTGGCGCTCGAGATAACCAAACTGGGGATCACGGACGGGCTCAACCTTGGCTTTTGCCGGTTCCAGCGCTTTTTGCACCAGCTTCTCGGTATCTCGCACAGTCAGCCCCTTCTGGGCCACCAGTTTCGCCAGTTCGGACTGGGCCTGGCCGCTCAGGGCCAGCAGGGCACGGGCATGACCCATGTCGAGGTCGCCGTGCTCGACGAAACGCTTCACGTCGTCGTTGAGCTGATTGAGGCGCAGCAGGTTGGTGACCGTGGTGCGGGACTTGCCCACCGCCTCGGCCACCTGCTGGTGGGTCAGTTCGAATTCGGTCAGCAGCCGCTGCAGGGCGACCGCCTCTTCGATGGCATTGAGATCCTCGCGCTGGATGTTCTCAATCAGCGCGATGGCGACAGCCGCCTCGTCAGGCACGTCCTTGACCAGGCAGGGCACCACCTCGAGGCGGGCCAGCTGGGAGGCGCGCCAGCGCCGCTCACCGGCGATGATTTCGAAGGCGTGCTCGCCGAGCGGACGCACCACGATGGGCTGGATCACCCCCTGGGCACGGATGGAGTTGGCCAGATCTTCCAGCGCATCCTGCGACATATCCTTGCGCGGCTGGTACTTGCCGGATTGCAGCCACTCCACCGGCAGCTTGCGCAGCTCGCCCTGGTTGGTCGGTGCCATGGCCTGCTCGGTGCGCTGGTCGCTCATCACCTGTTTCTGGCGCGCGGCCGTGCTGGTGCTGAGCAGAGCGTCCAGCCCCTTGCCCAGCCCACGTTTTTTCGGCGTCATATGCTCTCTCGGTCTGCGATGGTCACCTGACGTTCCTGCTCCTGACGGCGCAGGATCTCGCCAGCCAGAGCCAGATAGGCCTTGGCGCCCACCGATGATTTGTCATAGTGCATGGCCGGCGCACCGAAGCTCGGCGCCTCAGCCAGTCTTACGTTGCGGGGAATGATGGTGCGATAGACCTTGTCCCCGAAGTGCTGTTTAAGCTGATCGGACACATCATTGGCCAGCCGGTTGCGGTGATCGAACATGGTGCGCAGCACCCCCTCGATCTTCAGCTCCGGGTTGACCACGGCTGCCAGCTTGCTGATGGTGTCGACCAGGGCGGTGAGCCCTTCCAGCGCATAGTATTCGCACTGCATGGGCACCAGCACGGAGTCGGCGGCGGCCATGGCGTTGACGGTCAGCATGTTGAGAGAAGGCGGGCAGTCGATGAAGACGTAGTCGTATTTGTCCCGTACCGAGGCCAGCGCATTGCGCAGGCGGATCTCGCGGGCGAAGAATTCCATCAGCCGGATTTCGGCTGCGGTCACGTCGGCGTTGGCGGCGATCAGGTGATAGCCCCCGGAGGTTTCGGGGATGATCACCTCGCCGATGGGGGCGTCCTCGATCAGCAGCTCATAGGCGGTGCGCTCGACGTCGTACTTGTCGACACCGCTGCCCATGGTGGCATTGCCCTGCGGATCCAGATCGATCACCAGCACCTTGCGGCGGGTAGCGGCCATGGAGGCGGCCAAGTTCACACAGGTGGTGGTTTTACCCACTCCACCCTTCTGGTTGGCTATGGCGATGACTTTTCCCACACTGTCCCCTAAATGAAACTGCGACCCTATTCGGGCTGGATATGTTTGAATTCCAGCAGATGACGTTCGCCTTCCAGCTCCGGTACCACCAGTTGATGGGAGGCGACCAGATGGATGTTGGCGGGCAACTGGGCCAGCTCCTGCTCGGGGAATTGTCCCTTGAGCGCCAGGAAGCTGCCCTGGGCCGACGGCAGATGGTGACACCAGTTCAGCATGTCTTCCAGCGAGGCGAATGCCCGGCTCAGCACGCCGTCAAATCCGATCTCGGGCTGATACTCCTCGACCCTGGATTTGACCGGCGTCACGTTGGTCAAGCCCAGCTCCAGGATCACCTGGCGGATGAAGTTGATCCGCTTGCCCAGGCTGTCCAGCAGCACGAATTGCTTGTCCGGGTTGATGATCGCCAGCGGCAGGCCGGGCAGGCCCGGGCCGGTGCCCACATCGATGAAGCGCTCACCGTGCAGGTGCTGGCTCACCACCAGGCTGTCGAGGATATGCTTGACCAGCATGGCGTCCGGATCTCGTACCGAGGTGAGATTGTAAGCCTTGTTCCACTTGTGCAGCAACTCGACAAGCTGAACCAACTGGGTCTTTTGGGTATCGGTGATAACAATTCCGGCCTGCATGAGCAGGCCGTTCAATCTTTCCAGCATGTTTTGCAACGGTAGGATCCTCAGGCGGTTTTACGCAGCAGGCCGTGTTTTTTCAGATGAACCAGCAGGATGGAGATGGCCGCCGGGGTGATGCCAGAGATGCGGGACGCCTGACCTATGGTCTGCGGCTTGGCATCGTTGAGCTTGGCGATCACCTCGTTGGAGAGGCCGTTGACGTCGCGGTAGTTCATGTCCAGCGGCAACAGGGTGTTCTCGTTGCGCAGCTGCTTCTCCACTTCGTCGTGCTGGCGTTCGATGTAGCCGGCGTACTTGATCTGGATCTCCACCTGATCGGCGGCGGCCGTATCGGGCAGGGCCGGACCGACCCCCTCGATGGCCATCAGGGCATCATAGGTCACCTCGGGGCGACGCAGCAGCTCTTCCAGGCTCTGCTCGCGGGTCAACGGGGTGTTGACCAGAGCATTGACCGCCTCCAGCGACGGATGCTGCGGGTGGATCCAGGTCGAGCGCATGCGCTGACGCTCCTGCTCCACCAGCTCCATCTTGGCGTTGAACTTGCCCCAGCGCTCGTCGTCCACCAGACCCAGTTCGCGACCGATGCCGGTCAGACGCAGGTCGGCGTTGTCTTCGCGCAGCAGCAGGCGATATTCAGCGCGGCTGGTGAACATGCGGTAAGGCTCGCGAGTCCCCAGGGTGGAGAGATCGTCCATCATCACGCCGATGTAGGCCTGATCCCGACGCGGATGCCAGGCATCTTTCTCCTGCGCCCGCAGACCGGCGTTCAAACCGGCCAGCAGACCCTGGGCGGCCGCCTCTTCATAACCGGTGGTGCCGTTGATCTGGCCGGCGAAGAACAGGTTTGGAATGCACTTGCTCTCCATGTTGGCCTTGAGATCCCGCGGATCGAAGAAGTCATATTCGATGGCGTAGCCGGGACGGGTGATGTGGGCATTCTCGAAGCCGCGCACGGAACGGACGATCTGCACCTGCACGTCGAACGGCAGGCTGGTGGAGATCCCGTTCGGGTAGAGTTCGTGGGTAGTCAGGCCTTCCGGCTCGACGAAGATCTGGTGCGCCGTCTTGTCGGCAAAACGGGTGATCTTGTCCTCGATCGACGGGCAGTAACGCGGCCCAATCCCCTCGATCACCCCGGCGTACATGGGGCTGCGATCCAGGTTGTTGCGGATCACCTCGTGGGTGCGCTCGTTGGTATGGGTAACGTAGCAGGGCACCTGACGCGGGTGCTGGCTGGCGTCGCCGATGAAGGAGAAGACCGGGCGCGGATCGTCGCCGTATTGGGCCTGCATCACCGATAAATCGACGCTGCGGGCATCGATGCGCGGCGGAGTGCCGGTCTTGAGGCGATCGATGCGCAATGGCAGTTCACGCAGGCGCTGGGCGAGGGCGATCGAGGGAGGATCCCCGGCGCGGCCGCCCTTGTAGTTCTCCATCCCGATGTGGATTAGGCCGTTCAGGAAGGTGCCGACGGTCAGTACTACCGTCTTGCCACTGATGCGGATCCCGCTCTGGGTCACTACGCCTGCAACTCGATCCCCGTCCATGATCAGATCGTCACAGGCCTGCTGGAAGATCTTCAGGTTGGGGTAGTTCTCCAGCATCTGGCGTACGACGGCCTTGTACAGCAGGCGATCCGCCTGGGCACGGGTGGCGCGCACTGCCGGTCCTTTGGAGGAGTTGAGGGTGCGGAACTGGATCCCGCCAAGATCGATGGCGCGCGCCATGATCCCGCCGAGGGCATCTACTTCCTTGACCAGGTGTCCCTTGCCGATCCCGCCGATCGCCGGATTACAGGACATGTGTCCCAGCGTATCGATATTGTGGGTCAGTAACAGGGTATTCAGCCCCATCCGGGCTGCCGCTGTTGCTGCTTCGGTTCCTGCATGACCGCCGCCAACGACGATCACATCAAATTGTTCATGGTATTGCATTGGGGATCACCTTGATCTGCACGCCTGAAGATCTTTATTTGCCTGGGCTGAAGGGCGGAACATTCTATCTGTTTCACGCCCTGAGGGGAACGTCTACTTAGCGTTCAGTATGGAGGGAGGATCCACTAAATAGATCTTAAGGATCTTTAGATCGATCTTTTATTGGATCTTTTATTAGGATCCGCCACTTCTGTTGATAAGCACTTTTTGATCATAAAGATCATCGTGTTAAAGACGATCCCAGGTTGTGGAAAAGCTTGGATCCTGGCCCCGTGAACTGGGGGATAACAAGGGTTTTTATACACAGAGGCTTGCCGCTCTGGATCTCATACATGGATAACTATAGGTTTTACAGAGTTTTACACCATAGTTATACACATTTCTCGACGGCGTTGTGGGTAACGGCGTAGAACAACTTATCCGGATCCATCTGTTAATAACCTGGTGGATAGCGATCTGGGGATAAGCGGGGAGATCAAGGCCTTTTTTACCGGATCTCCCGCTCCCGTTCAGGCGATCAGTGCCAACCAGTCCCGGATCCAGCCTTCAGCGGCATCTTCCGGGATCTCGTGCTGGGTCACATCGATGTCCAGACGATCTCCAATCCGGCTGGCGCCGCACTCGGCCAGCAGTCGATCCAGCGTCTTGCCGCCCTGGCAAAAGGTGTCATAACTGCTGTCACCCAGCGCGATCACGCCATATTTCAATGTTTTAAGATCCGGATGCTGCTCGGCAAGATCCTTGGCGAAGGGCTGCAGGTTGTCCGGCACATCGCCGGCGCCGTGGGTCGAGGTGACCACCAGCAGTATGGCTTCGGGCTCGGCGAGCACCTCGGCCAGGCTAGCCGGATTGTGGATCTCGGCCTGATGGCCTGCCTGTTCCAGCAGGCTGGCGACGTGGTCTGCGACATATTCGGCGGCTCCCAGCATGGAACCGACGACGAGATTGAGTTTGGCCATGGAATGGATCCTGATTTCTGACGAAGCGAGGGAAAGCCGGATTCTACCGCCAAAGGGTGTGGATAAATATGGATAAAGCTTGGGGATAATGGATCCTCGGTGCTTTTTGCCCCTCAATGGGGATCCCCGACGCTCCGTTGACGCCTTCTTGCCGATTGGCAGAAAAAGATCGGCTCCCCCTCTTCATATGCTGCTCAATCGACGCCTTGATACGTTAAGTAACAATGCAGATGCAAATGATTAGCAATTATTGAATCGATTCGATCATGGCTCCTGTAGTAGCATGTCGCTGCTTTATTCGCCTGAGGAACCGGGCTACCGGCATGACCGGGCACCAATAATAAGAAATCAGAAACAACTCATTGATATTTGAGACACTTACTATGATTGCGCAAAAAGACACCCCCATCGCAGCAATGCGAAAGAGAGGCGCACAGCAACTGTTGCCGCTCTCCTGCCTGTTGGCCAGCCTGCCCGTGCTGGCGGCCGAACAACCGAAAGAACTGCCCAAGGCCAGCGAGACCATGGTGGTCACCGGCACCGCCATGAAGGTGGAAGTGCCGATGGCCGAGACGCCTCGCGCCGTCTCCGTGGTCAACCGCGAGGACCTGGATCAGCACGCCGTGCAGCAGCTTGACGAATCCCTGCGCTACCGCTCCGGCGTGCTCAGCGGCCTCTATGGCTCCGACAACAATACCGACTGGTTCAAGGTGCGTGGCTTCGATGCCGCCTCCTATCTGGACGGCAACCGCCTGTTCGGCACCGGTTACTATGTCTGGACGCCAGAGCCGTTCGGCCTGGAGAGCGTGGAAGTCCTGAAAGGGCCGGCCTCGATCCTCTACGGCGAGGCGCCTCCCGGCGGCGTGATCAATGCCATCAGCAAGCGGCCGACCGCCACCCCGCAGGGGCTGCTGGATCTGCAGCTGGGCAGCCGGGATCACCGCCAGATCGGGGTGGATGTCTCCGATGCGCTGACCGACAACAGCCGCTACCGCATGGTTGCTCTTTATAAGGAGCGTGACGGCGTGCTGGATGGCACCTACAACGATCGCGTCTATCTGGCGCCGAGCGTGACCTTCGATCTCTCGGATCGTACCAGCCTGACTCTGCTGGCCAGCTTCCTGCACGACGAAGGGGTGCCGACCAACGGCTTCTTCCCGGTTTACGGCACCCTCAATACCAGCGGTGGCCAGATCGATCCCAGTACCAACCTGAGCCAGCCGGATTACGATCGCAACCGCAACACCCAGATCTCCACCGGTTACGAGCTGGCCCACCAGCTCAACCAGACCTGGGAGTTCAAGCAGAACGTCCGCTTCAACTACAACGATCTGCTGCTGCGCCAGACCTATATCTTCCCGACCTATGAAGGCACTACCGCCTTCCGTGGCCTGGTCTATCGCGATGGCACCACCAAGAGCGCCACCATGGACAACCAGATGGTGGGTTACTGGAACACCGACAGCACCGAGCAGACCCTGCTGCTGGGGGTGGATCTGCAGCGCCATGTCAATGAAGGCCAGGAAGCCGACAACTACGGCATGGGCTCCATCAATACCATGAACCCGGATTACAGCGGCTTCCCCGGTTTTGATGAATCCACCGCCACCCACCAGAAGAGCACCAAGGGCCAGAGCGGCCTCTACGCCCAGCACCAGATCCGCTGGGACGATCGCTGGTTGCTGACCGGCGGCGGTCGCTTCGACTACGTGGAGACCCACAACATCAGCGAAGCCAAGGGCAAGAACGAGAAGCAGTATGATCACGAGCTCTCCCTCTCCGGCAGCCTGATGTACTTGGCCGACAACGGTCTCTCTCCTTATATTGCCTATGCCGAGTCGTTCGAGGTGCTGCCAGGTATCGACCCCAACACCAGCCAATCCTACAAGCCGCTCAAGGGCACCCTGTACGAGACCGGTGTCAAGTACGCGCCAAGCTTCCTTGATGGCTACATCAACCTGGCCCTGTTCGATCTGGAGCAGACCAACTCGCTGGTCTCCACCGGTTCCGGCCAGCAGACCCAGGCCGGTGAAGTGACCTCCCAGGGCATCGAGCTGGAAGGGAGCGTGCAGGCTACCGAGGCGCTGCGCCTGACCGCCGCCTACACCTATACCGATGCCAAGACCAACGACACCGGCAAGGGTGATCGCCGTGCCAGTCTGATCCCGCGCCACCAGGCCTCCTTCTGGGGCAACTACAAGGTGCAGCAGGGTCCGGTCTCCGGTCTGGAACTGGGTAGCGGCGTGCGCTACGTCGGCTCCAGCGTCGGCATCGGTGCCGTGAATGCGGACTACACCCCCATCTATGGCTCGGCCGAGGTGCCGGCCCATACCGTGTGGGATGCGATGATCGGGTATGACTTTGCCAAGAACTGGCGGGCTCAGCTCAACGTCAACAACCTGCTGGGTGATACCTACGTGGCCAGCTGCGACTACTACTGCTACTACGGCGAGCCGCGCAGCGTAGTGGGCAGCATCAACTACCGCTGGTAATCGAAGTCGGGCGGGAACCGGGTTCCCGCCCTTCTTTTCACCTGCAGTTGCTCTGCTTTCTCTGGAATACCGGTCCGTTATGGAACTCTTGTCTCTGGTTTATCGCCAATATCGTTGGCCCTTCATCGCCATTACCCTGCTCAGCCTGCTCAGTGCCGTCAGCGGGATTGGTGTCATTGCCTTTATCAATCAGTCTCTCGTCGAATCCGTCGGCGATCCGCTGCCGGTGCTCGGTCAGCTGATCGGCCTCATTTTATTGCTGCTGGTGATCACGCTCGGCTCTCAGCTGGCGCTGACCACCCTCGGCCATCATTTCGTCTACCGGCTGCGTGGCCGCCTGCTCAAGCAGTTGCTGGATACCGATGTCGCCCGCCTGCGCCAGATTGGCCAGGGGCCGCTGCTGGCCTCCCTCTCCAGCGACATCGGCCAGATCACCATCGCCTTCGTGCGCCTGCCGGAGCTGGTGCAGGGGCTGGTGCTCACCCTGGGGTCGGCCCTCTACCTCGGCTGGCTGTCGCCGGCCCTGCTCGGCGTCACCACCCTCTGGGTCACCTTCACCATGGTGGTGGGCTGGCTGCTGGTGAACCGGGTCTATCGCCATCTCTCCCACATGCGTCAGGCCGAGGATCGGCTCTATCAGAACTATCAGGCCATCATCGCCGGCAGCAAGGAGCTGGCGCTCAACCGCGAGCGGGCCCACTTCGTCTACCACCAGCTTTATCAGCAGAATGCGCAGGACTATCGGGAGCAGATCATCCGTGCCGACACCTATCACCTGAGCGCGGTGAACTGGTCGAATATCATGATGCTGGGGGCCATCGGTCTGGTCTTCTTCCTGGCCAACGGGCTGGGCTGGGCCGATACCCAGGTGGCCGCCACCTTCGCGCTGACCCTGCTGTTCTTGCGCACCCCCTTGCTGCAGGGCATTGGTGCCCTGCCGACCCTGCTCTCCGCCCAGGTGGCGTTCGACAAGATAGCGGCGCTCAATCTGGCCGCGCCGGACGCCGACTTCCCGCTGCCGTCCGCGCCCCGCGCCTGGCAGCGCATCGAGTTGGAGCAGGTGAGCTTTCACTATCAGGGGGAGGGCGGCTTTGCCGTCGGCCCTATCGATCTGGTCATCGAAAAGGGGGAGCAGATCTTCATTATCGGTGGCAACGGCTCCGGCAAGTCGACCCTGGCTATGCTGCTGACCGGCCTCTATCAACCGGTATCGGGCCGGATCCTGCTGGATGGGGAGCCGGTCACTGATCGCAACGCCTATCTGGCGCTCTTCTCCGCCATCTTCACCGACTATCACCTGTTCCAGCACCTGCTGGGGCCGGAACCCAAGGATGAGCTGGTGGCCGAGTGGCTGGAGCGGCTGCAGATGGGCAGCAAGCTCACCATCGAAGATGGCTTCATCGCCGATATCGACCTCTCCCAGGGGCAGCGCAAGCGAGTCGCCCTGCTGCTGGCGCTGGCCGAGCAGCGCGAGGTGATGCTGTTCGACGAGTGGGCTGCGGATCAGGATCCCCAGTTCCGCCGCATCTTCTATCAGCTGCTGTTGCCGCGCCTGAAGGAGATGGGCAAGACGGTGATCGCCATCAGCCACGACGATCTCTACTTCTCCCAGGCCGACCGGCTGCTGGAGATGCGCCAGGGCCGGCTCAGCGAGCTGACCGGCGAGCGGCGCGAGCAGGTGAGCCGCGATGCGGTCGCCCATCTGGATTGTGACTTGAATGCAGAGGTGCCGGTTTGAACCCGGCCAACAGGAACCGCTTATGTTTGAGATGAAATCAGCCAGCTTCGCGGTCAATGACCGCACGCTGCTGCACCCCACCGATCTCTGTTTCGAGCAGGGCAAGGTCTATGGCCTCATCGGCCACAACGGTTCGGGCAAATCCACCCTGCTCAAGCTGCTGGCACGCCAGCAGCCGCTCAGTGACGGCGAGATCCGGTTCGATGACAAGCCGCTGCCGGCGTGGGGGGCACGCGACTTCGCCCGTCAGGTGGCCTATCTGCCCCAGCATCTGCCGAGCGCCGAAAACCTGCTCGGGCGGGAGCTGGTGGAGATGGGCCGCTACCCCTGGCGCGGCCTGCTGGGCCGGATGGGGGTGGAGGATCACCGCCAGGTCGAACGGGCCATCACGCTGACCCATACCGAACGCTTTGCCGACCGGCTGGTGGATACCCTCTCCGGCGGCGAGCGGGGGCGGGTCTGGCTGGCCATGCTGCTGGCCCAGGAGAGCCGTTTCATCCTGCTGGACGAGCCGCTGGCCGCGCTGGACGTGGCCCATCAGGTGGAGGTGCTCACGCTGGTCAAGCAGTTGAGCCGTCAGCTCAAGCTCGGGGTCATCATCGTCATTCACGACATCAACATGGCCTCCCGCTTCTGCGATCGGCTGGTGGCGCTGCACTCCGGCCGCCTGCTGACCCACGGCGAACCCGAGCAGATCATGACCGGCGAGACCCTGCACGCCATCTATGGCATCCCGATGGAGGTCATTCGCCACCCGGCCCATGACCACGCCATCGCCATCGTTTAGATAAGGCTTGTTATCTCGATGCTCTTATTCAAGAAAGTTGGCTGGTTCTGCTGCCTCTTGGCTCCGCTCATGTTGCAGGCCGAGCCAGCGATGCCTGCCGCTGCAGACCTCCCTCAAGCCGATGCAGTGAAGTCGGTACCCCGTATTGCCACCGTCGACTGGACCATAGCCGAAACCCTGCTAGCGCTCGGGGTGACGCCGCTGGCGGTGGGAGATGTCGGCTCCTACCGCGCTTGGGTCGGCGAACCGCTGCTGCCGGCCGCCGTGGTGGATATCGGCCAGCGCGCCCAGCCCAACCGCGAGCTGCTGGCCGAGCTCAAACCCGATCGCATCCTCATTTCTCCGCTGGCGGCCCCGCTGGCGCCGACCCTCTCTCGCATCGCGCCGGTGCAATCCATCGCGCTCTACGAGCCGGATGCCGATCTGTGGCAGCGATTGCACGAGGCGACCCTGACCATAGCCGCGCTGGTGGACAAAGCCACTGAGGCCGAGCAACTGCTGGCCAGGCTGGACCAGGATTTGGCGCAGATGCGGGCCACATTACCCGAAGATCTGCCGCCCCTGCTGGTGGTGCAGTTCATCGATGAGCGCCATGTGCGAGTATTTGGCCGCCACAGCCTGTTCGAGGCGGTGATGCAGCGGCTCGGCCTGCGCAATGGCTGGCAGGGGGAAACCAATGCCTGGGGCTTTGCCGTGGCCAGCCTGGAGCAGTTGATGGCGCTGCCGCAAGCGCGACTGGTGGTGGTCGATCCGATCCCGGTCGGGGTGAGCGAGCGGCTGCAGGAGCCCGGTCTGTGGCAACAGCTGCCACAGGTGAGGGCGGCGGCCGTGCTGCATCTGCCCGCGGTGTGGAGTTTTGGCGGCGTGCTGGCGGCGCGCCGCTTCGCCGTGCAGTTGAGCACTGCGCTGCAGCAGGATGGGCAAAGCGGGGAGGGGCTGCTATGAACCGGATTTTTCCGTCGCCGCTGCGACTGCCTGTCAGCCTGCTGCTGGGGCTGACGCTGGTGCTCGCCGGTTGGGAGCTGGCCGGTCAGTTGCCGGTGGCGCGTTGGCTGGCAATCCTGCTGTCGCCAGATCTGACCGATGCCAGCCAGGCGGTGGTCCACTTCAGCTGGCTGCCGCGCCTTGCCATCTGCCTGCTGGCCGGCGCCGCCCTCGGGCTGGCCGGCACCCTGATGCAGCAGGTGCTGCGCAACCCGCTGGCCTCGCCCACCACTCTGGGGGTGGCCTCCGGCGCCCAGCTGGCGCTGATGATGGTGACCCTGTTTGCTCCCTCCTGGCTGCTGCTGGGGCGAGAGTGGATCGCCATGGCCGGTGGCAGCCTCGCCATGGGGCTGGTGTTTGCCCTGGCCTGGCGTCGCCAGCTCAATCCGGTGGTCATCGTCTTTGCCGGGCTGGTGATCAACCTCTATCTGGCGGCCATCAGCATGGGGCTCCTGCTGTTCTTTCAGGAGGAGCTGAAAGGCTTGCTGGTGTGGGGCAGTGGCTCGCTGGTGCAGAACAGCTGGAGCGGGGTGAGCTACCTGCTGCCCCGTCTGCTGCTGGCTGGCGTGCTGGCCGCGGTGCTGGTGCGCCCGCTGGCGGTGCTGGAGCTGGACGATGCCAGCGCCCGCAGCCTGGGGGTCTCCCTTCAACACCTGCGTTTCGCCGGGCTGGGGCTGGCGGTGTTCGTCACCGCCTGCGTGGTGAGCGTGGTGGGGCTGATCGGCTTCATCGGGTTGGCGGCGCCCGCCCTGGTGCGATTGCTGGGGGTAAGAAAACTGGCCCTGCGGCTGCTGTGGGCCCCGGTACTGGGCGCTCTGCTGCTGGCTGCCACCGATCTGCTGCTGCAATCCCTGAGCCGCAGCGGCTCTGTGCTCATCCCGACCGGTGCCATGACGGCCCTGCTGGGGGCGCCACTGCTGCTGTGGCTGATTCCGCGCCTGGGCATCAAATCGGGCACGCCGAAGGCGAATGCCTCCCTGCTGTTGGCCCGCCACCCGGCGCCGGCCCGCCTTGTCGGCCTGATGCTGATGGGGCTGGTAGTGGCGGTGATCGCCTCCCTGCTGTTTGGACAGGGGATGGACGGCTGGCACTGGCCGAGCTGGCTGCGCTGGCAGGCCCAGCTGGAGTGGCGGCTGCCGCGCACCCTGGCGGCCGGTGCGGCGGGCGTGCTGCTGGCATTGGCGGGCACCCTGCTGCAACGGGTCAGCAGCAACCCCATGGCGAGCCCCGAGCTGCTGGGGGTGAGTGGTGGCACCTTCATGGGGGTAATTGCCACGGCGCTGCTGCTGCCCGCCCTGCCGCTGCCCATGATGCTGGCCGGCGGCCTGCTCGGTGCCTTCGGTTGTCTGTTGCTGTTGCTGCTGGTCAATCGCAGCCACGGCTTCCAGCCGGAGCGACTGCTGCTCTCCGGCATCGCCATCACGGCGCTGTTCGAGCCGCTGCAGGCCATCGCGCTGGCCAACGGTGACCTGCGGGTGCAGCAACTGCTCTCCTGGATGTCCGGCTCCACCTATTACGTCACCCTGCCGATTGCCGGCGGGCTGGTCGTGCTGGCGCTGACGCTGCTGGCAGCCTGCCTGCTGCTCAGTCGCTGGCTCGATCTGCTGCCGATGGGGCCGGCGGTGGCCGCCGCGCTCGGCATTCGGCTCAACCCGGCCCAGCTCGCCATCCTGCTGCTGGTGGCCGTGCTGACCGCCAGCGCGACCCTGGTGGTGGGGCCGCTCTCCTTCGTCGGTCTGCTGGCGCCGCACATGGCCAAGCTGATGGGGCTGGTGCGGGCACGCTGGCATCTGCTCGGTGCCGCCGTCTCCGGCGCCCTGCTGATGGTGTCGGCGGACTGGATTGGCCAGCAGATCCTGTTCCCGCAGGAGGTGCCGGTGGGGCTGGTCTCCACCTTGTTAGGGGGCGCTTACTTCATGTGGTGCCTGCGCCGCCTCTAGGTTGGTGGATGAAAAATGCGCAATAAAAAGCCCGGGATGAACCCGGGCTTTTTATTGTTTGCCGAACCGACTTACTTGCCGATGCAGAATGTAAATAATTTATTATCTTCAATATGTTAGTGACTTTTCGGGGGCCACTTGGGGTAAAAGTAACTAAAACAGCATATTGAGAGGCCGCTCACGGGTTTCTGCCATCGTGCAGCGTTCCCACATAGTCCATTCTCGATCGTGCAGCCTTCCCATATGAATCAACGCGATGCCACCACACGCAGTCAAAGCCGCCTTTTAAGTGAGTTTTGAACATATTTTGAACCGACTATAGCACCGTCCGGAACCTGGAAAGCCGCTTTACTCTTCGAACCGTGCAAGTTTCCCATAGGTAGTTTGGCTAACCGTGCAGTCATCCCACATACCGCCATTTTAATCCCAGCCCTTTATCAGCCTGGCTGAGCGGGCTTTTAGGCCCTCTAGAATGGTGCTGCTGATGGTATCGGGGAAGCCTGCTGGCAATTGCTGTGTAACGCGCTCAATAACATCATCAACGGAGTTGGCCAGTTCTGTCAGGATCTCTTCCATAGCAGAACGCTCAAATCCCACAGCTTTCGCCGTTTGGAAGAAATGACGCGGGAATATCTGCTCAATGGCGTACTTCTTTCCCTTGCTGCTTGCTAGGCCCATAGCGAGCTTGGCGTCCCTTCGGTTGAGGCCTCGGCCGCCAAATACTGGATAGACAGATAGGATGTCGTAAAAAGGGGTCAGGCGAAAACGCCCTTCCGGCTCAATAAAGACCGAGAAGTTTTTTGCATGGCCATCGGTGGCCGCCAGCAGCCAGAACAGGACCTGAGATTTCATGAATAGGTAGCGATCCTGTTCTGGTGTCGCAGAGCCCAGCAAGGTTTTCATGATGTCAGTGATCCCCGGTCCTCCATGGTTCTCGTATTTCCGTGCTGACGGAACATTCAATACCTGACAGAAATCTTCTTGGGGAAGGCGCATGATCCAACTGCGATCGGCAGCGTAACGTCTGTCGAAGCGTTCCACAGCCAGTGCTTTGACCTGGCCAACCTGCATCATGAAGCAGTGAGGTACGGGTAGACCAAACTCCTTGGCAATCAGAGTGCAGAGATATTCGTTTTCTACGCTCTGGGAGAGGTCTATCGAGTAGGAGTGGCTTTCAATCTTGCCGATAGGGAGTTTGATTATGTGGGTTGTCGGCGTTGCATTGAGTGGCAAGTACCAACGGCCATCGAGATAGAGCAGTGCAGTCTTTTCTTGCGCCCCGGCGATAGAGATCCGGAACTCCTCTTGCTCCCTGACCATCCCCAAAGGGATTCCTGATTTGTAGCTGGTCAGGATCTGCTCGAGCTCGTCATCGGAAAGTGCCTTGTAGTCGATTCGCCTGACATCTGGAACATCGTGCCCTTCGGTAACCAGCTGTAATGCCCCTACGCTATCCTGGCCAATGCAACTGAGCAGATCGAAGGGCTGGGTTGATGCCGCTTGATAGCGTGCTACAACCCTGTTTCTCACCTCCGTATTATCTGGCAGCAGGTTGTCGAAGAAGTTATAGGCTTCATCGCCCCGGTAGGTCTGATGGCGCAATGGCATGGAGAGTGAGATCGGACGGCTGCCCGGTTGTGCTAGCCATGACTCATGGTACTGAAAATGATGGGCGCCGCTGGTAGTTTTGGTGAATGTGCCTACCCGATAGCCGTTCATATAGACAGCCAGATTGGCCATTACCACTCCTCCTTCCAGCCCGATGCCGGACTCTCGGATGACTCATTGCGGGGTTTGATATCCACTGACAACTCGAGTGCCGCGAGGATCTTGAACAGGGTCTCCAGCTTGGTGGACTCAGGGTTGAGCTCGAAGCTGGAGACTGTGTCTTGCCTAATCCCTACTTTCTCGGCCACTTTGCCTTGAGAGAGCTTTTGAGAAAGCCTGGCATCCTTGATACAGGCGCTCAGCTGCTTGGCGCTGGTTACTTTCATGATTCGACAACCTGGTAGCGTGCCTTCTTCCAATTTACACGCTATGGCAGGTATATCAATATTTACCTGTTATAGGAGGTAAATGTAACTTACACGCTGTAGGCGGTATCTAACATTTATCCCCTATAGCGGGTAAGAGAACAGCAGACGGGGAGATTACCAAGCCATGGGGTAAAGAACTGCCGCGCTACGCTTGGCTGCTGGCTTGTTCGGTGAGTCGAAAAGATGACTCACCTCAAAGCCCAGCTTCTGTAGATTTCCTCCTTTGGCATCCCATTCAGCAGATCAGGAATGGTGAGCAACGTCGCTTAAATACTCAAATACAACTCAAAAGCGACTTTGTGATGACGGATCACACTTAAAGTTTGTGCTGTCAGATCAAAAGGCTATCGAAAGGTTGTGTTTCGATCGTCATGTGGTGGTTCTAAAAAGGTATACCCCATTAAAACCACTTAATACCCTCTCGAAAATCATATTGAAACCACTTATATTGTGTCGTTTTCAGAAGACGGCTGCACTGAACGTCAGAAGCCGACTGCACTATAGCAGCGGAGGGGTTGGATCCATCAG
>NZ_JAPDCG010000017.1:0-41628 GCF_027705845.1 Aeromonas sp. S41-2 | reverse complement strand
AAGGCCATCCGCAAGTACTTCCCGAAAGCCTGGATCCTGGCCATCACCACCAACAAGAAGACCGCTGCCCAGCTGGTACTGACCAAGGGTGTGGTTGCTCACGTGGTTGACAGCATCGCCTCCACCGACGATTTCTATCGCATCGGCAAAGAAGCAGCGCTGGCCAGCGGCATGGGTCTGAAGGGTGACGTGGTTGTCATGGTCTCCGGTGCCCTGGTACCGAGCGGCACCACCAACACCGCTTCTGTTCACGTTCTTTAATCGGAACTGAACAAGCTGAAAACGGCGCCTGCGGGCGCCGTTTTTTTTATCTGCCCCCCTGCTGCCCATTCTTGCCCGGTGTTAGAATCCACGCGGATTTAATCCAAGTGGGAAATCTCCCAAATATCGCGTAATAACCCGGAAGTTTTATGCTCTCAACACGCTTCAAAAGAGCCTCGGCCACCCTGTTGCCGCTGCTCTGCTTACTCGTCAGCCTCTGCGCCCCGCAGGCCATGGCGCAGGATGTGCCCTCACGTGCCAGTGTGCAGCGGGCACTCGATGCCCTTGGCAAGTCTGATACCCTCACCGTCAGCCAGCAGGCCGACCAGAAATTCCTGACCGACACCCTCACCCTGCTCGACAGCATCGAGAAGGAGAAGAGCAAGGCCAAGAGCCAGAGCGAGCGCATCCGCTCCCTGCCGGCCGAGCTCAGGGACATCAGCGCCAAGCTCGATGCCCTGACCCAGAACAAGAGTGCCGAGCAGATCAAGAGTGAATACGCCAGCATGAGCCTGAGCGAGCTGGAGAGTCGCCAGCCCGACGTCATGGCCAACATGCAGGATGCCCAGGAAGCCCTCGGCACCATCGGCAGCCAGATCACCAGCCTGCAAACCCTGCCGGAGCGGGCCCAGGCCCTGATGAGCCGCGCCTATCAGCGCAGCCAGGAGATCCGTACCCGCCTCAACGCCGGTGACGGGGTGAGCGGCGCCGAGAAGATGAAGCTGGGCGCCGAGCTGGCCTTGCAGGAGCTGCAACTGGCCAACCTGCAACAGCAGCTGGACAACCGCACCAGC
This sequence comes from Aeromonas sp. S41-2, assembly GCF_027705845.1. Taxonomy (NCBI): domain Bacteria; kingdom Pseudomonadati; phylum Pseudomonadota; class Gammaproteobacteria; order Aeromonadales; family Aeromonadaceae; genus Aeromonas; species Aeromonas sp. S41-2. The sequence goes on along the minus strand of NZ_JAPDCG010000017.1, from coordinate 40,573 downwards.
ATGCAGGATCTCGCCGTCAAGCAGCGCGACTACCAGAGCGCCCGCCTCGCGAGCGAAGAGCAGAAACTGCAGTTGCTGCAAGAGCAGAGCAGTGCCAAGCGCCTCGGTGACACCGAAAAGACCGCCGAGCAGACCGGCGAGCTGGTCGCCGCGGATGACAACCCGCTGGTACAAAAAGAGCAGGAGCTCAACCATCAGCTCAGCCAGCAACTGGTCAGCGCCACCACCAACCTCAACTCGCTGGTGCAGAAGAACCTGCAGGCCAAGAGCTGGCTGGAGCGCGGCACCCAGACCGAGCGCAACCTCAACGAACAGGTGCAGATGCTCAAGGGCAACCTGCTGCTGTCACGCATTCTCTACCAGCTCTACCAGCAGCTGGAGTCGTCGCCCTCCACGCTGGTGAAGAACCTGGAAGAGCAGATCGCCGATCTGCACCTGGCCCAGTTCGAGCTGAGCCAGCAGCGCGACCAGCTGTTCCAGAAGACCCAGTATCTGGACAACCTGATCGCCAGCAGCAGCGAGCCGGTGAGCGAGGAGGACAAAGCCAGCCTCTCCAAGCTGCTCGACACCCGCATCAGCCTGCTCGACCAGCTCAACCGCCAGCTGGATGCCCAGCTGACCAACGCCATCAGCCTGCAGCTGACCCAGCAGCAGCTGGCGCGGATCTACTCCTCCATCGAATTTACCCTGCAGCAGCACATCTTCTGGGTGAGCAGCAACAAGCCCATCGACGGCAAGTGGTTCATCAGCTGGCCGGCCCAGGCCTACAAGCAGGCCTCCGACTGGGTGCTGAAACCGGACTGGAGCGGCTGGGGTGAAACCTTGCTACCCATCACCCTGCTCGCCTTCCCGCTGCTGCTGGTGGGCGGTCTGCTGATCTGGAAGCGCCCGGCGCTGGTGGAGCGGCAGAAGAAGATCACCAAGGATCTGGGACGTTTTCGCCAGGACAGCCAGTGGCACACCCCGCGTGCCCTGCTGTTTACCGTGCTGCAGCGCCTGCCGGGCAGCCTGTTCATCCTGGCTGCCGGCCTGCTGCTGACTGACTGTGGTCTGCTCAGCTCCAGGCTGATTTTCCAGATCACCCTCAACCTGGCGCTCGGTTACCTGGTGTTCAGCGTCTATCTGGCGGTGATGCGGCCGGGCGGCATTGCCGAGACCCATTTCCGCATGCCGAAAGCCGAGCTGCAGGCCAAGCGCACCAGCATGCGCTACCTGTGGGTGCCCTTGCTGCCACTCATCATGCTGTCGACCAAGGCGGTAGTAGAACCCTCGTCGCTGGGCAATGACGTGGTGGGTCAGGCGCTGACCCTGGCCCTGCTGGGGCTGGCCGCCTACCTGGTGTTCCCCATCTCCCGCGCCCGCATCAAGGGCGAGGCGAGCATGCAGCAGTCCATCACCGCCATCGCCCTGGCGCTGGCACCGGTGGCGCTGATAGTGCTGGTGGGACTGGGCTACTACTACACCGCCCTCAAGCTGACCGGCCGGCTGATCGAATCCTTCTACCTCATCATCATCTGGAGCCTGGTCTACCGTACCGCCCTGCGCGGGCTGGAGCTGGCGGCCCGCCGTCTGGCCTATCGCCGTGCGGTGGCAAAGCGCGAACACAAAGCCCAGGAGGATGCGGAAGGGGGTGAGTCCATCGAAGAGCAGCCCATGGATCTGGAGGATGTCAGCCAGCAGTCCCTGCGTCTGACCCGCACCGTGCTGCTGCTGGTGTTCGGTGTCGCCTTCTACTGGCTCTGGTCCGATCTGGTGGCGGTATTCTCCTACCTCGACAGCATGGTGCTCTGGCACCGCACTGAAGGGACAGGGGCCAATGCCGTGCTCTTCCCGATCAGCCTGAGCGACGTGCTGATAGGCTTCCTGCTGCTAGGCGGCGCCTGGTCGCTGGCCCGCAACCTGCCGGGTCTGCTGGAGGTGCTGGTGCTCTCCAAGCTGAACCTGGCCCAGGGCACGGCCTACGCCATCACCACCATGCTCAACTATGTGCTGATCGGGGTCGGCTCGCTGACTGCCCTCTCCATGATGGGGGTGCAGTGGGACAAGCTGCAGTGGGTCGCCGGTGGTCTGTCGGTCGGTATCGGTTTCGGCATGAAGGAGATCCTCTCCAACTTCGTCTCCGGCATCATCATCCTGTTCGAGCGTCCGGTGCGGATCGGTGACACCGTCACCATAGGTTCCTTCTCCGGCACCGTCTCGCGGATCCGTATTCGCGCCACCACCCTGACCGACTTCGACCGCAAGGAGGTGATCATCCCCAACCAGCAGCTGATGACCGAGCGGCTGATCAACTGGTCGCTGAGCGACACCGTCACCCGCGTCATCGTGCGGGTAGGGGTGGCCTACGGTTCGGATCTGGAGCTGACCCGTACCCTGCTGAAACAGGCGGCGGACGACAACAGCCGCGTCTTGAAAGACCCGGCCCCCATCGTCTACTTCCTCACCTTCGGCCCCAGCACCCTGGATCACGAGCTGCGTTTCTTCGTGAGCGAGCTCGGCGATCGCAACCCGGCGGTGGACGAGCTGAACCGCAAGATAGACCAGCTGTTCCGCGAAAACGGCATCGAGATCGCGTTCAACCAGATGGACGTCTACATCAAAAACATGAAGGATGAAGAGCAGAAGGTGGAGTCCGACTCCGCCCAGCCTCCCGCCCTGCCGGGTGCCCAGCCCGTCTAAGGCAGCACGCCATGCCAATAGAAGGCCCCGCAAGGGGCCTTTTTTATGGTCGGCCGCCGGCCACCCAATCTGGTTTTGTGACGTGTCGGCCAGAATGGGACACCGTTTGCCGCTAGCCTGAAGCGCTTACCTCCCCCAGTGAGGGGTCTGCCCATCCGGGCCGGCCGCGATACACTGAGGGGCCCCCCCCACATTTGCCAAGGTGCGCCAATGAGTTCCCAACCCTCTCTGCTCTCTTTTCTCGGCTCTCCCCTGCTCGGGGTGGCCGCCACCTATGTCGACCCCGCCAGCAAGGAGACCGGCGTCTACATCTGCGGGGTCGAGATCCAGGCCGGCGACGAACTGCTGCTGAGCTTTTCCAAGGGGCATCAGCTGGCGGTGGGGGAGAAGATCACCCTGCATCTGGACAACCGCACCGGGGTCGACGAGTACGATGCCTCCTTGAGCGTCCATCGAGTCTCATACAAGGGGGTGATAACGCGCACCGCCCCGGACAAGGTGCAGGTCACCCCGCTGCAGTTCGAGCTCTGGTACGGCAACCGGGTGGTCTATGGCTTCGCCCGGCCGGACTATCAGCATCCCGCCGATGAACGCCCCGCCCGCGAGCTGCCGGTCACCCCGCTCACCGGCCTGCCGGTGCCTGACCTGCGCGAAGTGGAGAACAAGATCGGGGTGCTGGTGACCCGGGCCCAGTCCCAGCCGCACACCACAGTGCTGGCGTTTCTCTCCTCCGATGAGGACGACATCTTCTTCATCACCTTCCCCGAGACCTTCAAGTCACAATTGCTCAAGCGCGACGGGCGCTGCCACTTCGCCATCGACTCGCGGGCGGTGTTCACCTACACCCGCGCAATCGAGTGGAACTACACCATCATCGCCGCCGATGCCTACCAGATCCCGCAGGATCACCCGCTGTTCGAGCCCATCCGCGCCGCCTTCGTGCAGAAGAATCCGTGGGAAGTGGGCTTCTTCAGCCACCCGCAGGTGGAGCTCTACCACCTCAAGGCCCGTCAGGTGGTCTGCCCGGGGCGGGCAAAAGAGTAGGCCAGAACGGGCCCGAAAGAGGATAAGATGACCGCCGTTGCCCATGACAAGGAGTAGAGAGCAGATGCAGCAGGTCGTTTATGTGGCGAGCCCCGCCAGCCAGCAGATCCACGTGTTCGCCCTGGCCGGGAGCGGGGACCTCGCGTTATTGCAGGTGGTCGACACCCCGGGCCAGGTCCAGCCGCTGGTGATCAGCCCGGACGGGCACTGGCTCCATGCCGCCGTGCGGCCCGATTTTGCGCTCATCAGCTACCGGATTGGCGTGGATGGCCGGCTCAGCGAGCCGAGCTCGGCGCCGCTGGCGGGCAGCGCCTCCCACACCGCCATCTCGGCCGACGGCCGCTTCCTGCTGGCGGCCTCCTATGCCTTCAATCATGTCACCGTCTCCGCCATCGGTAGCGCCGGTCGGGCAGCGCCACCCCACCAGCAGCTCGACGGCTTGCAGGCCGCCCACTCGGTCACCCTGCTGGCCACCGATGGCCAGGGCGAGCAGGAGGTGCTGGTCGCCTGCCTCAAGGAGGACCGTATCCGCCGCTTTGTGCTCTGCCGGGAGGGTCGGCTGCGCCCCCATCCGCTGGGGGATCTGCAAACCGCCAGCGGCGCCGGTCCGCGCCATCTGGCGCTGCACCCAAGCAATGGCGATCTCTATTGCCTGAACGAGCTCGACTGCACCATCAACCGCTACCGGCGCAGCGCCGACGGCGAAATCAGACTCTGCCAGAGCCTGGAGATGCTGCCCGCCGGTTATCAGGGGGAGTACTGGGGCGCGGATCTGCACGTGACGCCGGATGGGCGCTTTCTCTACAGCAGCGAGCGGGCCAGCAGCCTGCTGACCCAGTTCGCGATTGCGCCGGATGGCGAGCTCGGGGTGGTCGGCCACTTCCCCACCGAAACCATGCCGCGCGGCTTTGCCATCGACGGGCAGGGCCGCTGGCTGCTGGCGGCAGGGCAAGCCTCCCACCAGCTGGCGCTGCACCGCATCGATCCGGCCAGCGGCGCCCTGACCCTGCAGGCACGCCAGCCGGTGGGCGAAGGGGCCATGTGGGTGCGGATATTGACGTTGGCGCCCTGAGTCCTTAGCACTCGCATCCACAAAACAGAGAGGCCACCCTGGGGTGGCCTCTCTTTAATCCTCTCAATGCAAATCAACGCAGGCACTTAATCCTTGGCGCTCTCCATGGCACCCTCTTCGGAGTGCTGGGGCAGGATGAGGTTGAGCAGGATGGCGGCCACCGAGGCCAGACCCACACCCGCCAGGGCGAAGTCACCGATCTTCATCTCCAGCGCACCGACACCCACGGTCAGGGTCACAGCCACGATGGCGATGTTGCGCGACAGCCCCAGATCCACCTTGGACTCCACCAGGGTCTTGAGACCGATGGCGGCGATGGATCCGAACAGCAGCAGCATGATACCGCCCATCACCGGCATCGGGATGGAGGTGAGCAGGGCGTTGAACTTGCCGAAGAAGGCCAGAATGATGGCGAACACCGCGGCCCAGGTCATGGTGACCGGGTTGAAGTTGCGAGTGATCATCACGGCGCCGGTCACTTCGGCATAGGTGGTGACGGGGGGGCCACCGATGAAGCCGGCGAAGCAGACGCCGATGCCGTCACCGGCCAGGGTACGGTGCAGACCCGGGTTCTTGGTGTAATCCTTGCCCGTCACACCCCCGATGGCCAGCACGCCGCCGATGTGTTCGATACAGGGGGCGATGGCCACCGGCAGCATGAACAGCGCCGCTGCCCAGTTGATCTCGGGGGTCACGAAGTGGGGCAGCGCCAACCAGGGGGCATTCACCATGCCATCGAAGCTCACCTGCCCCATCAGCACGGCGGCCACATAACCGGCGATGACGCCAGAGAGGATGGGGATGAGCTTGATCCAGCCCTTGCAGAACACCGCCGCAATCAGGGTCACCGCCAGCGAGATGCCGGCCAGGGTCAGCGCAACCGAGGCTGGCACGACCTGCTCACCGCCGGCACGGCCCATCGCCATGTTGCAGGCTACCTGGGCGACCGACAGACCGATCACCATGATCACCGGACCAATCACCACCGGCGGCAGCAGCTTGTGCACGAAACCCATCCCACGCACGCGAATGAGCGCGGCCAGGATGAAGTACATGAAACCGGCGGCAAACAGGCCGAACATGGTGGAGGGCAGGCCCCAGGTCTGGGTGGCGTAAATGATGGGGGCGATGAAGGCAAAGCTGGAACCGAGGAAAATCGGGACCTGGCGGCGGGTGCAGAGCTGGAACAGCAGGGTGCCCACACCGGCGCCAAGCAGGGCCATGGAGGGGTTCAGTCCGGTGAGCAGGGGCACCAGAACCATGGCACCGAAGGCGACAAACAGGATTTGCAGCCCGGCGACACTTTGCTTGACTAAGGAAAACATGGATGTCCTTAATTTTTTGATAACTGACAGGGATATTTGACACTTTTCAGTTATCACAAGACTTTTTCAAGGCACTGAATGAGCCATTCGGCGTCATTTGTTGCCTCTTACTGCTTGGGGAGGGCATGAAACTGGCTTTTTAGGCGGGATTCGTTGCTACAAGCATCGAGGAAGCGATTTTACGCACTTTTATCGCCGGCGCCAATCGTTTTTCCACGCTGTTTTGTTGTCAGGTGTTGCCCCTGCCCCGCCACCGGCCCCCTCTATACTTGATGGCGTGAACCCAGCCGGACAAGGAGTCCCCCATGTCACTGCCCGCTTTCAAGCCCAGCCAGCGTCGACTGCTGGTGGGCTCGGCCATCGCCCTGGCCCTGTTTGCCACCCCGCTCAACTATGACTTCAGCCACCATCAATGGCAGCTGAATCAGGCCTATGCCAAGTCCTGTTTCGTGGCAGGCACCTGCATCCTGATGGCCGACGGGGAGGAGCGCCCTATCGAGACCCTGCAGATCGGTGAACGGGTGCGGGATCAATATGGCCACAGCAACCGGATCCTGGCGATCGAGAGGGTGCTGCTGGGAGAGCGCCGGCTGTACGGGCTCAACCGGCTGGCCCCCTTCTTCACCGCCGAACACCCCTTGCTGACCACCCGCGGCTGGGCAGCCATCGCCCCGGCCATGACCCGCACCGAAAACCCGACCCTCGCCGTGCTGCCGCTCTTTACCGGCATGCATCTGCTGGGTTGGTCGGAGCACGGCAGCGCAGGCAACCTGGCGCTGGCCCCTCACCCCACCCCGCTACTGGTGGAGTCCCTCTGCTGGCTGGATGCCCCGCCCACCACCGCACTGTTCAACCTGATCCTGGATGGCAGCCACAGCTATGTCGCCAATGGGCTGATCGTTCACAACAAGGATGGCGATGGCAGTGGCGGCGGCAGTGGAAACGGTGGAGGAGGAAGCAGCGGCGGTAGCGGTAGTGGAGGTGGAGGTGGAGGTGGAGGTGGAGGCAGCGACAGCGATGGCGGCGGCAGCAGCGGTAGCGGCAGTGACAGCGATGGCGGCGGCAGCAGCGGTAGCGGCAGTGACAGCGATGGCGGCGGCAGCAGTGGTGGAGGCAGTGACAACGATGGCGGTGGAAGCAGCCACGATGGCGGCAGCGACAGCAGCCATGGTGGTGACGACCACGGCGGTGGGGAACATGCCGGCGGCGAGCAGCATGCCGGTGGTGAGCAGCATGGCGGAGGGGACCGCCACGCCGGCGGCGATCGTCATGGTGGCGGGCGTGGCCTCGGCAACGGCCTCGATGACAACGGGGTAGATGCCGTCGACGCCAATGGCAACGAGATCAGGGGCGACGGCACGATAGACGATCGCGGCCAGACCCTGACCGATGCGCAGGAGCAAGCGCTGATCCAGCAAGGGTTCAACAGCAAGGTGCAACCATGAGCCGTTATCTGCTGATCTGCCTGGCGCTGTGGTTGTCCGCCTGTGCCACCCAGCCAGCCGCCCCGCTCTATCACCAGATGGACAAGCAGGACGTGGCGCTGGCCAATCAGGCACTGGCCGAGGCGCTGCAAACCCGCCCCAAGGGCCAGAGCCTCACCTGGTTCAACCCAGCCAACCGCCACTCGGGCAGCGTCACGCCACTGCGCACCTTCCGCCACCCCAACGGCCTCTGGTGCCGCGACTACCGCGAGCAGCTCTATATAGGCCAGGCCAGTCAGCAGTGGCAGGACACCGCCTGCCGCAGCAAGGCGGGCCACTGGCTGCCGCTGCGCAGCTGACAGCTCAGGTAACAAAAAAGGAGGGTGGCCATGGCCACCCTTCTTCTATTGCAACTGCAAGCTTGCAGCCATCATACCCGGCGATAGGGCAGATAGACCGGCTCCCACATGTGGTTGAGGATGTGCTGCTGCAGATCCTGACCGATCAGCGGATGGGAAGGATCCCGCCGCACTATGTCCTTGAGCACCGCCGTCGCCACGTGCACCGAGATGTTGCGCAGCTCGCGAATGCGCGGATAGACGGCCCCCTTGGCCAGGTCCACCTCGCTCACGCACTCCGCCAGCGCAAAGGCGGCAGTGGTGAAGATGTCCGGCGTGATCTCGCGGATCTGGCTGACGATGGCCGCCAGACCCACCCCCGGGAAGATGAAGACGTTGTTGCCCTGACCGACCCGGAACTCCTGCCCCTCGTAGTGCACATCCTTGAACGGACTGCCGGTGGCGACGATGGCCTTGCCCTTGCTCCAGCGATAGATGTCCTCCGGCAGCGCCTCGCAGTTGGCGGTCGGGTTGGAGAGCGGGAACACCATGGGGCGCGCGCAGTGTTTTTGCATCAGCTGCACGTGCTCCTCCTTGAAGGCGCCACCCGAGCCGCTGGTGCCGAGCAGCACGGTTATCGGCACGTGGCGCAGCACGTCGGTCAGGTTGGCCTTGCCGGGCACCTCGGTGTCCCAGCCGGCCAGCAGCAGGCCCGGCTTGGCGTAGCGGCGCTTGTACTCGTCGAGCCCCTCGCGGTTGTCACACACCAGCCCCTGGGTATCCAGGATGTAGATGCGATCGCGGGCCGCCTGCGGATCCAGCCCTTCGCGGATCATGCCCGCGCAGATCTGATCCGCCACCCCCACCCCGCCGGCACCGGCGCCATAGACCAGGTAGTTCTGCTGGCCCAGGGTCTCGCCCTTGACCTTGACCGCCCCTATGATGCCCGCCAGCACCACGGCACCTGTGCCCTGGATGTCGTCGTTGAACGACGGCAGGGACTGCTGATAGCGGGAGAGGTTGTTGAAGGCGTTGGACTTGCTGAAATCCTCCCACTGCAGCACGGCGTTCGGGAAGTGGCGCTTGACCCCGGCCACGAACTTGTCGATGAAGTCGTCGTACTCCTTGCCGCGAATGCGCTTGTGGGGCTGACCCAGGTACATGGGATCATCCAGCAGCGCCTGATTGTCGGTGCCCACATCCAGCGCGATGGGCAGGCAGCAGGCGGGGTGAATGCCCGCGGCCAGGGTATAGAGGGAGAGCTTGCCGATGGGAATGCCCATGCCGCCCACCCCCTGGTCACCGATCCCCAGGATCCCCTGGCTGTCGGTCACGACGATGATGCGCACCGATTTGGCATCCAGCTGACGGGCCAGGGAGCCCATGTCATCGACGTTCTTCGGGGTGATGTAGAGGCCGCGTGCCTTCTGGTAGCGGTGGCTGAACTCCTGACACGCCTTGCCCACGGTCGGGGTGTAGATGATGGGGGTCATCTCCTCCACATGGCGCGCCAGCAGGGCGTAGAACAGGGTCTCGTTGCGATCCTGCAATGCCCGCAGGTTCTGATACTTCTCGATGTCGCTGCAGGCGCTCAGAAAGCCCTGATAGACCCGATCCAGCTGGGCTTCGAAGGTTTGCACCTGGGGAGGCAACAGGCCGTCGAGCTCGAAGTCGGCGCGCTCCTGTTCGGTAAAGGCGGTGCCCTTGTTGAGATTGCGATCGTTGAGCAGATCGGTGCCAGTCAGTGCAACGGGGCGAAAATCTTGTCCCTGTGCATCTTTCCACAGCAGATATTGTCCGGTAGCCATAGTCATTCTCTTTGATTTACGTGAAATTGCCGTTCGGCAGGAGAGCAAGACTCATAATGAAATCAATCATATGACGTTTGCCTGTTTAGTTTTGTGAGCTTGGGCATACCCTGCGGCCAAAATCCGCGCCGAGGCGGATGATGGTCTCATACCGGCCACGCGCCACAGAGAGTGGCCAACTATGCTCAACAGCAGGCCACCGGCAGGGAGAGGTTCCCGGGGGCAGGAGAGAACACACAGATGAGTGAAATCCTGATCGTCGATGACATGGCATCCAACCGCTACATCTTGCGCAGTCTGCTGGAAGAGGCGGGTTACCGGGTGCGGGAGGCCACCGACGGCCTGCAGGCGGTGGATGCCGCCACCGAGTTTCCCCCCGATCTGGTGCTGATGGACATCAACATGCCGGTGATGGACGGTTACGAGGCGTGCCGCCGCATCAAGCAGCTGCCGGGCCAGTGGTGCCTGCCGGTGCTCTTCATCAGCACCAACAGCGGGATCGGGGCGCTCGAGCAGGCCTTTCAGGCCGGCGGCTGCGACTATGTCTCCAAGCCGTTCCACCAGCTCGAGGTGCTGGCCCGGGTGCAGAACCAGCTGCGCCTCAAGGAGCTGGGGCGCCAGCAGGCCAAGGTGCAGCTCTACCAGAGCCTGTTTCAGCTCACCGCCGGCATCGCCCACGAGATCAACACCCCCATCGGCATCGGCATCACCGCCTCCAGCCTCATTCATGGCGCCGGCGATCTGCTGGCCAGCGCGGTGCAAAACGGCATGCTGGGGCAGCGCCTGCTCCAGCAGCAGCTCACCGACATCAAGGAGGGCACCGAGCTGGTGGAGTCCAGCCTGCGCCGGGTCGCCCTGCTGGTGACCCGCTTCAAGGAGCTGACCCGGGATCAGACCGAGCTACCCGCCACCCCCTTCGCCGTGCAGAAGAGCCTGCGCAAGCTGCTGCAGGCCTTCACCCCCGAGTTTCTCATCGCCAGGGTCAACGCCGAGCTGGGCGGCGAGGAGGCCACCCTGACCGCCCCCGAGTCGCTGTTTCTCGACCTGGTGCAGGAGCTCATCAAGAACAGCATGGAGCACGCCTTCCAGGGGCCGGGGGAGCACCGCCTCTCCCTGCAGGTGGAACGCGCCGGCAGCGAGCTGCTGCTGATCTACCGGGACAACGGCCCCGGCATGGCGCCCGAACAGCTGGCCCACCTGTTCGAGCCCTTCTTCACCACCCTGCGCGGTGACGCCCGCCACTGCGGGCTGAGTGCCTGTCGCATCCACAACCTGGTGGAGAACAACCTGCACGGTCAGCTTGCCGTCACCAGCCCGCCCGGCGAGGGGCTCTGCTACCGCATCCGGCTGCCGCTGCAGCCGCCGCTCTGAGCGGCAGACACAACAAAGGGGCGCCGCAGCGCCCCTTCTCTTTCATCCTGATGTCGCGGTCAGCCTCAGCCTGACTTGCCTGCCTTGGGCTCGTCGAGCTGGTACTTCACCTCTTCATACCAGAGATCGTGGTGCTCCTTGGCCCAGGTCTCGTCCACCTCGCCGCTGATCATCCCCTCCAGCGCCCCTTCCAGCTGGAACAGGCCCATGTAGATATGGAAGATGAAGCCGCAGATGAGGATGAGGGCGCCGACGATATGGATGAAGCTGGCCCACTCCATCTGGCGGCGCAGCTGGCCGAAGATGGGGAAGTCCAGAAACAGCCCGGTCGCCACCACGATGCCGCCAAACCAGATCAGCAGCCAGAAGATCGCCTTCTCGCCACCGTTGGAGAAGCCCGCCGAGGGGTGACTCCCCTTGTGGGGCCCCAGCATGCCGCCAGCCTTCATAAACCACTGCACATCCACCATGTTGACGATGTTGTGGCGAAACCACTTGATGAGCACGCCCATCAGGCAGAGGAAGAAGAGCGGCCCCACGTAGTTGTGGAACACCTTGGCGAACCAGATCCAGTTCTCCCACACCCCGATGCTCACCACCGGCTTGATGAAGTGCTTGCCGTAGATGATGGCCAGCCCCGACCCGGACAGGGTCAGGAACATGCCCGCCGTGGTCCAGTGCAGCGCCCGATCCAGCCGGCTCCAGCGCTTGAGCTTGCGCCCGGTGCGCGGTTTGGAGAGCTTGGTCGGCCCCACCGCCCAGTACATCAGGCCACACATGGCGAGCGACCCGAAGATGGCGATGGCACCGAGCGGCGACACCCACTTGGTCTTCACCTCGAACCAGAGCTGGCCCGGCACCGAGATGAGCACCCCGTGCTCCGGCGAGCGGGAGGTGGTCACCCCCTCCTGCCCGTCCTTCACCGCCCGCCAGTAGTCGGCGCCGGCAAAGCCGACCGCCTCTTTCTCGGCGTCGGCGAAGCTGGCGGTACTCACCAGCAGCAGGGCGGCAAACAGGGCCATTAGCCAGGTTTTCATGCCGCCCCTCCCTTGCCCGCCTTGCTGGCGTCGTAAAACAGCTCTTCACCGCTACCCCAGCCCGCTTCCTTGGCGCCGCGATAGGCGACCCGCTCGCGGAAGATGTCGGAGATGACCTGCGCGTCCCCCGCCAGCAGCGCCTTGGTGGAGCAGAGCTCGGCACACATGGGCAGCTTGCCCTCGGCGATGCGGTTGGCACCATACTTCTGGCGCTCCGCCTCGCTGTGATCCTCTTCCGGGCCGCCGGCACAGAAGGTGCACTTGTCCATCTTGCCCCGATCGCCAAAGGCGGCGGTCTTCGGGAACTGGGGCGCCCCGAACGGGCAGGCAAACAGGCAGTAGCCGCAACCGATGCAGAGATCCTTGTTGTGCAGCACGATGCCGTCGTCGGTGTGATAGAAGCAGTCGGCCGGGCAGACCGCCATGCAGGGGGCGTCGGTGCAGTGCATGCAGGCGACCGAGATGGAGGTCTCCCCCGGCAGGCCGTCGTTGAGGGTCACCACCCGGCGGCGCTGGATGCCCCACTCGAGGGCATCGTCGTTCTCGTTCTTGCACGCCGTCACACAGCCGTTGCACTCGATGCAGCGCTTGGTGTCACACATGAATTTCATTCTGGCCATGAGATCAGGCTCCTACTTGGCGAAAACGGCACAGGGTGACCTTGGTCTCCTGCATCTGGGTAACCGGGTCATAGCCATAGGTGGTGACTATGTTGACCGACTCTCCCAGCACATAGGGGTCTGACCCTTCCGGATATTTGGCGCGCAGATCCTGGCCCTCGAAGTGACCGCCGAAGTGGAACGGCATAAAGGCGAGCCCAGGTTTGACCCGCGGGGTCACCAGCGCCTTCACTTTCACTCTGCCTCCTTCCGGCCCCTCCACCCACACGTCCTGACCGTCGCGCACGCCGACGTCGTTGGCATCCGCCGGGTTCATCTCGACGAACATCTCCTGCTGCAGCTCGGCCAGCCAGGGGTTGGAGCGGGTCTCGTCACCTCCCCCCTCGTACTCCACCAGACGGCCGGAGGTGAGGATGATCGGGAACTCCTTGCTGACGTCCTTCTCCTGTACCGAGGCGTACTGGGTCGGCAGGCGCCACAGGCTCTTGGCGTCCGGCCAGGTGGCGTAGTCGGCCAGCAGATCCCGGCGCGGGGTGTAGAGCGGTTCGCGGTGCTTGGGCACCTGATCCGGGAAGGTCCACACCACGCAGCGCGCCTTGGCGTTGCCGTAGGGGACGAAGCCATGCTTGATGGCCACCCGCTGGATGCCGCCGGAGAGATCGGTCTTCCAGTTCTTGCCCTCGGCCTCTTTCTTCTCGGCTTCGGTCAGCTCATCCCACCAGCCGAGCTGTTTCAGCAGGTCGGCAGTGATCTCGGGATAGCCGTCTTCCACTTCGCTTCCCTTCGGCCAGGAGTCTTCGGCCAGCAGCGAGACGCCCTGATACTCGATGCCGAAGCGGGCGCGGAAACCGCCGCCCCCTTCCGACACCGGAATGCTGGTGTCATAGAGGATATGGCTGCCGGGGTGCTTCATCTCCGGGGTGCCCCAGCAGGGCCAGGGCAGACCGTACACTTCGCCGCTGACCGGGCCGCCCTCGGCCTTGAGGTTGGTCTTGTGGAAGGTGTGCCAGTTCTGCTGGTGCGCCTTGAGCCGCTCCGGGCTCTGGCCGGTGTAGCCCACGCTCCACATGCCGCGGTTGTATTCGCGGGTGATGTCTTCCAAGAGCGGCTCGTTGTTCTCCACCTTGATGTGCTTGAACAACTCATCGGCAAAGCCGAGCTTCTTGCTCAAGAGATACATGATCTCGTGGTCCACCTTGGATTCGAACAGCGGCTCGACCACCTTGTCGCGCCACTGCATGGAGCGGTTGGTGGCGGTGACGGAACCATAGGTCTCGAACTGGGTGGTGGCCGGCAGCAGGTAGACGCCGTCGGTGCGATCGTTCATGACGGCGGCGACCGTGGGGTACGGGTCGACAATCACCATCATGTCGAGCTTTTGCATCGCCTTCTTCATCTCGGGGCCGCGGGTCTGGGAGTTGACCGCATGGCCCCAGTAGAACATGGCGCGAATATTGGAGCCCTGCTCGATGAGATCGGCGTTCTCCAGCACCCCGTCCACCCAGCGGGAGACCGGAATGCCGTTGTTGTTCATCGGCAGCTTGCCGTTGTAGGCCTTGTTGTCAAAACGCGCCTTGATCCACTCGTAATCGACGTCCCACACACGGGCCCAGTGCTTCCAGGAGCCCTCTTCCAGCCCGTAGTAGCCGGGCAGAGAGTCGGAGGTGACGCCAAAGTCGGTGGCGCCCTGCACGTTGTCGTGACCACGGAAGATGTTGGTGCCCGCCCCGCTCTTGCCCACGTTGCCGAGGGCCAGTTCGAGGATGCAGTAAGCGCGGGTATTGTTGTTGCCGGTGGTGTGCTGGGTACCGCCCATGCACCAGACCACGCAGCCGGGGCGGTTGTCGGCCAGCAGCTTGGCGGCGCCATGAACCTGCTGTTCGTTGAGGCCGGTCACCCGCTCCACTTCGGCCGGGGTCCAGCGTGCCACCTCTTTTTGCACCTCGTCCATGCCGTAGACGCGGGTGCGGATGAACTCCTTGTCTTCCCAGCCGTTCTTGAAGATGTGCCAGAGCATGCCCCAGATAAAGGCGACGTCGGTGCCCGGACGCAGGGAGAGGTACATGTCTGCCTTGGCGGCGGTGCGGGTACGACGCGGGTCGACCACCAGGATCTTGCAGCCGTTGCGCTCTTTCGCCAGCAGGATGTGCTGCATGGCGACCGGGTGGGCCTCTGCCGGGTTGGAGCCGATGAACATGATCGACTTGCTGTTGTGCATGTCGTTCAGGCTGTTGGTCATGGCGCCGTAGCCCCAGGTGTTGGCGACCCCGGCCACCGTGGTGGAGTGGCAGATCCGCGCCTGGTGATCCACGTTGTTGGTGCCCCACAGGGACGCCATCTTGCGAAACAGGTAGGCCTGCTCGTTGGAGTGCTTGGCAGAGCCGAGCCAGTAGACGCTGTCGGGGCCGGACTCCTTGCGAAGGCGCAGCACTTCATTGCCCACCTCTTCGATGGCCTGATCCCAGCTGATGCGCTGCCACTTGCCACCCACCAGCTTCATCGGGTACTTGAGGCGACGCTCGCCGTGACCGTGCTCACGCAGGGCCGCCCCCTTGGCGCAGTGACCGCCGAGGTTGAAGGGGTGATCAAACGCCGGCTCCTGACCGGTCCAGACGCCGTTCTGTACCTCGGCATAGACGCCGCAGCCCACCGAGCAGTGGGAGCAGATGGTGCGCTTCACTTCGACCGGCACGTCGGCCGCCACGGTTTTGGCCTCGGCCCGCTGCATCATGGCAGGGGCCAGCCAGCCGGCGGCCACGGCGCCACCGGCCACCAGACCCGAGTTGACCATAAAGGCGCGACGGGTCAGCCCCTGACCGCGAGCGGCCCCATTGCTTTGCAAGCTGCCCTGCTCGCCCGCCTGGGGCTGCTCGGCACGTTTCGTCAGTTTCATGAGTTCTCCTTCACTGAGTCGGCTCAGTCGGTGCCGCGCAGGGTGCGATAAAAGTCGTGAACGTGGGGGGTCTCCCGATAGCCCTTGTCGGGCTCGGTGTCGTGGGTCAGTACCTCCTTGCCCACCACCCGGCCAGTGGCACCGGCCAGCACGCCTATGGTGGCAACCACCCCCACCCCCTTGATCAGATTGCGGCGGGACGGGTCTTTCAGCTGTTCATCGCTCATCTTTCTGTGACCTCTGTTGTTATGGTCGGCTGCGGTGAGCCGGTTTTGCTATGAGTGGGTGGCGCAGCGTCATGGCTGCGTCACCACCGGGCTGCCAAAGGGCAGGCGCAATTCGTTTTCCAGCTTGAAGAAATCTTCGGCAAGGGCCCCGACCGCCCGGTAGAAGCAGCCCCCTTTCGCCTGTTGCTGATCACGGCAGCAGGCCAGTACCCAGGGGGCAAGGTGGCGTTCATAGAAGCGGTTGCGATCCGGGTGCTGCTCGGCAATCAATACCGCCATCACCTCGCACAGGGCGGCCAGGTGATCTTCCGGCTCGCACACCCCGCTCTGGCGCTCGAAGCCGAGCGACTGCAGATCTGCGCGCAGTACCGCCAGTGGCAGCTCCATCAGGGAGCCGGTGAGATACCAGGAGGCAAACGGCACGATCTCCCCGCGCCCCAGCCCGATAAAGAGATCCTGATACTCCTCGGCAAGCTCAGTCTCGTGGTGGCTGCTGGCCGCCAGCTGCACCAGCCCCAACCCTCTGGCAAAGGGGCCGGGCATGGCTTGCAGGCCTTGCAGCCAGGCGAGCTGTTCGCCACGGGGGGCGGCGCGCCAGAGACTCGCCAGCAGGGCGTACATGTCGGCGCTATTGCGATCCAGGTCGGTCATTGCCGGCGCCTCCGGGTAGTCATTGCGTTGTTCAGTCATCACTGGCCCCTCACACCTTGAGCTGGGAGACGGGATCCGCCGCCAGCGCCGCAAACACATCCTTGACCCGGCAGTCCTCGCACATCAGCAGCCGCTGGGCGGCTTCATTCTGAAAGTGGGAGTGACCGGCCAGTTTTTGCTGGATGCGGCGAATAAGGGAGGCCGGCGCAAACGGCTTGCCACAGCGAATGCAGCAGGCGGCCTCTTCAGCTTTGAGGCTCTGCACGGCGCGGCGCGCCTCGGGCACGGGTTGCAGGCGGGGCGCAAGCACGATGGCCTGCTCGGGGCACGCCTTTTCACACATGCCGCACTGGATGCAATCCTGCTCGATAAAGTTGAGGCCGGGCGTGTGGCCCACCGCATGCAGGGCGCGGCTCGGGCAGACCGCTACGCAGCCCATGCAGAGGGTGCAGTCAGCGTCTTTGAGCTCCACGCTGCCGTAAGGGGCGCCGTGGGGCACCGTCAGCGGCTCGCGGCCGCCATTGTTGGCTTGCCAAAGCGCATCGAAGGCGGCGAACAGGTTCTCCCGCTTGTCTCCTTTGAGCGGCTTCTCCAGCAGGGCTGCGGCTGGCTCACCGGAGATCGGCTTATCTTGTTCGGCATCCGGGTTAAACAGGGCGATGCGATCTGCTGTGAGACCTGCGCCGGCCAGCAGCACGGCGGCGCTCGCCAGCTCCCGCTCGACCAGCGCGCGGACGTTTGTGGGGGCATCGTCACCGAGCGCAATGCGCACCGCACTGGCGCCATAGGCAAGGGCAGCGAACCAGCTCTCGATACCCAAGCTCGCGCTCTCCTCCACCCAGACCGGCAGCCAGTTGGCGGGCAAACGGGTAAGTTCCGTTTCCACCCATTCCCGCTCGCTTTCACCGGCGATCAGCAGTTGCGGCGCGTCGCCCCCCGCCTCCCGGTAGTGCTTGAGCAGACGCAGCAGATAGTCGCCGCTGGTATTGGCATCGGGCTGGTGATAGGCAATCGCCCCGGTCGGGCAAGCCGAGGCGCAGCTACCAAAGCCCTGACAGAGATGGGGATCGATCTGGATGCGACCATTGACGGGCTTGAGGGCATCGGTCGGGCAGACATCGAGGCAGCGGCTGCAACCGGGTACGCCGCGGGCGGTAAAGGCACAGGCCTCGGGGTCGAGGCGAAAATAGCGCGGCTTGTCGAAGATGCCGGTCAGCGCACAAAGTTCGGCGAGCCGTTCGGCCAGGTCAGCGTCATCAAAGAGATGCAGATATCCCACCGGCGGACGCTCCAGCGCAAAGAGCGGGGCGCGGCCCAGATCGGCCACCAGATCAAAACGCGGTTCGCTACCCACCGTCGCTTGTTGTGGAAAACAGAGCGCAGCCAGATTAACCCGATCCCCCTGCCCGTTGAGGCCGGTAAGCTGGAACTGCCCCAGATACCCTGTCAGGCTCGGCTCGCGCAGGGTCAGGGCCGCGAGGGATGCGGTGGCATCGAAAATGGCTTCGAGATCCGCCGCCTCGGCGTCATGGACCGCTTCGGTCACCAGTAGAGTCGGCTTCACCCCGGCGGGCAGCAGGCTGGCGGCGCGGCGAATGCGATCTTCCGGGCCGACCAGCAGCAGGCGCCCCTGACTCTGGTAAGAGACAGTGGCCGGGATCAGGTTGTCGGTCTTGACCGTATGCTGCAGGGCATAGGCGCGAGCGCGCGCGTTATGCTCGGCCGCCCCCGCCCCGTGGGCCAGATTTGGGCTCAGATTTGGCAATGTTTGTTCAGTGCTCACATACACTCCTGCGCGCGCCACCTCATGGGATGGGCGCTTGTTGGTAAGCCGAGAGAGCAAGAGGCGAGCCAACTCCCCCGGAAAAAAAGTGACTGACAGGGAGTCAGGATCCTGAAGGTTCCATTCCATCACCTTTGGTTGGGACATTTTGTCCATCAGAGGAAACCAAAATGTCCCGAACATCGGTGTGGGTTTGAGAATGGTTATCAGCCAGCGCGGGCGGCTCGGCGGCAGGTTCGCTGACAAGCGCCACCGGTTCAGCGGATCCGCTGGCCGGATTGACCGATTCGCTGTCCGGGGCGGTAACCTGATCCACCAGCCAGTTGCGCAGGCCGGCGGTCAGGGCCGCGGGCAGCAATTCGGGCTGGCTGAAATCTTGGGTGTAGTCGTCGAGCCCATCCGGCTTGTGGCTGCGAAACATGGCCCGCAGCGCCTCCCTGTCGGGGAGTTTGGCCTTGCCCGGCTGGGCCGTTTTCAGCAGCGGTTCGCCACTCTCGGCCCCTTCAACGGCAAGGGGTTCACAGCTCCCCTTGTCAGTGCTGACTACGGGGCTATCTAGCGCAGTATCTGGAGTTTCAGCTTCGCCACTGCCTTCGATGGGGGTCGCAAGCGCCTCAGGAGTGACCTCTTCTCGTGGCTGCAATGCCTGATGCTTGCGCGCCTCACTCTTGCGAGACGACCAGCGTTTGAGGAACTCACTCATGGGCGCTGTTTCCGCTATCGCTGCCACGCTCGCGGCCATCGGGGCCGGTGGCTTTAACGGCGCCACAGCTGGCTTGATCTACCGTATCGACACCGAGCTGATCCTGCGCCCGTCCCTTGCCCTTCTTGCCCTTGCGGCGGGCCTCCAGCAGCTCGCCGTGACGACCGATAAAGGCCTCCACCCAGGCTTGCAGCGCTTCGGGCAGCGGGCAGGAGAGCACCTGCCGATCGCCATCCATATAGGCGGCGGCCACGGTCTGACTCAGGGTGAGGCCATCGGCCACAAAGCCATTGTCCACGCGGCTTCCGGTGACAAAGAGGCGGGGCGAGCCGGAGCTCAGATTGAAGCGATAATCCCCCCGCTCATCGCGAAACAGGGTAAGGGGCAAGGCGCCGGCAGCCTCGGGCTCGGCGGGATGGAGCGCCGCAATCTCGAAACGGCGGCTCTGCCAGCGGCCAACCTGGCTGTCGATGGCCTTTAACTCCAGCTGCAGCCAGCGCTGCGGGGAGAGAATATTGGTTGTGTCTTGCACTTGTCGCGGCTCCCATCAGAAGGTCTCTGCCGGGCTGCCCTCCCCCGTGATCCACCCCGGTCGGGTCGGATCAGAGCAGGAGATTCATGGCAGCCACGGCCATCAATGGGATAAGACTTAGCAAGAGTGGGGCCAAGGCCGGTCTGGTGGCCACTTGGGGCTTTAATGCTAGTTGGGGCATCGTGCGGGATATGGGTAGACGCGGGCGTAGGCTGGTGCAGAGCGCAGCGAAGCCCAACAGACGGCGTAAAACCCATCAACCAGTGCTGAAGAGAGAGGCTGGCAATAATCAAATAACGCCTAATTATCCGATTATTGCCTTAATAAGAATGTTTGCGGTAAACGTTGGGCTTCACTTCGTTCAGCACCAACCTACGATTTAGTCCGACATAATAAATTAAAGATTACTATTAATATCCGGGTCATAATCTTTATTGCTGATTATCCGTGAGTATATTGCATCCTGAACAGCTTTCCCTGCACCATCAGCACTAGGATAAATCGTCGCCGCATTAATACCAACTTTCAAGCAGAGGCGATATAAACTCAAAGCTTCGGTTACCGGCAGAGTTAACTTTAATAGTGGTGTTTTTGGTAACCTTGAAAATTCATATTCAAGGCCAGATATTTCGAAATCACCACCTCGATGACCAGAATGAGGATGAACAGTAAACAAACCTGACTGAGCGGACACGTGATTTGACGTGCTACCAGGAACTTGCACCACCTTAACATTCTGATAATGGCCTACTCTTTCCGTATTAAATACCCATATAGCTAGTTTGCTATTATCTTTCCAATTTACATGATTAGCCATGGCACTAGAAACAGCGAAATATACTGCTACATATGGTTGTTTTGTCCAATCAAGCAAACGAGTTGGAACCCCGTGATGCTGTGCTAAAGCCATTAATTCTATGAGTTCATGATTTGGCCAAAGTTCGGGCCTAATATAGTATCGGTCTTGTACTTGAGAACTTAAAATTTCACGACGAAATTTCATAGAATCATTCGGGATGCGAACTCCAATGCTATCACAGTATTTAGAAAATTCCTCTAGCAGACAAATCTCTGTAAACACCAATTCATCAGCTGTACATCTTCTACCCATAAACTTCAATAATGGATTTAGATTTTCATTACGCAACAATGATGGAATAAGAGACCATTCGGCATCAGCTTGACCACGATAAACAATATTTGATGGTTCATCGAAAAATGATTTGGTCGGGCTCAAGGCTTCCCATAGGTCACTTGCAGTAAAATAATTAATTTCTTCGAATGCGGGGAACGACATCAATTTATCCTGTATCATGATAGCTTCATGTTTTATAGACTGACTCACCACTACTAACCAAAGAAACATGAGTATATGAGCCATCCATATACTCATGCGCTTACAATAATTTGTCCAGCCAAGTTTATACACTCAACCAATAAAATCTATTATGTCGCCAGCCTTCAATCAAACCCTTGTAGGGTAAGATTATGCCTGCAGTAGAAAGAGAGTACTGCCTAAATATTTTTTGGAACAAAACTTGCTGTATCCCTCCCCTTAGATCCCGGCAACCGGTCGCGAGGGGCCCATGACACCGACCTTTATCAAAAGCAATGCAGCAGCCCAGCTCACCATGGCCGTCGAGGTGATGGATGAGCAGGGCACGCTGCAAACCCGCCAAATCGCCTGTGAGCGGCCACTGACGGTCTACCTCAACTGGAAGGAAATCGTAACCCTGATGACGCTGGGGGCTCGCCCCGAGGCGCTGGTACTGGGTTATCTCAAAAATCAGGGCTTTATCGAGGATATTGCGGCCATCGAGTCGGTAATCGTCGACTGGGAGAGCGAGGCCGCCGCCGTGGTAAGCAGCCAGCAGGCCGCCGATCTCGACAAATCCTTGGAGAAGAAGACGGTCACCTCCGGCTGCGGTCAGGGCACCATGTATGGCAGCGTGATGAAGAAGCTCGAAGGGGTGGTCTTGGCAGCACCTGAGCTTAAACAGAGCACCCTCTACGCCCTGCTCAAGGCGCTGTCGGCCCATAACGAAACCTACAAGATGGCGGGTGCCGTGCATGGCTGCGCCATCTGTCGCGGCAGCGAAATCCTCTCCTTTGTCGAGGATGTGGGGCGCCACAATGCGGTGGATACCCTGGCGGGCGAGCTCTGGATGCGCGGCGAGTGTGGCAGCGACAAGATCTTCTACACCACCGGGCGACTCACCTCGGAGATGGTGATCAAGGTGGCGCAGATGGGCATTCCGGTGCTGCTGTCGCGCTCCGGCGTCACCCAGATGGGGCTGGATCTCGCCCGTCAGCTCGGCATCACCATGATTGCTCGCGCCAAGGGGCGCCACTTCGAGGTATTCAGCGGCCACGACCAGCTGGTGCTGGACGAGAAGCCGCCAGTGCTGGCACCCAGTTCGGCCGGTCGCGGGATGCGGGATTAAGCCATGAACGAGTTGATGAGTACCCAGCAGATCGCGCTGTATCTCGATCAGACCAGCCAGAGGGTCAAACGCAAGCCATGAACGAGTTTATGAACGTGAAACAGGTGGCGGAATACCTCGATCTCAACGAGAAGAAGGTCTACCAGCTCGCCAACGAGGCGCGCATCCCCGCCACCAAGGCGACCGGCAAGTGGCTGTTTCCCCGCTCCCTGCTCGATCGCTGGCTGCTCGGCAGTTGCCACGAGGGGGTGATGAACGATCGCCTGCTGCTGGCGGGCTCAGACGACGTGCTGCTCCACTACGCCAGCAGCCGGCTAGCCCAGCAGCTCGGCACCCAGGCTCTGGTGGGCTACACCCCGTGCGGCACAAGGCAGGGGCTGGCGATGCTGGCGCGCGGCCATGTGGATTTGTGCGCCATCCACTGGGGGCAGGCCGAGGAGGCCCACCTGCGCCATCCGGCGCTGGTGCAGCAATATCAGGGCCACCGGCAATGGGTGATCGTTCATGGATTTCGGCGGGTGCAGGGGCTGGTGCTGCGCCGGGGCTTGCAACCGAAAGAGGCGAGACAGGCGCTCGACTGGCGCTGGGCCATGCGCCAGGAGGGGGCCGGCAGCCAGCGCGCCCTGCAGGAGTGGCTGCAAACCCAGGGGGAGTCGCTGACCCGGCTGGAGCGCACTATCGAGGTCAACAGCGAGCGGGAGCTGGCCGCCGCCATCAGCCGCGGCGATGCCGATGTCGGGCCCGGCGCCCAGAGCACCGCCACCGAGTTCGGCCTCGATTTCATGCCGCTCTCCCAGGAGTGCTTCGATCTGGTGATGCCGCAGGGGGTCTTCTTTCGCACCCTGCTGCAGCAGCTGATCGGCTGGCTGCAATCCCCCGAGGGGCGCGAGCTGGCGGCCCGCCTCGGCGGCTATGACCTGACCCAGAGCGGCAAGCTGGTGTGGAGTCCGCAGTAAGTATCCCCTCACTCGCCCGTAAAAAAGCCCGCCAGTATTGGCGGGCTTTTTTGTGCCTCACTCTGAAGCTCGACAGTTACCCCTCCCCATTGAGGGCATTGCGCCCCCTTCAAGTTCGACGGGCTTTTTTGTGGCTGGCGTGGTTAAGACGGGTGGTCGCCACCAGCATCACGCCCCTCGGCATTGAGGGCGATGCGCCACCCCTCCAGCCGGTCGCGCTCGCCGCCGCTGGCCAGCCGGGCGTGGCTGCGCAGGCGGATGGTAAAGCAGCTGCCCTGCCCCAGGGTGGAGTCTACCAGCAGCTCCCCGCCCCAGCGGCTGATGATGCGGTGGCTCAGGGCCAGCCCCAGCCCGGTGCCGGTGGCGCGGGTAGTGAAGAAGGGGTCGAAGATCTTGTCGATGATGGCCGCCTCGATGCCGCTGCCGTTGTCGATGACCCGCACCTCGGCCCCCTGCAGGGCCCCGGCGTCATCCAGCCAGTCGCGGCTCTCGACCCGGATCTCCCCCTGCTCCCCCAGTGCATGGCTGGCGTTGACCAGCAAGTTGATCAGCACCTGCAGCAGCTGCTGGCGATCCGCCTCGATGGGCTGCTGGGCCCTGAGATCGGCCACCAGGTTCACCTGCTGCTGGCGCAGGGCGGAGCGCACCAGGGTCAGGCTCTCCTCGATGATGGGGGTGAGGTGCTGCCACACCGGCGCCGTCTCGTAGTCACCGGGACGGGAATATTGCAGCAGGCTGCGGGTGATGGCGCGAATGCGCTCGATCTGGGCCAGCACCAGCGCCAGCTCTTCGCTCACCGGCGCGGCCGCCTCCCCCAGCTCCAGCTTCATCAACTCCACATTGCCGAGGATCACCGCCAGCGGGTTGTTGATCTCGTGGGCCACCCCGGCGCAGAGCTCGCCGAGGGCCGCCAGCTTCTCGCTGATCAGCAGCTGCTGGCGGGCCTGGGTCAGCATATGGATGTGGTGCTCGAGCTCGGCGGTCTTCTGCTCAAGGCTCCGGGTACGCTCGGCCACCTTCTGCTCCAGCTCGTCGGCGCTGCGGGCCAGCTGCTGCTGGTGCGCCGCCTGCTGATCCAGCATGGCGTCGAACTGGCGACCGAGTTGGGCCAGCTCGTGGTCGGGGTCGAGGGCCAGCACGCCGATGCGGGCCGGTTGACCCGCCTGCACCTGGCGCACCACCTTGTGCATCCGCTCGATGGGGGTGAACAAGTCCCGCGCGCCGCGATAGACCAGCAGGCCGGAGAGCAGCAGCAACACCACCACGCCGGAGCCCAGCTCCAGCAGGTTGGTGAGGTAGGTGCGGATGATGGGCCACTCGAGAAAACCGACGTAGAGCATGCCAATGCGCTCGCCATTGGCGCCCAAGAGCGGCTCGTAGCCCGACACATACCAGGCGTCGTGCACGAAGGCGCGATCAATCCAGGGCTCGCCGCGCCCCAGTACCTGCTCGCGCACCGGCGCCGAGACCCGGGTGCCCACCGCCCGCCCCAGCTGGCGACTGCTGCTGGCGGGCACGTTGGTGCTCACCCGCAGATCGCCGAGAAACAGGGTGACGGTGCCGATGCTGCCGGCCGGCAGGGTGTTCTTGGCGAACACCTGGCCCTTGAGCTCGTCCACCAGCCGGGTGCTGCCGTTGATGAGCTCGCCTCCCTCCAGCACACCCCAGAGGCTGCCGTCCCGCCCCATCACCGGGGTCAGCGAGAGGCTGACCAGGCCGCGGGTCTCCTGCCCCGCCACCGGATCATACTCCCGCTCCAGCACGGCGCGGCTGGCCAGTGCCGGCGAGAGCGCCAGCAGTTGCTCCCGCGACCAGACCACGAAGTGGCTGATGCTGCGCCCGGCGGCGAGGGCCGCGCGATCCTGCGCCGGCAGCAGATCCAGCTCGCTGCCGCTGCGCAGGCGCAAAAAATCGAGGCCATAGTTGGCGGCCAGCGGCATCACCCATTGGCGCAAACGGGCGGGGGATTCGCGCAGCTGCAACTGAAAGGCCCAGGCATCGCGCAGGTGTTCGAGGTGCTCGGCCTGGCGCTGCTGCTGCACGCTCACCGCATGGTGGGCCACACCCAGGTCGCTGCGCACCGTGGTGAGCAGGTTCTGCCAGCTGTAGGTGAGGGTCCAGTAGAGGGTGAGCCCGATCATGCCGGCCAGAGTCAGCATGATGGGCACCGAGGTAAGCAGCAGCAGACGCCAGCGCACCTTGGTTCTGAGCAACCCCGGGATCTGCGCCAGCCTCATGACTCACTCCGGCGGCAAGGGGCGAGCCGGCTCATTCGATGGCCCACTCCTTGAACTTGCGCTCCAGGGTCTTGCGCGCCACCCCGAGCACCCGGGAGGCGGCCGACTTGTTGCCATCATGGCTCGCCACCACCTGCAGGATGTGAGCCTTCTCCACCTCGGCCAGCGCCCACTCCAGCGGATAGCCCTCCTCGCTCCGTGCCGACTCGGCCGGCTTGGCGCTCTGCCAGTACTCGGCGGGCGGCTTGCCCAGCAGCAGGCAGCGCTCGATGAGGTTGCGCAGCTCGCGCACGTTGCCGGGCCAGGGGTAGGCCTGCATGGCCACCACGTCCTCGTGGGTCCAGTGCAGGGCGCCCATGCCCATCTCGGCGGTGAGCTGGCGGGTGAAGTGGTGCACCAGGGCGGGGATGTCGTCGATGCGCTCGCGCAGGGGGGCCACCGGCAGCGCCACCACGTTGAGGCGGTAGAAGAGGTCTTCACGAAACCGGCCCGCCTCCACCTCCGCCTTCAGGTTGCGGTTGGTGGCGGCGACGATGCGCACGTCCACCGAAAGCTCGCGCTCGGCCCCCACCGGACGGATGGCCTTCTGCTCCAGCGCCCGCAGCAGGGAGGCCTGCATGGCAAGCGGCATCTCGCCGATCTCGTCCAGAAAGAGCGTGCCCTGATGGGCGACCCGGAACAGGCCGTCGCGCCCCTTGCGGGCGCCGGTAAAGGCCCCCTGCACGTGGCCGAACAGCTCGCTTTCAAGCAGCTCGGGGGCGATGGAGGCGCAGTTGAGCGGCACGAAGGCCCCCATCCGGCCGGAGAGCTGGTGCAGGGCGCGGGCCACCAGCTCCTTGCCGGTGCCGGACTCCCCCTCCACCAGCACGGCGGCGTTGGAGGGGGCGACCCGGGCGATCAGCGTCTTGAGCTCGCGGGTCTTGGCGCTGTCGCCGATCAGGGTGGGCGGGAACAGCTTGCTCACCTCCCGGCGCAGCAGCAGGTTCTCCCGCTCCATCTGGCGGCGCTCGATGACCCGGTCCACCGCCTGCACCATCTGATCCAGGTTGAAGGGTTTGAGAATGAAGTCGCTGGCGCCGAGCCGCAGCGCCTTGAGGGCGGTCTCCATGTCGCCAAAACCGGTCATGAAGATGATGTCGCTGCGCCGGGTGGCGGGATCGATGGCCTCGTGCCACTCGATGCCGGAGCGCCCCGGCAGGCGGATGTCGGCGATGATGAGATCAAAATGCAGGCGGCAGCGCAGGGCTTCGGCCTCCTCCACGCTGGCGGCCGTCTCTATCTGGGCGAAGCGGCGGGCCAGCGCCTTGGCGAGGAAGCTGCGCATGCCGGGTTCGTCGTCGACGATGAGCAGGGAGAGGGCGGACCAGCGGCTGGCGGGTGCAGTCATGAAAAAAGTACCTCAGATTCGACAAGGTTCCGGGATTGTCCCACCGACCTTATAAACTGTGGGACATTTTGTCGCTAACCGGCCCCAAGTGCCAACTCCGTTTATTAAAAGCGACGGTGCCATCACGCAATTAGTGCGCTTAACCGACTGTTTTCACATTAAAAACCGGGTCGAACAAGGCATACGGTCAGCTTGGCACCCTGCTTGCTTAGTCCTGCCCTCTCTCCATCACCGGGTACCCTGACATCATGATCACAGCCACAGTGCGCAAACGCCTCGCCCTTGCCCTCTCCTCCGCCCTGCTGCTCAGCCTGCCGCTCTGGAGCGCTGCCAGCCATGCCGAGACCAAGGCGCCCATCCGCCTCGCCACCACCACCAGCACCGAACAGTCCGGCCTGCTGGGCTGGCTGCTGCCCCAGTTCACCAAGGAGACCGGCTACCCGGTGCAGGTGATGGCGGCCGGTACCGGCCAGAGCCTGAAAATGGGCGAGAACGGCGACGCGGATCTGGTGATGACCCACGCCCCCTCTGCCGAGAAGGCCTTCGTCGAGGCGGGCTTTGGCATCGAGCCTGAGCACCTGATGTACAACGACTTCGTCATCGTCGGCCCGGCGAAAGACCCGGCCGGTCTTGGCAAGCTGCACGACGCCGCCAAGGCGCTGGAGGCCATCAAGGACAAGGGGCAGACCTTTATCTCCCGCGGGGACGAGTCCGGCACCCACATCAAGGAGAAGACCCTGTGGCAGGCGGCCGACGTCAAGCCTGAGTTCGCCGGCTACAAGTCCATCGGCCAGGGCATGGGGCCGACCCTGACCATGGCTTCGGAGCTCGGTGCCTACACCCTCACCGACCGCGGCACCTGGCTTGCCTACCAGAGCAAGCTGGATCTCGCCGTGCTGCTGGAGGGGGACAAGCGGTTGTTCAACCCCTACCAGGTGATCCTGGTCAACCCCAAGCGCTACCCGGATCTCAACACTGAAGGGGCCCGCACCCTGAAGAACTGGCTGGTCTCCCAGCATGGCCAGCAGCTTATCGGTGACTTCAAGGTGGCCGGCCAGCCGCTGTTCGTGGCCGACGCCAAGCCGCAGTGATGCCAAGACCGACCCTGTTCGATCTGTCCCTGGCGCCCCTCGCCACCTTGAGTGACGGAGGCGCCCGGTGCCGACCCTGATCGAAACCACACTGGCGGCGCTGGCACTGCTGTTCAGCGGTGATGCCGAGCTGTGGCAGGTGGTGGGGGTCTCCTTCTCGGTATCGGGCCTCGCACTCGGGCTGGTGCTGCTGCCGGCCCTGCTGCTCGGCTTCGCGCTGGCCTATCTGCCGATCCCGGCGCGCTGGCTCTGGCTCTCCTGCATCAATACCCTGCAGTCGGTGCCGACCGTGGTGATTGGCCTGCTGCTCTACATGCTGCTGTCGCGGGCCGGCCCCTTCGGCGACTGGAAGATGCTGTTCACCCAGCAGGCCATGGTGGTGGGGCAGATGTTGATCGCCTTTCCGGTGATCGCCACCATGGCTCACGCCGCATTCGTGCAAAGCGACCGGCGCGCCTGGGAGACCGCCCGTACCCTGGGGCTCTCCTGGCCGAGGGCGCTGCTCGGGCTGATGCGCGAGTGCCGCTTCGGCCTGTTGGCGGCGGTGATCGGCGCCTTCAGCCGCATCGTCACCGAGGTGGGCTGCTCCATGATGGTGGGGGGCAACATTTTGCACTTCACTCGCAACATCCCCACCGCCATCGCGCTGGAGACCCAGAAAGGGGCCTTCACCCAGGGGGTGGCGCTCGGCATAGTGCTGCTGGCCCTGGCCCTGCTGCTCAACCTGTTGCTGACCGCGTGCCGTGGTCACAGCTATCTGAAGAACTGACCATGGCACAGCGCACGATTATCCATAACCAAATGCTGCTAACCCCACCGCTGTCGCGGTCACGGTTATGTGAAGAAGTGACCATGCCCCCACCGTCCATCCACCGGAGTACGCCATGGCCCTGACCGCCCACCAGCTGATGATGCGCTTTGGCGAGCGCGACCTGTTCCAGATTGAGCAGCTCTCCATCGCGGCCGGCGACGCCATCTGGCTGCGCGGCGCGAACGGGGTGGGCAAGACAACCCTGCTCAAGATCCTGGCCGGCCTGCTCACCCCGACCCGGGGCCACACCAACCTCCCCTCTGGCTGGCGCGGCAAGCTTGGCCAGTGGCTCAAACGCGATCCGGGGCCTGGCCGGGTCACCTACCTGCACCAGACCCCCTACCTGTTTGATCGCAGCGTGCACGACAACGTGGCCTGGGCCCTCGGCCATCGCGCCGCCGACGAGGTGCGGGTGTTCGAGGCGCTGCGCCGGGTCGAACTGGAGAGCCTGGCGCGCGAGCACATCAGCATTTTGTCTGGCGGCGAGCGTCAGCGGCTGGCCATGGCCCGCGCCTGGGCACTGCAGCCCGCCTTTCTGCTGATGGACGAGCCCACCGCCAATCTGGATGCACATTCGGTTGCCCTGATGGCCGCCATGGCGCAAGATCTGCGGGAACAGGGCAGCGGCCTGGTCATCATCAGCCACCAGAGCAACGATCTGACCGACCTGTGCGAGCGGCAATGGACCCTCGCCCGGGGCCGGCTGCACGAACCCACTCCTTTGAAAATCATCGAGCGACATGACCTCAAACAGCGAACCTCGTACTGACCGCTTTCCCGTCTCCGCCGTGGTGCTGGCCGGCGGCCGTGCCACCCGCATGGGGGGCGCCGACAAGGGCTGGGTCGAGTTGGCGGGCCGCCCGCTCATCGACCACGTGCTTGACCGACTGCGCCCCCAGGTGGACGAGATCCTGATCAACGCCAACCGCAGCCAGGCTCGCTACCAGGCACTGGCCCCGGTCATCGGCGACGACAACCCCAACTATCTCGGCCCGCTGGCGGGCATGCTGGCCGGCCTTGCCGCCGCCCGCCATGACTGGGTACTGTTCGTGCCCTGCGACGGCCCCGCCCTGCCCCGCGATCTGATGGCACGCTTTCGCGCCGCCCTGACCCCGGCGACCGAGCTGGTGGTGGCCCATGACGGCGACTGGCTGCAACCCGTGGTGGCCCTGCTGCACAAATCCCTGCTCCCCTCCCTGTCCGCCGCGCTGGCCGAGGGAGAGCGCAAAATCGATATCTGGTTTGCCCGCCACCAGATGGCGGTGGTGAGCTTTGCCGGCCAGCCGGATGCCTTCATCAATCTCAACAGCCCGGACGAGCTGGCCGCCTACGAGGCGCGCCTGCCAGACTCCGCGACCGGACAAGGAGCCACCTCATGACCCCGGCCCCCACCCTGCCCCTGCTCGGCTTTGCCGCCTGGAGCGGCACCGGCAAGACCACTCTGCTCGAGCAGCTCATCCCCCTGCTGGTGAGCCGCGGCCTGCGCCTCGGGGTGCTCAAGCACGCCCACCACGACTTTGACATCGACCAGCCGGGCAAAGACAGCCACCGCCTGCGCCAGGCCGGCGCCAGCCAGATGATGGTGGCCTCCCGCCGCCGTCACGCCCGCATCATCGAAACCGATCTGGGTGAGGCCGATTTTCGCGAGCTGCTGGCCAGCTTCGATCAGCGCAGCCTCGACCTGCTGCTGGTGGAAGGGTTCAAGCACGAGCACTTCCCGAAAATCGAGCTGCACCGCGCCGCCATCGGCAAGCCGCTGCTGTTCCCGATGGATCGCGACATCATCGCCGTGGCCAGCGATCAGCCCCAGCAGACCACCCTGCCCCGGCTCGACATCAATGATCTGGACGCCATCGCCGACTTCGTCTGCGCCTACCTGGCGCAGAGCCGGCAGCAGGAGCAGGCGCCGGGGGCAGGTTTCCTGTCGGTCGAGGGGGCGCGCCAGGCCATTCTTGATGCACTCACCCCCTCTACCCGCAGCATCGACCTGCCGCTCGCCCGCTGCCACGGCGCCGTGCTGGCAAGCGACCTGGTGAGCCCCATCAATGTGCCGCCCCACGCCAACTCGGCGATGGACGGCATTGGCCTGCGCAGCGACGATCTCGCCGCCGGCCGCTGGCAGCTGGTGGGGGAAGTGCTGGCGGGCCAACCGCGCAGCGAGCCGGTACTGGCGGGACAGGCGGTGCAGATCATGACCGGCGCCCCGCTGCCCCCCGGCGTCGACACCGTGGTGATGCGCGAAGAGACCCAGCTTGACGGTGAATGGGTCAGCGTCAGCGCCCCCATCAAGGCGGGGCAGAACGTGCGTCAGGCCGGGGAAGATCTGGCGCTGGGCGCGGTCGCCATCACAGCCGGTACCCGCCTCGGCGCCCCTCAGCTCGGGCTTGCGGCTTCTCTGGGGCAGGCAACCCTGACGGTACGCGCGCCGCTCAAGGTGGCGCTGTTCAGCACCGGCGACGAGGTGCAGGCACCGGGCGAGACGCTCGCCCCCGGTCACATCTTCGACAGCAACCGCTTCACCCTGATGGCGCTCATCGCCGGGGCCGGCTGCGAGGTGATGGACCTTGGCATCATCCCCGATGACCCCGCCATCCTGCGCCAGCAGCTGACACAGGCCGCAGCCGACGCCGACCTGGTGCTGAGCTCGGGTGGGGTCTCGGTGGGCAATGCCGACTTCATCAAGCAGGTGCTGGCCGAGCTTGGCCAGATCGCCTTCTGGCGCATCCAGATGCGGCCGGGCCGCCCGCTCGCCTTCGGCAAGCTGGGGCAGACCCCCTTCTTCGGCCTGCCCGGCAACCCGGTGGCCGCCATGATCTGCTTCCTGCAATTCGTCGAGCCCGCCATCGCCCGCCTGCAGGGCCGGGTTTGGCAGCCGCTGCGCCTATCGGCGCTGGCCGAACAGCAGATGAAGAGCCGGCCGGGGCGTACCGAGTTCCTGCGCGGCATCTTCCATCAGGATACCAGCGGCGTGCTGCGGGTACGCACCACCGGGCCGCAAGGCTCCGGCATCCTCAGCTCCATGAGCGATGCCAACTGCCTGATTGAAATCGTCCCCGCCCAGCCGGCCATCGCGGTCGGCGAGCGGGTCTGGATCCACCCACTCCAGGGACGAGTGGCCTGATACCGGTCTCCACCCCGCCGGGCGTGGCGGGGTGGCTGCCCCCATGAATCCGAGGCTTGTCCCTTGCGCCTGAATGCCCCCCTCTCCCGACTCGATCTGCTGATCTACGGCCACTACCGCATCGTCCACGGCCTGCGCATCGCGCTCGCCTTCATGCTCACCTTTCTGCTGACCCGCGAGCTCAAGCTGCCGGAAAGCACCTGGCCCCTCATCACCCTGGTGGTGGTGATGGGCCCCATCTCGTTCTGGGGCAATGTGCTGTCGCGCGCGCTGCAGCGGGTGGTCGGCACCATCTTCGGCGCCAGCTGCGGGGTGGTGGCGCTCTATCTCGAGCTCTACTCCCTGCCGCTGATGCTGCTGTGGTGCGGCTGCATCATGTTTCTGTGCGGCTATCTGGCGCTCGGCAAGCGCCCCTACGTGGGGCTGCTCATCGGCATCACCCTCGGCGTCACCATGGGGGCCATGCCCGGCGACATCGAGACCGCCCTGTGGCGCAGTGCCGACGTGATCCTGGGCTCATTGCTGGCGCTGCTGTTTTGCAGCATCTATCCCCAGCGCGCCTACAGCCACTGGCGACTGCAGATGCACGACACCCTGCAGCAGGCCCAGCGGCTCTATCACACCCACCTCTCCCCCAACGTGCTGGAGCGGCCGCGCCTCGCCCACAGCCACGCCAGATTGCTCTCCAAGATGGTGAGTCTGCGCCCCCTGCTGACCCCGGCCGTCAAGGAGACCCGCCTTGGCAGCGCCCTGTTCGAAGCGATCCAGACCACCATGCGCAACACCCTCTGCACCCTGGAGATGCTGGCCAACACCTACTGGCGCGATCGCCAGAGCCACTTTCTGATGCAGAGCACCCCGGAGCTGCGCGCCTGCCAGCAGGCGACCGAGGCACTGATGAGCGAGCTGGCGCTGATGCTCAAAAGCGGCGAGCTGCAGGGCTCGGAACTGGCCATCAGCCGTCTGCAGGAGGCGGCCGGTAGAGTGCGGATCGACGCCGGCGGCGAGGCCGCCATCAGCGGCTATCTGTGGCTCAACCTGCAGCTCACCGAGCAGCTCACCCACCTGCGCCGGCTGCTGGGCCTAGTGATGCACCCGCCCCGCAGCCAGAGCCACCCATAGCAAAACGCCCCGCAAAGCGGGGCGTTGTCGTTAAAAGGCCAATGACTTGAGGCCTGATATGGCGCCGCCATTAACTGGCGTTTGCCAGCGGCTGCTCAAGCGGGAGGTAGAGGGAAAAATCCTGGATCCCCGCCTGCAGGGCAGCAAAGCAGTCCGGATCAATCGCTGACCCCAACGTCTCGGCCATCATCTCCAGCGCCTGGGGCACCGGGATAGCACCGCGATAGGGCCTTTTGGCAGTGATGGCATCAAAAATGTCGGCCGTGGTGATGATGCGGGTCTCCAAGGCTATCTCGTCCCCTTTCAATCCTTTGGGGTAACCCTTGCCATCGAGTCGCTCATGATGGGCACCCGCCACTTGCGCCAGCTCCTCGAACGCCCCGATGCGACTCAGGATCTCCTCGGTATAGGCAGCATGCATCTGCACGGCGGCCCACTCCTGCGCATCCAGCTTGCCCGGCTTGTCGAGAATGGCGTTGCTTACCCCCAACTTGCCCACGTCGTGGAGCAAAGCGCCGCGCTTGAGCCAGCGTCTTCGCTGCTCGGACAGGCCCATCTGGGTGGCGAGGATGTCGGTATAGAGCGCCACCCGGCCACTATGACCGGCGGTGTAGGGACTTTTGGAGTCCACCACCTGGCCGAACGCCGCCGCGATCTCGTCCAGATAATCTTCATCCAGAGCGACTTCACCCTGCCCGGCCGGGTGAACGAACACCCACTCGGCCAAACCGGGGTCCGCCAGTCCTTGCCAGAAGTCGTCATCCGCCAACGCTTCAAACTCGCTAACCAATTGAGGATCAAACCAGCTGCCGCTGCGCTCACGCAGCTCTTTGAGGGCTGCATCTGGACCAGCTGCGGCGTGAAACACATCCACCACCTGGCAGAGCAGGGCAATACGGGAGAAGAGCGGAATCGCGTCACCGGCCAGTTGCAACGGTCGACCTTTGCCGTTCCAGTGCTCGTCCAGAGAGAGGATGCCGGCGGCAACCTCTTCACTGAACCGCAACTGGCGAGCAATGTCCGCCCCCCGATGACAACGGGTCTGGATCAGTTCGTTGGCAATCTGATCGCCGTTGCGAAAGATATGGAACAGGCTGCGAAAACGCCCCAGCAGATCCGCCTGCAAGCCGGTGTGGCCCAGCACGAAGTTGACCACCTCGGAGAGGGAGCCATCCACCAGCTTGAAGTCGCGTTTGAAGTGAAGATCGTCGGTGAGATAAAGCTCGCAGATACGGGCCGCATTGCTGCTGCACCCCAGATCCTTGAGCAGCAGCATGTAATAGAGATCATGGCGCTGCCGGGCATCCAGCGCCAACCGCTCGGCCAGCCGGGAACCTATCCAGCAACAGCGAATGCAGTGCCCTCTTGGTTGCCCCTCGGTCATGTCGAGTGCATGACTGAGGGAACCAATCAACTCTGCCAACCGCAATCCATTCACCGTCATAGCCTGCTCCCTTGGACATCATGGCGATCTTGCCTGCTGACTAGATATACCTTATCCAGAGAGGAATAGATCTGGATTCAGATGAATTTACGCCTCGGCACTGTTAGTCCGGGCTTTTTCCTCCAGCTGGGCCGGGGTCAGGGTCGACACCAACCGGCCGTCGAAGTAGATGTCCAGCAGCTCGCCGCGCTTCTCGCCACGCATCAGGCTGCTGCGCCCGTCCAGGTAGTGCACCTCCATCTGGGCGGTGCGCTCGTCCGGGTAGCTCACCTCCACCTCGCGCACCCCTTGCGGCAGCATGGCCAGCGGCACCTTGTTGAGGGACGGATCCAGGTGCTGATTGACCTTGATCAGGGCGTCCAGCTTCTGATCCACCAGCGCCGGCGACTTGCCGGTGATGGGGTTCTTGCCAGACCAGAATTCGATGGTGTTGAACACGAACAGATCGGCGGTGGCCGCCAGGCCGTAGACCGGCGAGAGCAGGACGAAGACCCCGGCCCGGCCGTAACGGTTGTCCACCACGCTGAGGTTGCCCTTGGTCACCATGGAGGAGAGCCCCATCTGCCCCATGCAGCCGCTCAGCCCCACGCTTGCCACCATGCCCGCCAGCAGCGCCAGTGCCCTGCCCTTTCTTCTCGTTGCCATCGTCTTCGCTTGCTCCAGAAATAATGAGGCGGCAAGCCTAAACAGGCCGCCGCCAACGGGCAATTCACAAGCAGGGAGCGATACAGCAGGGGTTCAGACTGGGACATCGACTGCTCGCCATTCATACAGCCTGTCGAAATAACGGTCAGGGTGACAGCCCGCCTCTGGCGAGACAGGCCCCCTGACCGGCATCAGATGGAGAGGCTGGAGACGGTCGCCGAGACGTTGTTGGCCTCCTCCCGGATCTCCGCCATCACCTCGTTGACCTTGTCGATCTGCTGCTTGCCGAGCTCGGCGCTGCCGGCCACCCTGGCCATGTCGTCGGTCACTTTGGCGGTCAGCTCGCGGTTTTTCTGCACCACCTTGGCAATCTCGTCGGTGGAGAGGGACGTGCGTGCCGCCAGCTGGCGCACCTCATCGGCTACCACTGCGAAACCGCGCCCCTGATCCCCGGCCCGGGCCGCCTCGATGGCCGCATTGAGGGCCAGCAGATTGGTCTGATCGGCGATGCTGCTGATGGTGGAGACAATGGCCTCGATGCTTTTGGACTGCTCGTTAAGCTGGTTGATGAGCAGGATGGTCTTGTCAACCTGCTCGCTGATGAGCGACGAGGTGTCCACCACAGAGCGCAGCAGATCCGCCCCCTGCTCGGCACTGCGCAGGGTCTCCTGCGCCGTGGCATGAGCCACCTGGGCTGCATCGCGCACCGCATGGCTCTTGGTGACCCGCTCGGTGATGTCGCTGGCAAACTTGATGACCCGGCTCACCTTGCCGCTCTCGTCCCGGATCGGGTTGTAGGTTGCCTCCAGCCAGATCGCCTCGCCATGGCTGTTGCGCCGCAAGAAGAGTCCGGACTTGAACTGGCCCTGAGCCAGCTCCTCCCAGAAGCGGGGGTGCTCCTCATAGAAGGCGTCATCGCAGAACATCCGGTGATTGCGTCCCTTGAGATCGCTCAAGGTATATCCGACACAGCTCAGGAAGTTAGCGTTGGCCGAGATGATGTCACCATTGGGGGTGAACTCGATCATCGCCAGCGAACGTTCCAGCGCCTTGGTGATCGCTTCCTGACGCAGCAATTGCTGATGCTTGGCGGTGACGTCGCTGGCGATCTTGATCACCTGAGTCACCCGTCCCTGCGACTTGACCGGGAAGTAGCTCGCCTCCAGCCAGAGCACCTCGCCCCGCTTGTTGAGGCGCGAGAAGATGCCGGACTTGACCCGGCCCTGCTTGAGCTGGGCCCAGAACTGCTGGTAATCGGCAGAACGGGTCAGCTCCTGGCTGCAAAACATCCGGTGGTGCTGCCCCTGCAACTCCATCGCGCTGTAACCCATCAGGTTCAAGAATGGCTGGTTGGCCTCCAGGATCTCGCCATCCGGGGTGAACATGATGGTCGCGATCCCTTCCTTGACCGCCTCCACGAAGCCCTGGGATTCGGCCAGCTGTGCCTGGCAGGCCTGCAACTGCGCCTTCAGCTTGTTGTTGAACATGGATGTCATACCTCTGTACTGACAAGGTGGATACGGGCACAAGACTCGGCGCTAGGGTGAACCGGCACAAGCCTGTTGAGGCTGATCTTAGTTGAGCACTGTGGTGCGATCAGAATTCGGCCGAGATTTTGCCACAGCCGACGAGGGGCTCGCAGTGCAACCTGCGCCTGATACGTGCAAGGCCCGGCGAGGGATCACCCGGGCTGCCACTCCAGATAGGCGGGATTGGCCACAAAACCGATCCGCTCATAGAGCGGGCGCCCCTCGTCGCTGGCATGCAGCCAGACCCGGCCCAGCTGCTGCGCCCTGGCATAGTCCGCCATCTGATCCAGCAGGGCGCCGGCCAGCCCCTGCCGGCGGTAGGGCGGCAGGGTATACATGTTGAGCAGATAGCCCTCCCTCCCCGTCAGGTTGCCGGGATAGGGCGGGCGCACAAAGAAGGCCAGGGTCGCACTCGCCACCACCTCGCCATCCACTTCCGCCACCCAGGAGCGGGCGCTCTCCTCAGCCTGCGCCGTGCTGAAGTAGTGGCTGGTCGCCTGCCAGAGATCCAGGTCAGCCAGCGGTTCACGCAGCTCTCCCACCTCGCAAAACAGCGCCATGCGCAGGGTCACCAGTGCGGGAATGTCTGCCTGCGTTGCCTGACGGATGATCATCGGCGCTTCTCCTTGTGACGCTCGTTGAGGTGAACAGGCTCCCCGCGGGCGCCTGATCAAAGCGCCAGTGTGGATACATCACGCCCGCCTGGCAAGGCGCCACTGGTCCCAGGCCAGCGGCCCCGCGCCCCAGACGACCAGGGTCAGCAGCATCCAGCCCCACAGCTGGTGATCGTAAAAGCCGCCGGCCCAGAGGGTGGGATAGGAGATCACCGCCACCATGTTGAAGGCAAACAGCAGGGCGGCGACCGGTCGGGTAAAGAGCCCGACCAGCAGCAGCACCGGCAGCAGCAGCTCGGTGGCCGTGCCAAGCCAGGCCGCCCACTGCCAGGGCAGCAGGGGCACCTGATACTCGAACTCGAACAGATAGAGGGTGCTGTCCCAGGCGCTCAGCTTGAGCCAGCCGGAACGAAAGAAGGCCACCGCCACCCAGCACCTGGCCAGCAGCAACAGGGCGCCGCTCAGCCACCAGGGAACGGCGGGGCCCACCGGTTGCATCAGTGTCCACTTGTGATTTGTCATCGAATTTACTCCAGCGTTGAGGTCACATCGACCAGCAGGCCCAGGGTGACGAGGCGAGTCAGAGACTCTGCAGCCTGCGAGTCCCGTGCCAGCAGGGCCGACAGGGCAATGCCCCGGCGGCAGCCATCCAGCAGGCGCCACTCTCCTTCGCTCAGGCTGAGCGGCAATACCCGACAGTCGGGCTGTTTCTTGAGAGCGAGCCAGGCGGGAGCGGCCAGATCCTGCACCGTCTCGCCCTCGTGCAGGGCCATCTGCCAGAGGGCATCCACCGGGCGCGGACTGTCGAACAGAGACAGATCGCAGGCCGGGATCAGCACCAGCGCCTGCCAGGCCGCTGGTGACAGGGCGGCCACCCGCTCGGCCGGCCAGTGGCGCTTCTCGGGGGCCAGCAAACTGGTGCGCTCCAGTGCCCACTCGAAGCGGGCCAGCTCCCCCAGCCAGGGCAGTTCAGCGGTGGTCGGCAGCCGGGCAAGCCAGTCGCCAAAGCTGGCGCCGTAGTGCATCACGCTCCCTTCGCAGAGCGGCTCTGCCAGCACGAAGCCGCGCGTCGCGGCGTCGAAAAACACCTCCCCTACCATGGCTTTGACGGCCGGGTAGCTACCCGCCAGCACCTCGCCAAGGCTCAGGATGAAGTGGTTGCGATAGACCTGCAGCACGGCATCCGCCGTAAAGAGACGGGAGTGGATATGGGGCAGGATGGCCTCGCTCTGGCCAAGCAACCCCTCGGCAAACTGCTGCTGCCGGCGAGCCAGCTCAGACATGGGCGGCCTCCGGCACAAGATGGGTGGCCATGGCGGCGTCCAGCATGGCGCTCGCGCGCTCGGCCTCTGCCAACAGCACGGGAAGCGGCGGTATCTCAAGGTCCCACTCGATCAGGGTGGGGATGGCGCGCTGGCGGCAGATCTCCTCATAGAGGGCCCACACCGGTTCGCTCACCGGCGCGCTGTGGGTATCGATATAGAGGTGCCCCTGCGGCAGGGACTGATCGGTAAAACCGGCCAGGTGAATTTCGCCCACCGTAGCGATGTCGATGGCAGCCAGATAGTCGCTGCACGCAAAGCCGTGGTTGAAGGCACTGACATAGAGGTTGTTGAGATCGAGCAGGATGGCGCAGTCGCTGCGTCGCTGCAGCTCCGCCAGAAACTCCCACTCCGGCATCTCCCCCGCCAGTTGCAGGTATGAAGAGGGGTTCTCGATCAGCAGCCGGCAGCCGAGCGCCTCCTGTACCTGCCTGATCTTGTCGCTCATGTTGAGCAGGCTCTCCCGGGTATAGGGGACTGGCAGCAGATCGTTGAAGTGGCGCCCCCCAATGCTGCCCCAGCTGAGGTGTTCCGAGATGCGCACCGGTTTGATGGCGCGGGCCAGCGCCGAGAGGCTGGCGAGGTGATCAAGGTCGAGTGCATCGGCCGAGCCCAGCGACATGCCGACGCCGTGCAGGCTGACGGGATAGTGCCGGGCCAGCTCGCTCAGCACCTGAAAACCCCGGCTGTGACGTTCAAAGTAATTTTCGCTGTGCACCTCCAGCCAGCCAACCGCCGGCAGGGTGCGCAATATCTCGTCGTAATGGGGCGTGCGCAATCCAATACCAATCAAGGGGTTCATCGCAAAGCCTCGCTGCAAACCAGCCAAAAGAAGGCCACGGTGCCCCTGAGGCAACACCGTGGCACCCAGCCTTACTTGGGTTGCAGCGAGCCGCCTGCCAGCTTCTCGCACAGCCCCTTTGGCACCACCACGAAGGCGTCACCCTGGGCATCCATCTTGGCGGTACCGGCACAGGAGCTGGTCTTGGTCGCGCAGTCGTTCTTGCTCGCCTTCACCACCCCGTAGCACTTCTCCTTCTCATCGGCCGCCATGGCCGGTGCGGCGACGAACTGGGCGCCGAGGGCCAGCAAACCGGTCATGGCGGAAGCGATGGCAGTGCTCTTTTTAACGTTCATTCTCTGTTCCTTCTGATTGTGTGTGGTGTGCCCGATCGGTCACGACCGGATGCCCTCCATAGAACCGGAGCGCCGGCGAATTGATTTCAAAAAAAATGCAAAATCGGCACATCTATAAAAAACACAATTGGCAACAGACTGTTTTTAAAGGGTTATTCCATTCACCTTTCAAATACCCTTTCACCATGAAGATGTGTTCTGCACCACCCTGCCGCCGCCAATCCCAGGGATGCAGGCAATAAAAAACCCCGCCAGAGGGCGGGGTCTGATTGGCACGATACAACCGTGCGGGCATCGGCGGCCGGTACTTAATGACAAAAAAGACAGCCGCAGCTGTCTTTTTCAATTGAAACCTGACTTAGTAGAAGATCCGCTCGCCACGCTCGCTCATCTTGAGCCATACCGGCTTGGTGCTGGTCTTGTTCCAGATCCGGTGCAGATAGCTGTAGAAACGGGCCCGATCGCTGCGAAACAGCATCACCGGGAAAGCCAGCATACCCACCAGCAGCACATAGATGCGACGAAGAATTATCTGAGTCAGGGAATAGGGATGAAACATGATAGAACTCCTTACTGGTAAGACCACTGAGCAAAGATTACTCCACAATTTGTAGGATTACTACACCAAGATTCCCATTTTTTTGCAAAAAGATCCCTTAAAAGCCTTAAAGTGAAATTGGGTTACATCCATTAACTTACAGGCAACAAAAGCTGGCAAAGCAGCTCCCGTCGACCAGATTTAATGAGTTGGCACTCAAGATGGAGTCGGTGCGATGAAACCCGCAGAAATGGCGATCATAGGGATACTGGGCCTGCTGCTCTGGTCGGAATGGCAGGATTGGCAGCTCAACCAGGCCGACAGCATCACGCTGGCCTACAAGGGAGCGCCCACCGTCAGCATGTGGCAATGCGGCCAGTTGAAACAGAAGATGATGGATGTGACCGAACACTCGGCCGAAGTGCAGTTTCAATACCGGGGACAGGACCTGACGCAGGTCAACCGCTATCTGGAGCGGGAGTGGCAGCAGCAAGGCTGTGAGCAGCTGTTGTTGCAGCAAGGATATTGAGCAGAGAGATCCACACAGGGCTGGTGTAATGAAAATGCGTTATGGAATGAATCAGGAAGAAGATGGAGGCACGTTCCGGAGTCGAACCGGACTAAACGGATTTGCAATCCGCTGCATAACCGCTTTGCTAACGCGCCAT
>NZ_JAPDCG010000016.1:0-46172 GCF_027705845.1 Aeromonas sp. S41-2 | reverse complement strand
CGATGGTAGTGTGGCATTCGCCATGCGAGAGTAGGACACTGCCAGGCACCCAACACGAGAAACCCCGCTCATCTGAGCGGGGTTTTTTATTTTACAAAATCGGCGATTTATGGTCATAAACTGCTGATTTCTCTGCTTTATGCTTGCTCCTGACTGGCGCAGGGCAGTTCCATGTTGACCACCCCATCTTCCAGCTGGATATCGATCTTGAAGCCAAGCCGTTTGGCCAGGTTGATCATGCCGCGGTTGCTGGGCATGGTCATGCCCGACAGCTGGCCAATGCCACGCTCTCTAGCATAGCGCACTATCTTCTCCATCATCAGCTTGCCAAGTCCCAGCCCTTTCAGGTCGGAGCGCACCAGGATGGCAAACTCTGCATCAGACAGGTCCGGGCTGGAAATGGCTCGAACTACCCCCAGGATCTGCTGGTCGAACGGACCATCCTGCCCCACGGCGACAAACGCCATCTCCCGGTCGTAATCGATCTGGGTCATGCGGGCCAGCTCTTCATGTCCCAGCTCCCCCACGTCGGCGAAGAAGCGCTTGTATCTATCTTCATCCGATACCTTGAGTACAAACTGCTTGTGAGCCGGTTCATCCTCCGGCCGGATCGGGCGCAATAGCACATGGCTCTGATCTTTGAGCCAGGCCCCCTCTTCCAGCTCGGTGGGATAGGGGCGGATAGCCAGTCTGCAGCGGCCTTCTTCAGCAGGTTGCAGAGTCAGGCTGGCATCCAGCACCACCATTTCGGCGCCGCAGGCCTGCAGTGGGTGCAGATCCAGTTGCTGGATCTCGGGGAAGGCGAGCAGCAACTCCGACAATTGGCACAACACCTGGCCGAGGGCATCGATATCGAGTTGCTCCGGACTGGCCTGCTCGCGGATCTTGCGGCTCTTGAGCGCTCCAATGATCTGGTAGCGCGCCAGCGCCTGGTTCAGCGGCGGCAGGGCCGCCATCATCTCCTGCGGCTCGGCCCCTGACTCGCCGAGCAGGATAACGGGGCCGAATACGGGGTCTTGTTGCAGTCGGATCCGCAGTTCCAATCCGCCGCTGCGGCGCGCCATGCGCTGCACCAGCAGGCCTTCGATACGGGCGCCGGGATCGTGCTGCCTGACCCGATCCAGAATGGCGTCCGCAGCCTGGGCGACTTCGGCCGAGGTACGCAGGTTGAGCATGACGCCGTGTACTGCCGACTTGTGGAGGATGTCTGGTGAACGCAGCTTGACTGCCACCGGGTAGCCGATCTGCTCCGCGGTGAGGGTTGCCTCGATGGCATCGGAGACGATCCAGGTCGGCAGCGTGGAGAGCCCCGCGGCCTGCAGAATGGGGTGTGCCAGATGGGTGTCGAGGGTGAGCTGTTTGCGTTCCAGCGCTTGTCTGATCAACTGCTGGCACAGCTCTAGGTTGAGCTTGTCACCCTGCAGGGAGGCGGGGGTTTCCATCAGCTGCTTCTGGTTGCGCCGGTATTCCACCATGTGCATAAAGGCGGCGACCGCGCTCTCCGGGGTGCGGTAGGTGGGGAAGCCTGCCTCGCTGAACAGACGACGCCCCTCCTGGGCCGAATATTCTCCCGCCCAGTTGGTCAGGATATTGAAGCGTCTGGCCCTGGGGTGCTGTTTGACGTAGTCGATCAGGCTGCGCGCCAAGGCGGCGCCACGGGCGGTGAGCGAAGGGGCATGGATGAGCAGGATGGCGTCAGCCTCATCCCCTTGCAGCAGGTCGTCGAGAGCCTGCTGATAGTCATTGATGTCGGCATCGCTGCCGATGTCGCGAGGCGGCATCGCCAGCTTGCCGCCCCGCTCCAGCAACTTGTCGATCGCCATGTTGGCCAAGCCACGGCCATTGGAAATGATGGCGAGCCGCTCTCCCTTGAGAGTCAGGGAGTGACTCAGGGTCTCGACGGCGGCAAACAGTTCGTGGGTATCCCGCACCCGCAGCATGCCGGCCCTGCGGATGGCGGCGTCATAGACGTTGTCGAGCCCGTTGTCCGGCTCATGGCGGCCGCTCTTGAGCACCAGGATGGGCTTGTTGCGGGCGGCGGCACGGGCGGCCGAGAGAAAATGGCGGGCGTCCTGCAGCTTGTCCATGTAGAGCAGGATGGCGCGAGTTACGCTGTCGCGAGAGAGCTGATCCAGCAGCTGGCCGAAGTTGATGTCGCAGTGATCGCCAAGGGAGATGAAGGCCGAGAAGCCGAGTTCATGCTGTTTGGCCCAATCCAGGATGGTGGTGCTGACGGCGGCCGACTGGGAGAGAAAGGCAACCTGACCAGGCTTGGCGGCAATCGGCGAGAAGCTGGCATTGATGCCTTGACCCGGCAGCAGCATCCCCATGCTGTTGGGGCCGAGCAGGCGGATGCCGTATTGCCGGCTGAGCTGTTGCAGCTGCTCCCGCTCCGGCGCAGTGAAGTCTGCCGCCAGTATGATGGCGGCGCCCGTCCCCCGTTTGCCAAGCGCTTCGATGAGGGTCAATACCCGTTCCCGCCGGGTACAGACGATGGCGAGATCCGGGGCCAGCGGCAGGCTGTCGATATCGGCATAGGCCAGCACGCCGGCAATGGCCTTGCTGTGTGGGCTGACTGGCAGGATGGGGCCCTTGAACTGGCCGGCGAGCAGGTGTCTTATCACCACGTGACCCGCCTTCTGCGGGTCGGTCGAGGCACCGATGACGGCGATTGACTGGGGTTTGAAGAGCCGATCCAGGCCGCTTGGTTTCATGGGCACTCCCGTGGGTGGCGGATGGTGCCAGTGTAATACGCTTTCAGCGCCGGTTCTGTGACCGGTTGCGGATCACTGCCTGGTCAGGGCGCTGGCTCGCAGGTAAAACCTCAGCTCACCCTGGATCTGGCGTACCGCTGCCAGATGGCGCTCCTGCAGATAGATATCCTGCTCCTGATCGAGCTGTGTTTGCGGTACGCCCAGGCTCTGCAGGTACTCATCGAACAGCAGCGAGCTGTTGATTTCGATCAGATGGGGCATCATGGCGCGGCTCCTTGTTCTATTCAGGCTGAGCATTCAGTCTAGTCGGTGAATCGCTCCTCAGACTGACCATTGTCAGATTTGACACGAAGTGGCTCACACATCTGCGGCGTCCTGCATCAAGGGGGCCAGGCCTGAGGTTATAGTGAATGGATGGCGGGGGAGGTGCGCGATGATCAGGAGCTGGTTGTGTTGCGTCATGTTGTTGGCCGGCAGCGTGCTGGCGGGAGAGGTGCCCATCAGGGCCTGGAACCTGCTGCTGGACCATCCCAATCCCGCTGTGGCTGGTCTGCTGCGGCTCTCGCTCGATCTGACCGTGCCGGAATACGGTCCCTATCGGCTGATTGCCAGCCCGCCGATGGAGCAGGGACGGGCGGTCAAGGAGTTGCAAAGCGGCGAGCTGGTGCAGATCGGGGTGTTTGCTCCCGACGAGGAGCGCGAACGTACCCTGCTGGCTATCCATGTTCCGCTGGCAAAAGGGCTGCTGGGCTGGCGGGTATGCCTCATCCGGCAGGGGGATGAGGGGCGGTTCGCCAACATACGATCGCTGGCCGACTGGCAGCAGGCCGGGCTTCGCATCGGCCAGCACAGATCCTGGCCTGATACCCGTCTGCTCAAGGAGAACGGCCTCAACGTGGTGGTTGGCAGCCTCTACGATGCCCTGTTCAACATGCTGCGCAAGCAGCGCTTCGACTGCTTCCTGCGCTCGGTCATCGAGATCGAGGAGGAGCTCAAGCAACACCCTGAGCTGGCCATCGAGCCGCACCTGGTGTTTCGCTATCCGCTGGCGCTGCTGTTCTTCGTCTCGCCCAAGTACCCGGAACTGGCCAAGCGCATCGAGCTGGGTCTGCAGCGAGCCCGTCAGTCCGGTGACTATGAGCGGGTATTCGAGGCGGGTTTTGGCAGCACCATCCGGCGGCTGCAGCTCGATCGGCGGGTGATGCTGGAGCTGAGCAACCCCGATCTGCCGCCCGGCAGCCGCACCATGATGCAGGATCCCTCGCTCATCTATGCTCCGGCGCTGCCCGCCGTGTCAGCGCAGTGAGCCCTGGCCCCGCGCCGTATCCCAGAAGGCACGGATCAGCGGCTCTTCCAGCCGCTTCTTGAGCACGGCGATGCCGACATCGAACGGCTTGAGCGCCGGCTTGG
This sequence comes from Aeromonas sp. S41-2, assembly GCF_027705845.1. Taxonomy (NCBI): domain Bacteria; kingdom Pseudomonadati; phylum Pseudomonadota; class Gammaproteobacteria; order Aeromonadales; family Aeromonadaceae; genus Aeromonas; species Aeromonas sp. S41-2. The sequence continues at coordinate 42,048 of NZ_JAPDCG010000016.1, read as the reverse complement.
GTTCGACGATGCGCACCTTTTCGCCCATGGGGCTGTGGTCGATCACCGCCGCTGGCACCAGCCCCACCCCGAAGCCGAGCGCCACCATGGCGACAATCCCCTCGTTGCCCGCCACCTCCGCATAGATGTTGGGGGCGATCCCCTTGTTGCGCAGCCACTGATCGCAGCGTTTGCGGGCCAGCCCCTGCTCCGAGAGGATCAGCGGCAGCCGTTCCCAGTCTGGCTCTCCCTGGGAGAACCACTGGCTCTGCTGCGGTGCGGTGCGGGGGGCGATAAACACCAGCGGCACCTGCTGCAGGCTGGCAAACTCCAGCTTGGAGGAGAGGGCATCGGGGCGGGCGGCGATGGCCAGATCGGCCTCGTCGGCCAGGATTTTGTCCACCGCCAGCGCCGGGTCGCCGGTCTCCAGCTTGATCTCCAGCTGGGGATAACGGCGGCGAAAGCGCTCAAGTACTTCGGGCAGCAGGAAGTAGCTGGCGGTGACGGAGCAGAACACTCGCAGCCGACCCTGCAGCGGCTCGTCGCTGCGCTTGAGTTCCTGCTTGAGCTGGCGCCACTCCTGCAGCAGGGCTCCGCCGAATTCGCGCAGCTTCTCGCCCGCCGGGGTGAGCCGCACCGAGCGGTTGTCCCGCTCGAACAGCACGCAGCCGGTCTCCTGCTCCAGCCGCTGGATGGCGCGGCTGAGGGTGGAGGGGCTGACCGCCATGGCATCGGCGCTCTTGCCGAAGTGGAGGGAGTCGGCGAGGTGGAGAAACAGCTCGAGATTGCGAAGGTCCATCTTTCAACTCCTGGTGCGGCATCTCTACTCGAGAGCCTGGGCATCTGCCATCTGGCGCTAGATCCTGCCGGCGATGATGAAGGGTTAACGTTTCAATTATTGCAACGTACTGTTCCGAATATATCAGTTCAGGCAATAAGTGTCCCGCGCTATAGTGGTTTCGACAACGCCGCCATCCGGCATGGAATCAATCGAACGGAGCAATCACCATGGCTAACTATTTCAACACCTTGAACCTGCGTCAGCAGTTGGCCCAGCTGGGCAAGTGTCGTTTCATGCAGCGCGAAGAGTTCGCGGACGGCTGCAACGTGCTGAAGGGCAAGAAGGTGGTGATTGTGGGCTGTGGTGCCCAGGGTCTGAACCAGGGCCTGAACATGCGCGACTCCGGGCTGGATATCTCCTACGCCCTGCGCAAGGCCGCCATCACAGAGAAGCGCGCCTCCTGGCAGAAGGCCACCGACAACGGCTTCGCGGTCGGCACCTATGAAGAGCTGATCCCGACCGCCGATCTGGTGCTGAACCTGACCCCGGACAAGCAGCACTCCGACGTGGTGAAAACCGTGATGCCGCTGATGAAGCAGGGCGCCGCGCTGGGCTACTCCCACGGTTTCAACGTGGTGGAAGAGGGTCAGCAGATCCGCTCCGACATCACGGTCGTGATGGTGGCGCCGAAGTGCCCGGGTACCGAAGTGCGTGAAGAGTACAAACGCGGTTTCGGCGTACCGACCCTGATCGCCGTTCACCCGGAGAACGACCCCAAGGGTGAAGGCATGGCCATCGCCAAGGCGTGGGCCTCTGCCACCGGTGGCGACCGTGCCGGGGTGCTGGAGTCCTCCTTCGTGGCGGAAGTGAAATCTGACCTGATGGGCGAGCAGACCATCCTCTGCGGCATGCTGCAGGCCGGTTCCCTGCTCTGCTACGACAAGCTGGTTGCCGAAGGGACCGACAAGGCCTATGCCGGCAAGTTGATCCAGTTCGGTTGGGAGACCATCACCGAAGCCCTGAAGCAGGGGGGTATCAGCCTGATGATGGACCGTCTGTCCAACCCGGCCAAGCTGCGCGCCTTCGAACTCTCCGAGCAGCTCAAGACCCTGATGCGCCCGCTGTTCGAGAAGCACATGGACGACATCATCGCCGGTGAGTTCTCCCGCGGCATGATGGCCGACTGGGCCGAAGACGATGCCAAGCTGTTCGGCTGGCGCGAAGAGACCGGCAAGTCCGCCTTCGAAAACGCGCCGGCGTTTGCAGGCAAGATTGCCGAGCAGGAGTACTTCGACAATGGCGTGGTGATGGTGGCCATGGTCAAGGCGGGTGTCGAGCTGGCGTTCGAAACCATGGTGGCCTCCGGCATCTATGAAGAGTCTGCCTACTACGAATCCCTGCACGAGCTGCCGCTGATCGCCAACACCGTTGCCCGCAAGCGTCTGTACGAGATGAACGTGGTCATCTCCGACACCGCCGAGTACGGCAACTACCTGTTCGCCAACGCTGCCGTGCCGTTGCTGCGCGAGCACTTCATGCCGACCCTGAAAGCGGGCGACCTGGGTGCCAGCAAGGCGGATGAGCAGAGCGTCGACAACCTGGCACTGCTGGCAGCTAATGAGGCGACCCGCAACCACCCCATCGAAGCGATCGGTCAAGTACTGCGCGGTTATATGAAAGACATGAAACGCATCGCCGTCGGCGGTTAAGCCGGCATAAGGCAGGATGATGAAGGGGCGGGGGTGACGATCCCCGTCGCCGGCCGGGCTGGACACCCGACCGGCCCGCCAGAAAACCCGGCCATAAAAAAGCCCCGCTCATCGAGCGGGGCTTTTGCATTCAGAAAGGCCGGCTAAATCAGGCTTTCCACGCTTTCCAGGTGTTGATCAGACCGTTGGTGGAGCAGTCGTGGCTGGTGACAGCCGCATCGGTGTTAAGCTCCGGCAGGATCTTGTTGGCCAGCTGCTTGCCCAGCTCCACGCCCCACTGGTCGAAGCTGAAGATGTTCCAGATTGCGCCCTGTACGAAGATCTTGTGCTCGTACATGGCAATCAAAGAGCCAAGCGTTTTCGGGGTCAGGCTCTTGAACAGGATGGAGTTGGTCGGGCGGTTGCCTTCGAACACCTTGAACGGCACCAGATCCTTGACCTGCTCCAGGGTTTTGCCAGCCGCCAGGAACTCGGCTTCGACCTGTTCCTTGCTCTTGCCGAAGGCCAGCGCCTCGGTCTGGGCGAAGAAGTTGGCCAGCAGTTTCGGGTGGTGGTCGCCGATCGGGTTGTGGCTGATGGCCGGTGCCAGGAAGTCACAGGGGATCAGCTTGGTGCCCTGGTGGATCAGCTGGTAGAAGGCGTGCTGGCCGTTGGTACCCGGCTCACCCCAGATGATGGGGCCGGTCTGGTAGTCAACCGGCTTGCCGTTGCGATCCACGTACTTGCCGTTGGACTCCATGTTGCCCTGCTGGAAGTAGGCAGGGAAGCGGTGCATGTACTGATCGTACGGCAGGATGGCTTCGGACTCGGCACCGTAGAAGTTGTTGTACCACAGGCCGATCAGCGCCAGCAGCACCGGCACGTTCTGCTCATAGGAGGCAGTGGCGAAGTGCATGTCCATCTCGAAGGCGCCTTGCAGCAGGGCTTCGAAGTTTTCGAAACCGACGGAGAGGGCGATGGGCATGCCGATGGCAGACCAGGAGGAGTAGCGGCCGCCAACCCAGTCCCAGAACTCGAACATGTTGTTGGTGTCGATGCCGAACTCGGCCACGGCCTTGCCGTTGGTGGAGAGCGCAGCGAAGTGCTTGGCAACGTGAGCCTTGTCACCGGCGATCTTGATGAACCAATCGCGGGCGGTCAGGGCGTTGGTCATGGTCTCCTGAGTGGTGAAGGTCTTGGAGGCCACCAGGAACAGGGTGGTTTCCGGATCGATCTTCTTCAGGGTCTCGGCGATATGGGTGCCATCGACGTTGGAGACGAAGTGCATCTGCAGGTGGTTTTTGTAAGGGCGCAGTGCCTCGGTGATCATCACCGGGCCCAGATCGGAGCCACCGATGCCGATGTTGACCACGTGCTGGATCGCCTTGCCGGTGTAGCCTTTCCACTCGCCGGAGATGATCTTCTCGCAGAAGCCTGTCATCTTGGCCAGTACGGCATTCACTTCCGGCATCACATCCTTGCCGTCGCACTCGATGGGGCGATCGGAGCGGTTGCGCAGGGCCACGTGCAGTACGGAGCGGCCTTCGGTCATGTTGATCTTTTCGCCATTGAACATGGCATCGATCGCGCTGCGAAGATCGGTCTCTTTGGCCAGATCAACCAGCAACTTGAGGGTTTCTTCGGTGATCAGGTTCTTCGAGTAATCGACCAGGATGTCTCCGCCGAAGGTAAGGGAAAACTTGTCAAAGCGCTTCGGGTCCTGCGCGAACAGATCCTTGAGCCGGGTCTCTTTGTTCGCTGCAAAGTGGGCTTCCAGTGCCTGCCAGGCCTGGGTCTGGGTTGGATTGATGTTTTTCATAGGATTATCAGTCTTCCAAGTTGTGTATGAACCTTGCAGGCAAGGCTCCCGCCAAACCTTATTATTCGAGCATTATACCGGGCCAGCTGCGCCGCCCGTGTAACAGAGCTTTACCAATTGTCTGCCATCGACCGAGTTTACAACCAAAACGCTGCGATTATGAGTCACTGATGGCAGCCGGATCTTGCGTTTGCGCATACTTGGTCGGGCTTGCCGCCGCTGAAAGGGCTTTCAGGGCGAGGGCATGCTGCGAGTGGGGTGGCAGTTTGGCCTGGCAGCCAAAAGAGTATTCGACAGGCGCCTTTTTGCTCATTTCATGCGCAGGCGCAAGTTGTTGGTACTGGAGGCTGGCTAGCATATGAGCGAATGGACGAGATCTCCCAGGGATGGCCATTGTCTGGAATGAGGAGATCGCTATGAAAGCTGTGTTGTCCCTGTTTGCTCTGAGCCTGATCGCCACCGGCCTCATCGGCCTGCTGACCATGGTACTGACCAGTGCGGCGCCTACCTTGCCGTTACGGGTGCTGGCGGTGATCGGTGCCGTGCTGGGAGGCTATGTGCTGGTGCAACCGCTGCTCAACCGGGTGGCTCGTCGGCTGGTGTAAGTCGACGTCCCCGGCATGCTGAACACAAAGTCCGGCCCAGGGTGGCCGGATTTTTTATGCCCGTCAGGGGATCGGAAACGACAATGCCAGCCCGGAGGCTGGCATTGTGACATTCAGGAGGGGACTCAGGCCTGCGGCTTTTGCATGTGCATGACCATCTGCGGGAAGGGGATCTCGATGCCTTCGGCATCGAAGGTGAGCTTCACCTTCTCGTGGAAGTCGAACCAGACTCCCCAGTAGTCGCCGGTCTTGACCCAGGGGCGCACCACGATATTGACCGAGGAGTCGGCCAGCGCGGCGACGGCGATGGTGGCGGCCGGCTCCTTGAGGATGCGCGGCTCTTCGCTGACCAGCCGTTCCAGGATCTGCTTGGCCTTGCGCAGATCCGAGCCATAGCCGATGCCGAAGGTCATGTCGACCCGGCGGGTATCCATGCGCGAGTAGTTGACGATGGTGCCGTTGAGGATGGCGGAGTTGGGCACCACCACCATTTTGTTGTCACCGGAGGTGAGGGTGGTGGTGAACAGCTGAACGGATTGCACCACGCCATTGGTGCCTGCCACCTCGATGAACTCACCTGCCTTAATGGGGCGGAAGATGATGAGCAGGAAGCCGGCGGCGAAGTTGGAGAGCGAGCCTTGCAGCGCCAGACCGATGGCCAGACCGGCGGCACCGATAATGGCGACGAAGGAGGCGGTCTGCACCCCGACCCGGCCCAGCGCGGCGATCACCACGAACACCAGGATGGCGTACTTGAGGATGCTGCCGACGAAGTGGGTGACAGTGGTGTCCAACTTGCGGGCCTGCATCACCTTGACCACGGCGCTGCTGATGAGGTTGGCGGCGATATAGCCGACCAGCAGGGTGATCAGGGCGGCCGCGATGTTGACGGCATACTCGATCAGCAGGCCCTGGTTGTTGACCAGCCAGGTCTGCGCTTCGGTGATGATTTCGGGTTCCATAGGGTGTCCTGTCAGGCGATAAAAGGTTTATGACGCATGAATCTAACACTGGAATGCGACAATCCGGGTCGCATCTGGTGCTCATCGTCTCTTTTGTGCCACAAAAAACAAGGGAGGCCAAGGCCTCCCTCTTTACTGCAACCCGTCTGGAGCGGCGTGGCCGCTACTGATTGCAAATTGGGCTGGTCAGCTCTGCAGCAGCTGGCTGCGGATAAACTGCCACTGATCTTCAAAGCCGGCGGTGGGCTTGATTTTGAACTCGGAGCGGACGAACTGGCTGATGCGTCCCTCGGTGTAGGCCAGCAGCAGGTTGGCCAGCATGGTCTCGTCGAGCTGGAAGCCCTGGCCTTCACGCAGCCGCTTTTCCCGCAGCACCTGCTTGATCTGGGTCTCCAGCTTGTCAAACAGGACGCTGATGCGATCCCGCAGCCGGTCGTGCTCGCCCAAGAGGGCATCGCCATTGAGGATGCGGGTGATGCCGGGATTGCGCTCGGCGAACACCAGCAGCAGCTGCAGTATGTGGTGGCAGCGGGCCATGGTGTCCTTCTCTTCGGCCATGATCAGGTTGACCCGTGACAGCAGGGAATCCTCGATAAAGTCGATCAGCCCCTCGAACATTCGCGCCTTGCTGGGAAAATGTCGATAGAGCGCGGCCTCGGATACCCCCACCTCGGCCGCCAGACGGGCCGTGGTGATGCGCTGGCCAGGGCTGGTCTCCAGCATGTGGGCGAGCGCCTGCAGGATCTGATCGCGCCGACTCTGTTTCTGATTACTGCTTGCCATGGATTCCCCTAAAAAAACAATGGCCTGATTCTGTTATTAGGCACCGCCGCACGGGCAGGTGTGGTCTGTTATTGGCGACCAGAAGAACCAAAACCGCCTTCACCCCGTTCGCTCTGATTGAACTCATCGACCAGTTGGAAGCTGGCCTGAACTACCGGCATGATCACCAGCTGGGCGATGCGCTCGCCGGGCTGCATGGTGAAGCTGTCATTGCCACGGTTCCACACCGAGACCATCAGCTGGCCCTGGTAGTCGGAATCGATGAGGCCGACCAGGTTGCCCAGCACGATGCCGTGCTTATGACCGAGGCCGGAGCGGGGCAGGATGGTGGCACACAGGCCCGGATCCTGAATGTGGATGGCCAGCCCGGTCGGCACTAGCGTGGTATCACCCGGGGCCAGGGTCAGCGGGGCATCCAGCAGGGCGCGCAGATCCATGCCGGCGGAACCCGGTGTGGCGTAGGCGGGCAGCGGGTACTCGGTGCCGATGCGGGCATCCAGAATCTTCAGTTCAATTTGTGTTGTCATAAATCGTTTTTAATGGAGTGGAGGTGGTCGATTGACTGGCTCAGTGCCGGTAGTGGTCTGCAATCAGGGCGATGAGATGACGAGCCAGCGTCAGCTTATCGGCCAGGGGCAGGGGTGCTTGACCCCCTTGCCAGAACACGGTCAGGGCGTTGTCATCGGCGTTGAAGCCCTGGCCCGCACGAGATACGTCGTTGGCGGCGATCATGTCCAGCCGCTTACGCTGCAGTTTGTCGAGGGCGTATTGTTCCACATCCACGGTTTCTGCGGCAAATCCGACGGTGAAGGGCTTGTCTGACAAAGCCCCCACGGCGGCGATGATGTCGGGGTTCTTGACCAATGTCAGCTGCATCTGGTCGTTGTCACCGGTCTTCTTGATCTTCTGGTTGGCCACCTGCGCGGGGCGGTAGTCGGCGACGGCGGCGCAGCCGATGAAGAGGTCGCACTCGCCGACCCGGCTCATCACCGCCTGATGCATCTGCTCGGCACTTTCCACGTCGACACGGGTGACGCCCGCCGGGGGGGCCAGTGCCACCGGGCCGCTCACCAGCGTCACCTCGGCGCCCGCTTCACGGGCGGCGCGGGCGATGGCGTAGCCCATCTTGCCGGAGCTGTGGTTACTGATGTAGCGCACGGGATCGAGCGCCTCGCGGGTCGGCCCGGCGGTGAGCAGCAGCCTGACCCCGGCCAGCAGTGGCTCGGCGGCGAGTTGCTGGCAGCAGCGTTCAACTAGTTCGAGGGGATCCAGCATCCGGCCCGGGCCCACGTCACCGCAGGCCTGGCTGCCGGAATCCGGCCCCCACAGCAGGATGCCGCGGCTGGCCAGAGTCTTGAGGTTGGCCTGGGTGGCGGCGTTGAGGTACATCTGCTGGTTCATGGCGGGCGCCAGTGCCACCGGTGCCGGGGTGGCCAGGCAGAGGGTGGTCAGCAGCTCGTCGGCCATGCCGGCGGCCATGCGGGCCATCAGGTTGGCGCTGGCCGGGGCGATCAGCACCAGATCGGCCCACTTGGCCAGCTCGATGTGGCCCATGCCCGCCTCGGCGGCGGGATCCAGCAGACTGTCGGCCACCGGGTGGCCGGAGACGGCCTGCAGGGTCAGCGGGGTGATGAACTCCTTGGCGGAACGGGTCATCACCACCCGTACCTCGGCCCCCTGATCTTTCAGGCGGCGTACCAGCTCGGCACTCTTGTAGGCGGCGATCCCGCCGCTGACACCCAACAGGATGCGTTTATCGGCCAATCTCATCTGCTGCTTCTCTTCCGGCTCACTCTGACTGGTCGGCTAAGATACCACAGGCAGCGGACGACGACAGAGGCTGACATGGGGGACTTGTGGTCGGGCTCCCGCGATTTTTTGCTATGTTTTCTCTCAATAGGCATGAGGGAGAGACAAATGAGCATCAAGGAGTGGCCGGAAGATGAACGCCCGCGCGAGAAGCTGCTGCGTCAGGGGCCTGGCGGTTTGTCCGACGCCGAGCTGCTGGCGATCTTCCTGCGTACCGGGGTCAGCGGTCTGAGTGCGGTCGATCTCTCCCGCCATCTGTTGCAGCAATTTGGTTCGTTGCGGGCGTTGCTTGGCGCCGAACAGCGGGCTTTTTGCGCGGCGCACGGCCTTGGACCGGCCAAATATGCCCAGCTGCAGGCCGTGCTAGAGATGGGCAAGCGCCATCTGGCCGAGCAGTTGCAAAGGGGCGATCCACTCACCTCGCCCCAGTTGACCCGGGACTATCTGCAGGCTCAGCTGCGGGATCGACCGCGGGAGGTGTTTGCCCTGTTGCTGCTCGACAACCAGCACCGAGTGATTCAATTCGTTGAACTTTTTTACGGCACCCTCGACTCGGCGAGCGTCTGGCCCAGAGAAATCGTGCAGATCGCACTCAAACATAATGCAGCCGCCGTGATTCTGGCGCATAATCACCCGTCCGGCGTCGCCGAGCCCAGTCGGGCCGACCGCCAGATCACGGATCGGATCACGGCCGCCTTGGCCCTGATCGATATCAGAGTGCTGGATCACTTGGTGATCGGTGACGGCATCACGGTTTCTTTCGCCGAGCGCGGTTGGTTATGACTGTGCTCTGGCGCCGTATTAGTTGATCTTTGATCACGGATGCTGTATAAAATGCCGCCTTCTGTTTGCCCCGCAATCGAAGGCCAGCGGGGCAGATATTTGCTCGAGCAATGAAGTAAGATTTGGAGAGACTGACATGTCTAGAGTATGCCAAGTAACCGGCAAGCGCCCGGCAGTTGGTAACAACCGTTCGCACGCTAACAACGCTACCAAGCGTCGTTTCCTGCCGAACCTGCACACTCACCGTTTTTGGGTTGAGAGTGAAAAACGCTTCGTAAGCCTGCGCGTATCCGCAAAAGGCATGCGTATCATCGACAAGCGTGGCGTTGAAGTGGTTCTGGCTGAACTGCGCGCCAGCGGTGTTAAGGTATAAGGAATTAGATCATGGCTAAAGGTATTCGCGAGAAAATTCGCCTGAACTCCAGCGCCGGTACTGGTCACTTCTATACCACTACCAAGAACAAGCGCACCATGCCCGAAAAAATGGAGATCAAAAAGTTTGATCCCGTTGTTCGTCAGCATGTGATCTACAAGGAAGGCAAAATCAAGTAATTGCTTGATGCTGCATTCCCAAAAACCCGGCCTAGTGCCGGGTTTTTTTATGGCCGAAATTCAGTACACTGCCGGTTCTAAGGGAGGCTTGTCATGTTCAAACTGAGCCGCAAAGGCTGGAACAACGTGATCATCGTGGTGGTGCTGATCGTGATCACCCTGTTGCACCGGCTGGAGCTGGCCCAGCAGGAGAACAGCGCCAAACGGGCGCGTCCGCTGCTGCCTGACAGCGCTGTGGTGCTCACCTGGCAGGGGCCGAGCTGGCAGATCGAACGGATCGGGCAGGGCTGGCGCAGCGGGCCGGATCTGGGACTCAGCAGTGCCCAGCTGGCGGCGCACATCGAGGCCTGGCAGGGCTGGTTGCTGCCGCCCGGCGAATCCGTGCGCGGCAACCCGGTTACCCTCAAGATCTGGGTCGCCGGCCAGACCGATCCCATCGAGGTGGGCCTCTATCAGGACAGCGGCAAGTTTGCCGCCCTGCTGCCGCCCTCGACCTGGCTCAGCCTGAGCCAGGAGCAGTACCGCAGCCTGCTGCGTCCCGCTCCCTAACCCCTTTTTCAGCGTCAGCACGAGGATCCCATGCCTGAATTACCGGAAGTCGAAGTCAGCCGCCAGGGTATCTCGCCCTGGCTTACCGGCATCAAGGTCACCCGAGTGGTGGTGCGGGACGGCCGTCTGCGCTGGCCGGTGCCGGGGGAAATCCAGGAGCTGGTGGATCTCACCATCCACCGGGTCAGCCGCCGCGCCAAGTACCTGCTGCTGGAGACCGACTTTGGCACCGCCATCCTCCATCTGGGCATGTCGGGCAGCCTGCGGGTGCTGGACATCGGCACCCCGGCCGAGAAGCACGATCACGTGGACATCGAGCTGGCCAACGGCAAGCTGCTGCGGCTCAACGATCCGCGTCGCTTCGGCGCACTGCTGTGGACCCGCGAGCCGGCCGAGGCGCACGCGCTGCTGGCCAAGCTGGGGCCGGAGCCGCTCACCGATGCGTTCAATGCTGATTACCTGCGTGAGCGCGCCAAGGGGCGCAGCACCCCCATCAAGACCTTCCTGATGGACAACCATGTGGTGGTCGGGGTGGGCAATATTTACGCCAACGAGGCGCTCTACGCCGCCGGCATTCACCCCAAGCGGGCGGCGGGCAACATCAGCGCCGAGCGCTTGGGCACCCTGGTGGCCGAGATCAAGCGGGTGCTGGCCGAAGCGATTCGGCAGGGTGGCACCACCCTCAAGGATTTCACCAGCGCAGACGGCAAACCGGGCTATTTTGTGCAGCAGCTGCAGGTGTACGGGCGGGGCGGCCAGCCCTGTTTTCACTGCCACACCCTGCTCAGTGAAATCCGGCTGGGGCAGCGTACCACCGTGTTCTGTTCCCACTGCCAGCGCTGAATCGCGGTTTTTTTGGCCTGAAATGGCCAAGTTGTAAGAGAGTATTTCCAGTCTGTTGAAGATTTGCTCGCCTGTCACTACTATCTCGACCGTTCAGGCGGTTTGAGAAAATAAAATGACAGCTAAATCAATAGACTGGGACCATTTGTCCCGGCAGGGGCACTATTGTGCCCAAAAAATGGCGCGCTTCCTCTATCCCGATGACAGCGCCCGCAAAACCTTCAATCGCGCCAAGTTCGTGCTGCGCAGCCTGCTCTATCGGCAGCAGCTGAGCCGGGTGTTCGAGCTGTTTCAGGCCGAACCGCTCAAGGCCCTGCCTGCCCACTATCCCGAGCTGCTCGACAAACCGATGCGGCCCTATCGTTTTGCCGGCTCCACTGCGACCGAGCGGGCCGAGATGCTGGAAAATCACTACCGGCTGATGCTGGCCCGCTACCCGGATCTGATCGACCCGCTCTATCTGGGGGATGGCATCGAGCTCGGCCGTTATCCCGAGAGCGGCTGCCGCATCGTGCTGCGCCACGACGGCACCTTCCGCCGCGAGGCGGAGCTCGCCCTCTCCATCGTCGACCCGCAGGGCAAGCGGCTCTACAGCTGCGCCTTCTCGCTGGCCGGCACTCCCAACCGACTGGCTCTGGTGATCGGTTCGGTACAGGGGCCGGAGCCCTGCATCGAGCAGGCGCAGGACAAGGTGCGTGCGTTGACCAAGGAGGGCCACGGTCTGCGGCCCAAGTCGCTGGTGGTGATGCTGGTGATGCAGCTGGCCGAGGCGATGCAGGCCGAGCATATCTCGGCGGTGCGGATGAAGGCCCACATCTATCAGGCCCGGCGTTACAGCAAGAAGAAGAAAGCCTGTCTGCAGGCGGACTATGACGAGCTGTGGCAGGAGTTTGGCGCCATCGATCTGGATGACAACTTCGTACGGCTGCAGCCCGCTCAGCGCAAGCCGCTGGAGGAGATCGCCTCCAAGAAGCGGGCCATGTACCGGCGCCGTTACGAGTGGCTCGATCAGCTGACCCTGGCGAGTCAGCAACTGCTGGGCCCGCGCCTGGCGGGCTGAGCCGTACAGGCCCCAGCAGCAAACAGGCTACCCTCGGGTAGCCTGTTTCGTTGTTACTTGGTCTGTTTGGCCTTGATGGCGGCGGCCACGGCAGGGTCGACGAACTGGCGGATGTCGCCGCCGTGCAGGGCGACCTCCTTCACCAGGGTGGAGGAGATGAAAGAGTTCTCCTCGGCCGGGGTAAGGAATACGCTCTCCAGCTCCGGCATCAGGCGACGGTTCATGTTGGCCAGCTGGAATTCGTACTCGAAGTCGGAGACGGCGCGCAGACCGCGGATCAGCACGTTGGCCTGCTGCTCCCTGGCGAAATCCACCAAGAGGCCGGAGAAACCGACCACCTTAACGTTGGGCAGGTGGGCGGTCACCTGGCGAGCCAGCTGCACCCGCTCGTCCAGATCGAACAGCGGCCGCTTGCTCGGGCTGTTGGCCACCCCGACTACCACTTCATCAAACAGTTTGGCGGCCCGGCCGATGAGGTCGGTGTGGCCGTTGGTGACGGGATCGAAGGTGCCGGGATAGATTACCTTGTTGGTCATGCTGCTGATTCCTGCAACCGGGAAATTTGGTCGCATTATAGGGTCTGTTGTGGGATTGGTGCGACCGCCTTGGGGCGAGTTTTGGCGCCCCAAGGCCGGCTTTGCCGATCCAAATCGGGGTCATCGGGTCTCTTCGCTTGAGAATAGCGATACATCAGGCAAGAATACCCGCACCGCGCATCAAGCCTCCTTGCATTGGTGACAGGGAGCAAAGGGATTTTTTATGAAACGTATTCTGGTAGTCCGCAATGACAAGATTGGTGACTTCATGCTGGCCTGGCCGAGCTTTGCCATGCTCAAGCGCTCCATGGAGTGTCATGTGACTGCCCTGGTTCCTGCCTACACGGCGCCGTTGGCCCGCCTCTGCCCCTGGATTGACGAGATCATCCTGGATCCGGGCTCACGGGCCGACAAGGAACAGCAACGCGCCTTGCAGGCGCGCATCAAGGCCGCCGCCTTCGATGCCTCCATCTGCCTCTTCTCCAACTCCCGCAACGCCATGCTGGTGTGGAAGGCGCACATTCCCTACCGGTTGGCACCGGCCACCAAGCTGGCTCAGGTGCTCTACAACCAGCGCCTGATCCAGCGCCGCTCCCGCTCCCAGAAGCCGGAGTACGAATACAACCTGGATCTGGTGCGCCGCTTCCTTGCCGACCAGCAGGTGAGCGCGGTGGAGCCGCAGGGCCCCTACCTCAGCTTCGATGCGAAGAGCCTGCAACAGGTGCGCGAGCAGGTCGCCGCCCGCCTGCGGCTCGATGCCGGTCGCCCCTGGCTGATGGTGCATGCCGGCAGCGGTGGCTCGGCCAACAACCTCTCCATCGAGCAGTACGCCCGCCTCATCATCAAGCTCAACCAGGCCTGTCCCGAGCTGCAGTGCATCCTGACCGCGGGGCCGGGGGAGGAGAAGATCGCCGAACAGCTGGCGGCCGAGCTGCTGGCCCACGGCGGCAACGGCTGGATCTACCGCTCCGACGAGGGGTTGCCCAAGTTCTGCCAGGTGATGGCTAACGCCGCCCTGTTCGTGGCGGGCAGCACCGGGCCGCTGCACATCGCTGCGGCGCTGGATGTGCCCACCATCGGCTTCTTCCCGGCCCACCGTTCGGCGACGCCGCTGCGCTGGCGTCCGCTCAACAGCGAAGGGCGCCACCTGGCGTTCAGCCCGCCGGAAGACAGCGATCACCCGGAAGACATGAGCCAGCTCGATCCCAAGACCATGGCGGCGGCGATCGCCCGCTGGGCGCCGCCGTTCTGGCGCGCTGAACACTGATACCGGATGATGTAAATGCAGACAGGGCCCTTGAAGGGCCCTGTCTCGTATGAGGGGGAGTGCTGCGGCTTACTGGTCAGCCTGATCCGGAGCCTGCGGCTGCTGGCGGATCCAGAGGTCGGCGTATTTGACGAAGGTGGAGTGGGCCGACAGGATGGCCAGCAAGAGCCCCTGCTTGCCATCGAGGAAGCCGGCCTTGAGCAGGTACATCTTGAGGAAGCAGCCCAGCGCGTGCACCAGCCCCTGGCCGAGGGAGCCCTTCTTGCCGCGGGCGGTGCGCTGATCGGCCCAGGCGCGGGCATAGCCGGCGGACTTGACCAGGTAGTGCTCCAGATCCCGATAGGTGAAGTGGAGCAGGTCGCCGTGCAGGTTGACGATCTTCATGTTGGCGCGCACTTCCACCTTCTCGTGCACCAGCACCTCGTTGTAGCTGGTGAGCGCCTTGGGATAGAGGCGCAGCACCCGGTCCGGATACCAGCCGCTGTGGCGGATGAAGCGGCCGAACACCCAGGAGAGGCGCGGGATCGAGTAGATGGTGTCGCTGGCCGGGTTGGCCATGACGGCGGCGATGGCGGTTTTCAGCTCGGGGGTGAGCCGCTCGTCCGCATCCAGCCACAGCACCCAGTCGCATTGCACGTGGGACTGGGCGAGGCGGCGCTGGCGACCGAAGCCCGGCCACACCGGATTGACGAAGAAGCGGGCGCCGAATTCGGCGGCGATGGCCGGGGTCTCGTCCTGGCTGCCGGAGTCCATGATGACGATCTCGTCGACCAGCCCGTCGAGGGAGGCGAGGCAGGGGCGCAGGTTTTCGGCTTCATTCTTGACGATAAGGACAGCCGCCAGAGTCGGTTTGTTCACGGATTAAAGGCTCTTGTTGGCGCCCGGCTGGCGGGCCATGCTCAAATTGGCGCCCATTCTAGCCTAAAAAGGCAGGCGGAGCATGGTTCCGGCTGCCGGGGCTGCGTCAGTTTCAAATGGGATGCTTTTTGGCATGAGAGCGGGTGGTGCGGGGATCTTCTGTTATTTCTCGGGCCATTCTTGGGGCATAATCTCGGCCAGCAACGATTAACCGCAGGGCTTGGCCCAAGAGACGCGCGAGATGAAAATATTGGTGATCGGCCCCTCCTGGGTCGGCGACATGGTGATGTCCCAGAGCCTCTACAAGGCGATCAAGGCCAATCACCCCGACAGCGAGCTGCACGTGATGGCGCCCGCCTGGTGTGGTGCCCTGCTGGAGCGGATGCCGGAGGTGGATAAAGCCATCCCGATGCCGCTTGGCCACGGCGACTTCAAGCTGGGGGCCCGCCGCCGGCTCGGCAAGCAGCTGGCGGCCGAGAAGTACGATCAGGCCATCATCCAGCCCAACTCCATGAAGTCGGCGCTGATCCCCTGGTTTGCCCGCATCCCGGTGCGCACCGGCTGGAAGGGGGAGCACCGCTTCGGTCTGCTCAACGACATGCGCAGCAATAAGTCTGCCTTTCCGCTGATGGTGGAGGCCTACCTGGCGCTGGCCTATCCCAAGGCACAGATGAAGAGCCGGGCCGACATCCCGACGATTCCCCAGCCGGCCCTCAACGTCGATCTCATCAACCAGGAGAAGGCGCTGGAGCGGCTCGGACTGGATCGCGCCCGCCCGGTGCTGGTGCTCTGCCCGGGGGCCGAGTTCGGCCCGGCCAAGCGCTGGCCGGAGGGCCACTACGCCGTGGTGGCGCAAAAACACCTCGACGAGGGCTGGCAGGTGTGGATCTTCGGCTCCGCCAAGGACGCGGCGGTGGCCAACACCATCCGCGATCGGATCAACCCGCTGTCGCGCCCCAACTGCCACGTGCTGGCGGGCAAGACCAATCTGTACGAAGCGATCGACCTGATGGCGCTGGCCGGGCGGGTGATCGCCAACGACTCCGGCCTGATGCACGTCGCCGCCGCCCTCAACCGGCCGCTGATCGGGGTCTATGGTTCCACTTCGCCGCTCTATACCCCGCCACTGGCGGACCGGGTCGAGATCGTCCACACCGACATTGAGTGCCGCCCCTGCTTCAAGCGCACCTGCAAGTTCGGCCACCTCAAGTGCCTGATCGAGCTGATGCCGGAGCAGGTCATCGAGGCTGGCCGCCGGCTGGAGTGCAGCGAGACGCCGGCCCCGCCGCTGGCGCTGCCGCCCGGCGAACCGCCCCGTTTCGTCGCCGAGCCGGGCAAGCGCGGGGAGCCGCACTAGCATGGGCTATCGGCTGCTCTACAACCTGCTGATCCATCTGGGCTTGCCGCTGGCGCTGCTGGCGCTCTACAAGCCGAAGAAGGGCAAGCCCGGCTTTGGCAAGCGCTGGGCCGAGCACCTGGGGCGGACGCCCGCCACCGGGCAGGAAGCGCCGCTCTGGATCCATGCGGTGAGCGTGGGGGAGACGCTGGCCATGAGTCCCTTCATCCGCGCCCTCAAGGCCGAGCGGCCTGATCTGCCGATCCTGCTCACCACCACCACTCGCACCGGCGCCGAGCAGGCCGCCAGGCTGGGGGATCTGGTGGAGCACCGCTACGCCCCGCTCGACTACCCCTGGGCGGTGGCGGCGTTCCTCAATGCAGTCAAACCGCGCGCGCTCTGGGTGATGGAAACCGAACTGTGGCCGAACTGGCTGGCCGCCTGCGAGGCGCGCCACCTGCCGGTGACCATCATCAATGCCCGCCTCTCGGAGCGATCCTGCCAGCGCTATGGCCGCTTTCAGGGGGCGTTCGATGCCCTCAGCCGGCCGCTGACCCACCTGCTCTGCCAGCACCAGGACGACGCGGATCGCTTCCATCGGCTGGGGCTGGGGCGCGAGCGGCTGGCGGTGACCGGTTCCATCAAGTTCGACATCCAGCTCGATGAGCAGGTGCAGGCCAGGGGCCGTGCCCTGCGCCAACTGCTGGGGGAGGAGCGGCCGGTCTGGATCGCTGCCAGCACCCATCAGGGGGAGGATGAGCAGGTGCTGGCCGCCTTTGATCTGCTGCTCAAGCACCATCCCACTGCGCTGCTCATTCTGGTGCCGCGCCACCCCGAACGGTTCGAGCGGGTGGCCGCGCAGTGCGCCCCCTACGGCTGCGTGCGGCGCACGGCGGGCAGTGCGGTCGGCGAGCGCGACAAGATCTATCTGGGCGATACCATGGGCGAGCTGCCGCTGATGCTGGCGGCGGCCGACGTGGCCTTCGTCGGCGGCAGCCTGGTCAAGGTGGGCGGCCACAACCTGCTGGAGCCGGCTGCGCTGGGTAAACCCTGTCTGAGCGGCCCCGCCTACTTCAACTTCAGCGACATCACCCGCCAGCTGGTGGCCCAGGGGGGCGCCGCCGTGGTGGCCGATGCCGCCGAGCTGGGGGAGCAGGTGAGTGTGCTGCTGGCCGACGAGAGCCGACGCCGGGAGATGGGCGAGCAGGCCCGCGCCGTGGTGCTGCGCAACCAGGGGGCGCTGGCGCGCACCTTGTCTCACTGCCTCGCCAGCCTGGAGAATGACTGAATCCGGGCTGGCGGACATAAAAAAACGGAGCGCATGGCGCTCCGTTTTTGTTTTGGCGAGGCTGGCTCAGCGCACGATCAGGCCGAGCAGGATCCCCACCACGCCGAAGTCGGCATCGCTGAAGGTGGTGTTGGCAAAGCCGAGATCCCCCAGCACCGGCAGCAGGAATACCGGCAGGAAGGTGATCAGCAGGCCGTTGGCGAAGGCCCCCAGCAGGGCGCCGCGACGGCCGCCGGTGGCGTTGCCGAATACCCCGGCTGCCGCGCCGACGAAGAAGTGTGGCACGACGCCCGGAATGATGACGGTGAGCCCCAGCAGGTAGAGCAGCACCATGCCCACCAGACCGGCGGCGAAGCTCGACAGGAAGCCGATCAGCACCGCATTGGGGGCGTAGGGGAAGACGATGGGGCAGTCCAGCGCCGGCTTGGCGTTGGGCACCAGCTTGTCGGAGATCCCCTTGAAGGCCGGCACGATCTCGGCGATGACCATCCGCACCCCCTGCAGGATCACGTAGACACCGGCGGCGAAGGTGATGGACTGCATCAGGGAGAACATGAACCAGTGCTTGCCCTTGGCGACGCTGGCGACGAACTCGGGCCCGGCGAAGGCGGAGGTGATGAGGAAGATGATGCCCATGGTGAAGGAGATGGCCACCGGGGTATCGCGCAGGAACAGCAGGCTCTTGGGCACCTGCACCTCTTCGCTGCTGTGGGCCTTGTTGCCGAACTTGGCGCCGATCCAGCCGGCCAGCACGTAGGAGCAGGTGGAGAAGTGGCCGAGCGCCACGTCATCGGAGCCGGTGATCTGCTTCATGTAGGGGTGGGCGAGGGCCGGGAACAGCACCATGGTCACGCCGACCACCAGGCTGCCCACCGCGATGAGCGGGATGCCGCTCATGCCGCCGGCGGAGAGGATGGCCGCCACCATCATCGACATGAACAGGGTGTGGTGACCGGTCAGGAAGATGAATTTCCACGGGGTGAGCCGGGCGATCAGGATGTTCACCAGCATGGCGAAGAACATGATCATCGCCATCTCCTTGCCGAACGACTGCTGGGCGATGGAGACGATGGCCTCGTTGTTGGGCACCACCCCCTTGATGCCGAAGGCGTGCTGGAAGATGGTGGCGAAGTCGCCCAGCGAGTTCACCACCAGGGTGGCGCCGGCCCCCAGGATGACGAAGCCCATGATGGTCTTGACCGTGCCCTTGATGCACTCGGTCACCGGTTTCTTCTGGGCGATCAGGCCGATGAGGGCGATCAGGCCGACCAGCACGGCCGGCTCCGACAGCACGTCAAACATCAGAAAATTGAAAAATTCCATGGTCAGCTCCAAGCAGATGGAAGCGGCGGCTCACCGGCCGCCCAGACAGTCGCAAAGGGGTTAGAGTGCGCCCAGCTCGCGCAGGGCGATGGCGAGTTTTTCTTTCATGGCGGCCTTGTCGACCATGTTGTCCAGCGACACCAGCCGGCCGTCGACCCCCATGCTGACCAGCTGTTCGGCGATGTCGCGGGTGGCGACAAAGATCTCGGCGCTCTCGCTGCCGGCGGAGGCGAGATCCCGGTGATCCACCTCGGCCGTCACGGCCAGCTCCTTGAGAATGCTCTTGATGCTCATCTCCATCATCAGGCTGGTGCCCAGGCCGTGTCCGCATACAACCAGAATCTTCATGTTCTCTTCCTCTGTCGGGCGCAGGGCGCCACTCAATAACGCGCCAGGATGCGCAAGATGTCGTCTTTGCTGGTGGCCGCCATGATGGCCGCCACGTCTTCTTCATTCATGAACAGCTCGGCCAGCTGGGCGATGGTCTCCACGTGGGAGTCGCTGTCGCTGGCGGCCAGGGTGACCAGCAGCCGGACCGGGTCGTTGCCCTCGGAGCCGAAGTTGACCCCCTCCTTCAGCACGGTCAGCGCCAGTCCCAGCCGGTTGACGCCGTCTTCCGGGCGGGCGTGGGGCATGGCCAGGCCCGGGCCCAGCACGTAGTAGGGGCCGAGCTCCTCGTGGGAGCGATAGAGCGCCGCCACATAGGAGGACTCGATGGTGCCGTTGGCCAGCAGGGGGGCGGTGGCCAGCTCGATGGCGTGGCGCCAGTCGCGGGCCCCCGCTTCGATGGAAATGACCTCCTCGGTCAGCAATTGGGTCAGCATGGCAATGTCCGGGCTGGATAAGATGGCGCCAATCTAGCGATCTTGCCGGCTGATAACTGTGAGCCTGATCGCGAAAGTTAGCGCTACCAGATAGCGCTAACATCGATCTGTGATAGCGCTATCATTTCTCTCATGGAAGGGATTCATCTTGCCCCTTCTCTGGCTCAAAGGAGGTAAAATCCGGTTTGAGCAAATAGTCAGTGCCCCGCTTTTGCCTTAAAGTGAGCACCCGTATGCCGAGGAAGGGAAAGGATGTCAGAAGCGAAGAAACGCCGTAGCACGGGTCGGGTGACCCTCAACGATGTGGCCCAGCTGGCCGGCGTGGGGGCCATGACGGTGTCGCGCGCCCTGCGCACCCCCGAGCTGGTGTCCGACAAGATGCGCGAGCGCATCGAGGCGGCGGTGGACGAACTCGGCTATATCCCCAATCGGGCGGCGGGGGCGCTGGCGTCCGCCACCTCCCAGACCATAGTGGTGATCGTGCCCAGCCTGACCGAGTGTGGCTGCGGCGAGGTGATCGCCGGGCTGCAGCAGACGCTGCGGGGCGAGGGCTACCAGATCATGCTGGGGGATGCCCAGCATCTCAAACAGCAGGAGGAGAGCCTGCTGACCAGCTTTCTGCAGCACAACCCGGCGGCCGTGGTGCTGTTTGGCAGCGATCCCGGCGAGACCATCCGCCAGCGACTGCAGGCGGCCCGCCTGCCGGTGGTGGAGGTGGGGGCCATGGCCCGCAGCCCCATCGACATGAATGTCGGGGTCTCCAACTTCGATGCCGGCTACCAGCTGACCCGCCACCTGATCGAGCGTGGCTACCGCAATATCGGCTTTCTCTGCGCCCGCCAGGAGCAGTGGATGCTGCAGCAGCGCATGCAGGGCTGGCAGAAGGCGCTGCTGGACAACTACCTCTCCCCCGACGCCATCATCAACACCTCGGAGCGACCCAGCTTCAGCACGGGGGCGGCCATGCTGGGGGAGTTCCTGCTGCGCTGGCCCGAACTGGATGCGCTGGTCTGCGTCAACGACGAGCTGGCGGCCGGGGTGCTGTTCGAATGCCAGCGCCGCCACCTGAACGTGCCGGGCAAGCTCGCCATCGCCGGTTTCGACGATCTGGACGTGGCGCGGGCCTGCTATCCGGCCCTCACCTCGGTCCGCATCCCCTATCAGCGGATGGGGCAGGAGGCGGCCGATCTCATCCTGCGTCAGCTGGCCGGTGAACCCGTCATGGGCTCGGCGCTGACCCTCGATTTCCAGCTGCAGAAGCGGCAAAGCAGCTGACCCCTTTCACACTCATCAAAGAGGCAACCATGTTCAAGGCTCTGTTACTGGAAAACCAAGACGGCAAGACGGTGCCGACCCTGACCCGGCTGGACGAGAGCCAGCTGCCGGCCGGCGAGGTGCGGGTGGCGGTGAGCCACAGCTCCCTCAACTACAAGGACGGGCTGGCCATCACCGGCAAGGGCAAGATAGTGCGCCAGTGGCCGCTGGTGCCCGGCATCGACTTCGCCGGCACAGTGCTGGAATCTGCCGACGACCGCTATCAGCCGGGCGACCGGGTGGTGCTGACTGGCTGGGGCGTGGGGGAAGGTCACTGGGGCGGCATGGCTGAACAGGCGCGGGTCAAGGCCGACTGGCTGGTGCCGCTGCCGGCCGGGCTGGATGAGCGGCAGGCCATGTGCATCGGCACCGCCGGTCTGACCGCCATGCTCTGCGTGCTGGCGCTGGAAGAGGCGGGAGTGACCCCGCAGAGCGGCGAGATCCTGGTGACCGGCGCCGCTGGCGGGGTGGGCTCCACCGCCGTCGCCTTGCTGGCCGCACTGGGTTATCAGGTGGCGGCCCTGACCGGCCGTCCCGCGGAGCAGGGCGAGCTGCTGACGGCGCTCGGCGCCAGTCGCATAGTGCCGCGCAGCGAGCTGCTGGAGCCCGCCAAGCCGCTGGAGAAGCAGCTGTGGGCCGGGGCGGTCGATACCGTCGGCAGTCAGGTGCTGGCCAAGCTGCTGGCCCAGATGAACTACGGCGGCGCCGTGGCGGCCTGCGGGCTGGCGGGTGGCTTCGATCTGCCCACCAGCGTGATGCCCTTCATCCTGCGCAACGTGCGGTTGCAGGGGGTCGATTCGGTGATGTGCCCGCTGGCGCGCCGCCAACTGGCGTGGCAGCGACTGGCGCGGGATCTGCCCGCCAGCTTCTTTGCGCAGGCGGTCACCGAGATCGGGCTGGAGCAGGTGGCGGAGGCCGCCGAAGCCATCACCCAAGGGCAAATCGCGGGGCGCACCCTGGTCAAACTTTGATCCAGCCCTGACTGGCGAGCCCCATTTTTCTGGATAGACTTTGAGTGCGGGTGCACTATCCAAGGAGAATGAGCATGGGTGGACACAAGCCGGATTACGATCTCGATGACGATTGGGAGCCGGAATCCTGGGAAGAAGAGCTGGATGAATGGGAAGACGAGAGCTGGCAGGATGATGACCCTCTCGACGACCAGTAATCCGCGCATTGAATACACAGGCGGGCCTCGGGCCCGCCTGTTTTTTTGGGCGGCTCACAGGAATGGGGAGAGGTGCTTGGAGGGGGCTGCGGCTCTGGCTAGAATGAACTGCCCAAACGACACTCAAGGATGATTATGCGACTCTCGGTGATAGTGTTTGCCGTTCTGCTCGGGGGCTGCGCCTCCCATTCGGACGATCCGTGCGAGAAGGTGTGGAGCGAGGTGGGGGAGGCCGATGGCAAGCTGGGCTTTACCGCCGAGCGGGTCGAGTTTCATCAGGCCCAGTGCGGCGAGAAGGTGGATGCCGAGCTGTGGAAACAGGGGCATCAGAAGGGACTGGCCTGGTATTGCCGGCCGGAGCACCTCTATCTGGCGGGCCGTTCCGGTGGCGAGTATCGCGGGGTCTGCCCCAATGACGTCCAGGCGCGCCGGCTGTTCGAGCAGGGCCGCCAGGGCTGGACCGATCAGTAGCCGGGCTGGCGGCTCAGGCTTCTTTCTCTTTCAACCGCAGCGGCTGACACAGATAGCTCTTGTCGTTGGCGCTGCGGGCACACTTGCCGCAGACGAACTTGGGTTTGCGCACGATTTTGCGCAGGGTCTTGAGATCGGCCGGGATCTCGCTGCGACGCCATTCACACAGGGTCTTGTTGCCCATCTCGACTACCTCGACAACTCGGTGGGCCCTAGTGTAATCAATTTTCATTTCTAAAACAGCGAGCGGGCCCGGATGATCTCGCGGCCCGCTCGTGGTGACGGGAGATTACTGATAGAGGAACTTGGTAAAGATCAGCTCGCGCACCGCCTTCTTGCCGGTTTCCTTCACCAGCAGCTCGTTGGCCCGGGTCTGGCACTCCTTGCGCAGGTCTTCGCGACTGACCAGCGACTTGATCTGGTCGGCACTCTTGCTGCCCATCAGCCGGATGATGGCGTCACGAATGAGGGGGTCATGCTGCTCCAGCAGCTTGAGGTCGGCCTCGTTCTCGGCCATCAGCTCCACCGTCACCCGGACGTAGCCGAGGGTTTTGCCATCGCTCAGGTAGTTGGTGATGATGTCGGGATCCAGCAGGTGATAGAAGAAACCCGGCTTGGCGGCGGCAGCTTCCCCTTCTGCAGGGGCTTCCCCCCCTCCGGAGGCATAGGCCTGTAGTGCACCGCAGCTTAGCAACAACACCAGCAGAAATTTGAATAGCTTCATAGGGATGGCTCATCAGCAAGAGATACCCCATTTTTGATGCTGCCATCGGGGCCGTCAAGCACGGATGTTCTTACAATTCTCGATTGATTTACGGATAATAAACCGGATTTTAACCTGATAACGGAAATCTCCGGATGGTGAAGCTGTGAAGTCCGAGTTGACTGTTCCCCTTGCCCGGCTCGTGCCCTGGCAGACGCCCGCGCAGTGCGAGCCGCCCGAGGCCTTGCTGCCCTGGTTGCTGGAGGCCGATTCCATGACCCGGCGCCTGCGCCGCCACAATCGCCATTTCTCGGTACAACTGTTTGGCAATCGCAGCGTCGCCCTCGATGCCGACGAGCAGCAGCTGGTGGTCGCCGAGCAGCCCATGGGGCTGTGCCGCGAGGTGATCCTGCACGGCGATCATGGACCGGCCGTGCTGGGCTGGACCCTGTTTGCCGAAGCCGCCCTGCAAGAGAGCGGCCTGCGCGAGCTGGGTGAGCAACCCCTGGGTGAACGCATCTTTGGTGACGAGCCTGCCCGGCGCGATCACCTGCAACTGGCCTGTTTCGAGATTGCGAGCAATCCCTGGTGTCCGGCCGGCATCGTCTGGGGACGTCGTTCCCGTCTGTTTCTGGGGCAATGGCCACTGCTGGTCCATGAACTCTTCTTGCCCTCTCTGTCATGCAACAAGGAGCTGGAGTGAATCTGTTAACCAAGGAGCGGGGACTGGCCTACGTGCAGTTGGCCCGCATCGACAAGCCCATCGGTACCCTGCTGCTGCTGTGGCCGACCCTGTGGGCGCTGTGGCTGGCGGCCGACGGCCTGCCGGATCTCTGGACCCTGCTGGTGTTCGTGGTGGGGGTGTTTCTGATGCGCTCCGCCGGTTGCGTCATCAACGACTATGCGGATCGCAACTTCGACGGTCACGTGAAGCGCACCGCCGGCCGGCCGCTGCCCATGGGCAAGGTCAAGCCGCGGGAGGTGCTGGCGCTGTTTGCGGTGCTGGCGATCATCTCGTTCGCCCTGGTGCTGACCATGAACCCGCTCACCATCGGCCTGTCGTTCGCGGCCCTGCTGCTGGCGGTCTGCTACCCCTTCATGAAGCGCTACATCCCGATCCCCCAGCTGGTGCTCGGCATGGCCTTCTCCTGGTCGATTCCCATGGCCTATGCGGCCCAGGCCAACGCCTTGCCGGCGGTGGCCTGGCTGGTGTTTCTCGCCAACCTGCTGTGGACCATCGCCTACGACACCCAGTATGCCATGGTGGACCGGGACGACGACCTCAAGCTCGGCCTCAAGTCGAGCGCCATCCTGTTTGGCCGCCACGACAAGCGGATCATCGGTGCGCTGCAGTTGCTGACCCTGCTGATCCTGCTGCTGGTGGGGCAGTTGAGCGAGCTGAGTTCCAGCTACTACTGGTCGCTGCTGGCGGCGGCGGCGCTGTTCGTCTATCAGCAGCGGCTGATCCGCGAGCGGCAGCGGGAGGCCTGCTTCCAGGCGTTTCTCAACAACAACTACGTGGGGGCGCTGATCTTTGCCGGGGTAGTGATCAACTACCTGTGAGCCAGCCCTTGTCATGAAAAAAGGCCGCATGTTGCGGCCTTTTTTATGCTGTCGTGCGAGCGGGGTCAGAGCCGGTTGCCGGCCTGGATGGTGCGGCGGATCTTGGTACTCAGCAGCGGCACTATGTTGTCGGCCAGCGCCTGGAAGCGGCCCAGATCCGGCTTGCAGCCCGGGTCGAGGTAGCCTTCGCTGCGCAGGGTGTGGATCAGGGTGCTGAACAGCTTCTGGTCGAAGAACTCGGGGGCGTTGATGCCGTGCAGGGTGCCGAGGCGTTCCGCCATCATCAGGCCGTCCGCCTCCAGCTGCTCGGCCTCGATGCGGGGCTGGGCCAGCACCCGGGTCAGCACGATGGCGTAGCGTTGCAGGGTCTCCTGAATGCTCTCGGCCAAGAGCAGCAGGCGGGTCTGGTTGACCGGATTGACCCAGAAGCCGCCGTCGCGGGCCTCGATCAATTGCTGGCGCTGCAGTTCGGCCAGCAGGGCATCGACCAGCTCCGGCAGCTCGTCCTCTTCATAGCGCAGGAACAGCTCGGTCTTGAGCAGCGGGTAGATGTCGATGCAGCGGGCAACGATTTCGCTGCGGGAGATCCCCTCACAGCGCTCGATCAGGGCCGCCACCAGGGAGGGCATGGCGAACAGATGGAGGATGTTGTTGCGGTAGTAGGTCAGCAGGATCGCCTGATAGCGGTCCAGGCTGACGATCTGGCCCAGCTTGTCCTCGCTTACCTCAAACTTGTTGAGCTCCATCGCCTGATCCAGCAGGGTCTTGGCATCCTCGTCCGGGATGGTGCTGTGCGGGCTGTAGGGCACCTGCTTGAGCAGATCCAGATAAGTGTTGAGCTGGGCCTGCAGTTCGTCGCGGGTCAGCGCATGGCGCTCGGCGGCCAGCAGCGCCAGCGCGCTCAGGGTCAGGCCATTGACGGCGGCGGCCCCGTTGATGCGGGTCATCAGCAGCTCGGCCAGCTGGTTGACAGTAGGCGCCATCCACTCGGGACGCTCCTCCTCGCCGATGTGCTCCTTCCAGCTGGGCACGTGCTCGTTGAGGTAATTGTTGAGGGTCAGCGGCTCACCGAAGTTGACGAAGCCACGGCCGTAGTTGCGCAGCTTGCGCAGGATGCCGAGCACCTGCAGGAAGCTCTCTTTCTCCTTGCGGCTGCCCTTGAGCTCGTTGTGGTAGGTGTTCACCTCCATCACGTGCTCGTAGCCCAGATAGACGGGCACCAGGGTCACCGGTCTGTCCAGCCCGCGCATCATGGCCTGCAGGGTCATCGCCAGCATGCCGGTCTTGGGTGGCAGCAGGCGGCCGGTACGCGAACGCCCGCCCTCGGTGAAGAACTCCACCGAATAGCCTTTGGCAAACAGCAGGTTGAGGTATTCGCGAAATACCGTGCTGTAGAGCGGATTGCCCTTGAAGGTGCGGCGGATGAAGAAGGCGCCGCCGTGGCGGAAGATCGGGCCCGCCGGCCAGAAGTTGAGGTTGATGCCCGCCGCGATGTGGGGCGGCACCATGCCCTGGTGGTAGATGACGTAGGAGAGCAGCAGGTAGTCCATGTGGCTGCGATGACAGGGTACATAGACGATCTCGTGCCCTTCCTGGGCCAGCTGACGCACCTTCTCGGCGCCGTTGACCGAGAGGCCGCGGTAGAGCTTGTTCCACAGCCAGCCGAGGAAGCTCTCACCGAGCCGAATCAGCCGGTAGGAGAAGTCGGAGGCGATCTCGTCCATGTAGCCGTGGGCCCGTTTCTGGGCTTTCTCCAGGCTGATCCCCTCGCGCTGGGCCTCCTCCTCGATGGCCTGCTGAATGACGTTCGAATCGAGCAGCTGTTTGAACAGCAGGTTGCGGTTGGGCAGCTTGGGGCCGGTAGCGGCCAGCTGCTGGCGGCTGAAGTGGGTGCGGGCGACCCGCGCCAGCTTGTGGGCGATGGCCTCGTCGGTGCCGTGCTTGTCCGCCATGTGACGCAGGGAGAGCGGCGGGGAGAAGCGCACCAGGTTCTCGCGCCCTTTGAGGATCACGATCAGCGCTTTCTTGAGGCGGTTTGGCGCCAGGCTGCTGATGATGTTCCAGCCGGAGGCTTCCTCGCCTTCCCGACCGGGGGCGCGGCCCCAGAACAGGGTGACGGGCACCACCTGGATATCCAGCGCCGGATCCTGCTTGTGCAGATCCAGCAGCTGGTGGAACTCCTGCAGGAAGGGCAGCGGCTTGCTGCGCTTGCCGAACAGGGGAGGCGGACGGTCCAGACAGACATAACGGGGCAGCAACTGGCCGTTCAGCTCCAGCGGGGTGAAGGGGCCGGGCAGGCCGAGATCCTCGCAGCACTGTTGCAGGGTCATCAGGTCGGTGATCGAGCTGGTCTTCAGGGCGTAGACGATGGGTCTGGCCGGATCCAGCTTGAGCTCGGTGATGGGGTTTTCCGGCAGGCTCTTGTGATTGACCAAGCCGCTGACCGGCCATTGCAAGATGGCTCTGGAAATGTTCTGTCCAAGGGACATGTGCGTCTGCTCTCCAAAAAAATGCGGCGTGAGCATAGCAAATCACCGACTGCTTGTCGCCGAGAGGTACGATGAGTCGGCTGCGCGGGATCAAATCTGCAGCAAATGAGTGCCGGGTCGCGACAAATGTCAGCTGCGCCTTGCCTTGGCCACTGCACTGTATATACTGCCAGTGTGCTGTATAAAAAGACAGGTGCCCATGCTATGAAACCCCTTACTCCCCGCCAGGCCGAAGTGCTGGAGTTGATCAAGGCGAACATGAACGAAACCGGCATGCCGCCGACTCGCGCCGAGATAGCCCAGAAGCTTGGTTTCAAGTCGGCCAATGCGGCCGAGGAACATCTGAAGGCCCTGGCCAAAAAGGGGGTCATCGAGATCATGCCGGGCACGTCCCGCGGCATCCGCCTGTTGCTCGAAGAGGAAGAGCCGCTGGAAGAGAGCGGTCTGCCGCTGATTGGCAAGGTGGCCGCCGGTGAGCCCATCCTGGCGCAGGAACATATCGAGAGCCACTACCAGGTGGATCCGGCCCTGTTCCACCCGCGGGCCGACTTCCTGCTGCGGGTACAGGGCATGAGCATGAAGAACATCGGCATTCTGGATGGCGATCTGCTGGCGGTACACAAGACCCAGGAGGTGCGCAACGGCCAGGTGGTGGTGGCGCGGCTCGACGAGGATGTCACCGTCAAGCGCTTCCAGCGCAAGGGCAGCCAGGTGTGGCTGCTGCCGGAGAACGAAGAGCTCTCCCCCATCGAGGTGGATCTCTCCTGTCAGCAGCTCACCATCGAGGGGCTGGCGGTCGGCGTCATTCGCAATGCCGACTGGATGTAATCCCTGCCACGAAACGGCCTCCTGCGGGAGGCCGTTTCG
Organism: Aeromonas sp. S41-2; assembly: GCF_027705845.1. Classification (NCBI taxonomy): domain Bacteria; kingdom Pseudomonadati; phylum Pseudomonadota; class Gammaproteobacteria; order Aeromonadales; family Aeromonadaceae; genus Aeromonas; species Aeromonas sp. S41-2. Next base: position 13,828 of record NZ_JAPDCG010000016.1, on the reverse strand, counting down.
TTTCTGTACTCCTTTCCCCATGATTTCAATCAGATCCTGATACCCGCCACTTTTGTCTGCGGGCGGTGACCGCAGGCGATTCATTTCAGATATATCATTTGGTAAGGCGGACTCGTTGGCTTGAGCCGCCCCCGCTGCTCGCCATGACGCGCGTTATCCAGATCGCTGGTAGCAGGAACCCGGAGGGCAGCCGGAAAAAACAACAGCCTCGTGCGGTGTGCAGCGCACACCTGGCAAAGAGGCGTTTGCGGGATAGAAGGGAGAGTGGTCAGCAGGGCGCCGGCAGTCGGCACCGCAGCGGCACACTCGCGCAGTCGACACGCGGCAGTCATCGACTCATTCACCCCGGCGGTGATGGGCGGTGCCGGTTGGCGTGACCTGTTGATCGAGGAGGACAGGTATGGCTTCAAGCTCGCCATGGGATCCGGGTCTGGCATCGCCCGTTTCTTCCATCACCCGTTTCATCAAGGGTAACCGGATGACCCGTTTCTATGCCCTCTGGGTACACCACAAGGGCGCCTGCTGGACCATCTGGCTGGGGTGCCCCAAGGACAAGATTGTCCGGCTGGTGCGCCTGTTTCACAGCCATCATGACGGTGGGCTGGCCGACGCCCCCTGGACCGCCCCCGTCATCCCGCTACGGGCACAATCCAGACGCCCGCATGAGCGGCGCCGACAACAGCCCTGAGCGTCACTGCTTCTTGTACAGCCCCACCTTATGGTGGGGCTGCTGTTTTGGGCGGGTTGGGGCCGGCATCACCGGCCCTTGCGTCATCTTCTGACGGAAGTTGGCCAGTGAACGGGCATCCGGTACAAGGGGGTGACCGGTGTGGCGCCGGCTGGGTTACAATGGCTCTTCCATTCGGGCCCGGTTGGCGGGTGTGTCGAAGTGAAAGGGTCTGTTCTCTTATGGTTAAACCGCGTTACCCCTTGCTGTTTCTGCTGCTGGTTGGGGGCATGATGGCCGGATTTTACTGGAACCAGCCCTCCCTGCCCGAGCATGCCGACTACTACCCGGCGGGGCGGGACATCAATCCGTTCGCCTTCACCGATCAGGATGGTCAGCCGTTCGTCCCCGCCAGCCTGACCGGCCACTGGACCTTTCTGTTCGTCGGCTACACCTTCTGTCCCGACATCTGCCCAACCACCCTGGCGGATCTGCGTGCCGTCTACCCCGAGCTGAAAAAGATCGCCCCGAGCAGCCAGGTGGTGTTCATTTCGGCGGATCCGCAGCGGGACGACGTGGCCCGTCTCAAGACCTATACCGCCTTCTTCAATCCGGAGTTCAAGGCGGCGACCGGCCCCCACGACAAGTTGTTCCCCTTCGTGCGCAATCTGGGGCTCATCTACTCCATCGCCGACCAGGGTGAGAAGGATTACCTGATCGACCACTCCGCCTCCATCGTGCTGATCAATCCGGCTGGCAAGCTGGAGGCCGTGTTTCGCCCCCGTCTGAGCGAGGGCAGTGTGCCCAGGGTCGTCATGGCGAGCATGGTGTCGGACTTTGCCAAGATAGTGCGGCTGGACGACGCATGATGAGCAACGGACTCCCTCCGACATGTTGACCCCCGTCTGGTGGCGGGACGGGCGGCGCCACCGCGCCGTGTTTGCCCTGGCCCTGCCCATGGTGTTTTCCAATGTCACCACTCCGCTGCTGGGGCTGGTGGATACCTGGGTGATCGGTCATCTCGGTCAGGCCTGGTTCCTTGGCGGCGTGTCGGTCGGCGCCACCCTCATCAATCTGCTGTTCTGGCTTCTTGGCTTCCTGCGGATGTCCACCACCGGCCTGACCGCCCAGGCTCACGGTGCCAGCAGCCCGGCCGGCCAGCTCGACACCCTGGCCCGTGCGCTGGGGCTCGCCGTCGGGCTGGGAGTGATATTGCTGCTGCTGTTGCTGCCGTTGATCCCCACTCTCATCGCCCTCAGCGGTGGCTCCGCCGAGGTGCAGCACTATGCCGCCGAGTATGTTTCGGTGCGAGTCTGGAGCGCCCCGGCGGCGCTCTGCAACCTGGTGATCATGGGCTGGCTGCTGGGCATGCAGGATGCGCGCAGCCCCATGCTGCTGCTGATCTTCACCAATCTGGTCAACATGGGGCTCGATGCCTGGTTCGTGCTGGGGCTGGGTTGGCAGGTGAAAGGGGTCGCCGCGGCCTCGCTGCTGGCGGACTACAGCGCACTCGGATTGGGGCTCTGGCTGGTGAGCCGTCACCTGCGCCGGCTGGCCGCATCGGCGTGGCAGGGTGCCTGGCAGCGCTGGCGTCAGTGGCCCGCGTTGCTGCGACTGCTGGCCCTGAACCGGGATATCTTCATCCGCTCCCTCTGCCTGCAACTCTGTTTCGCCTTCATGACCCTGCAGGGGGCCAGGCTGGGGGATGTGGCGGTGGCGGCCAATGCGGTGCTGCTCAACTTCCTGATGCTGATCTCCTACGGGCTGGATGGCTTCGCCTACGCGGTGGAGGCCATGGTGGGCCGCGCCATCGGGCGGCGGGATCGGCAGGGACTGCGGGAGGCCATCGTGCTCAATCTCGGTTGGGCGCTGCTGATCGCTCTGACGTTCAGCCTGCTGTTTGCGGTGGGCGGCAGCCGGCTGATCGCGCACATCACCGATCTGCCGGCGGTGATCGCCGCCGCCAACGCGCAGCTACCCTGGCTCATCGCCATGCCGCTGCTGGCGGTCTGGTGCTTTCTGCTGGACGGGGTCTTCATCGGTGCGACCCGAGCCAGGGAGATGCGCAACAGCATGCTGGTGGCGGCACTGTGCGGCTTCTTCCCGGTCTGGTGGCTCTGTCAGGGCTGGGGCGTGGCGGCCTTGTGGGCCGCGATGGCGGCCCTGATGGCGGGGCGGGGGTTGACGCTGGGCTGGCTCTGCTGGCAGCTGGAGCGCGATGGCCGGCTGCTGCACTCAGCCCATGGGGTGGGAGCGGCGCAGCAGACCTCTTCCTGACGTCAGCGCCTGCCTGGATCTGTCGGGTTTACTCCTGCAGCGAGCCGGCGTAGCCCAGCTGGCGCCAGCTTTCGTAGACGAACACCGCCACCGCATTGGCGAGGTTCATGCTGCGGCTCTGGGGCAGCATGGGGATGCGCAGCCGCTGCTCGAACGGCAGGCTCTCGATGATCTCGATGGGCAGGCCGCGGCTCTCGGGCCCGAACAGCAGGGCATCGCCCGCGGCAAACTGCACTGCCGAATGGGCGGTGCGCCCCTTGGTGGTGCAGGCGAATACCCGCGCCGGCGCCACCGCCTTCAGAAAGGCCTCGAAGTTCGGCCAGCGCTTCACCTCGGCAAACTCGTGGTAGTCGAGCCCTGCCCGTTTCACCCGCTTGTCATCCCACTCAAACCCCAGCGGCTCTATCAGGTGCAGTCGATAGCCGGTGTTGGCGCAGAGGCGGATGATGTTGCCGGTGTTGGGCGGAATTTCCGGTTGGTAGAGCACGATGTCGAGCATGACGGCGTCCTGATGGGGCGAAAAGGGCGCCAGCATACCCAGCGCCCGTACGGATGAAAAGAGCCTGCTCAGCTGATGGGCAGGCGGATGGTGATGGTCAGCCCGGCCGGTTGATTGCTGCTGGCGCGGATGGTGCCGCCGTGGCGCGCAATGGCCTCCGCGGCGATGGCCAGCCCCAGCCCGGTGCCGCCGGTCTTGGCGTTGCGGGCATCGTCCACCCGAAAGAAGGGCAGGAACAGCTGGGCCTGCTGCTCCACCGGCACGCCGGGGCCGTCGTCGCGGATGGTCATCACCCACTCCAGACCCTCCCGATACCAGTCCACCTTGATGAACTCGCGGGCGTATTTGAGCGCGTTGCGCAGTGGATTCTCCAGTGCCCGGGCCAGCAGATCGGGCCACATCCGCAGCGATTCAGCCGGCAGCGGCGGCAGCCTGAGCTGCTTGCCGCTCTGGTTCGCCTCGAACATGGCATCGTCCAGGATGGGCTCCAGCAGCTCGGCCAGCGGCATCACCACCGGCGCTTCCACATGCTGCTGTACCCGCGACAGGTCGAGCAGGTCGCCGATCAGCTTGTCGAGCCGGCCGATCTCCGATTCGATCCGTACCAGCTCGTTGCTGTCCCCCTGTTTGCGGCGGATCAGCGCCTGCGCCAGCTGGATGCGGGTGAGCGGGCTGCGCAGTTCGTGGGAGATGTCGGAGAGCAGCTGCTTCTGCTTCTGGATCATGTTCTTGAGGGTATCGACCATGTGGCTGACGTGATCCGCCAGCTGGCCGATCTCGTCCCGCCGCCCCAGGTTGGGGATCTGTGCCTCCAGATTGCCCTCCGCCAGCTGGGAGACCGACTGCTGTAGCTGCAGGATGGGGCGGGTCAGCCGCCAGGCCAGCAGCAGACAGAGCGGGGTGCTGACCAGCATGGCGATGCCGAGGATCTGGATCGGGTGATCCAGGATCTGGATGAACAGGAACAGATAGGAGTTCTCGACGTTGAGGCCGAAGTAGATGTGGTAGAGCTGGCCGTGATGCGTCATCTGGAAGGGGCCGGCGATGGCCCGCTTGTGTTCGCTGCCCAGCATGGGCTTGGCCGGGTTGTCCGAGTCGAGCATGAAACGGATCACGAACTTGCTCAGGCGGGTGCTGGACTGCATCTGTCCCTTGGCATCGCGCAAATAGATGTTGTCGACCGGCAGCAGACCGGCGGCATCGATGGCCTGGGCCAGATCGAAATCCTGATTGGGGTCAGCCCCCTTCTGCAGCGCCTTCAGGTTGTTGTTGAGGCGGGTGATCTCGTGGGCCGGCAGCGGAATGATGTTGCGGGGATCCAGGGTCGGCAGGATCACCACGGCGGCCACCACCAGCAACAGCATGAACCAGAACCAGAGGAAGATCTGGGTGGAGAGACCGTTGAAGGTGCGGGCGGTTCTCATGCCTGTTCCAGCCACAGATAACCTCTGCCGCGCACCGTCTTGAAGCGGGGCTGGCCATCGGTACGCTCAGGCAGCTTCTTGCGCAGGTTGCTCAGGTGCATGTCGATGGCGCGATCGAAGGGCTCCAGCTTCTTGCCGAGCACCAGCTCGGAGAGCTGGCTCTTGCTGACGATCTGGCCCGGGTTGCGCAGCAGGCACTCCAGCAGGCCGAATTCGGTGGCGGTCAGCTCCAGCAGTTCGCCGTGGCAGCTGGCCTGCTGCAGGCCGGGTTGCAGCACCAGATCCATGAAGCGCACCTCTTCCGAGCTGCCACCGCGCTGGGGCTGGGTGCCCTGGGTACGGCGCAGGATGGCGCGCACCCGGGCCAGCAGTTCCCGATCGTCGAACGGCTTGGCGAGGTAGTCATCGGCCCCGGCCTCCAGCCCGTTGACCCGATCCTGGCTGTCGCCGCGGGCGGTCAGCATCAGCACCGGAGTGTCGTGGTTCTTGCGCAGCCGGGCCAGCATGGCGAAGCCGTTGAGCTTGGGCATCATCACGTCCAGCAGCACCAGGTTGAAGTGCTGTTCGGCCAGCCGTTGCAAGCCCTCTTCGCCATCCTCGGCGACGGTCACCTGGAAGCCTTCCAGGGTCAGAATTTCGGTGAGCAACTGGGTCAGCTCGAGATCGTCGTCGACCAGGAGTATTTTGTGCATCTGAAGTCATTCCGCTGATTTTTCGCGCCAATCCGGCGTCGGGGTCAGGGTATAATAGATTTTTAACCGCAAGAGGAAAGCCGGTTTTGAGCCATCAACAATATTCCCGCTGGGTGACGCTGGCCAGCATGGCCGCCGTCACGACCGCCACCCTGCTGATCACCGGCAAGCTGATCGCCTGGCTGATGACCGACTCCTCGAGCCTGCTGGCCTCCCTCACCGACTCCTTCATGGACGTGAGCGCCTCCATTATCAACCTGCTGGCGATCCGCTATGCCCTGTCACCGGCCGACGACGAACACCGCTTCGGCCACGGCAAGGCGGAGTCGCTGGCCGGGCTGATCCAGGCGGCCTTTATCTCCGGTTCCGCCCTGCTGCTGGTGATGCACGGCATCTCCTCCCTGCTCAAGCAGGCGCCGCTGGAGCGGCTCGAGGCGGGTCTGTGGGTCAGCGGTGGCTCCATCGTGTTGACCCTGCTGCTGGTCAGCTTCCAGAGCCTGGTGATCCGCAAGACCAACAGCGTGGCCATCAAGGCCGACATGCTGCACTACCGCTCCGACCTGCTGCTCAACGGCGGCGTGCTGCTGGCACTGGTGCTGGCGGGGCAGGGCTGGTACTGGGCCGACGGCCTGTTTGCCATCCTGATCGGGTTGTTCCTGCTGTGGGGGGCGCTGCACATCGGCTATGAATCGGTGCAGGCGCTGCTCGATCGTCAGTTGCCAGCCGAGGAACAAGCGAGAATAATGGCCCTCTGCTGTGACGTCGAAGGTGTACACGGGGTGCATGATCTGCGCACCCGCCAATCCGGTCCGACCCGTTTCGTGCAGTTGCATCTGGAACTGGACGATCAGCTCCCTCTGGTCAAGGCCCATCAGATTGCCGATGAAGCCGAACTGGCGGTTCGTCAGGCGTTCGAGCGCATGGATGTCATCATTCATATGGACCCCATCTCCGTGGTGCACAAGGAACAGCAAGGCACTCCCTCAGAACAACAGTAGGCTGCAACATGGATGATCTGGTTGCCAGAACCTGGCAAAAAATTCAGCAAGAAGCGGCGAGCATGGCGACCGAAGAGCCCATGCTGGCCAGCTTCTTCCACTCCACCATTCTCAATCACAAGAACCTGCGTTCGGCCCTCAGCTTCCAGCTGGCCAACAAGCTCGACAGCGCCACCATGCCCGCCATCGCCCTGCGCGAGGTGATCGAGCTGGCCCTGCGCAGCGAGCCCGAGCTGCTGGCGGTCGTGGCGGCCGACATCTGTGCGGTGCAGGAGCGCGACCCGGCGGTTGATCTCTTCTCCACCCCGCTGCTCTACCTCAAGGGCTTCCATGCCCTGCAGGGCTACCGGGTCGCCAACTGGCTGTGGCGCCAGGGGCGTCGTTCGCTGGCGCTTTACCTGCAGAACCAGATTTCCGTGGTGTTCGGGGTGGACGTGCACCCGGCCGCCCGCATCGGCAAGGGCATCATGTTTGACCATGCCACCGGCATCGTGGTGGGCGAGACGGCGGTGATCGAGGACGATGTCTCCATCCTGCAGAGCGTTACCCTGGGTGGTACCGGCAAAGAGAGTGGCGATCGTCACCCCAAGATCCGGGAAGGGGTGATGATAGGGGCGGGCGCCAAGGTGCTCGGCAACATCGAGGTGGGCATGGGAGCCAAGATTGGCGCCGGCAGCGTGGTGATCAACCCGGTGCCGCCGCACACCACGGTGGCGGGCGTACCCGCCAAGATCGTGGGGCGTCCGGAGTGCGACAAGCCTTCGCTGGACATGGATCAGTGTCTCTGATCCCCTGACCGAGGTGCATCGATGGCCAAGCGCTGGTCGGGTTATCTGATCCTGGGGATGTGGCTGCTCAACCTGCTGCACCTCTATCTGGGATTCTCCCCCTGGCCGGCGGCCATCGCGGCCTGGGGGGCCTCGCTGCTCACCTGGCCCTGGCTGGTGGGGGCGGCGCGGCGCCAGGCGCTGGCCCTGTACGGGGCGGCGCTGGCACTGCTGATCTTCTCCTGCTGGCGGGGGGCGAGCCTCACCGCCGGTGACTGGTTGCTGCCCAACATCAACATGCTCACCATGTTTGCGGCGGTGAGCACCCTCAATCTCGCCACCTCGGGTCTCTTGACCGGCACCACCTCATGGCAAGGACGCAAGGGGCTGTGGAGCACCATGGCCAGCCTCAACCTGCTGGGGGCCGTCATCAACCTCTCTGTGCTGTTCATCATCGGTGATCGGCTGGAGCGTAACGGCACCCTTGAGCGGCGTCAGGTGCTGGTGCTGAGCCGGATCTTCTGCGCGGCGGCCTTCTGGTCCCCCTTCTTCGTCGCCATGGCGGTGGCGCTCACCTATGCGCCTGGCCTGCAGCTGTCGCGCATCCTGCCGTTCGGGGTGGTGGCGACCCTGCTGGCGATGGGGCTGACCGCCTGGCAGGTGGAGCGGCTGGGGGGGGCGGACTTTGCCGGCTATCCGCTGCGGCTGCAGACTCTGGGATTGCCGGTGGCACTGGCCCTGCTGGTGCTGCTGATCAAGCAGATCTGGCCGGATCTCGGCATCCTGGCGGTGATCGCCCTGGTGGCGCCGCTGCTGGCCTTTGCCTTCATGCCGAGCGTGGGGCGCGGCCCGGCTCTCAAGCGGCAGGTGGTGGAACGCTTCCCCGCCATCGGTGGCCAACTGGTGCTGTTTCTGGGGGCGGGTCTGCTGGCCGCCGGCATCAACAGTGCGTTGTCGGTGCTCGAGCTGGGTGGCGGCCACGGTTTGCCCTTCTTCCATCACTTCGGTTGGCTGGAGTCTTCGCTCACCCTGTTGCTGATCCTGCTGGTGGCCATCGTCGGAGTGCACCCGCTCATCAGCATCTCAGGATTGGCGCCGCTGCTCTGGCCGCTCTCGCCAGACCCCAGCCTACTCGGCATGTGCTTCCTGCTGGGTTGGGGGCTGGCTACCGGTACCAGTCCGCTCTCCGGCTCCAACCTGGCGCTGGCCTCCCGCTACAACCTGAGTGCCGGGGCGATTCTGCGCGGCAACCTGCTCTACGGCCTGCTGATGTACGGGGTCGCCTGTCTGCTGCTGGGGGCCTATATCGCCCTGCACGCCTGATGATGCGGGCTCTCGGCAAGGGCGTGCAGGGCGGTTGCGCAGGGGCTAGGTGGCGACTTGTGCGGGGCCGGCCGTGGCCCGGGCGCAGGATGCGAGAAAAATAGACGCATATTTAGGCAATACATCCATGGAAGGCGCATTTTACAGCGCACCGGCTTGTTTGTGCCGATAGGCTCGGGGTATGCTGGCTTCACGCGCTTGAATCGCCCTCTGTGGGGCATCGCAATTGAACATACAGGTATGCATATGTCACTAGAAGTCCTTGAGCAACTCGAATCCAAAGTACAATCCGCCGTCGACAACATCTCCCTGCTGAAGATGGAGCTGGACGAGCTGAAAGAGCAGAACAACAAGCTGCAAGACGAGAACCATCAACTGCGCAACGAGCACGTCGCCTGGCAAGAGCGTCTGCGTGCCCTGCTGGGCAAGATGGACCAGATGGGCGAAAGCATCTGAGTCATCGCCATCCGCGAGAATTGAAAACGGGCCGCTCCATGAGCGGCCCGTTTGTTTAGGTCAGTCTGGCAATCAGAGTGCCAGCAGCTGTTTGACTGTCTTCTCGATGCCGTCCGCCGCTTCCACTATGTTGTTGGCCAGCATGTAGGCGGGGGTGGAGATCACCTTGCGCTCCTGATCCACCACGAACTCGTTGACCGGGCAGTTGAGGTGGCTGCCTCCCATCGCCTCGATGGCGTTGGCGGTGCCCTCGTCATGGCCTATGGTGGCCAGGGTGCCGGCGCCGTAGATGAGCGGGATCATGGCCGGTGCGATGCAGATGTAGGCGGCCGGCTTGCCGGCCCTGGCGAAGCTCTGGCACGCCTTCAGCACATCCGGCTGGATTTGGCACTCGGCCCCCTTGATGGCGAAGTCGCACAGGTTCTTGGCGGCGCCAAAGCCGCCTGGTACCAGCAGGGCATCGTAGTCGGCTGCATCCAGCTTGGCCACGTCCCTTATCTGGCCACGGCAGAGGCGGGCCGCTTCGACCAGCACGTTGCGGTGCTCGCCTTCACTCACTTCCCCGGTCAGGTGGTTGATGACATGGAGCTGTGGAACATTGGGAGCGAAGCACTGGACTGCAGCGCCCTGCCTGGCCAGCGCCAGCAGACTGATGACGGCCTCGTGGATTTCGGCCCCGTCAAAGACGCCACAGCCACTCAAGATCACGGCCACTTTTTTCATGACAGACTCCTCGTTGTTGAAAATGTGAGCCAGAATGGATTGTTGTACTTTTGTATGGTTATCGTTCGTCCTCAGCTGGTCAAGTCATCTTGCTGTGCTAGGATTGTTTCGTTTTGGATCCTGCCGTACTTACTCCCTTAAATTTTTTTCCACATTGATCGAGATCATTCAAGTCGTCTCGCGATCGGTTTTTACATGTGCAACCAATTGTTATTTATTGGTTTTTATATTTTTGTGCACAGTTTTATCACTGTGGTTCATACTGCCCCCCATTTTTGAGCACAGAGTTATCCACAGATTGATGGCCTGTGAGGATCCGCCGACAGGGTCTTTGCCCCTCTTGGTGTGAGGGGGGCCCTGTGGCATCCTAGCGGCTGTTTATCTCTGGCAGGACGATTTCATGGCCCCTAGCAATCCCCTTATTCTGGTCGACGGCTCTTCATATCTTTACCGCGCCTTCTTTGCCTCCCAGCAGGCCGATCTGCGCACCTCGACCGGTTTGCCGAGCGGCGCCGTCCGTGTCATGGCCAACATGATGCGTAGCCTGCGCAAGCAGTACCCCGACTGCCACGTGGCCGTGGTGTTCGATGCCAAGGGCAAGACCTTCCGCGACGACATCTATCCCGAATACAAGGCCAACCGGGCCAGCATGCCGGACGATCTGCGCAGCCAGGTTGCCCCCATCCACCAGATGATCAAGGCGATGGGTTTCCCCTTCCTGATGGTGGAAGGCGTTGAAGCCGACGATGTGATCGGCACCCTGGCCCGTCAGGCGACCGAGAAGCAGCTGCCGGTGCTGATCAGCACTGGCGACAAGGACATGGCGCAGCTGGTCTCCGACCATGTCACCCTGATCGACACCATGAAGGACGTGAAGACCGATCGGGAAGGGGTGATCGAGAAGTTCGGCGTACCGCCCGAGCTCATCATCGACTACCTGGCCCTGATGGGGGACAAGGTGGACAACATCCCCGGCATGACCGGCGTCGGCGAGAAGACCGCACTGGCCCTGCTGCAGGGGATCGGCAGCATCGACGAGATCGCCGCCAACCTCGACAAGGTGGCAGCGCTCGGTTTCCGTGGCTCCAAGGCGTTCGCCGACAAGTTCCGCGAGCAGGAAGAGCAGGTGCGCCTCTCCTACGTGCTGGCCACCATCAAGACCGACGTGGCGCTGGAGCAGAGTCTGGAAGAGTTGCAGCTCGGTCCCATCGACAAGGAGGCTCTGCTGGCGGTCTATCGCGAGTACGAGCTGCGCAACCTGATCAAAGAGCTGGAATCCGGCGGCGCGGAGGAGAGCGGCGCCGAGGGTGATGATGAAGGCGCCGCCCCGGTAGCCGCCATCGAAACCGACTATCGCTGCATCCTGGACGAGGCCGAATTCGATGAATGGCTGGCCCGTCTGCAGGCGGCGCCGCTATTTGCCTTCGATACCGAGACCACCAGTCTCGACTATATGGAAGCGCGCGTCGTGGGCGTCTCCTTTGCCATCGAGCCGGGCAAGGCGGCCTACGTGCCCTTCGGCCACGACTATCTGGGGGCGCCGGTACAGCTGACCGAGGCCGTGGTGCTCGGCAAGCTCAAGCCGCTGCTGGAAGATCCGGCCCGCCTCAAGGTGGGGCAGAACCTCAAGTACGATCGCAATGTGCTGCTCAATCACGGTATCGAGCTGCAGGGCATTGCCTACGACACCATGCTCGAATCCTATGTGCTCAACTCCACCGCCAGCCGCCACGACATGGATTCCCTGGCCCGCAGATATCTGAACGCCGAGACCATCTCGTTCGAGGATATCGCCGGCAAGGGGGTGAAACAGCTCACCTTCAACCAGATCGAGCTGGAGCAGGCTGCCCCCTATGCGGCGGAAGATGCCGACATCACCCTGCGTCTGCATCAGGCGCTGTGGGGTCAGCTGGAGGCTGTGCCGGGTCTCGCCAAGGTATTCAGCGAGATCGAACTGCCGCTGCTGCCAGTGCTGGCGCGGATGGAGTTGCTCGGCACCACCATCGATCCCAAGCTGCTGCATCAGCAGAGCCAGGAGATTGAGCTGCGGTTGACGGAGCTGGAGAAACAGGCCCACGAGCTGGCCGGGCAGGAGTTCAACCTCTCCTCGCCCAAGCAGCTTGGGGAGATCCTCTTCACCAAGCTGGGCCTGCCGATCATCAAAAAGACTCCGAAGGGTGCGCCATCCACCGCAGAAGAGGTGCTGGCCGAGCTGGCGGAGACCTACGAGCTGCCGCGCCTTCTGATGGAGCATCGCGGTCTGGCCAAGCTCAAGTCCACCTACACCGACAAGTTACCGCTGATGATCAAGCCCCGAACCGGGCGGGTGCACACCTCCTATCATCAGGCGGTAGCGGCTACGGGCCGTTTGTCATCATCTGATCCCAACCTGCAGAACATCCCGGTGCGCAACGAGCAAGGGCGCCGGATCCGTCAGGCCTTCATCCCGAGCGCCGGTTACAAGCTGGTGGCGGCGGACTACTCCCAGATCGAGCTGCGCATCATGGCGCACCTCTCCGGTGACAAGGGGTTGTTGACCGCCTTTGCCGAGGGCAAGGACATCCACAAGGCGACTGCCGCCGAGGTATTCGGTGTAGCGCTCGATGCGGTCACCACCGACATGCGCCGCAGCGCCAAGGCGATCAACTTCGGTCTTATCTACGGCATGAGTGCCTTTGGTCTGGCCAAGCAGCTGGGGATCGGTCGTGCCGAAGCGCAGAAGTACATGGATCTCTACTTCGAGCGCTACCCGGGCGTGCTGGAGTATATGGAGCGCACCCGCCAGCAGGCGGAAGCCCAGGGGTATGTCGAGACCCTGTTTGGTCGTCGCCTCTATCTGCCGGATATCAAGTCCCGCAACGCCGGTCTGCGCAAGGCCGCCGAGCGGGCCGCCATCAACGCCCCGATGCAGGGCACGGCCGCCGATATCATCAAGCGCGCCATGATCAACGTGGACAGCTGGATCCGCGGTATCGAGGATGAGTCGATCCGCATGCTGATGCAGGTACACGATGAACTGGTGTTCGAGATCCGCGAAGAGAAGCTGGAGGAGTACACCGCCATCATCAAGGAGAAGATGTCGGCCGCAGCCGAACTGCATGTGCCGCTGCTGGTGGAGGCGGGTACCGGTGACAACTGGGATCAGGCCCACTGATTTCCGGTCAGCCGTTCTGCACGGCTATATAGCTATATAAGAAGCGAAGCCCGGCATCATGCCGGGCTTCCTGTTTCTGCCTGCCCTATGAGGTCTCTTGCAGATACTCATCCTTGAGCAGCACATAGTTGTCGGCCGAGGTCTTGAGGAAGGCGATCTCGGCGGGCTTGAGTGGGCGAGCCTGTTTGACGGGATTCCCTATATATAGAAAGCCCGACTCGAGTCGCTTGCCCGGTGGCACCAGCGAACCTGCGCCGATCATCACATCATCTTCAACCACGACGCCATCAAGCAGAATGGCACCCATGCCGACCAGCACCCGGTTGCCGATGGTGCAGCCGTGCAGCATCGCCTTATGGCCGACCGTGACATCCTCACCGATCAGCAGCGGATAGCCGGTCGGGTTGCTGGTGCTCTTGCGGGTCAGGTGCAATACGGTGCCGTCCTGAATATTGCTGCGGGCGCCGATGCGGATATGGTTCACATCCCCCCGTGCCGCCACCATGGGCCAGATGCTGGCATCATCGGCCAGTTCGATATCGCCCACCAGTGTCGCGCAGGGATCTACATACACCCGTTTGCCCAGTTGCGGGCGTTTTCCCTTATAGGGTCTCAGTCGCAAGTCCATCTTGGCCTCCTTGTTTTCGGCCATTCTAGCAATCTGGAACCGGTTTCTGTGGATAAGTTTGTATAAAAGCTGTGGTTGGATATGAATAATTAAAAAAGTGCAGTTTTTTGCAATTTTATTGCCGATGAGGGGTTGCCAGAAAGAATCCGTTCCCTATAATGCGCCTCCATCGACACGGCAAGCGGCAACGCAAACAGCCGGGTCGGTCGCCTCGAAAAGC
>NZ_JAPDCG010000015.1:0-66859 GCF_027705845.1 Aeromonas sp. S41-2 | reverse complement strand
CTGATGGATCCAACCCCTCCGCTGCTATAGTGCAGTCGGCTTCTGACGTTCAGTGCAGCCGTCTTCTGAAAACGACAGTCAGAATAGAGTCTGCTTTCCCATTTTTTGACACATGCCCGCGAAGGTTATAGATTTCAGCCTGACAGAAATGGGCTTTGAGGCACAACGGAACAGAAAGTGCACTTAAGCCGCCTTCAACCAAGGAGACATCGTGCAGGGGCACCGCATCGGCTACGTCCGGGTCAGCAGCTTTGACCAGAACCCGGAACGCCAGCTGGAACAAACCCAGGTGAGCAAGGTGTTCACCGACAAGGCATCGGGCAAGGACACCCAGCGCCCCCAGCTCGAAGCGCTGCTGAGCTTCGTCCGCGAAGGCGATACAGTGGTGGTGCACAGCATGGATCGGCTGGCCCGCAACCTCGATGACCTGCGTCGCTTGGTACAGAAGCTGACTCAGCGCGGCGTGCGCATCGAGTTCCTGAAGGAGGGCCTGGTGTTCACTGGCGAGGACTCGCCGATGGCCAACCTGATGCTGTCGGTGATGGGGGCCTTCGCTGAGTTCGAGCGCGCCCTGATCCGCGAGCGGCAGCGTGAGGGCATCGCCTTGGCCAAGCAGCGTGGCGCGTACCGGGGCCGCAAGAAAGCCCTGTCCGATGAGCAGGCTGCTACCCTGCGGCAGCGAGCGACGGCCGGCGAGCCCAAGGCGCAGCTTGCCCGCGAGTTCAACATCAGCCGGGAAACCCTCTACCAGTACCTCCGCACGGACGACTGACACATGCCGCGTCGCTTGATCCTCTCGGCCACGGAGCGGGACACCCTGCTTGCGCTGCCGGAAAGCCAGGATGACCTGATCCGCTACTACACCTTCAACGACTCCGACCTGTCGCTGATCCGCCAGCGACGCGGCGACGCCAACCGCCTCGGCTTCGCCGTGCAGCTCTGCCTGCTGCGCTACCCCGGTTACGCGCTGGGAACCGACAGCGAGCTGCCCGAGCCGGTCATCCTGTGGGTGGCGAAGCAAGTCCAGGCCGAGCCGGCGAGCTGGGCAAAGTACGGCGAGCGCGACGTGACCCGTCGCGAGCATGCCCAGGAACTGCGCACCTACCTGCAACTGGCCCCGTTCGGCCTGTCCGACTTCCGCGCCCTGGTGCGCGAGCTAACCGAGCTGGCCCAGCAGACCGACAAAGGCTTGCTGCTGGCCGGTCAGGCCCTGGAGAGCCTACGGCAGAAACGACGCATCCTGCCGGCGCTGAGCGTGATTGACCGGGCCTGCTCGGAAGCCATTGCGCGAGCCAATCGGCGGGTCTACCGCGCCCTGGTCGAACCACTCACGGACTCGCATCGGGCCAAGCTGGACGAGCTGTTGAAGCTCAAGGCCGGCAGCAGCATCACCTGGTTGACCTGGCTGCGCCAGGCACCGCTGAAACCCAACTCTCGGCACATGCTGGAACACATCGAGCGGCTGAAGACATTTCAGTTGGTGGACTTGCCCGAAGGCCTGGGCCGGCACATCCACCAGAACCGCCTGCTCAAGCTGGCCCGCGAGGGTGGGCAGATGACGCCCAAAGACCTCGGTAAGTTCGAGCCGCAGCGCCGCTACGCGACCCTGGCCGCCGTGGTGCTGGAGAGCACCGCGACCGTGATCGATGAGCTGGTCGATCTGCATGACCGCATCCTGGTCAAGCTGTTCAGCGGCGCGAAGCACAAGCATCAGCAGCAGTTCCAGAAGCAGGGCAAGGCGATCAACGACAAGGTGCGCCTGTACTCCAGGATCGGCCAGGCGCTGCTGGAAGCGAAGGAAAGCGGCAGCGACCCCTATGCCGCCATCGAGGCGGTGATTCCCTGGGACGAGTTCACCGAGAGCGTCAGCGAGGCCGAGCTGCTGGCCCGGCCGGAAGGCTTCGACCACCTGCACCTGGTCGGCGAGAACTTCGCCACCCTGCGCCGTTACACGCCGGCCTTGCTGGAGGTGCTGGAACTGCGCGCCGCGCCGGCCGCGCAAGGCGTGCTGGCAGCCGTGCAGACCCTGCGTGAGATGAACGCCGACAACCTGCGCAAGGTGCCGGCCGATGCACCCACGGCCTTCATCAAGCCGCGCTGGAAGCCGCTGGTGATCACCCCGGAAGGCCTCGACCGGAAATTCTACGAAATCTGCGCCCTGTCCGAGCTGAAGAACGCCCTGCGCTCCGGCGACATCTGGGTCAAGGGCTCGCGGCAGTTCCGCGACTTCGACGACTACCTGCTGCCGGCCGAGAAGTTCGCCGCACTCAAGCGCGAGCAGGCCCTGCCCCTGGCGATCAACCCGAACAGCGACCAGTACCTGGAAGAGCGTTTGCAGCTGCTGGACGAGCAGTTGGCCACCGTCACCCGCCTGGCCAAGGACAACGAGCTGCCCGATGCCATCCTCACCGAGTCAGGGCTGAAAATCACCCCGCTGGATGCGGCGGTGCCGGATCGGGCGCAGGCGCTGATCGACCAAACCAGCCAGTTACTGCCGCGCATCAAGATCACCGAACTGCTGATGGACGTGGACGACTGGACGGGCTTCAGCCGCCACTTCACCCACTTGAAGGACGGGGCCGAGGCCAAAGACAGGACGTTGCTGCTGTCCGCAATCCTCGGTGATGCGATCAACCTCGGGCTGACCAAGATGGCCGAGTCGAGCCCCGGCCTGACCTACGCCAAGCTGTCCTGGCTGCAAGCCTGGCACATCCGCGACGAAACCTATTCGGCGGCCTTGGCCGAGCTGGTCAACCACCAGTATCGCCACGCCTTTGCCGCCCACTGGGGCGACGGCACGACCTCATCCTCCGATGGCCAGCGCTTCCGCGCGGGTGGCCGGGGCGAGAGCACCGGGCACGTCAACCCGAAGTACGGTAGCGAGCCGGGACGGCTGTTCTATACCCATATCTCCGACCAGTACGCGCCGTTCAGCACCCGCGTGGTGAATGTCGGCGTCCGCGATTCCACCTATGTGCTCGACGGCCTGCTGTACCACGAGTCCGACCTGCGGATCGAGGAGCACTACACCGACACGGCCGGCTTCACCGATCACGTCTTTGCCCTGATGCACCTGCTAGGCTTCCGCTTCGCGCCGCGCATCCGCGACCTCGGCGAAACCAAGCTGTACGTGCCGCAGGGCGTGCAAGCCTACCCGACGTTGCGCCCGCTGATCGGCGGCACCCTGAACATCAAGCACGTGCGTGCCCACTGGGACGACATCCTGCGCCTGGCCAGCTCGATCAAGCAGGGCACCGTCACCGCCTCGCTGATGCTGCGCAAGCTCGGCAGCTACCCGCGCCAGAACGGACTGGCCGTGGCCCTGCGCGAGCTGGGCCGGATCGAGCGCACGCTGTTCATCCTGGACTGGCTGCAAAGTGTTGAACTGCGCCGCCGCGTGCATGCCGGCCTGAACAAAGGTGAGGCGCGCAACTCGCTGGCCAGGGCGGTGTTCTTCAACCGCCTTGGGGAAATCAGGGATCGGAGCTTCGAGCAGCAGCGCTACCGGGCCAGCGGCCTCAACCTGGTGACGGCGGCTATCGTGCTGTGGAACACGGTGTACCTGGAACGCGCCACCCAGGGGTTGGTCGAGGCCGGCAAGCCGGTGGACGGCGAGCTGCTGCAATTCCTGTCGCCGCTGGGCTGGGAGCACATCAACCTAACCGGCGATTACGTCTGGCGGCAGAGCCGCAGACTGGAAGACGGGAAGTTTCGGCCCTTACGGATGCCCGGAAAACCTTAGCGTACGATTTTTTCCGAATTCTGCGGGCTCCCCTAGCGGCGCAATCCCCGACTCCATCCCCAAGGCGCCAGCTGGGAGACATCGGCCTGACAATGAGGGCAACCGCTGCATGCCGGTAACTGGGTATTGAGCGAGGTAATGGCTTGTGGCGCCGTGAGCTGCTGCTGGGCAACACGACGCTGGCGCTGGGTAAGCTGTGGAAAGAGGGATAACAGGTGTTGAAAGGCAGGGGTATCCATGATGGTAGACCTCAAGGTGATGGCCTACTTCAAGATTAGCCTTTCAACACGTAATTGGGACAGCGTCAAAAGAAACCGTTCTGGCGAGACAACTATAAATGTGCTCATGTTGAGCCGTGGCCCAAAAGTGTAAAGTTTTCCTTTCCACACCGTGGGAAACCTAACAAAATAATTGACAATAATAATGAAAATGTCATTATCATGTTGAAATATATTGATTATATTTAGAATTGCCTCTTATCAGGTGACGCTAATCGTTCTAAGCAACGTCAGATCCCGGAGGCCCTGTTCATGCAGGGCCTTTTTTTGCCTGTTATTGACGCAGACGTGGCGCGCAATCCGGCCTCCTGGCCGGTCTTGCCAGCCATACGTCCCCATATCATTCGCCTTGGGATTATGATCGGGGCAATCCAGTTGCCAGAGAGAACGCATGGGGTCTTGGTATCGAATCTTGTTGTGCGTGGCGGCTTGCGCCACCCTGTTGCTGCCATCCTTGCTGCTGGCAGGCGAGCCATTGCGAGTGGGGGTCAGCTTCGCCATCCCGCCCTATGTGATCGAAGAAGAGGGTCGCGGGATCGAGCTCGACCTGATGAGAGAGGCCTTTCGGGACAGCGGCTATGAGCCTCAATTCGAATACCTGCCGCTGGAGCGCACCTTCCGCATGCTGGAGTCCGGCAAGCTCGATGCCATCATCAACGTCAAACCCGGCATGTTGCACGATGTCTTCCTGTCGCAGCCGGTGATCGCCTTCCACAATCGGGTGTTCACCCTCAATAAAACCCACATCAGCACTCTGGACGACATGAAGACGCTGAGGGTGAGCGCCTTCCAGCGGGCCCGTCAGGTGTTGGGAGGTGCCTTTGCCAGCATGGCTGACCAGAATCCCCGTTACGAGGAGGTCGCCAAACAGCAGGGGCAGGTGCACAGATTGATGCTGGGGCGGGTGGATGCGGTGATCCTGGAGCAGCGGGTTTTCTATTACTATCTGGCACAGTTGGCCAACAGCAAATATGGTGCTGAACTCTATGCTCCCGGCCGGGTCCGGCAATACGATCTGTTTGCGCCGACTCACTACCATTTTGCCTTTCGCCAGGCGGCGCAGCAGCGCTGGTTCGATCGCCGGCTCGATGCCATGCGGGCCGATGGCCGTTATCAGCAAATATTTGCCCGCTACGGGGCCACGCCCTGAGCCTCCTGAAAACATAAAAGCCAGCCCGAAAAGGCTGGCTTTTTGTTACTGGCTCCAAAGGAACTACAGCATGGGGAGCGTTACTTCATCGCGCCGCCATTTTTCAGATCTGCTTTCTGACGTTTGGCTTCGCGCTTCTCTTTCAGTGACATCTGCGGTTTTTTCTTGGCATCTTTGCCGTTGTGATGTTCTTTGTTACTCATCATCAAACTCCAAAAATGTTACCCAGACAGTTGGAACCCAGGTTCCAGCATGCCATCCGAATCGTAGACTACAGTACGCTTTCAGTGACGATCCTGCGATCGCACTCAGTCCAGCATACCCCTAATCTTGCGCAAGAATCCACCCTCATCCCATCACCCAGTGGCAGCAGGTGTTTACCGGCTTCCGTTTACCCGATCCGGCTGGGGAATGAACGGCCGTAGAGGCGATATATTCCTTATAAAATAACGTCAAACAGATTTATTTAATGACGACATGAAATAAAGCACTGAATACCAAAATGAATTCTTTTTAAATAATGAAAGATAATTTAGATAAGCATTCTCACTATCGCCAGAAACAAAAAGTTACAACCCAAAGCAGCGTCACCCTGGACAAGCTGATATTATCCAGCCCTATTTGTGAAAATATTCCAGCGAGAATAAGGACGTCCCATGACCAGAAAAACCAGAGCGGCCTTGGTCTCAGTTTGCTCCAATATCACCTTGATTATCATGAAGATATTTGCCGGCATACTGAGCGGATCCGTCAGTATTATTTCCGAGGCCATTCACTCGGCCATGGACCTGGTGGCGGCATTGATCGCACTGGTGGCCGTACGTAAATCGGATATTCCCCCCGACCAACGCCACCCCTACGGTCATGACAAAATTGAAAACGTCTCCGGCGTGATCGAAGCGCTGCTGATCCTGCTGGCCGCCGGCTGGATAATATTCGAGGCCGTCGGCAAATTGATCACGCCAACCCCGATAGAGGGGGTGGGGCTCGGTGTGCTGGTCATGCTGTTCTCGGCGCTGGTCAACAGCGGCGTCTCCGCCTACCTCTACCGGGTGGCCAAGGAGGAAGAGTCCGTGGCCCTGGCCGCCGATGCACTGCATCTGAAGGCTGACGTACTGACCTCGCTCGGAGTCGCCGTCGGCCTGCTCGGTATCTGGATCGCCGCCAGACTGGGCTACAACCTCTATCTGCTGGATCCCATTGTTGCCATCTGTGTCGCCCTGTTCATCCTCAAGGAGGCGATCGCCATGCTGAAGCAGGCCTTCCAACCCCTGCTGGACCACAGCATGAACGAGGAAGAGCTGGCCATCACCACCAAAGTGATCGAGGAGTGCTGCCCGGAGCATGGCGGCTTTCACGATCTGCGCAGCCGTCAGGCCGGGCGCCGTCGTCACATCGACTTCCACCTGACCTTGCCAAAAGAGATGAGCATCGAACACTCCCACGCCATCTGCGATCGGATAGAGCAGGGCATCATACGACACCTTCCCCACGCCGTCGTGCTGATCCATGTTGAACCGAGCGGGCATGGTTAACGGCGCTGAGCCGTGCGAGGGGAATGCGACGGGCCATTCCCTTCGACAACGGCCATCCGGTGGAGCCGTATTCGAAAACGGCGTCGATTGTGCAATAAACGGCCGGCAGGTGTGGTAGGGTGGACTATTCCCGCCATCAGGAGCACGCCGTGAAAAAGTTGGAAATGAAGGACCTCACCGACGCCGAAAAGGCCGAGATCACCCTGCTGCTCCAAAAAGCACAGGCCAATGCAGATCATCAACTAAGCAATGCCGAGCGTAACCGCATCCGCGAGGAAGGCAGACTCAAGATAGTCGCAGACCGTGCTGCCGCCGCCAAAGTGGCCGCCAAACTGGCACGGGAAAAGGCCAAGGAACGAGCCAGCAAGCAGGTGTTGCCAGAGACATTCAGCTGGGTGGATTCCGTCAGCAACAAGTTTCGCAGCAAACGCTGACGGCCAATCCTCCCGCTCAAGCGCCACCTACCTCAACCAGCCAACTCATACCATGGTGGAGAACCGCTCTCTGTCATGGTGCTTCCAGCGGCCTGCAACGCCTCAGGATCCTGCGCTGCAGACACCCACACCGGGAGTGGCTGCGTCGATATCCGACCACTCGCAGCGAGATAAAATTTGCTTTAAGAAAATGGGCATGTTTTAATCTTTTGCGATGGTTCGGTAGTTCAGACCTGGTTATGTTAGGCAGTCATTTTAGTAAAGCAGCGATTAGTATAAGAATTATCCATGATTCTTCTTATCAAATAATTCTCCTTCTTTAGTGCTCCCCATACGTATTGCTGACGAAAAATCATAGATTGCCATTTGGCACTTTAAACACTATTTAAGGAAATTATCATGTCCAACAAAATGACTGGTACCGTCAAGTTCTTCAACGCCGAGAAAGGTTTTGGCTTCATCTCCCCGACCGACGGCAGCAAAGACGTGTTCGTTCACTTCTCCGCCATCCAGACCCCGGGCTTCAAGACCCTGGACGAAGGTCAGCGCGTTGAGTTCACCATCGAGCAAGGCCAGAAAGGCCCGGCTGCTGCTAACGTAGTAGCTCTGTAATTCAAGCCGGGGATCCGGTCCGCCTGCTCATGCCGGCTGGAACGATCCGCTGCAAGAATTGAAAAAACCCGCTTCGGCGGGTTTTTTGTTGTCTGCCATTTGCCATTCCCCCCGACCCTCTCAACCTTCTCACTGTCACGCCCCCGCTTCCCGTCACCGCGCCACACATGCTCCTCATCCCGTATCTGCTGGTGAGAGGATAACCGCACAATATTAATGAGATTAATTATCATTTACACATCATCCAGCGATCACTACAATGCCTGCCGACCGACTTGGTGATTATCCAATTGAACCTTTTCTGGTCCTGGTTTCACGCGGGATGCGATGAGACCGCCCCATCGATTCACCCAAAGGATGAATGCATCTTCTTACTAAAAGAGTTCAGGCCAACATGATAACAATGCACCGCAACAAGCTGACCACGCTCATTCTCGCCGCCCTCGCATCACACGCCTATGCCGCCGAGCAGGAGGTCATGGTCGTGACCGCCTCCGGCTTCCAGCAGAAGATCGAGGATACCGCCGCCTCCATCTCGGTGGTGACCCGCGAGCAATTGGAGAAACGCGCCTATCGCGACGTGACCGACGCCCTGAAGGATGTGCCCGGGGTAGTGATCACCGGCGGTGGCAGCAGCAGCGATATCAGCATTCGTGGCATGGGCTCCAAGTACACACTGATGCTGGTCGACGGCAAACGGGTCGACAGCCGTGGCACCCGTCCCAACAGCGACGGCCCCGGCATCGAGCAGGGCTGGCTGCCGCCGCTGCAGGCGATCGAGCGGATCGAAGTGGTGCGCGGCCCCATGTCCTCCCGCTACGGCTCTGACGCCATGGGCGGCGTCATCAACGTCATCACCCGCAAGACCGCCAGCATGACGGCCTGGCAGGGCTCGCTGCATGCCGATTCGACCTTCCAGGAGAACAAGGAGTCCGGCGATATCTTCCAGACCAACGCCTATACCGCCGGCGCTCTGGTGGATGGGCTGCTGGGGATGCGGGTGAACGGCCAGCTCTCCCACCGTGGCGAGGATCAGTTCCAGAACGGTTTCGCCGAGCAGGAGATGCGCAGCGGCACGGCCGTCTTCAGCCTGACCCCGGACGAGCACAACCGCTTCGATTTCGAGGCCAGTCGCGGTCTGCAGGATCGCAACCGCACACCGGGTGAATCGCTCTCGGCCAAGTCAAAGCCCAGCCTGAGCACCTACGAGCGCACCAACTTCGCCATCACCCACGACGGCCGCTATGACTTCGGCTCCTCCACCAGCTACCTGCAGCGGGAAGAGAACACCAACCCCGGCCGCCAGATGAAACTCATCAACACAATCGCCGATACCCACACCCAGTTTGAACTGGGGGCTCACTATCTGAGCGTGGGTGGCCAGTACCGCTACGAGGATCTGCAGGATCAGGGCAACCAGCTCAACGTGGCCAACCGCGCCAATCAGCTGACCCGCTGGAGCTGGGCCATGTTCGTGGAAGATGAGTGGTCGCTGACCGACACCTTCGCCCTGACCGGCGGCGTGCGGATGGATCAGGATCAGAACTACGGCACCCACTGGAGCCCGCGTCTGTACGGGGTCTGGCACCTGGCCGACACCTGGACGCTGAAAGGGGGCGTCTCCACCGGCTATCGTTCACCGGATCTGCGCATGTCGGCCGCCAACTGGGGCCAGGCCACCGGCGGTGGCACCCAGGACGGCATGCTGGTCGGCAGCCCGGAACTGAAACCGGAAACCAGCGTGAGCCAGGAGATCGCCCTGCTGTGGGATGGTCAGCAAGGCTTGAACACAGGGCTGACCCTGTTCAATACCGACTTCGAGGACAAGATCTCCGAGATCCGCCGCTGCGAAAGCAAGAGCAACCCCTCCTGCACCCTGAACGGTCACACCTATGACTTCATCAGCGACCGCATCAACGTCGACAAGGCGAACATGCGCGGGGTGGAAGGCACGGCCAACTGGACCATCAATGATGCCTGGTCGCTGGCCTCCAGCTACACCTTCACCCAGTCTGAACAGAAGAGTGGTGCGATGGAAGGCAAGCCGCTGAACCAGATGCCGCGCCACATGTTCAACACCACGGTCGACTGGCAGACCACCGAGACCGTCAGCCTCTGGTCACGGGTCAACTTCCGCAGCAAGACCTCCGATTACCTGAGCCGGGTCAAGATGGCCGAGGGCACCCCCTCCTACACCTTCTTCGACACCGGTCTGGTCTACAAGGCCAACGAACACCTGGATGTCACCGCCGGTGTCTACAACCTGTTCGACAAGACAGTGGATTACACCAGCTTCGGTACTGTGCTGGATGGTCGCCGCTACACCCTCGGCATGACCTACAACTTCTGATGACCCGCCGCCGCCCACCCTGGGCGGCGGTTTTTTATTTCCCCGCCTCGCCAGCCGCCTCTTTCACGTAGCTGGCCGCCTGCCAGGTGTTGCGCCCCTGCGATTTGGCGCCATACATCAGCCGATCCGCCTGCAATAACACCCGTCGACCTTCCGCCCCGCCTCCTGCTGGCACCCACACAGCCCCCGTGCTGATGGAGATGCCGAGCGCCCCGGCGCTGGTTGGCAACTTGTGACTATTGACCTCCCGCCCGATCCGGGCGGCCCACTGCTGCAGCGTCGCCATGTCCGCCACCAGCAGGCTGATGCAAAACTCCTCCCCACCGATGCGGGCAAACAGGGCGCTGGCGGGCAGCACCCGCTGTACCTGCGCCACCATGGCCGACAGCACCTCGTCCCCGACCCCGTGGCCGAAGTGATCGTTGATCCCCTTGAAGCGATCGAGATCGAACAGCAGCAGGGCCGAGGCCTGACTGCTGGCCAGCCGCTGCTCCAGCAGTGGCAAGAATGCCCGCCGGTTGAGGATGCCGGTCATGGAGTCGGTGCCGGCAAGGCGCTCCAGTCTGGCGTTGGCCTGGATAAGCTCGGCGGTGCGGCTCGCCACCGCCCGCCGCAACTGGATGATGTAGGCCATCAGCACCAGACCGCCGATGGCCAGCAGCCAGGGCCAGAGATGAACCGGGTAGACGGTCTCGATGTGCATCCACTTGCGGACGATCCGCTCCCGATCGGCCTCGCCGATGCGGGAGAAGCCCTGCTCCAGCTCCTGCTGCAACGCCTGGTTGCCCTTGGCGACGGCGAAGCGGATCTCGTCGCTGTAGAGGTGGCGCACCGGGATGAAGCGGGTGGGATCCGCCGAGGTGTAGATGTAGAAGTTGGCCACCTGCAGATCGGCGATGAAGGCATCCAGTTCGCCGCTGAAGGCCGCGCGCAGCATGGCGTCGTTGTCATCGAAGGTACGCAGGCGCGTGGTGGGGAAGTGCTTGCGGGCGTAGTACTCCTCGTAGCCCCCCGTAACCACCCCCACACTCTCGTGCAGCAGGTAGTAGTTTACGTCCGAGCCGCGCAGGGAGTTGGCGAAGAAGAGCTGGGAATCGACATGGGAGAGGGCCTGACCGTAGTCGTAGACCAGATTGCGCTCCGGCGACCAGAGCAGGCCGCCATGGACATCGGCCTGGCCGTTGCGAACCAGGTCCAGCGAGGCCTGCCAGTCCACCAGCTTGAACTGGATCGGGCGACCGGTGACCCTGCCATATTCGCGCCACAGATCGATCAGCAGGCCATCGGGTTCCCCTTCTTCATTGAGGTAAGAGAAGGGCTGCCAGGCCTTGGAGTTGGTCACGATGAGCGGCTTGGGCGGCGTATTTGCCAACACGGGCCATGCCTGTGCCAAGAGCAACAACCACACCCCGCACCAGACTCGCCACCGAAAACCAGAATCGCCCGCCATCCCTGCACCAACCTTGCTGTTTGGCCGTCTGTGCGGCCATCGATTATCGCCACCTTCAGCATAGAAGAACAAGCATGAGCGAGTATGAAATAGGCGTGATTTCAGTCAGATAAGTGCAAGATAAAAAACGGGGAGGCGGCTCGTCGCCATCCTCCCCACCGAGTTCCCGCCGCTCTTACAGCGGCAGGCTGATGCGCGCTTCCAGCCCGCCCTGCTCCCGGTTGTGCAGGGTCAGCTCGCCGCCATGCTGGTGCACCAGAGTGCGGGCGATGGAGAGCCCCAGCCCCACGCTGCCGGATTCGGTGTTGCGGGCCTCGTCGAGCCGCACGAACGGCTTGAACACGTCTTCCAGTCTAGCCGGATCGATGCCGGGCCCCTGATCGCAGACCCGGATCACCAGCTCGCTGTCGGTGCGCTCCAGCGACACCTCGGCGCTGCCGGCGTACTTGATGGCGTTGCCGATGAGGTTTTGCAGCACCCGGCGCAGGGTATTGGCGCGGCAGGCATAGACCTGCTTGCCCTCGGCCAGGCAGGTGACCGGCTGGCCGGTGTCGGCATAGTCGTCGCACAGGCTCTCCAGCAGGCTGACCAGATCCAGCTCCCGGGTCGCCTCCTGCTGCCCCTCCTCCCGGGCGAAGCTGAGGGTCGCCGCCAGCATCTGCTCCATCTGCTGCAGGGTCTGCTGGATCCGCTCCTTGTCCTCCCCCTCGTCCAGAAACTCGGTGCGCAGCCGCAGGCTGGTGATGGGGGTACGCAGATCGTGGGAGATGGCCGCCAGCATCCGGGTTCTGTCCTGCACGAAACGGTCGAGCCGGGTGTGCATGCGGTTGAAGGCCTGGATGGATTCGCGTACCTCGGTCGGCCCCTCTTCCCGCAGCGGCTCTATGTCCTCGCCACGGCCGAGCCGATCCGCATTGGCGGCCAGCTGCTTGAGCGGCAGGGTGGCGCGGCGGAACAGCCAGATCATCAGGCCGATCACCAGGCTCGCCACCAGCATCAGGTTGAGGGTGGTCTGCCAGGACCAGCTGGCCGACTCCTTGTCCACCAGCGAGCTGAACTGCAGCCAGCCACCGCGTGGCAGCTGGATGGAGCCGTACAGCCGCATGTCCTGCGGTGGCGGCATCCCCTTGCGATCCTTCATCATCCGGCTGTGGTGCTGCCAGGCGCGGCTGCGCTGGGCATCCTGCTTGAGCTCGGCGCTGATCTCCACCATCAGGGTCGAGGGGTAACCCAGCCGGGAGCGCACCAGCTGCTCGAAGCGGGGACTGCGGTTGTCCGGTTGCAGCGGTTCGTCGGCGATGCGCAGCAGCAAGGTCTCGCTGCGGCTCGCCTTGATGATCTCGTCATAGAGGGAGGGGGGAGAGAGGGCCAGCAGCCGCACCACGGAGACGATGCGCTGCATGGCGTTGCGGCTGTTGATGTAGCCGAGCGCCTCCTCCCGATCCGTACGGTAGATCTGGATGCTGAGCAGCTGGATCAACACCAGCCCGGCCAGCGCCACCAGGATGATCTGGCCGGTCAGCCCCTTGGGCCACAGTTTCGACCAGCCACGCTTGAGGATCCCCACGGCCTTATACCTGGGTCACATCGGCGGCGAACAGGTAACCGCCGCCCCAGATGGTCTTGATCAGCTCCGGGTTCTTGGGATCCCGCTCCAGCTTGCGCCGCAGCCGGCTCACCAGGGTGTCGATGGCTCGGTCAAACGCCACCGCCTCGCGGCCACGGGCCAGATCCAGCAGTTGATCCCGGCTCAACACCCGCTGCGGCCGCTCCAGAAAGACCCGCAGCAGGTCGAATTCGGCGGTGGAGAGGCTCAGGCCCACCCCTTCCTCATCCACCAGCTCGCGCCGGTTGATGTCGAGCAGCCAGCGATCGAAGCGCAGATCCCGGGTCAGCGTCTCGGCCGCCGGCTGCGGCTCGACCTGGGTGCGGCGCATCACCGCCTTGATGCGGGCCAGCAGCTCGCGCGGATTGAACGGCTTGGCGAGGTAGTCGTCGGCCCCCATCTCCAACCCTATGATGCGGTCGGTCTCCTCCCCCATGGCGGTGAGCATGATGATGGGCAGGCTGGACTTGGCCCGCAGCTCGCGACAAAGGGTCAGGCCGTCTTCTCCCGGCATCATCAGATCCAGCACCAGCAGATCAAACTCCCGCTCCTCCAGCAGCCGCTTCATCTCCTTGCCATCCCGGGCACAACTGACCCGCAGGCCATGCTGTTCCAGAAAACGCTTCAGCAGATCGCGGATCTCGCTGTGATCGTCGACCACCAGAATGTGGGTGCTGCTTTGGTTCATGAGGCCTCTCCTGTTAGAGCTGGCACGAGTATACGAAAATCTGCCGGGCGGTTTGTGTCAAAGTGTGCCAGATCAGCAAGATGCCACACTCTGCTACAAAAAAGCGCCCGTTCGGCAAAGTTGAGACACAAGCCGGCTGTTTACTGTGGCCATCCCATCGGTTGCAGGAGTAGACAGGCCATGCTGGCCCTCACCACCCCCTTGCTGCTGGCCTTTGCCGCCAGCGAAGCCCTTGCCAGAAAGGCGAGCGGCAGCTCACCCCAACCGGCGAGCCCCCCGGACCACCAGCAGACATCCCCCGCCGACAGGGCCCCCGGCCACGGCGACGCCAAGGGTGCGACCGAACCCCCTTCGTCATGATGTGCGGCCGCCAGGCGGCGCTGCGCACCCTGACTTTTCTGCCGCCATCTTGCGGCGAGTCATACCAAGGAGAGCAATATCATGATCAACAAGAGCCTGACTCTGTTAATGCTGGCCGGCCTGGCCCACACCGGCCTGGCCCAGGCCGCCCTGCCCGCCGATGTCAGTGCCGCCCCCGGCCTGCTGTTCGTCAACTGGCACGACGCCGTCAGCAGCAATGAGGCACACCCCACCCTGGTGATCCGCAACGCCACCGGCGACGTGCTCAAGCGGGTGCCTGCCGAGTTGCAGGGGATGCAGCAGGTGCGTCTGCCGATGCGGGCCCAGGGTGACCTGACCCTCAGCCTGGACGGCGAGAGCAGTAGCTACCGCATGCCCTACAGCGTCGGCAGCGGTCGCCAGCGCTAAGCCGGCCCCAGCCTAAAAATACCCCGCCAGCGGGCGACGCTGACGGGGTATTTTTATTTCCCGTCCGGCATGCGCCCGGTCAAGCCCTGTACAGGGTCACCGTGTCACACTCTGCTACAAAATAGGCTTCAACTGGCAAAGTTCAGACACCAGTCTGGTGTTTACTTAGGGTCAAGGCGAGCAAGCCGACCCCGAACTCAATCCGCAAGGAGATAGACCATGAAAAAACTGACCAAGACCCTGCTGACCGCCACCCTGATCCTTGGCCTGCCGCTCGGCGCCTATGCCGCCAGCGAAGCCGTCACCACCGCCCAGCCCGGCATGATGACCGACTGCCCGATGGATGGCAGCGGCATGATGGGCGGCAAGCACCATGGCGGCCGCCACGACAAGATGGCCCGCATGCAGAACATGACGCCGGAGCAGATCCAGACTCACCTGCAGCAGCGCTACGACAAGATCGAAGACCCGGCCAAGAAGGCTGAATTCGTGAAGAACCTGAGCCTGCGTGCCGACGGCATGACCAAGCACGCCGAAGCGATGAAGCAGTTCGCCGAAGCGCATCAGTAAACGCACTTCGACCTGCAACAGGGTGGCCTCGGCCACCCTTTTTTCGTTCCTCCCTCCCGCTCGGCCGGTTACCCGCCGAGATCCACTCCAACATCCCTCACTTCCCTTCCTCCCTGCTCCGAGTTCTGTGAGCGATAACAAACGTTTTATGTTCGAAATAGCTAATAATGACGCCTCGCATAACAAGGTCGCGCATCGGCGAGCCAACAAAAGACAGGAGTCGTTATGGGGTGGAGTCTGGGGACAATCAAGGGGCGCTATAGCGCCGTTTTTGTGGGATTCATGGCGCTGGTGTGTGCCCTGACGGTATTTGGCATTCAGCTCTGGATCAAGCCGGCGCTGCAGAAGGCCGGTGAACAGAACGTGGCACTGCGGGTCAGCGAGATCGCCACCGACATCCGCGATCAGCTCAATGGGGTGCAGAGCCAGTCCCGCAGCATCACCCAGCTGGTCGCCCAGCTGCCGAGCGAACAGATCGATACCCTGCTGCCAGCGCTGATCGATCAATACGGCAATGCCATGGTGTTTGGCGGCGGCATCTGGCCACTGCCGGATCAGCGGGAAGCCGGTCGCGCCAAGTTCAGCACCTTCTATCACAGGGATGCGGCCAACAAGCTGATCCCCAATACCTACTGGAACTCATCTGAGGCCCCAAACTACTTCGAACAACCCTGGCATAAGGCGGGACAGCAAGCCCCTCAAGGCATGTGTGCCTGGGCCGCCGCCTACAAGGACGGCGCCAGCCAGCAGCCGAGAACCAACTGCGCCATGGGGATCTACCGCAATGGTGCCCTCTACGGGGTGTCGACCATAGACGTGACCCTGGGCTTCTTCAACGATCTGGTGGCCAGCAAGGAGCAGGAGATTGGTGGCCAGGTGATGATCGTCGAGGCTGACGGCAAGATCCTGAGCCGAAACGCCCGCCTGAACGGTGATGTGGTGCTGGGCAATCTCTCCGCTCACGCCGATTATCCCTTCGCCAGCGCCATTGCCGACCTGCTCGGTCAAGCCCGCAGCCAAGCGCAGTTGCGAACCACTTTCCAGGATCAGGGGGAGGAGCAGACCCTGCTGCTGCAAGCCATCGAGGGGACACCCTGGTTGCTGGCGACTGCCCTGCCAACCAGCCTGCTGACACAAGACAGCAGGGATGTGCTCACCACCCTGGCCTCTATCCAGCTGCCACTGGTGGTGCTGCTGTTCGGGCTGATGTTGCTCGCCGTCAGTCAATTCGGCAACCGGCTGCAGACCCTCAAGCAGAATATCGATGCTCTCAGTGCCGGTGATGCCGACCTGACCGCCCGCATTCAGGTGAAGGGGCACGATGAGCTGGATCACATCGCCCTGTCGGTGAACCGCTTCATCGCCTATCTGCAGCAGATGATGGTACAGGTGACGGACGCCACCGATCTCATCACCCAGGAGCTGACACGCCTCGATCAGCAGACCGGCCAGGCCAGACGGATCCTGAACGAACACGCCGCCGAGACGGAGCAGGTGGTCACCGCACTCACCGAGCTCAGCTCCACCGCCGACAGCGTGGCGCAACACGCCAGCGATTCGGCCAGCTTCACCGAAGCCGCCAACGGCCAGGCCGCCAATTCACGCACCGTGGTGGGATCGGCTTCCGCCAGCGTGGTGGCCCTGATCGATGAGGTGGATCTGGCGGCCGCCAAGGTGCTGGAGATGCAGGAGGATGCCCAGCAGATCGGCAGCGTGCTCGGGGTGATTGGTGGCATTGCCGCCCAGACCAACCTGCTGGCGCTCAATGCCGCCATCGAGGCGGCGCGGGCCGGTGAGCAGGGACGCGGGTTCGCAGTGGTCGCCGACGAGGTGCGCGCCCTGGCCGCGCGCACCCAGAACAGCACGGCCGAGGTGGGCAGCATGCTGTCGCGCCTCACCCAGGGCGTCGCCGAAGCCGTGGTCGCCATGGAACATACCAAGCGCAGCTGTCAGGCGGCAGCGGATACCACAGGCCAGGTGACGGGGGGGCTCGACAACATGGCCGACTCAGTGGTGCGGATCCACGACCTCAGCAGCCAGATCGCCACCGCCGCCGAGGAGCAGAGCCGGGTAACCGAGGAGATCAACCGCAACATGGTGAGCATTCGCGACATGCTCAACCTGCTGCTGGAAAACGGCCAGCACACCGAACAGAGTGCAGCGGCGCTGCTCAGCTCCAATCGCCAGTTGCTGGCGCTGGTACATCGCTTCA
Organism: Aeromonas sp. S41-2; assembly: GCF_027705845.1. Taxonomy (NCBI): domain Bacteria; kingdom Pseudomonadati; phylum Pseudomonadota; class Gammaproteobacteria; order Aeromonadales; family Aeromonadaceae; genus Aeromonas; species Aeromonas sp. S41-2. Next base: position 49,464 of record NZ_JAPDCG010000015.1, on the reverse strand, counting down.
AGGTTTGATGGCCGGCATCAGGCAGCAAAAAGGGGCCCGCGGGCCCCTTTTTTCATGCACGTCTTTCAGACTCAAGCCTTGGTCTTGTCGACCAGGTTCAGGGTCTTGACGGTCTCGCCTTCGAACTTGATGAGCACGTTCTTCTGAGCGGCTTCGGCATCCTTGAACAGGGTCTTGGAGGTCTCTGCCAGCATGGGAGAAACCTTGTTCAGGGCACCCAGGTCATAGGTCCACACTTCCAGACCGGCTTCGGTCTTGGTGCTGGCCGGTGCGCCCAGCTTGTCCTTGATGGCCTGTTTGTTGGAACCGCCTTCCTTGATGTCCAGCGCCTTCTTGATCGCTTCATTGGAGGCGCTGTCCATGGCGGTGCCGGCCATCTCTTTGGCAGTGCTGGTCACGCTGCTGGTCACTGTGTCGGTCAGGGAATCCATCAGACCGGCGTTGGCCATCAGCGGCAATGCAGTCAGGGCAACCAGGATGCTCTTTTTCATCGTTTCATCTCTCGCGGGGGATTAAAGAGCGCGCATCAGACCAGCGTACTCGTACGGAGTCAAGATGAGGGTGCGGTCAAGACGCATTCGGGGGGGATAACCAGAATAATCCGACATGGCGGCAAGCTCGCCGGACCGCCGACGCCGGCTATGGGCGGACTACTCGCAGATCTGGTTCTTGCCCGTCAGCTTGGCCTGATAGAGGGCACGATCCACCCGCACCATCAGCTGGCTCATGGGCTCGTCCGGCTGGTACTCAGCCAGCCCGAAGCTCATGGTGATGTCGAAGTGCTGGCAGACCCGCGACTGTACCAGCAGCTCCCGCAGCTTGTCGGCCACCAGCCGGCCATCGAGCCGGCCGGTATTGGGCAGCACCACCATGAACTCGTCGCCGCCCCAGCGGGCAATCAGGTCGATTTCGCGGATATGGCTGCGTACCAGCGCCACTATGTTGATCAGGGTCTGATCCCCGGCGTGGTGGCCGTGGTTGTCGTTGATCTGCTTGAAGTCATCCACGTCCATGGCGATGACGGAGAAGGGCTGGTGAAAGCGCTTGGCCCGTTCGCACTCCTGGCGGATGGCCCGCTCCAGCCGGTAGCGGCTGGCGGCACCGGTCAGGGCATCGGTCTCCGCCAGCTGGCGATTCTCCTCCGCCTTCTGCTGCAACGCCTCGTTGAGCCGCACCAGTTCGGCGGTACGCTCGGCAATCTGCTGCTCCAGGGTGTGATTGCGCCGCTCCAGCTGCTCCAGCAGCAGCTTCTGGGCGTGGATGTTGCGATGGGCGCCGATCATCCGGGCCACCGACCCATCCTGGTTGCGGGCGATGACGCGGCCGCAATCCTCAATCCAGATATAGTCGCCGCCGCGACTGCGGCAGCGATACTCGACCCGGTAGTCGGGGGCGGCGCCGCTCAGGTAGGCATCGAAGCTGGCCATCACCCGATCCATGTCGTCGGGGTGGATCACGCTCTCCCAGGTGAAGACGTTGTTGCCAAGGGTGTGGGCTTCGTACCCCAGCATCTGATACCAGCCCGGGTTGCGATAGACGAAGCCGGTGTTGGCATTCCAGTCCCAGATCCCGTCGCTCACCACCGCCAGAATGCCGTGTATTACGGCCTCGCTGACGTCCGAGATCCTGATCGTGTCGCTGTCCTGCAGCATGGAGACCATCCTTGTCTTGCCGCCCCGCAGGGTGCGGGGCATTCCAGCCTGATGTTGAGAAATGACAGCGGCAGACGGCTGCACAGCCCGCTATCCGTTGATCGATGAAAACCGCCACCGCTTGTTCCGGTTATCGGCCGCCATCGGGTTCGTCTGAATAACAGTAGCAACCAGTGTGGCTCAATATTTCACCCTTGTCCGGTTTTAAAGGCGGGATGATGCAGGCTGCGATAGTGGCTGGGCGCCAGCCCGTGCTGGCGTTTGAAGGCGGTGGAGAAGTGGTACTCGTTCTTGAAGCCGCACTGCTCGGCCAGCCGCTTCACCGAGTCGGCCCGGCTGGCCAGCAGGAGCGCCGCCCGCTGCAGCCGCAGCCGTTGCAGCAGCGCCATGGGTGCCAGCGCAAAGTGCTGCTGGCAGAGCCGGTAGAGCTGGCGCTCGGAGAGGTGCAGGGCGCCGGCCATGCGCGCTATGTCCCACGGCTCGGTCAGCGCCTCTTTGAGCAGCAATTCAAGGCGCAGCGCCAGCCGCTCGCCGCGCCGCTGCCCCTCCCCCTTTTGCAGTAACCGGCGCAGGTAAAAGCCGAGCTGCTCAACCAGCAGGGCGCTGAGCAGCGGGTCCTGATGGCGCTCCTGCTCCGCATAGAGGTTCTCGATCGTGCGCAGCACGGTAGCCTGCTGGGAGGTGCAGCCAAGCCGGGGGTGGCTGGCGAAGGCATCCCAGGGGGAGTCCTTGTGCAGCAGCAGCCACACCAGTTCCCACTCACTACCCTTATTCACCTGCTGGTTCAACGGCTCATTCACCTGCTCACTCAACTGCTCGCCAAGCTGGTAGCAGAGCGGCTCCCCGGCCGGGATCAGCGCCCACTCGCCGACCTGCAACCGCTCGCGGCGATCGCCTACCTGCACCTCCCCCTCGCCGCCCAGGGTCAGCAGAAAGCAGTGCACATCGGCAAAGCGGCGCGCGATGCGGTAACGGGTCTTGAGACGGGAATAGCCCGCCAGCCACACCTGCTCCTGTGCGAGGGCCGGCAACAGGCTGTCACAGCAGATCTGCTCGCGGCAGTCAGGGGAGACATCGACAAGATCGGTGTTGGCAGTTTCAGACATCATCAGGACGGGCTCAGCCATGTCGAAGGGACAGGCCCCAGCATAGCATTAAGGACATCAAGTCACAGGAGACCAGCCATGCATATCCATCACGTCGCCATCTGGGCACAGGATCTGGAGGCACTCAAGGCATTCTACTGCACCCTGTTTGGCGGACAGGCCAATGAGCGCTATCACAACCCGAGCAAACAGTTCAGCTCCTACTTCGTGCGCTTCGAGGGGGGCGCCAGCCTGGAGCTGATGCACACCCCCATCCTGTTTCCGGCGGATCTGCATCTGCCACACCCGTTGCAGGGGCTGGCCCATATCGCCTTCTCCCTCGGCAGCGTGGAAGAGGTGGACAAGATGACTGCCCGCCTCAAGCTGCTCAAGGGCGCCGAGGTCAAACACCTGGACGGCCCCCGCTGGACCGGCGACGGCTATTACGAGAGCACCTTCCTCGACCCCGAAGGCAACCGGCTGGAGCTGACCATCTAATACCTGAATGATCCCCTCACCCTGCCCTCTCCCAATGGGAGAGGGGATCATTCAGCATCGAGGATATAACGTTGGCAATGGGGGAGGTTTGGAAGTGAGTTATTGCGCGATCTTTCGATTACTCGACATTAGTAACCAATCTCAAATGGTGTAGGTTTGCCAGACACTCTAATAAAATCACCATGCGCGTGTACATTGTGACCAAACCCACACTCATTTTTATTCTGGTTTGTATCAACCCTCAGAATACCATGATCTTTTTCTATAAATTTTATCGAAATTTCACAATTACCTTCCTCACCGGTTAGCTTTATCATCCCATCATTATCCTTCATAGTCACAACCTGAGATATTTCCCCCATGTTGGGACCATAAACCATCCCCATTAACCCAAAATAGAGCAGATTCAAGGATATCAGGTAGTCATTACCTTGCTTTTCTACAGAGGCAACATTCCAACTTCCGAAACCAGCATATTCCCAATAAGTTCCCACCATATCAGGCCCAACAGAGGCTGGCATATTTTTAAGCAGACCGTAGTTGAATTTAGATTTCTTATCATTCGGGGCTAATGACAACCATGCCAGAGCCTTAAGCTTCTCCCCTTGTTTTATATAGGAAAGTGCAACATTGTTATATGCCGTAATAGTCGCCGCTTGATCTGGCTTACCATAAACATATCCACACCCCTCACTTAACGAGACTTGCTCCGTAAAATAATCTCTTGCTTTGGCATATTCCCCTGCCTTGTATGATTCATCACCTTTTTTGATAACCGCAGGCAGTTTTGCACACATCTCTTTTGCTATATCATCACCAGACTCTGCTGCATTAGCAAAGACATTAGCGCTAATATATAGCGTCAACACCATTAAAACAAACTTCACACTTGTAAATTTCATATCATTGACGCCTTAAATTTTCATTCTGTTTTTCTGTATAACAATCACACCTATCAGAATAGACAAAGCAAAATTCACAAATAGGCTGCCATATATTTTTGTATATACCCAGTAGGTTAGTGGCAATGTTTCACTGACAACATATAATATCGCTGCGTATAGGATATAAGATGTCCCCATGACCTTTCGATAAGAACACCATATTATATCACCCAAGCCTAAGCGATTACCCCAGAGAGAAAATAATAGACCTTTGTGATGATTAAATGGCACTAATAACAAAACACCTACAACTGTATAGAAAACTGAAGGTTTCAATACTATCCATGACTCAGAAACAAAAAAATACATTGTTGCAAACGATAAGGGTAACGCGGCAAAGAGAAATAATAAATATGTCCGCCAATACAATCCCCATACACTTTTAATCACTTTAATCTCCTATTACATTCTGCAATAAAATATTTTTGAACATCTATGCACAACAGACAGCGGTAAATTTCATTTACCGCTGTCCAATTGCTGGTTTACCCCAAGTAGTCCATCGGTTTACCGAGCGGTGCATAGCCGTAGACCCGAAATACATTCCCGACCCGCTCTCCGGGCACCCGCACCTGTAGCAACAGATCCTGCACGGCTGCGGTCTGCTCAGGCGATGTGGTATCTACTTCCAGCAACTCGATATGCTCGTAGCCACCCACTTTAAAGTGATAGAACCACTCCCCATCCCAATCAGATAGATACCGGCTGTGCAGGTCCCGCACACGCCACCTAGGAGAGAGCGATCCCAACGCATGCATACCGAGCCGGATTTCTTCCCACCTACTGGCATTCATCAGTCGCACCAGTTCCATCATGCCCTCCATCCAATCCAGATTCACTGACGCAGTGGCCACAGATATCCCTCTTTCCTATCGCTGATTGGCGTGCGTATATGCCCTTCAATGAAAAGTGCGCAATCCTTAGCAATGTATAATCGGGCAGTAAATCCCTTCACCGCCGTACCATCGCTCACTCCCCCAACCTCTCCGCCAATCCGGAATAACGCTCGGTCTTTTTCCGTACCGCCTGGGCCAGCAGGGCGCGATCGCCGTAGAGATCGAGGCGGGCCTTGGCGCGGGTGATGCCGGTATAGACCAGCTCGCGGGTCAGCAGCGGGCTGGGGCTGTCGGGCAGCACCAGCACGGTATGGGCAAACTCCGAGCCCTGGGATTTGTGGATGGTCATGGCGTAGACCGTCTCATGGGGCGGCAGACGGCTGGGCAGCAGGGCCCGCAAGGTGCCGTCCGGCTGCTCAAACCATACCTTGAGCCGCCCGGTTTCATCGGGCAGACAGAGCCCCATATCGCCGTTGTAGAGGCCGACCCCGTGGTCGTTGCGCACCACCATCACCGGGCGACCGGCATACCAGTCGCCATCACGGGCAATCAGGCCAGCCCGTGACAGGGCCAATTCGAGCCGTTCATTAAGCCCCAGCACCCCGAATGGGCCATCGCGCAGGGCGCAGAGGATCTGGAAGCTGTTGAATGCCTTGAATACGGCGGCGGGCGCTTCCCCCGCGCGGGCCGCCTTCAGATAGCTGCCGTAACCGGCCACCCCCTGGGCAATCAGGGCCTCGTAGGCCTCCCCGGCCCAGGGATGCAGACTGATATCGACAAAGCTCATGCCCCAGACAGCTTCCACCGCCGTGGCATCGCCGCTGTTGCAGGCGCGCGCCAGCTGGCCGATGCCCGAATGCTGATCAAAGCGCCAGCTCTTGGCCAGCAAACAGAGGCTGTCACGCACGGTCGCCCCTGCGGGTGTGCCCTGCAAGCGGTAGCCGGTCTGGCGGGAGAGCCACTGCGCCTGCGCGGGGCTGATGCCCTGTTCGATAAAGCTGCAGATATCGCCGAGCACGGCCCCCGCCTCCACCGAGGCGAGCTGATCCTTGTCGCCAAGCAGGATCAGGCGGGCGTGGCTTGGCAGCGCATCGAGCAGGCGCGCCATCATCGGCAGATCGACCATGGAGGCCTCATCCACCACCAGCAAGTCGAGGTGCAGCGGGTTGCCCGCGTGGTGGCGGAACTGGCTGCGCCCCGGAATGACCCCGAGCAGCCGGTGCAGGGTGCCCGCCTCGGTGGGGATCGCCTCGACCCACTCGGGGGGCAGATCCAGGGCCTGCAGGGCAGAGCCGATACTCTCGGTGAGGCGCGCCGCCGCCTTGCCGGTGGGGGCCACCAGCCGGATCGCCGGGGCCTTGCCCGCCTGCAGGCCGGTCTCCACCAGAATGGCGAGCAGCTTGGCGACCGTGGTGGTCTTGCCGGTGCCGGGGCCGCCGGAGATCACCGCAAAGGGGCGCGCCGCCGCGGTGGCCGCCGCCAGCTTCTGGCCGTTGCAACAGAGCGCCTCGGGCACCAGCGTATCCAGCTTGCTCAAATCACTCGCGGCCTGGGCGCTGGCCAGCAGCGCCTCAATGGCGGGCCAGTCCACTTCGCTCGGGAACACCAGATCCAGATACTTCAGGGTAAAGTGGCGGGCCGAGAAGTCGGGGGCGAGACGGGCCTTGAGCAGCGCCGCGAACACCAGGCCGTAGTCGCGGGCAAACAGCCGCGACAGGGCGGGGGCGATCTCCGGCCATTCGGCGCGTTCACTCAAAGCGCGCAGATGGCGGGCCACTCCCAGCTCAAAGTCGTGATAGCGGGTGAGGTAGAGCCGCCCGTGCCAGAGCCGCAGCGGCCAGCGCGGGGCGAGCCCGTCATCCTGCCCGGTGCCAACCAGCGGGCTTGCCGCAAGCAGGGCGGGCCAGCGGGCAGGATCCGCCAGATCGGCCAGCAGATCCCGACTCTGATCCGGATCCAGCCCGAACGGGCGCAAAGATCCAGCTGTCAGCATCTCAAGCGGCAGACAAACATGGCCGCGCCCCAGCTCGAAGCAGGTGAGCGCCGCTCCCAGCACCAGTTCGGGGCTGCCGCCCAGATCGGCCACCAGTTTGGCAAATTGCAGATCCAGCTGGCGGATGCGGCCCGCCAGCGCCAAAGCCTTGAGCCGTTCAATCATCATGGTGCCGTTCATGCTTCTACCCCGTTATCCGATACCCCGGCGAGGGCGGGCGCCGCCCCCTCGCCAAACAACCGATCCAGCCCCAGCACCAGTTCACGACTGGGGCGGGTATGGAAAATCCCCCCCTGCGGCATGCCGCGCAGGAACAGATAGAAGACCCCACCAAAGTGCTGCTCGAAGTCGTAGCCCGGCAGGCGCAGGGCCAGCAGCCGGTGCAGGGCCAGCGAGTAGAGCTGGTATTGCAGGTCGTAGCGGTGCTCGGCCATCGCCTGCTCCAGCGCCGAACGGCTGTAATCGCCCGGGCTCATGCCGAGGTGGTTCGATTTGTAGTCGAGCAGATACCAGCGCCCCTGCCACTCGAACACCAGGTCGATAAAGCCCTTGAGCATTCCCTGCACGGTGGCAAAGCTGAGTGGCTTGTTGCCCCGCGACAGCGGGTCGTGCTGCTGGCAGAGTGCGGTCAGCGCCGGTGCCGTCACCCGCCCCATGGGCAGGAAGAACTCCAGCTCCACCTGCTTGCGCTCGGGGGCCAGGTCCCGCAGCCGCACCGGCTCGCCAAAGCCCGTTTCCAGCGGGGTATCGAGCACCGCCTCCACCTGCTGTTGCAGCACGGGCGCCCAGCTCTCGTCGAAGCCATCCTGCACCAGCAGGGTGGCGATATGCTCTGCCAGCGGCTCACCAGCGGCGCTTTGAAAGTCGATGGTTTCGAACAGGCTGTGCAGCAGGGTGCCGGGGCGCGCCCCTTTCGGGAAGGTAAAGATGGAAGGCTGGGGCGCCTCTTCCTGTTGTGCTGTAGACAGGTCAGCAGCCAATGCAGCCGCCTCGGTCACGACCTCGTCATCGAAGCCGGGATTGGCCAGCACCCCCTTGCTGTGGCCGTGGCCCTGCGCCGCCAGCCCGGAGTAGGAGCTGATCCACCAGTCCCGCTCGAGGGTGCCGGTAAAGTGGCGCACCTGCGGCTCGCCCAGTTGCTCCTCCTCCGCCGGCATGGGGGTCGGGCGAGTGAGCGAGGGCTCACCGACGGCCACCCCGGGCAGCGCCTGCGCCAGCTCGGCCAGAGCGGTCGCCAGCGTCGCGGCATCCCCCTCCTCGCCCTTTTGCAGCAGGTAGCCGATGGCGGTCTGGTGCAGGTCGGTCTGCTCCGACTTGCCATTGCCGGAGCGCACCGGCGCCAGCCCCAGCCAGGTGGCGTAGACGCCCCGGGTCAGCGCCACATAGAGCAGCCGCAGATCTTCAGCAAGGCGCTCCCTGTCCGCTTCGGCGAGCGACGAGTCGGCGCCGGTGAGATCGAGCACGGTGCGATTGCCCGCGCTGTCCGTTTCGTGGAACAGCGGGGTATCGGCAGCGCGGTGGCTACAGATAAAGGGCAGGAACACCAGCGGGTACTCCAGCCCCTTGGATTTGTGGATGGTGACGATCTGCACCAGCTTGCGTTCGGATTCGAGCCGCAGTACCTGCTCCGCATCCTGGCCGTCGGGGCGACTCGCCGCCTCCCCCAGCCAGCGCAGCAGGGCATATTCGCCATCCAGCTCGCAGCTCACCTGTTGCAGCAGCTCGCCGAGGTGGAGGAAGTTGGTCAGCCGCCGCTCGCCGTTCGGGCTCGCCAGCAGGGAGGAGGCGAGATTGCGCCGGTGCAGCAGGGCCCGCAGCATGGCCAGCACGCCGCGCTTGTGCCAGATCTTGCGGTACTCCATAAACTCCTGCACCGCGCTCTCCCACGCCCGCTCGTCACTGGCGAGCTCGTCGAGCGCCTTGGCATCCAGATCGAACAGCCCGGTGGCGAGCGCCGCCCTAAGGCTGCGCTCCTCTCCCGGGTTCTGGCAGGCGTGCAGAATGAGCAAAATCTCCCGCGCTTCCACCTGCGCCAGCACGCTTTCGCGATTCGACAGGTAGACGGAGGCGATGGCGAGGCGCGCCAGCTCCTGCTGCACCAGCTTGCCCTCGGCGCCGGTGCGCACCAGCACGGCGATATCCCCCGCTTTCACCGGCTGATCGCCGATCTGCGCCTTGCCCGCCCGGGCCAGGGTCAGCAGGCGATGGATCTCCACCGCCGTGGCGCGGGCCATCCGGCTCTGGTAATCCCCCTTGTTGAAGGTGGGCTGGCCGCTCAGCTGCCAGCAGTGGAGCACGGGAGCGGCTTCGCCATCCAGCTGCAGCGCCTTGCTCTTGCCCTGCGCCTCCACCGGCAGGAAGGGGATATCCGCCTCGTAGATAAAGGGATCCTTGGCGCGCTCGAACAGGCCGTTGACCGCCGCCACCAGGGCGCGGCTGGAGCGCCAGTTGCGCCCGAGGGTGTAGTGGGCGCTTACATTTCGCCGCGCCTGAATGTAGGTAAAGATGTCGGCGCCGCGAAAGCCGTAGATGGCCTGCTTGGGGTCACCGATCATCAGCAGCGCCGTGTCGGTGTGGCCACCGTAAAGACGGTGGAAGATGCGGTACTGCTGGGGGTCGGTATCCTGAAATTCATCGATCATCGCCACCCGGTAGGTGGCGCGAATGCGCTCGCACAGCCGCTCGCCAAGGCCGGAGCCAAGCGCGCCGTCGAGGTCTTTGAGCAGGTCATCGAACGAGAGCTGATGAGCTTGCCGCTTGCTGGCCTGCATCCGGCTGCGCACCACCACGGCCGCCCGTTGCAGGATCAGATCCCGAATGCCGGGACGGCTCGCCAGCAATTCATCGATCTGGCTGAACAGCGGCAGGGTCGGCACCGCGCCCCCCTTCTTGAGGTTCTCCTCCAGCACACTTTGTCCGAAGCGCTCCAGCTCCTTGGGGATGGCGTAGCCACTGGCCTCGTCCTGCGCCCAGTCGGCTATCTTGGCGAGCCACCCTTCGTAGTTCTTGCCGGTGTAGCGGCTTACTTGCCCATCCGTCTGGCGGCGGATTTCGTCCCCTTGCGCCAGCCATTCACGCTTCACCGCCTCAATACGGGCCATGGCCGCCTGATGGCGGGCGGCGAGGGTCTCGTCCCCCGCCGGCGGGCGCATCTCCAGCTCGCTGTTGTCGAGCCAGCTGCCCATCTCCCGCAGCAGGGCGGCGGGGCTCGGCCAGAGCGCACGCACCGCGCTGGCGAGGGGCTTGTCCACCGGATAGAACTCGGATCGCCAGTAGTCACTCACCGCCTGCAGCCGAAGCTGGCTGTCGTCGGTGAGAAATTCGGTTTCAAAGAGGGCGCCCGACTCAAAGGCGTTCTGTTTCAGCATCCGCTGGCAGAAGCCGTGGATGGTGAAGACCGCCGCTTCGTCCATCTGGCGCTCGGCGGCCAGCAGGCGGCGGGCCGCCAGTTCGTGATCCTCCACCTCCGCCAGCAGCTGGCTCAGCAGGGCGTCCTTGCTCTCACCGCGCATGAAGGCGAGCCGCGCCTCGTGGATGCGGGCGCGGATCCGCCCGCGCAGCTCGGCGGTGGCCGCCTCGGTAAAGGTCACCACCAGGATCTCGGTCACCGAGAGCGGCCGTTCGTGGGCGCTGGGTTGACCAGCGTCTTCCCCCTCTTCGATGAGCGGGCCATGGCCCAGCAGCAGACGCAGGTAGAGACCGGCGATGGTGTAGGTCTTGCCGGTACCGGCGGAGGCCTCGATCAGTCGCTCGCCATAAAGGGGAAAACGCAATGTATTGAGCGGGTTGGCCATTATTGCAACTCCTCCAGGCTCTTGAGCAGCGGGGTCAGGTGTTCACGGGCCAGCGCCTGCAACTGGGCCAGCACGGCCTCGTCGAGTTCCGGGAAACAGCGGGCGACATAAGCATCTTCCCCCTCCCCCTTGGCCATGTAGCCGCCGTTGAAGCGGGTGAGGGCCGCCTTGTCGGCCGCCTCCGGTTTCTCCGGATCCTTCTCAATCGCCTTGAGCCAGTCCCAGGCGGTGCTCGGGAAGAAGGGCAGCGGCCGCTTCATCCCCTGCATCCAGAGCGCCACCAGCGCCGCCAGTCTGGGCCGCGCCTCGTCAGCCGGGAGCCTGGCCAGCCGCAGACTCTGCTTGGCGTCAAACAGCAGGGTGTCGCCGGGAGCATCGCTCAAGGCGAGGCAGAGGTGCTGGATCCAGCCCAGCAGCAGATCCTTGCCGTTGAAGCTGCCGGGTTTCACCACCAGCAAGCGCCCCTTCTGGGTGTCGATCCACCCTTGCAGCTGACCCTGAGCCAGCGCGATATCGACCTCCACCGCCTGTTTTTCTGCCTCATTGGCCGCCACCCAGGGCCGCAGCCGCTCCGCCAGCTTGCCCATCTGCTCGTCCAGATCCTCCAGCAGCAGGCTGCCGAACCATCCTTGCGGCAGCAGGCCGGTGAGCTGCAGCCGCTCGCGGCGCATGGCACTGTCCCCCTGTGCCAGGTGAGCAGCGAGCAGCAGGTCTTTCAGCTGATAATGTTGCAAGCCATCCAGCTCGAACGGTTCGCTCTCCTCGATGTTGGCTTCGTTCAGCTCGAACCATACCTTGAGACGGCGGTTGAGGAAGTAGCGGGCCGGCTGGCGATAGAAGCGCAGCAGCTCCGCCAGCTCCAGCCCCTGCTCCTTGCCCCATTCGGGAGGTAAGGGCAGCTCGCCACTCTGGAAGTTGGCCGCGCCGCGCTGCGGATGGAGGGCCGGCAGCCAGTCGGCGGCATAGGTAAAGAGGCCGGAGCCTGCCGCCGGATAGAAGTAGGCGTGGCTGTAGGGGGTGAGCGGATGCTGGGTGATCAGGTGCGCCAGCAGCCGCTTGCCGGAGGTCTCGTCATCGAGCTGCTCATCCCCCGCCAGCACGAAGCCCTGTCGCACATAGTCGATGAGTTCGGCCAGCAGCACCGAGGGCACCTTGTCGCTGTTGTCCTGGGCGCTGAAGCCTTGATAGCTGATGTAGAGCCCCTGCTGGGCGCTGAGCAGCGCCTCGAGAAACAGATAGCGGTCGTCATCGCGACGGGAGCGATCCCCCCGCCGGCCCGCCACCGCCATCAGGTCAAACCCCATGGGCGGCAGGGTGCGCGGGTAGACGCCGTCGTTCATGCCGAGCAGGCAGACCTGCTTGAAGGGGATGGAGCGCATCGGCATCAGGGTGCAGAAGTTGACCTGACCGGCGAGGAAGCGCTGGCTGGAGCGGGACTCCCCCAGCACGCTGCCGAGGTAGTCCTGCAACAAGTCCGCACTGATGGGCTGCTCGAAGCGGGCCTCGCCCAGCTGGGCGAGCCAGTCGGCCAGCTGGCTGCGGATCAGCTGCAGCTGGCGCTCTTCATCCTCGTCGGCCAGATAGAAGCGCTCCAGCAGCGCGTTGAGGCAGGCGACCCACTCCCCTAGCGGCTGCGCCTGTTGCAGGCGGGGTAAAAATTCGGCCAGCGAATCGACGAACCAGGCGAGCTTGCCGAGCGCCAACCCCTGCTGACCCTCGATGTCTGCATAGGGCAGGATGCCTGCCACCGGCTCGCCGTCGCCCATGGCAAAGCCGAGCAGCATGCGGCGCAGGCCGAACAGCCAGCTGTTGCCAGAGAGGCGCGGCAGATCGAAGCGCTCGGGGTAGCCGTCATCCAGCCCCCAGCGGATGCCGGTCTCCTGCACCCAGACTCGCAGCTGATTGAACTCCTCGTCATCCAGCTCGAAGCAGCGCAGCACGGCGGGCACCTCGAGAATGGCGAGCAGCTCGCCTGCCCCGAAGCGGGCGTTGGGCAGCCTGAGCAGGGCGAGGAAGCTCTGCAGCAGCGGGCTCTCCTGGCTGGCCGCCCGATCCGATACCGCGAAGGGGATCTGGCCGCGCGCGCCGAACACCGCCTGAATGTAGGGGCCGTAGCTGTTCACGTCCGGCATCATCACCACCACGTCTTTCGGGGTGAGGGATTTGTCCTGCTCGAACAGCGCCAGCAGCCGGTCGTGCAGCACCTCGAGCTCGCGCATCGGGCCGTGGCAGGCGTGGATCTGCAGGGATCCATCGGCCGGATCGAGCGGGCTCTTGTGGTGGCTGGCGTCGAGATCGAACTGGCCGGCACCCCGTTCGGCCAGCTCCAGCACATCCTTCTGGATGGCGTGCAGCAGCTTGATATTGCCCTTGCCATCCAGCTCGTCGATATCGACGAAGGCCTCTATTTGCGGCACCTCCAATTCCATCAGCTGATGCAGGTAGTCGCGCCCCAGCTTGCCCATGGAGGCGAGCAGCGGGTTGGCGGGGCCCTGCAGGGTCTCGATGTCGGTGCCGGGCTTGAGCTTGTTCTCGAGGCGCGCCAGCGTCTTGCGATCGAGCAGATCCCCCCAGTAGTAGCGGCAGGGGTTGGTGACGAACAGGTGCACCTCCACCTCCGGCCGGCTGCCGAGGGCCAGCAGCGCCTCCACATAGCGCGGCGGCAGTGCCGAGATGCCGAACACGAAGACCCGCTGCGGCAGCTTGCCCGGCAGCGTGGCGGTACGCTCCAGCTCGTGGATAAACTCCTCGTAGAGGTTGGCGCGGTGGTAGCCACTTGGAGAGAGCGCCAGGGTGCGGGCCACCAGCTCGCGCCACAGCTCCGGCTGCCAATCCTGCCCGCTCACCCCGGCCAGCTCCTGGCTCAACCCTTCCCCCTGTTCCCAGCGGGCGATCCAGTCCGGCCGGTAGACCAGATACTGGTCGAACAGATCCGCCACCTTCTGGCAGAGCTGCCACAGCCGCACCTGCTCGGGATCCTTGGCAGGATCCGCGTCATCCCCGCCCAGATAGGCGGCCAGCGGCGCAAAGGCCGGGCGATCGAGCAGGGCAGGCAGAATGGTCATCAGCTGCCAGCTCATGGAGCCCTTGTTGTAGGGGCTCTGGCGCGGCACGTCCGCCAGCACCTGGGTGAACATCTCCCAGATAAAGCTGGCGGGCAGCGGAAAGTCGATATTGGCGGCGATGCCGAAGGCTTTGGCCAGCTCCAGCTTGAGCCACTGGGCCATGCCTGGGCTCTGCACCAGAATTTGCTCGCGCTCGAAGGGGTGAGCGAGGGGCACCTGCCGGATGCGGCTCACCAGCAGCTCTTTGAGCAGATCCAGCTGATTGGAATGGTAGAGGGTAAACATGGGCAATTCCCGCCAGAGCAAAAGAGGGGTCAGCGCGGGAAAACCTCAAGGATCCCCGTCACTTCACAGGTATCGGGATTGTCGGGGATCAGGGGGGAAGATGCAAAAGGCGCTTGTTGTCGCCGATCACGTCGCCGTCATCTGCCGCAGGCAAATGTGACGGGCATAAAAAAGCCGGTGCAGTTGCACCGGCCAAAAGGCGTTGGAAAACTCGAACCTGCGGGGATTACCAGTTCTTGCCGAAGCGGGCATCCAGGCTGAAGGCCCCTGCACCGGCCGCCGCCAGGGCCAGGAAACCACCGGCCACGGAGACGTTCTTCATGAACATCAGCATCTGCATCTGGTCCGCAGGCTGATAGTGGAAAATAAAGGCGGCCATCAGGGTGAAACCGGCCATCAGCACGGAGAGGCTGCGGGTAAACAGGCCCAGCATGATGGCGAGGCCACCGCCCAGCTCCAGCAGGATCACCAGCGGCAGGATGAAACCGGGCACGCCCATGGCTTCCATATACCCCTGGGTACCGGCATAACCGCCGATCTTGCCCCAGCCTGCAATCACAAACATCAGAGCCAGCAGAACGCGACCCACCAGCAGTGCCAAATCTTTCATCTTGTCCATTTCAATATCCTCGTTTTGCGTCACATCACCGCTGACTGCTTCAGGGTAGGTCAAATAACAGGGCTTGGCTGGCACTCGCGGCCACCAGATCCCATTTGGGCTCATCACGACTGAGAACCCCGTCGCCGGGTTGGGCAGCCAGACCGTTGGCGGCAAGCTCCCCTGAAATCATCTGCAGGTAGCCGTGTCGGCCGGCCAGCTCCCAGGTGAGGCTCTCACCCGGTTCAAGCTGCAGTCGCCAGACGCGGGCCTGCTGGCGGATCCTGAAGGATCCTGCTTCGCCGTCCGGTGACGCCACCAGCGTCATGCCCGGATTGGCTTCAATCTTCTTCTGCTGATAGCCGGGTGTCGTGCCGTGTTCGTTCGGCTCGATCCAGATTTGCAGCAGGGAGAGCGGCTCGGTCTGCGAGGGGTTGTACTCGCTGTGCCGGATGCCGGACCCCGCACTCATCAGCTGGAAATCCCCCGCTGGGATCTGCTCGGCATGGCCGAGGCTGTCCTTGTGCTCTATGGTGCCTTGCAGCACGCAGGTCAGGATTTCCATGTTGGCGTGAGGGTGGGTCGCGAAACCGCCACCCGGCGCCACCAGATCCTGATTGATGACCCGCAGCACTGAATGCCCCATCCAGTCCGGGTCGTAGTAGTGCCCGAAGGAAAAGCTGTGGCGCGCATCCAGCCAGCCGAAGTTGGCCTTGCCGCGCGCTTCTGCGGCTCTCAATTTCATCATGGTGTGCTCCTCACGTACCGATACGGTTGATTAACGCTGCTTGCCGCTACCGATGCCGAACGGAATGCGGTAGTCGCTGCTCTGCTCACCCAGGCTCACGGTCAGGTTGCCCTGGGTGCGGCTCGGGATCTGTACCTGCTGGCTGCCCATCAGGTTGGCATGGACGGAGGCAACCAGGTCGCCAGACTCGTCACGCACTTCCAGCATGGGGTTGCCCTTGCCTTCCACCGCGGCGGTGGCGTGCCAGTTCACAAACAGCACGCCCGGGGCGGCGTTGAGGTCAGCCGGGACGGAAGCCTGGGCGAAACCTGCGGTCATCAGGCCTGCAACGGCCAGCATCTTGATTACGTTTTTCATGTTCATTC
This sequence comes from Aeromonas sp. S41-2, assembly GCF_027705845.1. Classification (NCBI taxonomy): domain Bacteria; kingdom Pseudomonadati; phylum Pseudomonadota; class Gammaproteobacteria; order Aeromonadales; family Aeromonadaceae; genus Aeromonas; species Aeromonas sp. S41-2. Next base: position 33,601 of record NZ_JAPDCG010000015.1, on the reverse strand, counting down.
ACTCTCTTGGTTTTATGTCATTGCCAAGGCCGCTGTGGCCAGAATCAATGCATCCATGCAAGAGGTCATTCAAATAGTGTGTTGTTCTTTCACCGAAGTCAGACTCCCTGATTGATGGAGTCACAGTCTGGAACTACCCGTTTATTTGGCTGCTTGGCGTTCCTGCCTAAGCGTTGATTGAATATTAAAGACACTTGGCCTAACTTGTTAGCGAGATAAACTGGCAAACATGTTCAAAAAAATTGAAGGCAATTTATGGCCAAGGAACTGAACAAGGAACGGGCCCTGACCCTGGAAGCCATCCGGGTGCTGGATGCCATCGACCGTCGTGGCAGCTTCGCGGCGGCGGCCGACGAACTGGGCAAGGTGCCCTCGGCGCTGAGCTACACGGTGCAGAAGCTGGAAGACGAGCTGGACGCCATGCTGTTCGACCGCAGCGGCCACAGAACCAAGTTCACCCCGGCGGGCCACATGCTACTGGAGCGGGGTCGGGTTCTGCTGGAGGCGGCCGAGCACCTGGTGGGCGAGACCCGGGCGCTGGCCCGCGGCTGGGAGACCGACATCACCATCGCCGTCGATGCCCTGGTGCCGCTGCAGGCCCTCTACCCGCTGGTGGAGCGGCTGGCCGAGCTGACCGATACCCGGCTCAGGCTGCGGGCCGAAGTGCTGGCGGGTAGCTGGGAGTGTCTGGAGGATGGCCGGGCCGACCTGCTCATCTCCTCCCTCAATCCCGACATCATGATGACCGGCATCAAGCACCAGCCGCTGCAGGAGGAGGTGATGCTCTACGTCGCCCACCCGGATCACCCCCTGCATCAGGAGCCCGAGCCCCTAGCGGACGATACCCTGCGCCGCTACCGGGCCATCGCGGTGGCCGACACGGCGCTGCGCAAGCCGGTGCTCACCTACCGCCTGCTCGACAAGCAGCCGCGCCTGACCGTCAGCACCATGGGCGAGAAGCGCGACGCCCTGCTGGCGGGGATCGGGGTCGGCACCATGCCGCTGAGCTGGATTGAAGAGGACATCAGGGCCGGACGGCTCAAGGTGATCAGCCCCGAGTATCGCCACCAGATCCAGGTCGTGCTGGCCTGGCGGCGCGACACCATGGGCAAGGCCAAGAGCTGGCTTATTCGGGAGATCCCCAAGCTGTTTCCCTGCAAGGGGGAGTAAGACGGGCGGCAACAATAAGAGGGGGCGCAAGCAGCGACAGCGGGCTGCCGGTGCCCCGCCGCTTGACGGCGGGCGCAAATTCGGAGAAAAGAAAAAAGCGGCCCTCTTGCGAGTTCCGCTCAATGCCAGGAAAGAATAAAAACCTTGCGGTTTAAAAAACCCTTAAATTGGAAGCAAACAATCGATTTCTCAACCAGGAAGGTCTTGAATCCGATTCGTGTTGAATTATGCGCGATGTTTTATGCGCCACCAGCAAAATGTTGAATGGTTGAAGGATATGCACCGCAGAGTATCACTATCTGCAACCTTCCACTCAGACTGGTCTGGCCATTTCCATCGATTACGCCGGGTTTGTTTCCTCTGGTTTTTTTAAGTGTCAGTATCTGAGCCCACAACGACAAAAGAACTCAGTTTCTGACACAACATAAAGATGCAGATAAAGGAATAGTTGCATGACCTACAGCCAGACCCTGGCCAACAATATTCTCGACACCCTGAAGAAGACCCTGACCGACAAGGGGATCCGCTATCAGACCCTGGCAGAAGCCATGGGCGTCTCCATCGCCACCGTCAAACGGATGATGAACAAGCCCTCCCTGCCGTTCGATACCCTGCTGGAGATCTGCCACCTGGTGGGGCTGTCGTTCGAGGAGCTGCTGGACCGCACCCAGGACGCTCAGAGCCGCCGCGCCGTCTTCACCCAGGAGCAGGACGAGGCATTCCACAAGGAGCCCGGTCTCTACGCCTTTCTCGCCAACATCTTCTGGCGCGACAAGACGTTAATCGATCTCAAGCGGGAGTACGGCCTGACCGATGCCTCCTGCTACCTCTATCTGCGCAAGCTGGAGAAGCTCGGCATCCTGCAGCTCGGCATCGACAACAGCTACCACTTCCTCATCAGCGAGCGGATCAGCTTCGAGCAGCACAGCCGCTTCGCCCGCCAGCAGGCGCGCCAGGCCATGTCCGTGCTGGGGGACTATCTGGTGGAGAACATGCACAAGTCCAACAACTACATGGCACTGTGCCAGCTCCACCTGGACGAGAGCGAGGCGATGGCGCTGATCGAGCGGATGAAGGAGTACTGGCACCAGGAGCTCAAGCTCAACCGCCCCGCCATCGGCCAGCGGGAGGGCAGCAAGACCTACACCATGTCGCTGCAGCTGGCCGACTGCGGCTACCAGAGCTTCGACGACCTGATCCCCAATATCGACAACTGATCCCGGCGGATCCTGCGGGATCCGCCCCCCTTTCCACGCAGGCGTGGCACGCCGAGGCTCGCTGGATCATCCCTTATCCGCGAGCTGGCTCTGCGCCGGCCTGTCGAATCCAGGCGGCAGCAATGCTCGCGTATCGAGACAGATGCGGATGGCCACTGTACCCGCCAGTGCTCTGGATATCCCCTAGTCGGCGAGCCGGGTTTGCTGCAGCTTGCCTGTGAGGGGCTGCAATGCCCGCGTATCGAGACAGATGCGGATCGCATCCGGTCGCCAGTGCTCGATATCGCAATCCACCAGTGCTCCTCGCTGGTCATAATTGACCCGCACCAGCCGCAGCACGGCGCTCCCCTCCGCCAGATTGAGGGCGCGGGCGATGGCGCCGCGCGCCGCCGAGGGGGTGATCTCGAGGCAGGCCCCACCCTGGCCTATGCCATAGCGCTGCTGATAGAGCTCGGTAAGGGAGCTGGCCAGCGGCGCGCTGGCGATATCGGGAAAGCGGCTGGCCAGCAGGTGATGGCTGACGTGGAGCACCGGGCGACCGTCGATGAGGCGCAGGCGGCGAATTTCATACAGCGGCGTAAAAGGATCCAGCCCCATCCTGCGGCACAGCTCACTGCTGGCCAGCTCGCTGCCGTGGGCCAGCACCCGGGTTTCGGCGGTGCGCTGCTGCTCGCCGATCCACTGGTGAAAGTGGGTGTGGATGGCGGGATCGTAGGTGAGTCTTGGCGGCGCCACGAACCAGCCACGGCGCTCGGCCCGGTAGATGAGGCCATCCGCCTCGAGGCTCGAAAGCGCCTCCTTGATGGTGATGCGGGTGGTGGCGAAGCGCTCGCTCAGGGCCCGTTCGGCGGGCAACTGCTGCCCCGCCCCCAGCTGGCCGCTGCCGATATAACGGCGCAGGATCTGGCAAATCTGTTCACACTTGGAGGCGCGGCCATCGGCCGCGACCCGCTCGCTCAATCTCGATTCAATCACGCTCATGTCCCTGTCGCTCATCCTGACTGCGGCGGCTGGCTTAGCCCTTGTTGGCTCAGCCCTTGCTGGAGTAGTCCAGCTTCACTTGGGTTCAGAGTTGTAACCGCTGTGGATGACAGCGCCATGACAGGGCGATTGTCATCAAACTGCCATCAAAGCGCCCCGCCACCGTCATATTTCCCCTCTAGCATCCCTCTCGAACCTTAACTGACCTAGTCCAGAGGGATGGGATGATGAAAAGCGTGATCGCAAGTGCACTGGCCCTGGTGGCCATCAGCCAACCACTGTTTGCAGCCGAGAACATCGCGGATCTCGAGAAGGCCGCTCGCGGTGAAGGCCAGCTCAGCAGCATCGGCATGCCCGACAGCTGGGCCAACTGGAAGGATACCTGGCAGCAGCTCGGCAGCATCTACGGCATCAAGCATCAGGATACCGACATGAGCTCGGCGCAGGAGATCGCCAAGTTCGCCGCCGAGAAGGCCAATGCCACCGCCGACATCGGCGACGTAGGCGGCGCCTTCGGCCCGGTGGCGGTCAAGCAGGGGGTCACCCAGCCCTACAAACCCTCCACCTGGGCCGACATTCCCAACTGGGCCAAGGATGCGGACGGTCACTGGATGCTGGCCTATACCGGCACCATCGCCTTCCTGATCAACAAGGATCTGGTCAAGGCGGCCCCCACCAGCTGGCAGTCCCTGCTGGGTGGCGACTACAAGGTGACCCTGGGTGACGTGGGTGTTGCCTCCCAGGCCAACAACGGCGTGCTGGCGGCGGCCTATGCCACCGGTGGCAGCGAGAAGAACCTCAAACCCGCGCTGGAGCTGTTCGGCCAGCTGGCCAAGCAGGGCCGTCTGTCGCTCAATGACCCCACCATCGCCAACATCGAGAAGGGCGAGGTGGAAGTGGGGGTGCTGTGGGACTTCAACGCCCTCAACTACCGCGACCAGATCGACCCCAAGAAGTTTGAAGTGGTGATCCCGAGCGACGGCTCCGTCATCGCCGGTTACACCACCATCATCAACAAGTGGGCCAAGAACCCCAACGCCGCCAAGCTGGCGCGGGAATACATCCTCTCCGACGCCGGCCAGATCAACCTGGCGCGCGGCTATGCCCGTCCCATTCGCAGCAACGTCACTCTGCCGGACGACGTCAAGGCCAAGCTGCTGCCGGCCGAGCAGTACGCCAATGCCAAGCCGGTACAGGATCACGCCGCCTGGGAGCAGAGCTCCAAGGCCCTGCCGCGCCAGTGGCAGGAAACCGTCATGATCAACATGCAATAAGGAGCGGCCAGTGCAACACAAGGTGATAGTGGTACTTGTGGATGGCCTCTCTGCCGAGGTAGCCCATTGCATGGGCTACCTCGCGGGCATGGTGGAGGCGGGCCAGGGGTTGCAGGCAACCCTGAGCTGCGCCCTCCCCTCCCTCTCCCGGCCCCTCTACGAGTGCATCCTTACCGGGACGACGCCAGTGGAGAGCGGCATCACCCACAACGGAGTGAGCCGTCTCAGCCGGCAGGAGTCCATCTTCCATCTGGCCCGGGCGGGCGGCAAACGCACTGCGGCGGCGGCCTACCACTGGGTGAGCGAGCTCTACAACCAGAGTCCCTGGCAAGCGGCCCGCGATCGCTTCACCCATGACGAGCGCCTGCCCATCCAGCACGGCTGCTTCTACTGGGATGACGGCTACCCCGACAGCCATCTGCTGATGGACGGCGAGTGGCTGCGCAGCCAGTACGACCCCGATTTTCTGCTGATCCACCCGATGGGGGTGGATGACGCCGGCCACCAGTTTGGTCTCGATTCCCGCCAGTACCGCAATCAGGCGCGCCGGATGGACAGCCTGCTGGCCGACCTGCTGCCTCAGTGGCTGGCGGAAGGGTATCAGGTGGTGATCACCTCGGATCACGGCATGAACAACGACTTGAGCCACGGCGGCACCCTGGCCGAGGAGCGCCGAGTACCGCTCTGGCTGTTTGGCGATGCGTTTGTGGCTCAGTGGCCCGCCGGCCCCGCCATACAGCAGACCCAGCTCTGCGCCCTGATGGCAGACCTGCTGGGGGTAACTCACGACAAGCCGAGCGGCCCGCCGCTGCTCAAGGCCGGCAACCTGCCGGAGGTGCACTGATGATGCCTGCCACCACCGAGATCCTGGCGGATCACCCCGCCATCACCCGGCGCCGGCCGCGCCGCCACTGGCTGCCGGCCCTGGTGCTGCTGCCGTTTGTCCTCTTGATGATCCTGTTCCAGCTCGCCCCCATGGTGTGGGTGCTGGTGGGCAGTTTCCAGACCCCGGATGGCTGGGGCATCGCCTACTACCGGGAGATTTTGAGCTCCCCCTTCTACCTGCAATCCTTCGGCAACTCCTTGCGCATCGCCGGTATCGCCAGTCTGGCAGGACTTGCCATCGGCACTCTGGGAGCCGCCGCGCTGCGCCACAGCGGCGAGCGGGTCAAGCGGGTGCTGCTGGCCTTCGTCACCATGACCGGCAACTTCAGCGGCGTGCCGCTGGCGTTCGCCTTCATCATCATTCTCGGCATCAATGGCGCGGTGACCCTGCTGCTCAAATCCTGGGGCCTCATCGACGGCTTCAACCTCTACTCGGGCAGCGGCCTCATCCTCATCTACACCTACTTCCAGATCCCGCTCGCCCTACTGCTGCTCTACCCGGCCTTCGATGCGCTGCAGGATGAGTGGCCGCAGGCGGCCGCGCTGCTCGGCGCGAGCAAGGGACAGTATGTGTGGCACGTGGCGCTGCCGGTGCTGACGCCTGCGCTGCTCGGCACCCTGATCATCCTGTTTGCCAACGCGGTGGGGGCCTATGCCTCCGCCTACGCCCTCACCACCGGCAACTTCAATCTGGTGACCATCCGGGTGGCCAGTCTGGTCTCCGGCGACATCTTCCTCGAGCCCAACATGGCGGCGGCGCTGGCGGTGATCCTGATGGTGCTGCTGGGGGTGGTGACGGCCGCCAACCAGTGGCTGCTGAAAAAGAGCTATGTGAACAAGGGGCAATCCCATGCATGATTTGACGCCGCGCTGGCCGCGCTGGGTGCTGAGTGGTCTGGTCGCCACCCTGCTGCTGCCGCTGCTGGCAACGTTCCTCTACTCCATCTCCACCCGCTGGGGGGCGACCCTGCTGCCGGACGGCTTCACCCTCGACTGGTATCTCAAACTGTGGGGCGACCCGCGCTTTCTGGCGGCGTTTGGCCGCAGCCTCCTGGTTTGTTTAGCCACCCTGCTGCTGGGGACCCTGGTGCTGGTGCCCACCGTGTTGGTGGTGGCCTACTACTTCCCCAAGCTGGATCCCTGGATGAACCTGCTGATCCTGCTCCCCTTCGCGGTGCCGCCGGTGGTCTCCTCGGTCGGGTTGCTGCAGATCTACGCCGATGGCGCCTTGCCCATCATCGGCACGCCGTGGATCCTGATCGGCACCTGGTTCACCGTGGTGCTCCCCTTCATGTACCGGGCGCTGGCCAACAGCCTGCAGGGGGTGCCGCTGAAAGATCTGATGGATGCTGCCCACCTGCTGGGGGCGAGCAGCGCCCGCGCCTTCCTGCTGGTGGTGATCCCCTGCCTGCGCAAGGGGCTGCTGGCGGCGCTGTTTCTCTCGCTCTCCTTCCTGCTCGGCGAGTTCGTGTTTGCCAACATGCTGGTGGGCACTCGCTACGAGACCCTGCAGGTCTACCTCTACAACATGCGGGCGACTTCGGGCCACTTCACCAGCGCGCTGGTGATGAGCTACTTCCTGCTGACCCTGCTGCTCACCTGGGCAGCCAACAGATTTCATCGGTGAATCAACATGTTCCATCTAGAAGTGAATCAACTGCACAAATCCTACGGCGACACCAAGGTGTTCGAGGGGATTGAATTCGGCATCCGCAAGGGGGAGCTGGTGACCCTGCTCGGCCCCTCCGGCTGCGGCAAGTCCACCCTGCTGCGGGCGCTGGCCGGGCTCACCCCGGTGGATGGCGGTCAGGTGCGGGTGGCCGGTGAAGACATCACCTGGCAGGAGCCCCAGAAGCGGGGCATCGGCATGGTGTTCCAGAGCTATGCGCTGTTCCCCAACATGACGGTGCGGGACAACGTCGCCTTCGGCCTCAAGATGAAGCCCCAGCCGGGACGGGATCTCGCCGCCAGCGTGCAGGAGGCGCTTGAGCTGGTGGAGCTGACCGGTTTCGAGCGCCGCTATCCGGCCGAACTCTCCGGCGGCCAGCGTCAGCGCGTCGCGCTGGCCCGGGCGTTGGTAGTGCAGCCGCGGATCCTGCTGCTGGACGAGCCGCTCTCGGCGCTGGATGCCCGTATCCGCCGCAGCCTGCGCCAGCAGATCCGCGAGATCCAGCAGCGCCTTGAGCTCACCACCATCTTCGTGACCCACGATCAGGAGGAGGCGCTGACCATGTCGGATCGGATCTTCCTTATGAACAAGGGAACCATCGTGCAGAGCGGCACGCCGGAGGAGATCTACACCCGTCCCGCCAGCGAGTTTGTGGCGAGCTTTATCGGCAACTACAACCTGCTCGATGGTGAGCAAGCCAGCTCCCTGTTCGGCCCCCGTGTTCAGGGCAAGCTGGCGCTGCGGCCGGAGTCCCTCTCCCTGCTGCCGGCCGGTGCCCGTAGCGATGAGCCTCACCTGCCGGGGGTCATCAGCGGGCAGCAACTGCTCGGCAACGTGATCCGCTATCAGGTGAGTTGCGCGGCGGGCCTGCTGACGGTGGACTGCCTCAACCGCTGTGCCGGCGATCTGCTGCCGGTGGGCAGCGCCGTGACCCTGGTGGTGGCCCGGGATCAGCTCTGTGAGGTAGCATGACACCGCATTTCATTTCCATTTTTACTGCGAGGAGCGCCCATGGCACTGGCACTGTTTGATCTGGACGAGACCCTGATTGCCGGGGATTCCGCCAGCCTCTGGCTGGCGTACATGGTGGCCGAGGAGCTGGCGCCGGCCAGCATGATCGCCGAAGAGCAGGCGATGATGTCCCTCTACCATCAGGGCAAGATGGACATGCACCAGTACATGGCCTTCACCCTGCAACCGCTGGCAGGCAAGACACGCCAGTGGCTCGACTCGCTCTGCGCCCGCTTTGCCGAGCAGGTACTGCGCGATCGTATCTATCCGGAGGGGTTGGCACGCATCGAGTGGCACCGCCAGCGCGGCGACGAGCTGGTACTCATCTCCGCCTCCGGCGAGCATCTGGTAGCCCCCATGGCGCAGATGCTGGGGATGGATCACTGCGTGGCTATCCTGCTCGACGAGGAAGCCGGCATGCTGACCGGCCAGACCCGCGGCACCCTCAGCTTTCGCGAGGGCAAGGTGGCCCGCATCAACCAGCTGTTTGCCGCCAGCGCCAACCCCTGGCGGGAGAGTCACGGCTACAGCGACTCCCACAACGATCTACCGCTGCTGCAGGCGGTGGCCCACCCCCACGCGGTCAACCCGGCGCCCGGTCTGCGTCAGATCGCCATCGAGCAGGCCTGGCCCACCCTCGACTGGCAGCTGGCCTCCTGAATGAAGAAGAGGCCCTCAGGCCTCTTCTTTGCTCAGCAGTGCATCGTCGGCAGGGGGTGCATCCTCCTGCCTCTTCGCCTCCGGCCTGCCCAGATAGATGCGGTTCTTGCCGTCGCGTTTGGCCCGGTACACCTCGGCATCGGCGATCTCCAGCAGCGTCTTGCCATCCATCCCCGCCTGACTGGCCACCAGCCCGCCGCTGAAGGTGATCCTGAGCTCGGGCTCGCGCCAGTCCAGTGACTCCACACCCTTGCGGAACTGCTCCAGCAGCATCTGGCAGAAGTGAATGTCCGGGTTGACCAGCAGCACCACCAGCTCCTCGCCACCGTAGCGGCAGACCCAGCCGTGATCCCCCAGCAGTCGCATGCCCAGCTTGGACACCCGCTTGAGCACCACGTCCCCGGTCTGATGACCGAAGGTGTCGTTGACCCGCTTGAAATCGTCCAGATCCACCATGGCCAGACAGAACGGCTGATGCTCGAACAGCAGACGATTGACGCGTTCGTCGAAGAAACGACGGTTGTAGAGGCCGGTCAGCTTGTCGAGGTTGGCCTGCTGGCGCGCCTCGTGATAATCCTTGCTCACCTCCGCCAGCTCGGCATAGACGTGCCTGAGCTCGCGCATCCCCCCCTGCGGCACGTCATCGGGCTGCATCCGGCTCGCCCGGATCATGCTGGAGATCTCGTCGAGCATGCGGCGAAAATAGCGGGACCAGACCAGCGCCAGCATCACGTAGAGCACGCAGGCCAGCGCCACCATCAGCTGCACGTTGAGGGAGACCCGCTCCACCACCGCCATCACGCTGGCCGCCGGCTGCACGCTGATCAGCACCCAGTTGCGCTCGGGCAGCTTGCTGTAGGCCACGAACTGGCTGGATGCCTTGTCCAGAAAGATGCCGTCCTCCTGGCTGAAGCGAGAGAGCCACTCGGGATGGGCCATGGGTTTGAGCAGCTGGGCGGTGTCCGGATGTGCCAGCACCTTGCCGGACTGGTTGACGACCATCTGGTAGCCGTCCCCCAGCTGGCGATTCAGCTGGGCGGAAAAGGGGGCCAGGATGGCATCCATCGCAAACACCCCGCGCACCTTGCCCTCCTTGTCGGTCAGGGCCCGCGCCAGGGCGATCACCAGATTGCCGTTGGTGTAGTCGTAATAGGGCTCTGTCCAGACCATCTTGCCCACGTGCTGGCTGGCCAGCTGATACCAGGGGCGAACCCTGGGATCGAAGTTGGCATCCGCCTGCCAGGCGGGGTAGATCAGCATCTGGCGTTCGGCAGTGCCTATGTAGATGTAGACCAGGTCGGCCATGACCCCCTTGTAGAGCTGCCACTCCTTCAGATAGGTCTCGGTGTTGTGCAGACGGGGGCCGCTGATGTCCGCCACCTGCACCTGGTCGTAAATGAGGGTGAACTGGCGTTCCATCTCGTGCAGATAGGGTTCGATGAAGACGTGACGCAGCTGGTGATTGGTGGCGAGCAGGCGCTGCTGCAGTTCGTTTTGCAGGCTGCGTTCCATGTGCAGGTAATAGATTCCCCCCAGCATCAATACCGGGATGAACAGCAGAAGCAGGCCCAGACGCATCCGGGCAACCAGGGACCAGGTTTTTTTGGAGACCGCTCGTTTATCCAATCCTGACTCCTGCTATTGCCAGACAACGCGTAGTGTCAGAATATCAGCAGCGCGAGATGGCGTCCAAAAGGAAGCTGTTCATCTGCTCAATTAGAGGTAATCGACAAGGATGCTGAACCCGGATCTGTTGATGGCGCTGCACTACTGCGCCGTGATCACCCTGACCGGAGCGATCACCTCCGAATATTTTCTGTTCCGTCGCGGCATGTCCATCGAGCAGGTGCGCAAGCTGCTGCTGGCCGACGGCCTGGCGGCGCTGGCCCTGCTGCTCATCTTCATCACCGGGGTGTTGCAGGTGCTTGCCCACCCCGACGAGCCCTCCGTGCTGCTCGCCAATCCGGGCTACCGCACCAAGCTGCTGCTGTTCTGCGTGATGGCCATCAGCTTTGGCTATCCCAGCCGTCTCTTCTACCGCTGGCGCCGCTCCCTGCGCCAGGGGCGCGCCCCCATGGTCTCCATCCAGCAGCAGTTCTGGGTGATCTGGATCCTGCGCGGCAACTTGCTGCTGCTCGCCCTCATCCCCCTGCTGGCCGGCATCGCCAACGGTTGAGCCGCACGAGCTGCGGCAAGGCCGTGGGATAACCGCTCACACTGCCAACCTCATCGACAGCTAAAGACAAATCCCCCCGCGCACGGTTATCTTGGAGGCTGGAGTGTTGCGGCACGGCCCTGCCCGTCCGTCTTTCAGGGATGAATCTATGCGTTCGAACATGATGTTATTGATGGCCGCCGCCATCTGGGGACTGGGCTTCGTGGCCCAGCGACTCGGGATGGACCACATGGGGCCTTACACCTTCAACGGCCTGCGCTTTCTGCTGGGGGCCGCCTCTCTGCTGCCGCTACTGTGGTGGCTCAAGTCTCGGCAACCCAGTGCCCAGCACGGTGATCGGCGTCTGCTGCTGACCGGCGGCCTCATCGCCGGTACCGTGCTGTTCAGCGCTGCCTCGCTGCAACAGGTGGGGCTGCTCTACACCACGGCAGCCAAGGCGGGTTTCATCACCGGTCTCTACATCATACTGGTGCCGGTGATAGGGCTCGCCCTGCGCCACAAGACGGGGGCCAACACCTGGGTTGGCGCCCTCATCGCCATGGTAGGGCTCTACTACCTCAGCGTCACCGAGGATTTCAGCATCGGCTACGGCGACCTGCTGCAGGTGGTGGGTGCCCTGTTCTGGGCCGTACACCTGCTGGTGCTGGATCACTACTCGAGTCGGGTCGCCCCCATTCGCCTCGCTGGTGTTCAGTTCGTGGTGTGCGGCCTGCTCAGTCTGGGCACGGCGCTGGTCATCGAGACCCCCAGTCTGAGCGGCGCGGTGGCAGGCTGGCAGGCCCTGCTCTATGCCGGCCTGGTATCGGTCGGGGTAGGCTACACCCTGCAGGTAGTGGGGCAGCGCGGCGCCCATCCGGCCCATGCCGCCATCATCCTCAGCCTGGAAACGGTGTTCGCCGCCATCGGTGGCGTGCTGTTGCTGGGAGAAACCCTCGACGAACGTGCCATGGTCGGCTGCGTCCTGATGCTGGCAGGCATGCTGATTTCCCAGATCCGCCTGCGCTGGTGGTGGAAATCCCGGCGGGACAAGGTGCCCAGCCAACCCTAGCCGAGTGGGCCATCTTCGGCCTATCGTCTGATGCTGGCCCATATTCCTGATCTCCCAGATCCGCCTGCGCTGGTGGTGGAAGTCCCGGCGGGACAAGGTGCCGAGCCAGCCCTGATGTGGCAGGCATGCCGGAACGCCAGTCACCCCAAACAAAACGAGGCGCCCAGGGCGCCTCGTTTTATGGCCGCACGCCTAGCGCACGCTGGAGCAGAAGCTCACGTCGTCGCGCAGGGGATCGTTGCTCACGCTGTGGTAGAGCTCGAAGCAGGGGCCGCTGCCGAACTCCAGCCCGGCCGCGACTATGTCACCCACATGCTCCTGCCAGCGCGGTCCGTACTGGTTGCGGTCGGTGATAAGGTAACGGGACTGGGCATAACGGCCAGCCGGAATGAGCTGGGTCTCCACCTCTCCCTCACCCCGGGTCTGAGGCGGCACAGTGATGCCGATGTCGGTGCGGCACTGGGCCGGCGGCGTCACCTCCGGGTTGTCGTGGTAGATGAAGATCCACTCCCCGCCCTCCAGCCCGCGCGCAGCGGCCCACTGGTGCAGGCGGCCGCAGACGGCATCATAACCCTCGCCATAGGGACCGGTGACCCGAATATAGGCCAAAGTGCGGGCGTCCATCTCGACAGTTTTCATGGTGTTGCTCCTTGCTGATGAGTGGCCTTCAGCATAAGGGGACGGGCCATCCCATGCGTGTCCATCCTTGCTCTCCAGGTGTCCATTCTTGCTCTTGTCACTGCGAAACGCGCCCGGTGTGCAGCCATAGTAGCGACGAAAGGCCTTGGCAAACGCCTGGGAGCTGCCTAGCCCCGCCCCCAGCGCGATGGCGGTGATGCTGGCATCGGTGTAGCAGAGCTGCCAGGCGGCCCGCTGCATGCGCAAGCGCCGGCACATCTCCCCCGGCGCCTCGCCCGCCACGGCGGTGAACACCCGGTGAAAATGGTAGAGGGAGAGACAGGCCCGCTCCGCCAGCGCCTCGATGGAGAGATCCGGATCCTGCTCCAGCGCCCGCAGCACCGGGATGAGCCGGCGGCGGTAGTCGATCATGGCCGGATCCTCGCCATGTAGAGGGCATCCACGTACTCACCCTGGCGGAAGGCGTAGCCACGGGCCAGTCCCTCCTCGACGAAACCGAACTTGCGATAGAGCGCCAGCGCCCCCTGATTGTCGGTGTAGACGGTGAGCTCGATACGTTGCAGGTTGAGCCAGTTGTCGGCCATCTCCAGCGCGGCCCCCAGCAGGGCGGATCCCACTCCCTTGCCGGCCCAGTCATCCCGCACCCCCATGCCGATACAGGCTACGTGCTTGCGCCTGGGATTGGGCTCCATATGCAGCGAGAGCTGGCCCACCAGCAGGCCGTCGACCTCGGCCACCAGCGCCACCACGCTGCCGCTCTCCAGCCGCTTCTGCCAGACGCCCAGGGTCGGATAGGGCAGTTGCAGGGTGCCCGCCTGGGCGTTGGGCATGGCATAGAGATCCCGCAAGGCGGGGGCATCAGCCGGTTCGGCGTGACGAATGGTGATCTGCATCTGAGGCTCCTTCTCGAAAACCTCATCATGCAGCATCAGAAGGGTCCGGTCATCCCCCCAGCCCCACCCATTTGTGATGCCTATCAAAGGGCGAGGGAGGGCCCATTGGTTCCCTGGTTTTTCCTTGTTATAGACTCAAGGCTCACCAACAAGGAGAAGCACCATGAACGACAAGACCCTGCACAGTGCCAATGGCGCCCCCGTTGTCGACAACAACAACAGCCTCACTGCCGGCCCCCGCGGCCCGGTGCTGATGCAAGACATCTGGTTGATGGAAAAGTTGGCTCACTTCGATCGGGAACGGATCCCGGAGCGGGTGGTTCACGCTAAAGGCTCGGGCGCCTACGGCACCTTTACCGTGACCCATGACATCAGTGCCTTCAGCAAGGCCGACCTGTTCAATGCCGTCGGCAAGCAGACCCCGGTGTTCCTGCGCTTCTCCACCGTGGCCGGTGAGAAGGGCGCCGCCGACGCCGAGCGCGACGTGCGCGGCTTCGCCCTCAAGTTCTACACCGAGCAGGGCAACTGGGACCTGGTGGGCAACAACACCCCGGTGTTCTTCATTCGCGATCCGCTGAAGTTCCCCGATTTCATCCACACCCAGAAGCGGGATCCGCGCACCAACCTGCGCAGTGCCACCGCCGCCTGGGACTTCTGGTCCCGCCATCCCGAGTCCCTGCATCAGGTCACCATACTGTTCAGCGATCGCGGCATCCCCAAGAGCCTGCGCGAGATGAACGGCTACGGCAGCCACACCTTCAGCTTCATCAACGACGCCAACGAGCGCTTCTGGGTCAAGTTCCACTTCAAGACCGAGCAGGGTCACAGCTTCTACACCGATGAAGAGGCTGCCACCGCCGTCGGCCAGGATCGGGAGACCAGTCAGGCCGATCTGTTCAACGCCATCGAACGGGGCGACTTCCCGCGCTGGAAGGTCTATGTGCAGGTGATGCCGGAGGCCGAAGCCCAGACCTACCAGATCCACCCGTTCGACCTCACCAAGGTGTGGCCGCACAGCGACTACCCGCTGATCCCGGTCGGCGTGCTGGAGCTCAACCAGAACCCGGACAACTACTTCGCCCACGTGGAGCAGGCCGCCTTCACCCCGGCCAACGTGGTGCCCGGCATCGGCTTCTCGCCGGATCGCATGCTGCAGGGCCGGCTCTTCTCCTACGGTGACACCCAGCGCTATCGCCTCGGCGTCAACCACGGCCTGCTGCCGGTCAACGCCCCGCGCTGTCCGTTCCACCACGGTGCCCACCGCGACGGCGCCATGCGGGCCGACAGCAACGGCGGCGCCAGCCCCAACTACCAGCCGAACCGCTTCGGCACCCAGCAGCCGAGCGAGCAGCACGAGCCGGCGCTGAGTCTGGAAGGGGCCGCCCTGCACTACGATTTTCGCGACTACGACAGCGACTACTACAGCCAGCCGGGCAACCTGTTCCGGATCATGGACGAGGGGCAGCGCTCGCGCCTCGCCGCCAACCTGGCGCGTTCCCTGATCAACGTGGAGGATGACGCCATCGTCGCGGCCCAGCTCAAGCACTTCGAGCAGGCTGACCCCGAGTACGCCAAGCGGGTCGAGCTGGCGCTGGCCGCCCTGCAGCGTTAAGTCGCAGGCAGCCAACATCTGCAAAAGCAAAACGGGGGCCTGCTGGCCCCCGTTCTCGTCATGACGGTATGTGATAGATAAAAAACGGAGCCCTGGGCTCCGTTTTCACTGCGGTATCCATCCCGGACGCAGCGCCGCCGTGCTCCATCTGCGGTGATGAATAAAAAACAGAGCCCAAGGCTCTGTTTTCACTGCTGTATCAATCCCGGACGGAACGCGCTTCGCGCTCTTCCCGCTCCCTTGCCAACAGGCGTTTGTACCACCAGCTACTGCGACGACGTTGTGCATTGGAAGAGCGACGAGCCATTTCTTAGGTTCCAGCCAAGAGAGGAAAAGAGCCGCATTATGCGATAGAGGTCACGTCCATGTCTTTAGCTGGCTCAAGAAAACCCTCACTGACCGACGCTGATGGTGCCGCTCTTCGTCACCTTTCCGGCCGCATCCGACGCCCTTTGCGGCTCGCGCCAGGCCAGTGGCCCGTTGCTCTCCAGCTCGTTTTGCGGGGCGCACTCCAGCCAGCTGTCGCCCTGCTGGATCCTGGCACCCAGCGAATATCTCTGATCCTGATACCAGCAGACTCGCTCCGGCAGCGAGCCCAGCGGCAGCACCAGTTCGGCCCCCACTTCCGCCCGCTTCGGCTCTGCCGCCACGCCAGTGCCGGTCGCCCCGCCCAGCAGGGCTAGCAACAGCCAGCCACCTACCCTCTTGCCCAGATACATGATGTCTCTCCTTGCTCGATAGAAGGTTCAGGCGACCGGAAACGACACAAACTTGATTAATAAGCAGCGCCCTCGCTGGCATTCCCAAGCCAATATGATAGCCTGCCAGCGCCTGCTCATGCCCGTCAAAACAGGTGCAGGAAAACCCCGGTGGATTTGTCGGTTCTCGACGAATATAACCTTATTAATCAAATCGTTATTTGGATATTATCCCAATGCGTATCATGCCGTTGCTCCAGGCGGCCTGCCTGAGCCTGATGTTGTCCGCCTGCGTCGCCCCCCTGTTGATGATGAGCCCCACCAGCCAGCTGATGTGGGCCCTGCTCAAACCCCTGGTCGGCTTCGACCCCAATGAAGCCAACCTGTTTGAACAGCCGCTGATCAAGGACCGGATGACCAGCATCCTCGGCCCCAATTACGACAGCACCATGCAGTTGCTCAAGACCGCCAACGAGCTGCAGCAGGAGGGGCCGCTGTTCTACGTGGTTTCCCGCTACGCCCCCGTGCCGGACGTCGCCAAGCAGGCCGGCATGGTGTGGAACTCACAGACCAACCAGATGTCCGTCATGCTGCTCAAGGGGGACGGTACACCCCAGGTATTTGGCGAGAACCTGGCGGCCGGCGCCCCGAGCTGGCCAACCGAGATGCAGAACTGGCAGACGCAGGGCAATCCGGCGACCAGCGCGCTCACCGGCGCCACCAACAGTCTGACTGGCTCGGCGACCAAGAGCCTGACTGGCGCCGCCACCACCAGCTCGGTATTTGGCAGCGTGCTGGGTTCCCTGCAGCAGGGCGCCAGCAAGACCATGGCTGACACCACCAAACAGGTCGTGAACGGCGCCGCTACCTCGGCCCAGCAACAAGCCGGCAAGGCGGCCAGCAGCGCCACTGCTACCGTGCAGCAACAGGCCACCAAGGCCGTGGCCGAGCCCGCCAAGCAGGCGGTCAGCAGCGCCACTGCCACCGTGCAGCAGCAGGCCACCAAGGCCGTGACCGAGCCCGCCAAGCAGGCGGTCAGCAGCGCCACTGCCACCGTGCAGCAGCAGGCCACCAAGGCCGTGACCGAGCCTGCCAAGCAGGCGGCCAGCAGCGCCACTGATACCGTGCAGCAGCAGGCCACCAAGGCCGTGACCGAACCGGCCAAGCAGGCGGTCAGCAGCGCCACTGCCACCGTGCAGCAGCAGGCCACCAAGGCCGTGGCCGAGCCCGCCAAGCAGGCAGTCAGCAGCGCCACTGCCACCGTACAGCAGCAGACTACCAAGGCCGTGACCGAGCCGGCCAAGCAAGCGGTCAGCAGTGCCACTGCCACCGTGCAACAGCAGGCCACCAAGGCCGTGACCGAGCCGGCCAAGCAGGCGGTCAGCAGCGCCACTGCCACCGCAACGGATGCGGCCGCCAAGGCCGAGGCCGCGCGCGCCGCTGCCGAAGCCGAGATGGAAGCCCTGCTCAAGTAAGCCCTTCACCAGGCCATCGCAAGATGGCCTGGCTGTTTTCCGCCCTCTCGCTCCCCACCACAACCTCTCGCCATCCAAGCTACCGGGCGCGGGAAATCATGAACTTCTCGACATAGCCCCCTAAACTGGAAGGACGATTTGTTGCAAGGAGTGCTGCCATGTCGCGTCTGCTCAGCCTGATGATCTGCTGCTGTCTTGGCACAGCCCTGCCCGCCTCGGCGTTCACCTATTACTCCGAGCAGAACATGCCGTTCAACGGCCAGGATGAGCAGGGCAACAGCACCGGCCTGGCGGTGGAGCTGCTGAGACTGATGTGGCAGGAGATGGGCGAGCCGGAGCAGCCCATCCACTTCATGCCCTGGGCCAAGGCCTGGTACCTGCTGACCCAGCAGCCGGACGCCGTGCTGTTCACCACAGCCCACACCCAGGCGCGGGATCCGCACTTTCTCTGGGTCTGCCCCATCAGTCACTCGCGGGTCTCGCTGGTAGGGCGCAAGCGGGATGCCCCCAAGGTGACCGGCAAGGCGGATCTGACCAAGCTGCAGATCGGGGTCATGCAGGCGGACGTGGGGGAGCAGCTGCTGCTCAACCGGGGCATCAGCCCCGCCAACCTGATGTCGGTGGAGCGCATGGATCAGGTGGTGCGCCAGCTCATCATGGCCCGCACCGATCTGGTGGCCGGCAACGAAGTCATGCTGTTCCACCAGGCAAGGCAGCTCGGTTTTTCGCCCGATACCTTCGTCACCGTCGCCACCCTGGCGGATCAGGACAACTGCTTCGCCTTCAACCCGGCGGCGGACAAACAGCAGGTCGCCCGCCTGCAGCAGGCGCTCGACAAGGTCAGACAGGGGGAGGCCTTCAAGCGGCTCATCGCCCGCTATCAGGATGTGGTGCAGTCACCGCCGGCGGATCACCTGCCCACGATCGAATAAACCCAAGATGCAAACAGGCCACCCGAGGGTGGCCTGTTTCATGGTGCGATCCGCTCACTGGAAGTGGTGGTCGTGATCGGACTTCTTGGTCTGGGCACTTTCGCTGTGCTCGATGGCGGTGCGGATGAGGTCCACCCCGGCACGGATGATCAAGACCCCCATGTTGACCAGCTTGACACAGACCCACATGAAGGTGATGAGCAGGATCAGCTTGAGCACGGTCTGGAACGCTTCCAGGAAGTTCTGCTCCAGCTGGCCGGTCAGGCCGCTGGCGCTGGTCATCAGCCAGGTGTAAACCTCGCGCACGAAGGGGATGCGGCTCGGCATCTCCAGCACGTCCAGCGCGGCAGGCAGGGCCTGGAAGATGACGATGCTGCCGAACAGGATCAGGATGACGCCGATGGCGATACCCAGAAAAAAGCCAAACTGTTTCATGGAAGGTCCCAAGGTTTGCTGCATGAAAATAACATAGCTGCCAATACTAGGGACTGCCTCTCCCCACGGCAATCCTTGCGCAGCCGGCCGGCCCCTCGCCAGGCCGCCCCAAGTAGCGAAGCCTGACTTGAAACCATTGCCCAACTATCTGATTTCTGTGACGCTTGTGCCCATTCTCCCTCACTCGTCAGGCGGTCATGTCGCGCTACTGTTTTTTGCTGTTCTGCCTCCTGCTGGCGGGATTGCCCGCCCTGGCCGCGCCAGGCGCCGCCGTCTGCGTCGTCAAACATCAACAACAGCTGTTGCTGGTACAGGACAGGGTCTCGTCCCGCTACAGCCTGACCGGCGGCTACATAGATGCGGGCGAGACGCCGCAGCAGGCGGCGCTGCGGGAGCTGTACGAAGAGACCGGCCTGCGGGGCCGGGTCATCGCCGAGCTGGGGTCATGGCAGCGCGCTCTGCTGTTCGCCTGCCAGACTCTGGAACCCATTCGCGCACAGACCGGTTCTGGCTTTGTCTCCCTGCTGCGGGCCCCCAATCTGGGCGGCGAGATCCTCAATGCCAGGCTGATCGCTCCGGTCCGGTTGCCGGATGATCAACACCGCTTTCCGGCGCAGCTCGACTGGCTGGCCCCCCAACTGGCCGCCATTCCCGACAGCCCCGTGCTGTGGCAGCCCGATTTTCGTGGCGAGGGCAATGCACTGCACCAAATGGAAGTGCCGCTGATCCACCAGCTGCAAACCTGGCTCGGTGCCCAGGTGCGCTGGCTCGAGCTCAGCAATCTGTTCGGTTCAGCCGCCTTTCAGCTTGCCCTGCTACCCTTGCTGCTGCCCTGGCTGGGCTGGCCCCGGGTGCGCCAGTTGCTGCTGGCCATGCTGACCCTCGCCCTGCTGGTGCAGGTGGCCAAGGAGGGGATTGGCTGGCCCAGACCCTTCCACCTCGATCCCGCGCTGGCACAAGGCAGCGCCCAGGGCTTCGGCATGCCGAGCGGCCACGCCGCCTCGGCACTGCTGTTCTGGGGCGCATTGCTCAGAGGGTGCTGGCCCGCCAACCCCTGGCGCAGCACCGTCCTGGCCCTGCTGCTGGCGGCCCTGACCGGGCTGGCCCGGGTCTGGCTCGGAGTTCACTTCCTGTCGGATGTGGCGGCAGGCCTGCTGCTTGGCGCATTGCTGCTGGCCCTGCATCCCCGCCTCGCCAACCTGGCGGCCAAGCCGTGGAGCTGGGCCGGGCTCACCTTCGCCTGCGCGCTGGCCGCCGGGTGGAGCCAATCCTCGGCGCTGGCGGGCCTGGCCACCTTCAGTCTGGGGCTGACCCTTGGCATGTTGTTGCCGCTGCCGCGCACGACGCAGACCGGCTGGCGCCCCCCGCTGCTGGCGCTGCTCGGCGGCCTGCCGCTGGGGGCACTCTGGTGGGCACTGCCGCTCTGGCTGACCAGCTCCTGGCTTATCCTGCTCGGCCAGTGGCTACTTTATTGTTGCCTGGGGCTCTGGTTGAGCGCCGGTCTCTGGTGGATACTCTCACTCGTGAATAATGACCCGCTACCCAAGGGCCCAGGCCCTGACAAGGGATTGCTATGAATATGAAAAAAGTGGATTTGGCCAAGATAACCCTGGGAGTGCTGTTTCTCAGCCTCCTCATCGTCTCCTGCTTCATGGTACTGCGCCCCTTCCTGCCCGCCCTGGTGTGGGCCACCATGATCACCATCGCCACCTGGCCGCTGATGCTGATGGTGCAGCGCCTGCTGTGGGGCAAGCGCGCCCTAGCGGCCCTCAGCATGACCCTGGTACTGCTGCTGATGTTCGTCATCCCGCTCTTCATGGCGCTGGCCAACGTGGCGGAGAAGGCGCCCATGCTAATTGAGCTCGGTACCACCATCAGCCACTCCCCACCTCCCGAGCTGCTCTGGCTGCAGCAGGTGCCGCTGGTGGGCGGCAAGCTCTATGACTTCTGGCAGCAGATCCTGGCGAGCGGCGGTCAGGTGTTGTTTGCCAAGCTGGCCCCTTATTTTGGCCAGACCGCCCGCTGGCTCGCCTCCCAGGCGGGTAATCTGGGGCTGCTGTTCGTCCACTTCCTGCTGACCGTCGGCATCTGCGGCCTGCTCTACCACTCCGGTGAAGTGGTGGCGACCGGCATTCGCCGTTTCGCCCACCGGCTGGCCGGCGAGCGCGGCGACAACGCCACCGTGCTCGCTTCACAGGCGATCCGCGCCGTGGCCATGGGGGTCGTGGTGACCGCCCTGGTGCAATCCTCGGTGGCAGGGCTGGGTCTGCTGATTGCCGGCATCCCCTACACCATGATCCTGGTGGTGGTGATGTTCCTGCTGATCGTCGCCCAGATCGGCCCCTTCCCGGTGCTGCTGGCCTGTGTCGGCTACCTCTACTGGAGCGGCGACACCACCTGGGGCACCTTCCTGCTGGTCTGGTCGCTGCTGGCGGGCACCATGGACAACTTCCTGCGCCCCTTCCTGATCAAACGTGGTGCCGACCTGCCGCTGATCCTCATTCTGGTGGGGGTTATCGGCGGCTTGCTGGCGATGGGGATCATCGGCCTCTTTATCGGCCCGGTAGTGCTGGCGGTGGGCTACACCCTGCTGGATGCCTGGATCAAGGAAGATGACCAACCGGCGACCGCCGCGGTGGAACCACCCAAGGCCCAATAACGATTCGGTCGAAAGACGATTCAGCCATCCATCACTGATATAAAGAGCCGCCCATCGGGTGGCTCTTTTGTGTATTACCGCCCCATGTAGGTTCGATTAGCGAAGCGTAATCGGACGATCGAGATGCCGCCGTCCCGGTATTTCCATGAATCAGCGGCATTTGGCAGAGGGGGAATATGGATGGCCGTTATTGCGGGGAAATGGATTTACGCGAATGTCCGATTACGCCTGACGGCTAATCGAACCTACGGGCTGGAGCGAAGCGTAAGCCTGTCCCATCGGAACGAAGTAAAGCGTTTCTGAAGGCATTGTTAGGTTTGTTGCATCAAAACTTCAATTTCGTTTTGAAGGGCGCTAGTTAGTGGCGAAAGCTCGTTCATAAATCTCAACACAGCATTTTTCCATGCGTCTGATTCTGCACTGAAATTTTGCGAGTGCACCATGTTTTCGATGAAATTTACCGAAGCCATTAAATTCCCCATGTGCGTTTGAAAGCCTTCAATTCTCTTAAATGCAACAGGAAACTGCATTGTGTGCTGAGTAAGATCTTCAAAGGCTCGTGACATTCGGTCAGCAATTTCTTGTTTAGAACCGAAATCAACTCGAGTTCTTGGAACAACACATTTCTCGGCCCAAAAATTCAAATCTCCGACAATCTGTCCAGCCTTTTCTAAGTGCGAGGCCTTTCGTGTATAGAGGTGATTGGCCGCGTGAGCTTCTTTAGAGTAAGCATGGTTCAATGCGGCCAAGGTAGTTGAATGATTACGATTTAAGAGTCCTTCTAGTGCGCTATGTTTATTGCTTAATCTTTGTACAGAAAACGTTGCCAATATAGACATTAAAGCAGCCAATAAACTTCCGATAGTGACGTATTCCATGAAGCCCTCTTAAAATGCTGAAAACCTAACGTCCGTCTAAGGGACTGGAAGCGCCACGCGTTAACAGTCCCTCTTGAGGTATTCGTTAACTGTTTGTCAGTAAGAAATTTGATGCTGAAGTAATATAAGTTCCAAAAATATCAAATAAGTTTCTTGCTGAAGTAATATCAGTAGCAAAGGTACATGCGACACTTGTAACAACGCCATAAGCCGCTTGTCGCCACCCTTCTTTACTTCCTTGATCTAATTTTTCCTTTAACATTTCAAATGACTTTTCTAAGTAGTCCTGCTGAATCTCTGTGAGCTGAACAAGACCTTCAATACGGTCTCTCATTAGATCCATTTGCTTTCTTAGTATTACAACTTCTTTTTCAGTAAAGTCTGTATTATTGCCTTTAAAAAATTGAGATTAATTAAAAATGCTTTCCGCTTCTTTTAATACAGGTAATTTTGTCAATAAAATTCGAGCGCTATCGTAGTCCGCATCGAGAAGCCTAACTTCGAATAAGTCACCAAAAAAACAAGTAAACGCCTCATTTATGCTGAGTGTAGCGCCATCATTTTGGTAGCCTGGTCGACCAACAGAAACGTACCAGTCTAAATTTCCTTTCTTATAATTTAACGTCAAAGAGTGGTCTGGTACAAGCTCTGTAGTGTTTTGTTTTAAAAATATGATTTCTTGGCTCTCGAACAAAATATTTACTCCCATGTAAAAGTAGTCTAATGGTGATTAGATTGAGGGCAGTGCTAATCCGTTAATAGAGCCTTTCATATAACTCCAGTTTGCCCTGATCACCGCCACGAAAAATTCATTTTAAATCACAACATTGCCGACCAATCTCTGGTGCTGAACGTATTCGCCAGACATCTTCCTTTGGCTCTATTTTTGGCCATCGGGCAAAAATACACTCCTCGAGCGGTAATGGAAAGCGCCATCCCGTCTCAGCTACTTGAATAACTCGGGAATGTGACCAAGGTGACACTCCATATGACATAGCTGGCCAAGATACAGAACGGCGGTGGGTCAGGGGCTTGTGGTCAACAGAAATGGGCGGAGACAAATATCCCGGGGCGTGGCAACGCCTCGGGTTATCAGCTGGCAGATGAGGGTCAGGCGGGCTGGTGCAGGGTGATGCAGTGAATCCCGCCGCCTCCGGCGGCCACCGGATCGATATTGATCTGCACGATTTCGCGGCCCGGATAGAGGCGGGTCAGCAACTCGTGGCAGTAGCTGTCGGCGGCCTTGTCGCCAAACTCGGGGGCAATGACGGCGCCATTGATCGGCAGATAGTTGATGTAGCCGGCGGCAAAGTCGCGGCTGCGGCTAAAGCGGTTGTCCCGCCCGTCCAGCGGTGGCGGCAGCACATGCAGCTCCAGCTTGTTGCCGTCCGCATCGGTGGCCTGCTTGAGGATGGCCAGATGCCGGCGGGTCACCTCGTAGTCGTGAGACTGGGGGTCGTTGTCCAGATTGACCACCACCACCCCGGGGCGCACGAAGCGGGCGTAAAAGTCGACGTGGGCATCTGTGATGTCACGGCCCTTGATGCCCGGCAGCCAGATGATTTTGCGCAGCCCCAGATTGGCTTTCAGCTCCGCCTCCAGTTGCGCCTTGCTCACTTCCAGATTGCGGTTGCTGTTGAGCCAGCAGCTCTCGGTCAGGATGGCGGTGCCGTTGCCATCCACCTCGATGCCGCCCCCCTCGCCGGTCAGCTTGCTCTGCAGATAACGGACCTTGGCCTGCTGGCTGACCAGCTCGGCGACGCCGGCATCCTGTTCGTGCTCCTGCTTGTCACCCCAGCCGTTGAAGTTGAAATCCACCAACGCCAGCTCCCCCTCCTCGTTCTGGACGAAGACGCCGCCGGTATCCCGCAGCCAGATGTCGTCCAGCTCGGCGACGACAAAGCGGGTGTTCTGCTCGCCGCAGAGCTGGCGGGCCAGCGCCTGTTCGGTTTCGCGGCAGAGCACGTTCACCTGGGTATAAGGCACCATGGCCTGTACCAGCCGGCCTATGGTGGCCTGCACCGCCGGATAGTCGCTGCCCCAGATGGCCTCGCTGGCGGCAAACGCCACCCAGACCCGGGTCTGAAACGTCGACTCTTCCGGCATGTAGAAGCGGGCGTCTGCCGAGCTGGCGACGGTTGCGGCGGCCTTGGCCTTTGGCAGCGTACCCAGCCCGACCAAGGCGCCGAGGGCGGCCAGCTGTTTCAGAACATGGCGACGGGATGACATGAGATGACTCCTGTGAAAACGGGCTCGAACCTGAGCGTCCGGGCCCAACAAAAGGGGGATCAAAAACAAGCGCTGTTAATCGAATCACGCTGAGTAATAGACTATCCGCTGCATGGATGGCGAACAAACGATCGATTTTCCGTAAAAGTGATAAGTGGAGCTAATCAATGGTGTTCAAGCAGTGGCCCCCGCTCAACGTGCTGCGGGGCTTTGAGGCGGCGGCCCGGCTCGGCAGTTTTCATCAGGCGGCGCAGGCGCTGCACCTGACCCAGTCCGCCATCAGCCAGCAGATCCGCTCGCTGGAGGAGCTGCTGGGCCAGCCGCTGTTTCACCGGCAGGGGCGCTCGGTCGCCCTCACCGATGCGGGGCAGGATCTGCTGGAGACCACCCAGAGCGTGCTGCTGCAGCTGGCGATGGGGATCCAGCGGCTGGAGCAGTACCGCAAGCCCAACCAGCTGGTGCTCAACACCAGCACCGCCCTCGCCCGCCACTGGCTGCTGCCGCGGCTGGGGGCGTTTCATCGCGCCCATCCCGAGGTCGATCTCTGGCTGTTCACCAGCGACGAAGAGCCCGACATGGCCGAGCAGACCATCGATCTCGCCCTGCGCTGGGAACTGGCTCCCCAGGCCGAGTGCCGCCACCAGCTGCTGCTGGCAGACCACCTGCTGCCGGTGGCGGCCCCCGCCGTGCTGGCGCTACCTGCGGCAGAGCGCACCACTCTGCACGGAGAGCGGGAGCTGGACTGGCACCACTGGACCCTCAAGGGTGGAGAGGATCTGCACCTGCAGACCCGGGGGCTCAACTTCTCCGATCCCGGCCTCTTGCTGGACGCCGCCTGCCAGGGGCTCGGCATCGCCCTGGTGAGCGAGCAGCTCTCCCGTCCCGCTCGTCAGCAGGGGCAGCTGTTGCCGCTCTCTACCCACAGGGTCAAGGGGCCGCAGTGGCATCTGCTGGTGCATCAGGAGAGCGAGACCATGCCGGAGTGCCGCGCCTTCTGTCGCTGGCTTGAGTTGCAGTTTGCCGACCCGGCTCCCGCCGAGGATGGTTTGCCATCCCTCTGAGGCAGGTCACTGAATCGGGTCGGCAAGGGTGGTTAAATGGGCGTTCGTCTCTTTGCCGGATCTTGTCGTGACCATCCTGTCCGCCTCCATACCGCCAGCCCGGGCCTGGCCTGACTATCTGCAAGCCTCCTGGCTGCGCTGCGCCCACCAGACCAGCGCCACCCTCTGGCATCCGCCCCACAGCGCCAAGGGGCAGACCTTGCAGAGCCTGCGCCAGCGCAAGCGCGACCTGCTCACCACCGGCGAGATGGCGCTCGAGGATCTCTACGAATTCATGGAGGGGCGCCCCTGCGCCCTGCTGCTCACCGACGAGAGCGGCTGCCTGCTGGCCCAGACCGGCCACCCCGACACGCTAGCGGAGCTGGCAGTGCTTGGGTTTGGCCCCGGCGCCTTCTTCAGCGAGGGGCGCATCGGCACCAATGCCATCAATCTGGCGGCGCTGGAGGGGATGCCACTCTGCATCAGCGGTGCCCAGCACTTCAACCAGACCCTGCACCCCTGGCACTGCTGCGCCAGCCCGGTCTACAACAGCAACGGCCGTCAGGTCGCCATCATGGCGCTGACCTGCAAGGTGGAAGAGGCGAGCGCCGGCGATCTGGCACTCACCGTCAGCGCCGGGCGCGAGCTGGCCCACCTGCTGCAGATGGAGACCCTGATGCAGGAGTCCCAGCACCACCTGAGCGAGCTCTACGCCCTGCTCGACGGCATGGATGACGGCGTGCTGGCCTGGGACCCGCAGGGCCGGCTGCGCTACCTCAACGCCCTGGCGGCCAGGCGGCTGCGGCTCGACCCGGATCTCTGCCTCGGCCAGCCGCTGGAGCAGCACCTGCTGCTGCCCCAGCGGTTGCAGCTCGCCATCAAGGGGCAGACCACCCTGAGCCACGTGGAGGTAACCCTGGAGCGGGTGGGCGGGCAGGAGGCGGAGTTCATCAGTGCGCTGGTGAGCCTCAAGCCGCTGCCCGGGCCGGACGGCGTCAGCTTTATCGTGCTGCTGCACCCGGTCGATCGGCTGCGAGCCATCCATCAGCTGCGGCAGACGGTGCCCGAGCTGTCGGCGCTGGTGGGGGAATCGAGCGCCATGCGCAAGCTGCTGCGTTACGCCAGGCAGGCGGCCCAAAGCCCGGGCCCCATCCTGCTGCGCGGCGAGGAGGAGGTGGGCAAGGCCCAGCTGGCGGAGGCGATTCACTTTGGCAGCGAGCAGGCCGCCGGCCCGCTTGTCACCCTCAACTGCCAGGCGCTGCCAAGCGAGCGGATGGCGCTGGAGCTGATGGGCTCTGACGAAGCAGGACAGGAGCGGGCCGGCAAGTTCGAACTGGCCCACGGTGGCACCCTGGTGCTGGAGCAGGTGGAGTGCCTCTCTGCCCCCATGCAGGCGGCGCTGCTGCAACTGCTCAAGACCGGCCGCCTCCAGCGCTTCGACTCGGCCCGTATCCTGCCGCTCAAGGTACGGATCATCGCTACCAGCAGCGCCGCGCTGGAGCAGAAGGTGCAAGAGGGGCACTTCGGGCGGCAGTTGCTCTATGCGCTGCAGGCGTGCGAACTGTGGCTGCCGAGCCTGCGCGAGCGCACTGCCGATCTGCCGGGCCTCATCAGCCAGCAGCTGGGGGCGCAGGGGCGCGAGCCGGGGCGCCAGTTCAGTCCGGCGGCCCTCGACTGCCTGCTCGCCTACCCCTGGCCTGGCAACCTGGGGGAGCTGCGCAGTGCCATCGAGCATGCCCTGCTCCACTCCAGCCAGCCGCAGATCCCGCCCGAGGCGCTGCCGGCCCCCATTCGCCACGGCCATCAGCTGGTGGCGGACGAGGTGGTGGGACAACCACTGCTCACCCTGGCCGAGCTGGAGCGTCAAGCCATCTTGCGCTGCGCCCACGCCTGCAAGGGGCAGGTGAGCCAGATGGCCCAGCAACTGGGGATCGGCCGCACCACCCTCTGGCGACGGCTGAAACTGCTCGAGATCGATCCCGCCGACTATCACGGCTGACGATGAGCCGAGCTTTCGCCAACAGACCCACTGAAAATAAAAAGGCCCCGCAGATGCGGGGCCATCTTTATATGGCAAGGTCAGCCGTGGCCCGGTTACAGCCCCAGCTGGTGGGCGGTGACGATGGCCGCCAGCACGTCCTCGGCGGTGACCTTGAACGGCATGTTGTGGATGGTCTCCCCTTCCGCAGTGGAGGCCTTGGCCACGTCCATCAGGCGCGCCATGTCCAGCTCCTTGACCCCCATCATATGCAGGTTGGTGGGCAGGCCGATCGAGCGGCAGAAAGCCAGCACGGTTTCGATCTCCGCCATCGGCGCGTTCTCCAGCACCAGCTGCACCAGGGTACCGAACGCCACTTTCTCACCGTGATAGAGGTGGTGACACTCGGCCAGCTGGGTCAGGCCGTTGTGAACGGCGTGGGCGGCGGCCAGACCGCTGCTCTCGAAGCCGATACCGCTCAGATAGGTGTTGGCCTCGATGATGTTCTCCACCGCCTTGGTGCAGAGCCCCTGCTCCACCGCCAGCTTGGCCTTGTAGCCATCGGCCAGCAGGGTCTTGTAGCAGAGCTCGGCGATGGCCTGCGCCGCCAGGGTGGAGGCGCCACCGGCCATGGTCTGGCAACCGGACACCTTGTTGGCGCGCGCCTCGAAGTAGGTGGAGAGCGCATCCCCCATGCCGGAGACCAGCAGCCGCACCGGGGCACGGGCGACCACGCCGGTATCCATGATGACCATGTTGGGGTTGGTCGGGATCATCAGGTATTCGCTGAACTGCCCTTCCGGGGTGTAGATGACCGCCAGCGCACTGGTGGGGGCATCGGTGGAGGCGATGGTCGGCACTATGACCACAGGCACCTGCTGGTAGAAAGCGACCGACTTGGCGGTATCCAGCGTCTTGCCGCCGCCGATGCCGATGATGACGTCAAACGGGGTCTGCTTGCAGCGCGCCAGCAGGCGGTCGATCTCGGGGCGCGAGCACTCGCCGTTGAAGCAGTCGAACTCGGGCTGGATGCCTGCCCCGTGGAAGCTGGTGGCCACGGTATCGCCAACCAGCTTGGTGACGAAGGCGTCGGCCAGGATCAGCGGCTTGGCGCCGAGCGCCTTGACGTAGTTGCCGATGTTGGCGAGGGCCCCGTTGCCTTGCACGTATTTGCTGGGGCTGATGATGATGCGGTCCATATTTTATCCCTCTCTCTAGTTCATAAGACATCTTTTGAAACTAACAGGGGCGAAGGGGCGGCAGTGCCGGGGACTCCTTCGTCTTGAATGGGGCTGCACCGGCTCAGCGAGCGGGTGCAGCGCCTTGAAACAGTGGCGTCAGTCGCCGAAGCGCTCCGCAGCCAGCTGCTGGAAGCAGGCCAAGGCGGCCTCGGCATCCTCCCCGCGCGCCAGCAGGGTGAGCCGGTCACCCTGGCGCACGTTGAGCATGGTGAGCCGGGTCAGGCTGCGGGGGTTGGCCTCTTTATCCTCTTTTTGCAGCCTGAGTTCGGCGGCAAAAGGCTTGAGTGCCGCCACCAGGCGGGCGGCGGGGCGCACATGCAGGCCGTGGGGATTGTCCACCACCACCTCGCAGCGCAGCCAGCCGTCGTCGGGGGCAGGAGCGGCCTCGACATCCTGCGGCTCCGCCTTGCCCGTCAGCATCGCCTGTTTCGGGCCCAGCGCACCGAGCGCCTCGGCGGCGACCTCGTCCAGCGTCAGACCGGATCCGGCCGCCACCACGGCGGCCAGGGTGCCCTCGACCAGCGGGGCCGGGCAGAGCCGCACCCGGGCACTCAGTTCCGGGGGCAACAGCTCGAGGGCGGTTTCAGCGCTGAGCAGGGCGCTGCCCAGATCCATCAGTACCAGCACGCCGCTGCCGTCGTCCGCTTCTTCAATCGCACTCATCACGGCGATGGCGTCGGTGCCGATGGGGTGGTCGGGGTCATCGACCCCGGCCGCCAGCAACAGTTTCGCCGGGCTACCCAGCTGGTCGGCCAGCGCTTTCAAGCCGGCTGCCAGCATGGCGCTGTGAGAGACCACTACGATTCCGATCATGTCACAACCTCGCTCTGTCACGCAGGGCGGTCAGCAGCAGCAGGGTCGAGGTGGCCCCAGCATCCTGATGGCCGATGCTGCGCTCGCCAAGGTAGCTGGCGCGCCCCTTGCGGGCCTGCATCTGAATGGTGGCCTCGGTGCCGGCGGCAGCGGCCGCCACCGCCTTGTCCAGCGCCTCGGGCAGCGGCAAGCCTTGCTGCTCTGCCTGCTGCAGGGCGGCCAGGGCCGGCCACCAGGCGTCGCACATGGTCTTATCACCCGGCTCGGCGCGGCCGCGCGAGACGATCCCCTCCACCCCGTCGCTCAGCATCTTGCCAAGCTGGCCGAGGGTCAGGCTCTGGCAGGCATCGCTGCTGGCCGCGGCCCGGATGAAGAAGGTGCCGTAGAGCGGGCCGCTGGCGCCGCCGACCGAGGAGAGCAGGGTCATGCCGGTGGTTTTCAGTACCTGGCCGATGTCCTTGTCCGCCACTGCCGGCAGCTTTTCGGCCACCTTGGTAAAGCCGCGCTGCATGTTGAGGCCGTGGTCGCCGTCGCCGATGTCGGTATCCAGCGCCGTGAGGTAGTCACGCTGCTCGGTGAAGATGTGTTCGCAGTCGAGCAGCCAGTTGACGATCTGATGTTTGCTTAACATGGGAATGAGGACTCCTTAGCAGCCACGGCGCAAGGCCGGGGTGTGAACGGGGGCATCCCACAGGGTCATCAGCTCGTCATCCACCTTGAGCAGGGTGATGGAGATGCCGGTCATGTCGAGGGAGGTGCAGTAGGGGCCGATCAGGTTGCGCACCAGATGGATGCCAGCCTCTTCGCACAGGGTGGCGAGTCGACCATAGACGCCGTAGAGCTCGGAGATGGGAGTGCCGCCCAGGCTGTTGACCAGTGCGATGACGCGATCGCCCTTGTTGAACGGCTCGATGAAGGTGTGCTCCTCCTGCCAGCTGCCGGAGGCTCTGTCCCAGTGGCGCAGGGTACGGCCATAAGGAGTGTTGTCCGCCAGTTCATTGAACATGTCACCCACCAGGGTGTCGAGATTGGTGAAGGGACGGCGCGCTATGCCCGGCTCGCCATGAATGCCCACACCAAATTCCAGCTCGTTGTCCGCCAGGGTGAAGGAGGGCTTGCCAGCGGCCGGTACGGTACAGGCGTGGGTAGCGACGCCTATGGTGCGACTCTGGTTGTTGATGCGGCGGGCCAGCGCCTCACAGCGCGCCAGATCGTAGCCCGCCTCGGCGGCGGCACCGACCAGCTTCTCGCACAGCACGGTCGTGGCGACACCACGACGGCCGGCGGTATAGAGGCTGTCTTTGACCGCCACGTCGTCATCGATGAGGGCGAAGCCCACCTTGACCCCGTCACCGTGCAGCAGCTCGACCGCGGTCTCGAAGTTGAGCACGTCCCCGGTGTAGTTCTTCACCAGAAACAGCACGCCGGCACCGCCGTCGACCGCCTGGCCGCACTCATACATCTGATCCGGGGTCGGCGAGGTAAAGATCTCGCCGGGGCAGGCACCATCCAGCATCCCCTTGCCCACCAGACCGCCGTGCATCGGCTCGTGGCCGCTGCCACCACCGGAGACCAGCGCCACCTTGCCCATCACGGGGGAGTCGGCACGGGTGATGTAGTGTGGCTCGATACGGACCTTGAGCTCGGGGTGGGCGGCCGCCATCCCCATCAATTGTTCACGGACCACGGCATCGACGGCATTGATCAGTTTCTTCATGGCTCACTCCTTGGCTTGCCACCACACGGGTAGGCAGATGGTTGATGGAGCCAGTCTAACGACAGAAATCAGGATAAAAATAACCGGGAGTTTGGTTCGGATCTGAAACGGCAGAAGGGTGGTCGGCGTTTCAATCTGAAACAGCGCGGAGCCAATATGAGGAAAACTGTTAGCCGTCTCACAGCCAACAAAAAGGGCCCCCGCAGGAGCCCTTCACGTAAACCGGGAGCCTTAGATGGCCCAACCACCGGCATAGAAGATCACCAGTGCCACGGCAATGATCACGGTACCGATATTGAGCTTCTTCCACTCGGCGGCAAACAGACGACCGACGACCAGCGCCACAAAGCCCAGCATGATGCCGGTAACGATGTTGCAGGTGAGCACGATAAAGACGGCGCACAGCATGCCGGAGAGCGCATCGACCGAGTCGTTGAAGTCCAGTTTGGTGACGTTGCCCAGCATCAGCAGACCGACGTACATCAGCGCCGGCGCGGTGGCGTAGGCCGGTACCAGATAGCTCAGCGGCGAGAGGAAGATCATCAGCAGGAACAGCACGCCGACCAGGGCAGCGGTCAGACCGGTCTTGCCACCGGCGGCGGTGCCTGCGGCAGATTCGATGTAGACGGCAGCCGGTGCACCACCGACGGCACCCGCCACCATGCTGCTGACGGAGTCGGCAGTCAGTGCCTTGCCGCCGCTGATGATGTGGCCGCGCTCGTTGATGAGGCCCGCCTGACCGGCCACGGCACGGATGGTGCCGGTGGCGTCAAACACCGCGGTCATCACCAGCGCCAGTACGGTCGGGATCACCACCGGATTGAGGGCGCCCAGCAGATCCATGCTGCCCACCAGAGAGCCCTTCTCGCCCGTCAGGCTCGGCATGGCGAAGAAGCCCTGCCAGGTCACTTTCGGGTCGAACACAAGGCCGAGAATGGAGATGGCGATGATCACCATCAGGATGCCGCCCGGCACCTTGCGACGCTCCAGACCAAAGATGGCGGCCAGACCCAGCACCGTCATGATGACCGGGAAGGCGGTCACTTCACCCAGCTGAACCGGCAGACCGGCACCTTCGTTCTTGATCACCATGCCGACGCCGTTGGTGGCGATCAGCAGCAGGAACAGACCGATACCGATGCCGGTACCATGGGCGATGCCGGAGGGCAGGTTGTCTAGGATCCACTGGCGCACGCCGGTGATGCTGATCAAGGTGAACAGAACCCCCATCAGGAAGATGGCGCCCAGCGCGACCGGAATGCTCAGCCCCTGACCCAGCACCAGGCTGAAGGCGGTAAAGGCGGTGAGGGAGATGGCGCAACCGATGGCCATCGGCAGCTTGGCCCACAGCCCCATCAGCAGAGAGCCGAAGGCGGCGATCAAGCAGGTGGCCACAAACACCGGCCCCTGTTCAAAACCGGCGGCGCCCAGCATGTTTGGCACCACTATGATGCTGTAAACCATGGCCAAAAAGGTGGTCAACCCGGCCAGCAACTCCTGGCGCACGCTGCTGCCGCGCGCAGAAATGGAAAAATAAGAGTCCAAAAAGCCGCCATTCCCTGATTGGGCGGCCATATCTTGCTTTGCCATAACTTGTCCTGAAAGTGTGAAGGAAATCGTTTGCTTTCGTGGCGCGCAAAATAGCAAGAATTTGTCGGAATTGCAGCGAATTCCCTGACTTTTTCATCAAAATGGCCGTAATCGTTCTCGTTCGGGCACGAATTTGCTTGCCTGCCTGTCACGGCTCTCACCTTTATCCACCAGGTTCGCTCCTATACTGCAGAGAACCACTCGCACTGTCAGACGGGAGATACCCATGCACACGCGCAATCTGCTGAACGATATTCCCTCGCCACTGCCTACCGAACTCTTTCAGGATCTGGTCAGCACCAACCACCTGCGGATCGAACGTATCCTCTCCCACGGCCATCAAACCGCCCCGGGTGAATGGTACGCTCAGGATGAGCATGAGTGGATCCTGGTGGTACAGGGGGAAGCCAGCCTGCTGTTCATCGATCCGCAGACCCAGCAACAGCAGCTGGTACAGCTGGGCCCAGGCGATCACATCAACATTCCCGCCCGCCAGAAACACAGGGTGGAATGGACCCATCCCGACATGACCACCGTCTGGCTTTGTGTGTTTTACTGAGTCTCTAGAGGGAGAAAAGGCAATTCGGGGGAAATGATGGCTGTATCGGAAACGAAAAAAAGCCCAGTCGTTAGACTGGGCTTCTTAAGTAGTGGCGGAGCGGACGGGACTCGAACCCGCGA
>NZ_JAPDCG010000014.1:0-67318 GCF_027705845.1 Aeromonas sp. S41-2 | reverse complement strand
GGAGCGGGAAACGAGACTCGAACTCGCGACCCCGACCTTGGCAAGGTCGTGCTCTACCAACTGAGCTATTCCCGCAACTACCTTAAAACGGCCGTACAGCATTTGGTTGCTTGCGCTACTGTACGGGAGCCGAATTATAAGAGCAGACATTCCAATTGCAAGGGCTTTTTTGTCTGGTTGCGCGCGTTCGCTCAAAAGCTGGTCGAACTGTCGATTTTAGCAACCGGGAGAGCACAAGCCCTTGCCGCAGACTCAGATCTTGAAGACGTGACTGCGGTAAAACTGCAGTTCGGCAATGGATTCGCGGATGTCGTCCAGCGCCTGATGGGTACCGCTCTTCTTGAACTGGTCCAGCAGCGCCGGCTGCCAGCGGCGTACCAGCTCCTTGATGGTGCTGACGTCGACGTTGCGATAGTGGAAGAAAGCTTCCAGATCGCTCATGTGCTTGACCATGAAGCGGCGATCCTGACCGATGCTGTTGCCGCACAGCGGGCTGGTGCGCTCCGGCACCCACTGGCGAATGAAGTCGAGGGTCTCGGCGACGGCTTTCGCCTCATCATGCTGGCTCGCCTTGACCCGGGCCACCAGACCGCTGTTGGTATGGGTGTTGACGTTCCAGTCGTCCATCTTGGCCAGCTCTTCATCGCTCTGGTGAATGGCGATGACCGGCCCTTCGGCCAGCACGTTCAGGTCCTTGTCGGTGACGATGGTGGCGATCTCCAGTACCACATTCTGTTCGGGGTCGAGACCCGTCATCTCCATGTCGATCCATACCAGGTTCTGCGCGCTGACTGTCATGATTGCTCTCTCTATTGGGAGGAATGGCGGAATTTTGCCAATTTGCATGTATCATACTGGCTTTGGATCTGTTCATAAACTGGCGAATCGAGTGGCAAAGAAAGCAAAACTCAATCTGGGTCAACAAAGGCGCGTCCAGGCCAACCGCGAGCGGCGGCTGCAAAAAGAGCACACCACGGTCGTGGATGACACCCTGTTTGGCCCGGCCATCGAAGGGGTGGTGATCAGCCGTTTTGGTCAGCACGCAGACGTCGAGGCGAGCGATGGTGCCATCCACCGCAGCAACCTGCGGCGCAGCAGCATCAGCAGCCTGGTGTGCGGCGACAAGGTGGTGTGGCGCCCCGGCCTCAATGCCGCGACGGCCGGCGTCATCGAGGCGGTGCATCCGCGTCACTCGGTGCTGACCCGGCCGGACTTCTACGACGGGGTCAAACCCATCGCCGCCAACATCGACCAGATCATCATCGTCTCGGCGGTGATGCCCGAGTTCTCCACCAACATCGTCGACCGCTATCTGGTGGCCGCCGAGGATGTGGAGATCCGCCCCCTGATCGTGCTGAACAAGGTCGACATGCTCGATGACGCGGCCCGTGCCCGCATCGAGCGCCAGCTCGAAACCTACCGCAAGCTCGGCTACGAGGTGTTGCTGGTAAGCTGCGAGAGCGGCGAAGGGCTCGATGAGCTGAAAGCCGCCCTGACCGACAAGATCAGCATCTTCGTCGGCCAGTCCGGGGTCGGCAAGTCGTCCCTCACCAATGCCCTGATGCCGGGGCTGGATGTGCTCACCGGCGAGATCTCCGAGAACTCGGGGCTCGGCCAGCACACCACCACCACGGCGCGACTCTATCACTTCCCGAGCGGCGGCGATCTGATCGACTCCCCCGGGATCCGCGAGTTCGCCCTCTGGCATCTGGAAGCCGACCGCATCACCTGGTGCTTCGTCGAGTTTCGCGACTACCTGGGTGGCTGCAAGTTCCGCGACTGTACCCACAAGGACGATCCCGGCTGCGCCCTGCGGGCCGCCGTCGACAGTGGCGCCATCAGCGCCGATCGCTTCCACAACTATCACCGCATCCTGGAAACCATGCAGGAAGCCCGTCACGGTCGCCAACAGGCGCGGCTGTGACCCTATTCAACCTACCTTGATGATGAACATGAGCATTACTGACAACCTGAAAATTGCCGGTCAATACTGTCTGCCCAAACACGCCCTCTCCCGCCTGGTCGGCAAACTTGCGGCTGCCGAAGCAGGCAACCTCACCACCAGGGTGATCGAGGCCTTTATCAAGCAGTACCAGGTCGACATGAGCGAGGCGCTGCACGAGAGCCCAGCCCACTACAAGAGTTTCAACGAATTCTTCACCCGTGAACTCAAGCCGGGGATCCGTCCCCTGGTCGAGGATGCCATGACCCTGGCGCTGCCGGTGGATGGCACCGTCAGCCAGCTCGGTCCGATCCAGCAGGGTCGCATCATCCAGGCCAAGGGCCACGACTACAGCGCTCGCGAGCTGCTGGGCGGTTATGAGGATCTGGTGGCGCCGTTCAAGGATGGCGACTTCGCCACCATCTACCTGGCGCCCAAGGATTATCACCGCATCCACATGCCGCTGGACGGCGTGCTGGAGAGCATGGTGTTCGTGCCGGGGGATCTCTTCTCCGTCAACCCGCTCACCGCCGAGAACGTGCCCAACCTGTTTGCCCGCAACGAGCGGGTGGTGGCCACTTTCCGCACCCCGCACGGCCCCATGGCGTTGGTGCTGGTCGGTGCCACTATCGTGGCCAGCATCGAGACCATCTGGGCCGGCAACATAGCGCCGACCAAAGAGAAGCGCGTCGTGCGCTGGGATTACAGCGGCAACGAGGCCATCACCCTGCAAAAAGGCGCCGAGATGGGCCTGTTCAAGCTGGGCAGTACCGTGGTCTGTCTGTTTGGCCCGGGCATGCTGGCCGGTTTCGAGCCCCATCTGGCCAACGGGGTTACCACCCGCATGGGCCAGCCCTTTGCCAAGCTGGCGGCGCAGGCATGAGCGAACAGCCCGCCTCCTCGCAGAAGAACAACCCGCTGCACGGGCTGACGCTGGAAGCCATCGTCACCGCGCTGGTCGAATACTATGGCTGGGAAGAGCTGGGACAGCAGATCAATATCCGTTGCTTCACCGATAATCCCAGCATCAAGTCCAGCCTGAAGTTCTTGCGCAAGACCCCCTGGGCCAGAGAGAAGGTCGAGAGCCTCTATCTGTACGTCCAGCGCAAGCAGGCCAAATCAAAGGAATAACGCCATGGCGTTCAAGATTACCTACACCTACGGCAAAAAAACCAAAGAGATTGGCTACGCCAACGACAAGTTCAACAGCATCTACGATGCCATTGCCGCTGCCGAGGGGATCAACCTGGCCAGCTTCCACGCCATGGAAGAGCAGCTGGCCCAGGTGTGCCGACGCGACAAGAAGAGCGTGAAGGATTACCGGGAGAACTACTTCAAGGAGCTGGGCTTCTCCAACATCGTCATCGAGCGGGACGCCAAGGAGTAAGCATGCGCACCCTGACCCTGATGGCCGCCTCCCTGCTGCTGGCGGCCTGCAGTACCCCGGAACAACATCTGGTTGGCAGTGATCGCGACAGCCACGGCTGCATCGGCAGCGCGGGCTATCAGTGGTCGGCACTGACCAAGCAGTGCGTGCGGCTGTTCGAGCAGGGCATCCGGCTCAATCCGACCGATGCCGGCCAGACCAGCAGCGCCTTCGTGCTGTTCAACGCCGATCAGAGCCAGGCCGAGCTGACCCTGCCAAGCGGCGAGCAGCACCTGCTCACCCGCCAGGGGGCGGAAGGCAACTGGTCGTGGCAAGGCAGCGGCTACACCCTCTTCCCCTGGAAGGGCTATGTGCTCAAAGCCGGCGAGCAGACGCTGTTTCACGGCGATGTCGCCCGCTAACGCGGCAACCTGCTACAAGCCCCCGGCCCCGCCGGGGGCTTTTTTATGCATGCCTCGCGCCCCATAAAAAAGCC
This sequence comes from Aeromonas sp. S41-2, assembly GCF_027705845.1. Lineage (NCBI taxonomy): Bacteria > Pseudomonadati > Pseudomonadota > Gammaproteobacteria > Aeromonadales > Aeromonadaceae > Aeromonas > Aeromonas sp. S41-2. The sequence goes on along the minus strand of NZ_JAPDCG010000014.1, from coordinate 63,514 downwards.
GCACCCCAGAGGGTGCGGCAAACGGTAGGCAGGGTCACTCATCCACGTCTGGCCAGCAGGGTTCTGGCCGAATCCACCATGGCAATGTAACCACACGCCAGCATCATGATGTCCTTCAGCACCAGCCGCCCCGCTCCCGACAGATAGGGGAAACCGTGGTGGGCATCCCCCAGCGCCGGCACCCAGGTTTCCGGCGTGAACACCAGAAAGCTGAAGGTGACGAAGGGGGTCAGAAACGCCATCAGGGCCCCGATCAATCCCAGCAGGGGAAAGCGGAAATTGGCCAGGATCAGCAGGGCGAACACCAGTTCCACCACGCCCAGGCCATGGGAGTAGCCATAGGTGTTGTTTTGCTCGTGCCAGGCCCGGTTTTCCGGCACCAGCTCCCCCTCGTGATTGAGGTGCTGACGATACTGGTCCGGATGATCATAGAAGAACGACATGAAGGGGCTGTTGGCCACGAAAGGGGTGATGCTGTCCGCCTCGTAGGGGATGAACTTCAAGAGCCCGATCCAGATGAACACGACCCCGACGGCAATGCGGCAGAGGGTTGCGCCCAGACGATCACCACCCGCGAGCACGGCCAGCAAGCGATTGAATATCAACATCCTTACTCCTCAGGGGCCGGCCGCAGCCGGCCCCGCACGGCCTCAACGATCGATGGCATCCAGCACCCGGGCGGAATAGACCATGGCGGCCCCGGCGTTCATGGCAACGGCAACGCCCAGTGCATCGGCGATCTCCGCCCGGCTGGCCCCCTGCTTGAGGGCGGCATCGGCATGGACGGCGATGCAGCCATCGCAGCGAGTCGTGACGGCCACCGCCAGCGAGATGAGTTCGCGGGTCTTGCCATCGAGCACGCCGCTCTTGCTGCCGGCGGCCGACAGCTGCTGATAGCCCTTGAGGGTATCCGGGCTCAGGGTGCCCAGCTCCATGACGCGGCCCATCAACTGTTTACGGTATTGATCCCAGTCTTGCATCTTGACTCTCCGGTTTGGCAGAACAGGCCCCTGCCTGCTCGATGAAACCAGTATTGCATCGAGGTGTGAGTCGTTTAATACTTTAAAGACGCAAATAACAGTTAAATAGAATCATGAATCAGATAGACCAGCTGATCAGCCAGGCCGGCATCCATGGCACGTTCGACGTGCGCTGCCTCTATCGCGGCGGTTTCAGGCTGCCCCATGAGCAGAGCCCGGCCGGGGTGATGCCGTTTCACCTGCTGATGAAAGGAGAGATCCGGGTCAGCACGGCGCAGGGCGATGACGTGGTCCTGCGGCCGGGCGATCTGCTGCTGCTGCCCGGTGGCGAGCCCCATACCATCTGGCGCGAAGGCGACACCCTGACCCTGGCCGAGCCGGGCGACGGGCTGCTGCCGCTAAGGGGCGATGGCGGCGATCAGGTGGAGTTTCTGTGCGGCGAGTACCGCTATCAGGGGCCGCTGCGGCCGCTGTTGCTGGATGCCCTGCCCAGCCCGCTCTGCATCCCGCTGCTCGCCAGCGAGTCGCAACAGGCGCTGAGCCTGGTGCTGAGTCTGATCCACCAGGAGCTGCTGCGCGAACAGCAGGGCTCGGGGGCGGTGCTGACGGCCCTCAGCCAGGTGCTGCTGGCCATGGGGCTGCGGGCCCATGCCAGCGATCCGCACGGGGTGCTCGGACTGGTCGGCGCCCTGCAGGACCCCAGGCTGGGGCGTTCGCTGCAGGCCATGCTGGCCGATCCGGCCCACCCCTGGAGCGTGGATGAACTGGCGGCGCTGGCCGCCATGTCCCGCGCCACCTTTTTTCGCCACTTTCGCCAACGGCTGGGCTGCAGCGTCTGGGAGTTCATGGTGCGGGTGCGGATGGTGCGGGCGGCCGAGCTGCTGCGCCACCCGGATCAGCTCCCCCTCGGCGAGGTGGCGCAGCGGGTCGGCTATCAGTCGGAGGCCTCGTTTGCCAAGGCATTCAAGCAGTCGAGCGGGATGGCACCAGGCCGCTTTCGCCAGCAGGGCTGGCCGGCCCTGCCCGGCTAGCGGGCCAAAAACAAAAACCCCGTTGCAGGCAACGGGGTTTTTGCTGGCACTCGGCGCGACTTAATTGCCGAGGGTGGAGAACAGGCTCTGTTCCAGGCTGCCGCGGGAGACGCACACCGGGGTGATGGAGGGTGCCAGCACCCGCTCGCCGGAGGACTCGACGAAGTAGAGCTGGGTGTTGCCCTTGACGTTGACGGTCGCCACGCTGTTGTTGCCGCTCTGGGTGATGATCAGGTTGATCTGCAGGTTGGGGTTGCCCAGTGCGACCTTGGAACCCATGGTACCGCAATCCAGCCACTCCAGACCGTCGGCCGAATTCTCGACGTTGGCGGTCATCAGGCCGGAGCCGCGCTGGCTGTTCTCGATGTTAAGACCGTGATCGCCAAACCACTTCTCGGCACGGGCCCACACCAGATCCACCGGGATCTGCATCTCCTGGGTGTTGTTGGTCGCCTTGGCTACCGGCGGGGTATAGCGGTACTGTTCGCCGCCATTGTTGTCGCTGGCACAACCGGCCATCAACAGGGCCAGTGCTACTCCCACAATCTTTTTCATGCTGCTTCTCTCATCCATATAATCCGGCCATCGGCCGACCGGCGGCTATTATGGCGTCAGCGACACAGACTGTCAGCAGGGATCGGCAGAAATGAGTCAGCCTTAACCCAAGCTTTACAAAACCAGCCTGCTATCATAGATTTGCTCGAAATTTCCCCCGTGAGTGTCTGTGTGAACTCCTTGCTCACCCTGCCCCTGCTGCAGCAGATCATCGACCAGCTACCCATGAATATCTTCTGCCGGGATACGGATGGGCGCTACCTGTTTGCCAACCGCGCCTTCACGGAGCAGGCGGGACTGCCGCAACCGGCGGATCTCATCGGCAAGACCGATGCCGACATGCCCTGGGGCGACATCTTTCGGGAAGAGGATCTGCGCCTGCTGGCGGAGGGCAAACCGCTGCTCTATCAGCAGCTGCACTGCAGCAGCGGTGATGCCACCAGCTGGATGGAGATCCACAAGATCCCGCTCTACGACGGGCAAGGCAAACCGGTGGCCCTGTTCGGCATGGTCAATGAGATTGGCCAGCGCAAAGAGCTGGAGCAGACCTTTCGCCAGCAGCAACTGCTGCAACGCCGCCTGCTGGATGCCATCCCGGATCCGATCCGGCTGGAAGACCACCAGGGGCTGCTGATCGACTGCAACCAGGCCTTTCTCGACTTCATGGGCATGGTGGCGAGCGAGGCGCTCGGTCAGCGGGTCGCCCACCGCCTCTCCACCGAGCTGCCGATGGGGCGCGGTGAATACTGCCTGGTGGACGCCAACGGCCAGGGCCGCCATCTGGAAGTCACCCGGGTCGATGTCCCGGACGACGAGGGTAACTCCCTCGGCATCCTCACCCTGAGCCGCGACATCACCGGGCTGCGCACCACCCAGGCCCAGCTGCAGCAGGAGCAGCACTACGACAGCCTGACCGGCCTGCTCAAGCTCTCCCACTTTCTGCAGACCAGCCGTCATCTCGGTGCCCGCAAGGCGAGCCTGGTGCTGGTCGATTTGCAGCACTTTCGCGAGATCAACGACCGCTTCGGCATCCGGGTCGCCGACCGGCTGCTCAATCAGGTGGCCCGCCGCCTGCAACAGCTGGCCCCGCCACAGTCGCTGGTGTGCCGGGTCGCCGCCGACGACTTTGCCATGCTGCTGCCCGAACTGAGCGAGCCGCTGACCAGCTGGAGCCGCCGCCTGCAGGGGGCACTGATGGTGCCCTATCAGGTGGAAGAGCACAGGATCCAGATCCCGGTGTTCCTCGGCATCGCCCACGGCAAGGCCAATGACGCCGAACGGCTGCTGAGCCACGCCGAAGCCGCGCTGGCCCAGGGCAAGCGCCAGCAGCAGCACTGCACCCTGTTCGATCCCGAACTCGATGCCAAGCTCAAGCGCCGCCAGCTGATCGCTGCCCAACTGCCGCTGGCCATCAAGTCCGGCCAGCTGACTGCCGTCTACCAGCCCATCATCAGCACCCGCACCAGCCAACTGCACGGGGCCGAGCTGCTCTGCCGCTGGCCCCACCCCGAGCTCGGCATGATCTCGCCGGACGAGTTCATCCCGCTGGCGGAGGAGCTGGGACTCATCGGCCTGCTCGGCAGCCACATGCTGGAGCAGGGCTGTGCCCAGCTGGCCCGCTGGCAGGTGGCGGCGCCGGATCTGGTGCTCTCCATCAACCTGTCGCCGCTGCAATTTCGCGACCCCGAGCTCTGCCCGCAGATCTTCGCCTGCATCGAACGCCACGGGCTCGCCCCCTGGCAGCTGGAGCTGGAGATCACCGAAGGGGTGCTGATGGAGAATGCCGACGAGATTGAGAGCAACCTGGCCAACCTGATCGAGGCGGGCTTTCAGCTCGCCATCGACGACTTCGGCACCGGTTACTGCTCGCTCGCCTATCTGCCCAGGCTGCAGGTGGCCACCCTCAAGCTGGACCGCAGCTTCACCCAGGGGCTGGCCACCAACCAGGCGACTACCGCCATCGTGCGCTCCGTCATCGGGCTGGGCCACGAGCTCGGCATCAAGATCACCGCCGAAGGGGTGGAGACGCAGGAGCAGCAAACGTGGCTGGTGCAGGCCGGCTGCGATCGGCTGCAGGGCTACCTGTTCAGCCGCCCCCTGCCCCCCGCCGAGTTTGCCCGCAGCTACCAGCTGCCGGAGCAGTAAGCCAGCAACAACAAGGCCACCCGAGGGTGGCCTTGTTGTTTTTGCAACGCGTGCGTGAGCTGGCGCCTTACTCCTGGAAGTAGGTACCCCAGCCGTCGTAATCCACACCGTATTTTTCGAGGATGGGCAACATCTTGGCGATGTCCGCGACTATGGTCTCGATGTCCAGCTTGCACTCGGTGGTGGCGTCGAAGCAGAAGATGGTGGCGCCATCATCCAGCTCCATCTCTTCGGCATCGGTCACTTCGAAACCGGCCTTGAACAGGTCGACCGCCGCCTTCTCCAGCAGATCGAAATCCTGGCAGGCAAAGTGGTGCTCAATCTCGTATTCCAGATCCGGGTTGCTGCCATCGGCCAGCAACTCGTTGACGATGGCGGTGGTCTCTTCGCGCCACTCTTGCATATCAAGACTCATATTAACCCCAGATGCGACTGTGTTGGTATCAAATGCCCGCGCGGGCGAGTGCCGTATCGGCTGTGCCCCTGCCCCGCAGGCATGGTTGCGGCAAAGCATACCCGCACAGCCACCTTGGCTCAATGCGGCAAGCCAAGATAAGCAGCTGGCGGCGGCCACCCCAAATGGGGTGCCATCACAAAAGGTTAATAAAGCGTAATCTTTTGCCGGGAATGAATTGCTCCATATGGAGCTTCAGCTAGACACGGGAAAACCGCACAACCCTCGCAACAAGCCGTTTGAAATCAGCAGGATCCACCAGCAGCGCCCCGGTGACAAAGGCCATGGACGAGGTGTATCAAGGGACGCGGGCGGAGCACTGCCCGTACGGAAAGAGGAGCCAGCCAGGCTCCCTTTTTATCATGTGAAGGAGCACATAGATAATGCCTAAAAAAACAATAATGAGCCTGCTTGTCGGCTCAACCCTTATGATTGGAAATCAGGCCATGGCCGCCCCGGTCCACGGTCCGTTCGATGCCCCCTTGGCCGACGAGGTGAAGGTGCTGGAGATGCTCAAGAAGAGCGGCCGCATCCCCACCCTGGCCTCCCCCGAGCAGGAGCAGGCGGCCCTCGCCAGCTACTATCGCGAGAAATCGCGGGCCTATCAGGGCAACAGCGGCACCCTGGCGGTGAAAGAGGGCAAGGTGCGCGAGACCATCCTCAAGAAGATCCGCCTCAACGGCACCGCCCGTCCCGGCGATCGGGTGCCCACCCTGCTGCTCAAGGCCATCGAGCGGGAACACTACCAAGGCCAGATGCGCAAGGACAAGATCCTCGCCATCCTGGTGGACTTCCCCGACTACCCGAAGAACAGCGTGCGCCCCGAGCTCACCAAGATGTACTACCCGGATTACACCCCGGCGCACTACAACGATCTGCTGTTCTCGTCCAAGGGCTATGCCGGCCCGAACGGCGAGCGGTTCATCTCCATGCGCCAGTTCTACGAGCAGCAGTCCGGCCAGAGCTACAGCGTGCGCGGTCAGGTGGCGGGCTGGTATACCGCCGACAAGAACGCGGCCTACTACGGCGCCAACGCCACCCCGAACACCATCCGGGAGCTGGTGAAGGAGGCGCTGATCCAGGTAGCGAACGACCCTGCCATCGATCTGGCGCAGTTTGACCAGGAGGATCGCTACGATCTCAACGGCAACGGCAACCGCAACGAGCCGGACGGACTCATCGACCACCTGATGATCTTCCACTCCAGCGTCGGCGAGGAGGCCGGTGGCGGCGATCTCGGCGAAGACGCCATCTGGGCCCATCGCTGGAATCTGGGCGCCCCCTACCCCATCCCCGGCACCAGCAGCCCGAGCCAGAACTTCGGCGGCCAGTTTGCCGCCTACGACTACACCATCCAGCCCATCGATGCGGCGGCGGGGGTCTGTGCCCACGAATATGGCCACGATCTGGGGCTGCCGGACGAGTACGACACCAAGTACACCGGCAAGGGGGAACCGGTGGCGACCTGGTCCATCATGTCCTCCGGCTCCTGGGCCGGGGTCATCGGTGGCACCGAGCCGACCGGATTCTCCGCCTGGGCCAAGGAGTTCCTGCAGGCCTCCCTCGGTGGCAACTGGCTGCACGGCAGCAACGTGCAGCTCGCCGATCTCAGCCCCCGCGGCAACGTCTACATGCTGGATCAGGCCAACGACAAGGGGCGCAACGACGACGTGGTGCGCATCAACCTGCCGGCCAAGCAGATCCCGCTCAACCCGCCCTACGCTGGCCAGTACCAATACCACGGCGGCAAGGGCAACAACCTCGACAATCGCATGAGCCTCAAGCTGGATCTGAGCGGCAAACAGAGCGCCAGCCTCGGCTTCAAGGCCTGGTATCAGATTGAAGAGGGGTACGACTACGCCAGGGTGCTGGTCAATGGCCAGCCCATCGCGGGCAACCTGACCACCAGCGACGATCCCAACGGGGTGGGCTTCGGGATCGGCATCACTGGCAACTCCAACGGTTGGATCGATGCCGAGTTCGATCTCACCCCCTGGGCCGGTCAGCAGGTCACCCTCACTCTGCAATACCAGAGCGATGGCGGCGTGGCCGAAAACGGGTTGTTCGTGGACGAGCTGCAGATCCTCGCCGATGGCGACACCCTGCTGAGCGACGGGGCCGAGGGCAGCTCTGCCTTCACCCTGGCCGGCTTTGTGAAGAGCAACGGCAACGAGGCCAAGGATCACTACTACCTGGCCGAGTGGCGCAACCACGCCGGGGTGGACAAGGGGCTGGCCCACATCAACGTGGCCGATCAGCTGATGCGCTACGAACCGGGCATGCTGCTCTGGTACGTGGACAACAGCCAGGCCAACAACTGGGTGGGCGTCCACCCGGGTGAGGGCTTCCTCGGGGTGGTGGATGCGGATCAGCGCACCCTCAAGTGGAGCGACGGCGCCGTGGCCGGCACCCGCTACCAGATCCACGACGCCACCTTCAGCCTGGGCTTTCAGCAGCCGCTCAACCTGAAACACCCGAGCGGCTCCCTGCTGCGCGACTTCTGGATCACCCCGAACCGGGTGTTCAAGGATTCCCGCAGCTACCAGAGCAAGGAGATCCCGGATGCCGGTCGTCTGCTGCCCGAATACGGGCTCAAGATCAGCGTCACCGGCCAGGCCCGTGACATGAGCACCGGGCGGATCATCGTCAGCCGCCACTGAGGAGTACCACAGTTGTGACCAGGGGGCCTCAGGCCCCCTTTTTTATCTGCTGACCTGCCGCCCAGGATGAAAACGGGCCAAACCGCCCAACAAACGCCCTGATTGCTCACTTGTCGAGCGAACAGTCCGACTATCTGCGCCCTGCGGTTGACACATCCGTTCAGAAAGGGTTTAATGCGCGCCGTTGCCCAGATAGCTCAGTCGGTAGAGCAGGGGATTGAAAATCCCCGTGTCGGCGGTTCGATTCCGTCTCTGGGCACCACAATTCCTCCTTAGTTCAGTCGGTAGAACGGCGGACTGTTAATCCGTATGTCACTGGTTCAAGTCCAGTAGGAGGAGCCAAATTTGAAAAGCCCGCTCATCGAGCGGGCTTTTTTCATTTCGGTCAGCTGCCGTTGCAGGTTGCCAGCAGCAGGGTCGCTCCGCAGGTGGCACTGAACAGCAGCAAGCCGGTCTGCAGCACACCCTCCGGGTTTACCCGTTTCTCTTTTTTGCGAAATCGTATCCACTTAGGCTTCATCAAGCCCACCTCGTCCTGTTACGACCCCTGCCCCGTCGGCAGGCGAGCCATCTTTGTGCAGCCGCCCGGCGCCGTCAACTCCCTTGCCGACAATAAATTCATCACGCAGCCACCGTCCGTTTTCCCTTCGTGACAATGTTAACAATTTGGAAAACCGGCGTGACCCGTTCCCACGCCGGGGCTATGATGAGGCCGACGATTTTCCTACCCTCAGGGAGACCCCAGATGAGCAGCCCGTTGCGTTATGTGCTGGATGGCATCCATTGCGAGCCCCGCTTCTTCACCGTGCCCCTCGACCACCAGCGACCGGATGACGAGGAGACCCTCACCCTGTTCGGCCGCACCCTCTGTCGCCAGGACCGGCTGCACGACGATCTGCCCTGGCTGCTGTTCCTGCAGGGCGGGCCCGGCTTTGGTGCCCCGCGTCCGACCGCCGACAGCGGCTGGATCAAGCGGGCCCTGCAGGAGTTTCGGGTGCTGCTGCTCGATCAGCGCGGCACCGGCCACTCCAGCCCCATCAGCGCCGAGGCGCTGGCCCAGCTCACCGCCCCACAGCAGGCGGAGTACCTCGGCCATTTTCGCGCCGACAGCATAGTGCGCGACACCGAGTACATTCGCGAGGTGCTTAGCCCGGGGCGCCCCTGGAGCCTGCTCGGCCAGAGCTTCGGTGGTTTTTGCAGCCTCACCTACCTCTCCCTGTTCCCGGACAGTCTGCACGAGGTCTACCTCACCGGCGGGGTGGCCCCCATCGGCCGCCGTGCCGACGAGGTCTACCGCGCCACCTACCAGCGGGTGGCGGACAAGAACCGCGCCTTCTTCGCCCGTTTCCCCCACGCCCAGGCCATCGCCAACCGGCTGGCCAACCACCTGCACAGCCATGAGGTGCGCCTGCCCAACGGCCAGCGCCTGACGGTGGAGCAGTTGCAGCAGCAGGGGCTGGATCTGGGGGCCAGCGGCGCCTTCGAGGAGCTCTACTATCTGCTGGAAGACGCCTTCATCGGCGAGCGGCTCAACCCCGCCTTCCTCTACCAAGTGCAGGCGATGCAGCCGTTCAACACCAACCCGGTGTTCGCCATCCTGCACGAGTCCATCTATTGCGAAGAAAGCGCCAGCAACTGGGCGGCCGAGCGGGTAAGAAGCGAATACCCGGCCCTGGCCTGGGCACCGGGCAAGGATTTCGCCTTCACCGGCGAGATGATCTTCCCCTGGATGTTCGAGCAGTTCCGCGAGCTCATCCCGCTGAAGGAGGCCGCTCACCTGCTGGCCCAGAAAGCGGACTGGGGCCCCCTCTACGACCCGGCGCAGCTGGCCCGCAACACCGTGCCGGTGGCCTGCGCCGTCTACGCCGAGGACATGTACGTGGAGTTCGACTACTGCCGCGACACCCTCAAGGGGCTTGGCAACAGCCGCGCCTGGATCACCAACGAATACGAACACAACGGCCTGCGGGTCGATGGTGAGCAGATCCTGGATCGGCTCATCCGCATGAATCGGGATCGCTGATCCCGCCGGGCTCGCACCCGCAGCAAGACGACAATATCGAGGGCGACCCATGAGTCGCCCCGCCCCTCTGGAAGCAGCACAAAATAATAAGGACACCCATTGGATCATCCGGAAATCTCGGCCGGCTGGCTGAGCCGCCTCTTCTATCACTGGACCGGCCCGCTGCAGCGCAAGGGGCTGAGCGAGCCCCAGGTCAACCTCGACGATCTCTATCCTCTGCTGCCGGAAGACAGGCGCGATGGCCGTGCCGACGCCTTCCTCGCACTCACCGCCGCCCAGCCGGTGCGCCCCTGGCCCATCACCGCCTTCATCTGGCGCCATTACCGCGGGCGCATTGGCCTGCTCACCCTGCTGCAAATGCTCGGCATGCTGGCGACCCTGGCCAGCCCCTGGCTGCTCAACCACAGCATGACCCAGCTCGGTGCCGGCGCCCCCACCGAGCAAAAATTGCTGCTGGCGTTCGCCCTGTTTGCCTCGGTACTCGCCTCCGGCATGCTGGCGGAGCACTCGCTGCAGCTGGCACTCAAGATGCACGTGCCCATCCGCCGCCTGCTGGCCGAGTCCCTGCTCGCCAAGGTGATGAAGCTGGGTGGCAAGAGCTTCGACGACCGGGCCGGTGGCCGGGTGCAGAACCTCATCAACCGGGACGTGTGGGACATTACCTGGATTCTTGCGGACCCCGCCATGCCGCTCACCATGCTGCTGCAGCTGCTCGGCACCATCGCCCTGCTGGTGTGGCAGGTGGGCAGCGCCGGCCTGGTCGGCTTCGCCGTGCTCACTCTGCTGCTGCTCATCTCCACCCGGGTGGTGCGCCGCATGAACCAGCAGGAGCAGCAGCTCAAGCGTCAGCAGGACGAGCGCAACGGCATCCTGGCGGAGTACATCAAGAAGCTGCGGCTGGTGCGCCAGAACGGGCTCGGCGCCTTCTTCACCCGGGCCGCCGGCCACAAGCGCCAGCAGGAGCTGGGGGTGCTGGGGCGGGTGCTCAGGCTCGATGCCATCAACGAGAGCCTGATGCTGAGCACCCCGCTGCTGGTGACCCTGGCCACCTTCACCACCTATCTGGTCTCGGGCAGAGAGCTCACCCTGCCCCAGGTGTTCACCACCATCGCCCTGTTCACCGTGCTGCGCATCCCCATGATGCGGCTGCCCTACCTCATCCGCACCCTGATCAACTTCAACACCGGCTTCAACCGGCTGTGCGAGTTCCTCAACAGCCCCGAGCAGCACCGGGATCTCACCGACCCCAGCTTGCCGGTGGGCGGCCTGCGGCTCGACAACGTCACCGCCCTGCACCAGCAAAAACCGGTGCTGGAGGGGATCAGCCTGCACATCGAGCCGGGGGAACTGGTGGGGATCACCGGAGCTACCGGGGCGGGCAAGAGCTGCCTGCTGCACCTCATCGCCGGTTTCGACAACGGCTTCGAGGGCAGCATCCGTCGCCACGGCCGGGTCGCCCATCTGGGCCACAAGCCCTGGCTGATGAACGACACCGTCCGCAACAACATCCTGTTCGGTCAGCCCTGGCATGGCGAGCGCTATCGCTGGGTACTGGGGGCCTGTGCGCTGGGCGCCGACCTCACCCTGCTCAGCCACGGCGACCAGACCCTGGTGGGCGAGCTCGGCACCCGCCTCTCCGGCGGCCAGCAACAGCGGGTAGCGCTGGCTCGCGCCCTTTACGCCCAGGCCGACATCCTGCTGCTGGACAACCCGCTCTCGGCACTCGACCCCATCGTCTCGGCCCAGGTGCTGGAGCAGGGGCTCGCCTTCAAGCCAGGGCCGACCCGGCTGCTGGTGAGCCACGATCCGGACGTGCTGGCCCACTGCGATCGGGTGATCCGCATCGAGCAGGGCCGACTGGTGGAGCTCGATGCCCACCAGCTGGCGGATCTCATCCAGCATCCCCGCCCCACCCCGCCGGTGCCGCCTCAGGAGGCGGAGCAGTTCAGCGAGGAGAAGGTGGTGGAGGGCAAGGTGGATTGGGGGCTGTTCGGCTTCATGTGGCAGCGTCTGGCCGCCCCCGGCGCCATCCTGCTCGCCCTGTTGCTCACCCTGGGCCAGGAGGGGCTGCGCATCGCCTCGGATCTCTGGCTCGGCGGCAAGGCCGGGGTGACCGGAGTGAGCGAGCTGCTCGGCATCTATGTGCTGCTGGGGGCAGGCTCTCTCACCTGCATCATGGTGGTGCGGGTCATCAACTACAAACTCGGCCTCAAGCTGGCCTGGACCCTGTTCGACGGCATGCTGGGGCGCATCAGCCGTGCCCCCATGGCCTTCTTCGACAAGGTGCCGCAGGGGCGTATCCTCAACCGCTTCGATCGGGATCTGGGGGAAGCTCAGGAGATCCTGCTGTCGATGCTGATGGGGCTGTTCGGCATGCTGGTGTCGGTGGCGCTGCAGGTGGTGGTGATCGGCGTCAACATGCCGCTGTTGCTGCTCATCGCCCCCCTGGTAGGCTGGGCCCTCTACGTGCTGCAGCGCCGCTACCGGGCGGTGCAGCTCAAGCTGCGGCGACAGGCATCGGTGCTGCGCTCGCCGCTCTACATCAGCATCAGCGAGACCATCCGTGGCGCCCCCGCCCTGCGCCTGGCCGGGGCCGAGCGCTTCGCGCTGGATCAGGTGCTGCTGCACTATGACAACAACCTGCGCAGCTGGTACACCACCACCTCCATCAACCGCTGGCTCGGCATGCACCAGACCCTGCTCTCCGCCGCCCTGGTGGGCGCCGTGGCGCTGATGGTGGCCTTTGGCAACAGCTCGCTGCTGGGGGCCGTGGCCATCACCTACGCCTTTACCGCCTCCGCCATGCTCAACTCCCTCATCCGCACCTTCGCCGAGGTGGAGCAGGTGATGAACGCGGTGGAGCGGGTGCGCGAATACAGTGAAATAGAGAGCGAGCGTCAGGAGGGGGAGGCCCTCGCCACCCCTCACCCTGCTGTGCGCTTCGACAACCTGGGGCTGCGTTATCCGCAGGCCAGCCAGTGGGCGCTGCACAAGGTCAACTTCGAGCTGGCCCCCGGCGAGAAGGTCGGCGTGTGCGGCCGCACCGGCGCCGGCAAGAGTTCGCTGCTGGGGGTGCTGCAGGCCATGTATCCCGCCTCCCAGGGGGAGATCTACTACGGCGAGCAACCGCTGTCCCGGCTGGCCCCGGAGGCGGTGCGCGATCTCTACGACACCGTCTCCCAGATCCCGCTCACTTTCTTCGGTACCCTGCGTGCCAATCTGGCCCCCCTGACCGAGCACGACGATGCGGCACTGGAACAGGCGCTGGCCCGGGTCGGGCTGGCCGAGCGCTGCGCCGGCCGGCTGGACGAGGAGCTCGACAAGCTGCAGCTCTCCGCCGGTGAGACCCAGCTGCTGGTGATCGCCCGCATCCTGCTGTCACGCCGCCCGCTCATCGTGCTGGACGAGGCCACCTCGGATCTCGATCACATCGGTATGCGCAAGATGGCGGAGCTGCTCTATCGCTACCGGCCCGAGGCCAGCTATCTGGTGATCGCCCACCATCTGGAGCCGCTGCTGTCGGTGGACCGGGTGGTGGTGATGGAGGCCGGCACCGTGGTGGAACAGGGCTCGCCGGTGAGCCTGCTGGCCAACTCCCACTCCCGCTTCCACCAGCTGTTCGTGGGTCAGGTGAACCGCCAGGTGCCCCAGACGGTGTGAGGGCTGAAAATGACAAGGGCTGCCCGCGGGCAGCCCTTGTTGCTTGAGGAGAGCCTCAACGCTCCATGATCTGGGTGACGTCATCCTTCTTGATCATCACCTCCCGCCCTTCGGTATCGTAATAGCGGTACATGCCGGTGCTCTCGTCCAGCTTGGGTTTGCTGTCGGTGGTGATCATCTTGCCATCCTTGGTGCTCATGATGTACTGGGAGCTGCACGCCACCAGTGCCAGGGCACACACCAGGATCATCATCAGTTGCTTCATCGCCTGTTTTGCCTCCCGCGTCACCCTCACCACGAGGGTGGTGTCTGAAGCCTAGTTCAACCAGATGAGCACCGTTAACTCTGGTTACCGTAACAAGATCCACTTAAAGAATCAGTCAGTTAGCCACTGAGGATGGACTCTTCCCGACCAGTCTGGAAAAGAAAGGCCGGACATGGGTCCGGCCTGTTTTGTCATCGTCGTCGATTACTTGGCGGGCTTGCGCTCGCCGGTCACTATGGGGTTCTTGGGATCGGCGCTCCACTCGTACCAGCCGCCGTCGTAGACGCTGATCCGCTTCCAGTCCATCAGCCAGGCGTAGAAGAACGCCTCGGAGGCGCGCCAGCCGGTGCCGCAGTAGAAGGCGGCCTGCTGGGTCGGCTCGATATTCCACTCGTCCCACATGGCGAGGATCTCGCGGGCCGGCTTCATGGTGCCGTCCGGGTTGTGGAAGTCGCTCATGCTGTTGGCATCGACACCACCACGACCCCACTTGGCGCCGGGAATGTCGCCCTTCGGCTTGATATAGCTGTAGCCGGAGGTGTTGCCGACAAACTCGTCCCAGGTGCGCACGCTGACCAGGGCGCCGTCGGGCTGCTTGAGCAGCTCCTTGGCCTGACTCAGGGTGGTGTAGTACTCGGGATGGGCCGGGATGGCGACGCCGAACTCCTTGGCCGGAGTGAACTTGTTGGCCAGCCCGGTCTCGGTGCGCAGATGCTGCACGAACCAGGCATCCAGGCCGCCGTCCAGCAGCCGCACGTCCTGCACGCCGGCATACATCATCAGGTGGGCCGCACGGGCCGCCGCCATGGTGTTGCGGCCGTAGAGGATGACGGTGGTGTCATGGCGGATGCCGTTCTCCAGCAGCAGCGCCTTGAGCGCCTCGTCAGAGACCTTGTTCCACAGCGGTTCCTCTTCCAGCCGGTTGGTGTCGATATAGCCGGCACCCGGGATGTGGCTCAGCAGATAGGCCTTGGGTGAACCCCACGCTACCTCGAACAGCTTCCAGTCGCCCTTGGGCGCAGCCACCACCGGCTTGCCTTCCTGCAGGTCGGCCAGCCAGCGCGGATAGACCAGCTGCTGCCAGCGGGCCAGATGCTCGCGCGGCGCAGTTTTCCAGCCCTGCAGCTCGAACAGCTGCTTGATGCCCTGCTGGCGCAGCAGACGAGCCACTTCGGCCACCTCGCGCGGGGCACCGTAGAGCGCCACCGGCCGATCGGCCTTCAGCCCCTTGGTCGCCAGTGCCGCCGGCCACTCCTCATCGCTGTACTTCCACTCGGCGGAGAGGTTCTCGGCGCCGACCACGTGGCCGCCCTGCTGCTCGCCCTCCATCGGCCAGCCCTGATAGAAGTAACTGGCGCGGGTATCCAGAATGACCGCCTGCTTGGCGTTGGCATCCGCCAGCGAAAGCGGTGGCAGTTCGGCAGCCAGGGTCGGCAGGGCATGCCAGAGCAGCAAGGTTGCCAGGGTGGCCCGTAACAAGCTCATTATTCGTTTCATGGTGATCTCTCGATTCAGAGTGACAAGGTTAAAAAATGGAGCGGCCCAGACGCTCGGCCAGCAGTTCCAGCGCAGCCGTGCCCGCCAGCGAGTTGCCCGCCTTGTTGAGCTCGGGCGACCAGACACAGACACACAACTCCCCCGGGATCAGGGCGATGATACCGCCACCGACCCCGGATTTGCCCGGCATGCCGACCCGATAGGCAAAATCCCCCGCCTCGTCATAGAGGCCGCAGGTGGCGAGCAGGGCGTTGACCTGTTTGGTGGTGCGGGCCGGCAGCAAGGGGGTCGTCGCGCCCAGCGGCACCCCGCGATTGGCCAGATAGATGAATGCCCGCGCCAGATCGACGCAACTCATGCGGATCGCACAGGCATTGAAGTAGCTCTGCAGCACCTTGTCCACTTCGTTCTCGAAATTGCCATACGCCTTCATCAGATAGGCGATGGCCGCGTTGCGGGCAGAGTGCTGATATTCGGAGCGGGCCACCACTTGATCCGCCATGATGGCCGGGTTGCCCGAGAGGCGGCGCACCAGCTCCAGGGTACGCTGGCGCGGCGCGGTAAGGCGGGTCTCCAGCAGATCGCTCACCACCAGGGCACCGGCATTGATGAAGGGGTTGCGGGGAATACCCTGCTCGAATTCCAGCTGCACCAGGGAGTTGAAGGGCTGGCCGGAGGGCTCCTTGCCGACCCGGGCCCAGATCTCCTCCTCCTGATAGAGGGTGAGTGCCAGCGTCAGGCTGAGGGCCTTGGAGATACTCTGGATGGAGAAGGGCTCGCTGGCGTCACCGGCGGTGAACAGCTCCCCTTCCACGGTACAGACGGCGATCCCGAGCCGGTCGGCCGGCACCTGGGCCAGCGCCGGAATGTAGTCGGCCACCTTGCCCTGTCCGAGCAGCGGGCGCACCTCATCCAGGATGCTGGCCAGTAATTCGGATGACAACACCATAAGCGATTCCATAACTAACGTGGCGATCCCATCACCACCGACAAAAATCCCGCCAGCGGCGGGACTTGTCTATCTGCTGTCGCAGGCTGTCGACACCGGGGCGCCTGCCACAGCCAGCCTGTCATCAGGCCGGTTCACCGTACCAGAGGTCGAACAGCTCGGTGACCACCACGGCTTCCATCCCCTTGCCTTCCAGCCAGGCTTTGACGGCGGCGCGGTCTTCTTCGCTGCATTTGCCCAGCTGCTGGGTGCAGATCATCCCTTCCCAGGCCAGGTGACCGGAGCCGGCGAAGGCCAGCTTGCGGGGTTCGATCACTTCATCGATCATCGCGTCGACTACCGCATCGATGGTCTCTTCGGCGGTACCGACCGGGAAGTTGAAACTGATGTCGAAGCCCATTTCCTGGAATTCATCGACGCGCAGTTTCTTGCGCAGGCGGCGGCTACGATTGGCCATGATAGCTCCTTCAGTTAGTTGACACGTTTGAAAATCAGATCCCAAACCCCGTGGCCGAGACGGTGGCCACGTTGTTCGAATTTGGTCAGCGGGCGCCAGTCTGGACGCGGCACCCAGTTGCCGGTGGCAGAGGTGTTCTCATACCCCTCGGCGGCACTCATCACTTCCAGCATGTGCTCGGCGTAGTTTTCCCAGTCGGTGGCCATGTGGAACACGCCACCGATGGCCAGCTTCTGGCGGATGTCCTGAGCAAAGGCCGGCTGCACGATGCGGCGCTTGTGGTGACGGCTCTTGTGCCAGGGATCCGGGAAGAACAGCTGCAGGCAGGCGAGCGAGCCGTTCGGGATCATGTGCTCCAGCACCTCGACCGCGTCGTGGCAGATGACACGCAGGTTGGTGACTCCCGCCTCCTGGGCGGTACCGAGGCAGGCACCGACACCCGGCGAGTGCACTTCGATGCCGATGAAGTTCTTCTCGGGGGCATTCTTGGCCATCTCCACCAGGGAGGCGCCCATGCCGAAGCCGATTTCCAGCACCACCGGGGCCTCGCGGCCAAACAGGGCAACCAGATCGAGCGGCTCCGGTGCGAAATCGATACCCATGACCGGCCAGAGCTCTTCCAGGGCCTTCTCCTGCCCTTTGGTCAGGCGGCCTTCGCGACGGACAAAGCTGCGGATCTTGCGCATGAACTTGCCGTCTTCGTTAAACACATCTTGGGTCACTGGCATAATCAAATTGCTCGTTATTGCATCGGTCTGGGTCACAGACCACATAAATGGATTGCTCGTTATCTCGTCGTGCTGATCACAGACGACCGAGATGAATTGCTCGTTGTTTCATCGTTCCACCTCGCCGACGAACGCGAACTTGTTCGTCATTTCATCGCTCGGCGAAACAGGGTAGCGAATTATCCCAAGATAGGCTCAGGGCGCAAGTGTTTCGCGCAACAAATCCCCCGCCACTGACCAATTCCGCCACCGCGATTGACAAATGCCACCCCCTTCACAGAATCTGCCAGGCGCCGGGTGCATGCTGACCTGCGCAAATAAAACCATACACAACAAAGGATTGCAGTATGAAACACACCGCATTGGCGCTTGCCATCACAGCCCTGCTGGCCGGGTGCAACACCTCCAGCAACGATTCACAGGCCCCCTCCGCCGCCGAGCAGGCCTATGAATACCTGGTGCAGCTGAGTTCCACCGCCGAGGGGATCGGCGCCAGACCCACCGGCGGCGAGGCCGAGACCCGCGCCGCCGCCTGGATCCAGGACCACCTGGCCGGCTGGGGCTACGAGGTGCAGAACCAGCCCTTCACCTACACCAAGAGCGGGGCCAGCAAGACCTCCCAGAACCTGGTCGCCGAGCTCAAGGGCAGCAGCGACAAGGTGATCCTGATCGGTGCCCATTATGACAGCACCGGCGACAAGAAGGGCTCCGAGGGGGCCACCGACAACGGTGCTGGCGTCGCCGCCCTGCTGGCGGTGGCCGAAGCGCTCAAGGGGCAGACCCTGCCCTACACGGTACGCTTTGCATTCTTCGGCGCCGAGGAGAACGGCCTCAACGGCTCCAAAGCCTATGCCGCCAGCCTCGACAGCGCCGCCGTCGCCAAGCTGCTGGCGATGGTGAACTACGACACCATCGCCGGGGGCGACATCGTCTACGTCCACTCGGCCCACTCCGACGTGGCCGAGTACAACTGCGCCGATCCGAGCCGCTACAGCTTCGATCCCAAGGTGCGGGATCGCCTGCTGGCCATCTCCAAGCAGACCGCCACCCCGTTTGCCATTCACCCCAGCTACAGCGGCTACCCGGAAGGGGAGACCGGCAGCTGGTCCGATCATGCGCCGTTCGCCTGCCTCGGGGTGCCCATCGCCTACGTGGAGGCCACCAACTTCACCATCAACGGGGCGGATGGCTACGACGGCTACTCCCAGACCACCAATCCGGCGCTGTGGGACTGCTACGACGATGCCACCAAGAGCGCCTGCGATCGGGACAGCGAAACCCAGTGGGGCAAGATCTGGCATACCCAGTATGACCGCCTCGACAAGATGGCCGAACTGTTCCCGGGCCGGGTGCAACAGCAGCTCGGTGCCAACACCGAGCTGATGATCCGCTTCCTCAAGGAGCCGGGACTGTAACGGGTCACGCCGGGGCTTTTGCGCCCCATGGCCGTCCCCGACCGATAAAATTCGGGCAGGTGCCAAACCTGCCCTTTTTTATCGATTTTTGTTACAGCCATTGCCTCATTTTTTAAATCTGATACAAACGGATAACTTGGCGGTCGAATGGAGCGACCGCTCACCATGCCAGAGAGAATCCTATGCAGCCGTTTTTTGCCCAGCGCTTCGAGAAGGTAGAGCCTTCCTTCATCCGCGAGATCCTCAAGGTCGCCGCCAATCCGGAGATCATCTCCTTCGCCGGCGGCCTGCCCAATCCACACCTGTTCCCAGTCAAGGCCATCGACCAGGCCTGCCAGGATGTGCTGCGCGAGCAGGGCGCCGCAGCCCTGCAGTATGCCGCCACCGAGGGCTTCGCCCCGCTACGCCAGTACATCGCCGACCGCTATCTGGCCCGCCACGGCATGCAGGTCAATCCGGACAACATCCTCATCACCAGCGGTTCCCAGCAGGCGCTGGATCTGCTGGGCAAGGTGCTGATCGACGAGGGGCAGGATCTCATCATCGAGGAGCCGGGCTATCTTGGCGCCATCCAGGCCTTCTCCGTCTATCAACCGGCCTTCAAGCCCATCACCCTGGGTGAAGAGGGGCTGGATCTGGCGGCGCTGGATGCGCTGCTGGCGAGCGGCTCCAACGCCAAGCTGCTGTACGGCGTGCCCAACTTCCAGAATCCGAGCGGCGTCTCCTACAACCGTGCCAACCGCGAGGCGCTGGCCGAGCGACTGCTCAGCCACGAGCTGTTGATGGTGGAAGACGACCCCTATGGCGAGCTGCGCTTCGAGGGCGAACACCTGCCCCCCATCGCCAAGCTGGCGCCGAACAATACCGTGCTGCTCGGCTCCTTCTCCAAGACCGTCGTCCCGGCCTTCCGTCTCGGCTGGATGCTGGTGCCGGACTGGCTGCGCAAGAAGGTCACCATCGCCAAACAGGCCACCGACCTGCACAGCAACGCCTTCAGCCAGCAGGTGCTGCACCGCTTCCTGATCGACAACTCGCTGGATGCCCATCTGGAGAAGATCAAGGAGGTCTATGGCCGCCAGCGTGCCGCCATGGAGGCCGCCCTGGCCCGTCACTGCCCGCCCGGCGTCAGCTACACCCGGCCCGAGGGTGGTATGTTCCTCTGGCTGACCCTGCCCGCCAGTGTCAGCGCCATGGCGCTGTTTGACGAGGCGATCAAGGAGAAGGTGGCCTTCGTACCGGGCGCCCCCTTCTACGTGCGCCCCGAGATCCAGAACACCCTGCGCCTGAGCTTCTCCTGCGTGGATGAAGCCACCATCGAGGAGGGGGTCAAGCGTCTGTGCCGTGCCCTCGCCCGCATGCTCTGACCAGCCTCGGGGTGAAAAAAAACCAGCGACCTCGGTCGCTGGTTTTTTTATGCGCGAAATTTGGCTCAGCCCTGCGCCAGCAGGCCGGCAAACTCCTTCATCGGCATCGGCCTGCCATACAGATAGCCCTGCAGGAAATTCACCTGACGCGCCCGCAGATAGGCGGCCTGCACCTCGTTCTCCACCCCTTCGGCAACCAGCAGCAGACCGAGCCGGGTCGCCAGATCGATGACGTTCTCGACGATGTGGCTGGAGAGGGCATCGGAGCCGATCATGCCGACGAAGCTCTGATCGATCTTGAGAAAATCGACCTGAAACTGCTGCAGATAGGTGAGGCTGGAGTGGCCGGTACCGAAGTCGTCGATGGCGATGAAGACCCCCAGCTGATGCAGCTCGGCAAACAAGCGGTCGGTCGTCTCGTCCGCCACGATCAGCTCCCGCTCGGTCAGCTCCAGCACCAGCTTGATGGGGTTCTCCCGAAACGCGTTGATGAAGTCGCGGCAATCCTCCAGCAAGCTCATGTCCTTGCAGTGGCTGGCGCTGATGTTGAAGCCGAAGTGGAACCCTCTGGGCAAGCTGTGCACCCGGTCGGCGAACTGCTCGCGCACCTGCTCCATCAGCAGCCGGGTCATGGGCACGATGAGGCCGCTGTCCTCGGCCAGCGGAATGAAGCGATCCGGCGAGATGAGGCCCTGACGCGGATGCTGCCAGCGCATCAGCACCTCGCAGCCGCTCCAGTGGGCGTCATCACCGGTCACCACGGGTTGCAGGTAGGGGATGAACTCCCGTTGATCCAGCGCTCGCCGCAGCTCCTGGGAGGGCGAAGTCGAACGGCCGGCCAGCCAGTAGACCAGGCAGCCCGCCAGCAGACCGAGCAATGGGTAGATGATGAGACTGGCCCGAGAGTAGTTCCAGATATGGCTGCCGTACTCGTCGTGGGAGAGATCCGTGACCACCCGAAACGGATACTTGCCGGAGGTCTGCTCCAGCGACCCCAGCGCCACAGGCGGCACCTCGTCGTGGATCTGGCCGTCGGCCAGCATGCTCTGCGCCCCGATCACCAGAGTCAGCGGCGAGTTTCGGCTGAGCATGTCGAGAATATTGTGCAGGTAGTAGCCGTCGATGCCGACCAGCACGCTGTACTCCCCCACCGGTTGGCGATAGACCACCAGAGGCCGCCCCGGCGTCACCGGATTGCCCCGCATCAGATCCAGCTGGCCATTGGCATAATCGGCCAGCTTGAAGGGCCCCTGATAGGGGCCGTAGAGCGAAGAGCAGTAGACCACTTCCCCTTTGGCCAGGTTGACGGTGCGCACGTCCGGCACGGTCGCCACCTGATCCCGCAGCCCCTGCACCACCTCCTCGCAGGGACGCCCCACGCTGCCCTGCACCATGGCCGCCGCCTGATGGGCGTGATCCAGGGTACGCTCCAGCATCTCCCTGGCATGGAGCAGGCGCTCTTCGGCATCCTGCTTCATGCCGGCAAAGGTCTGCCAGGAGACGATCAATACCCCGAGCAGCAAGGGGAGCAGGCCGGCCAGCAACGCCGCCCCCAGCCTGGTATAAAACTGGCGCAACCTCAAACGACGAAACGGCATACCCACCCTCGCGGCAACGGTGAAAAAGCGGACGAGTCTACTCCTATCCCCTTCTCTGACAAGCCTTTCTGATAACTCTGACGGCAGAGCGGGGCGCTCTGACCAACACTATATCGCGTCTGCAGCGGGGCGACAGCGGCAGTCGCAGCCATCCCTTCGCATGCTCGCAGTGTTCGCTGCACGCCCCCTGGCGCGATGCGCCAGATACCTGCTGTGACGATTATAATCTTTGCAAAAACAGCTGCTTGTTCATCTGGTGCCAGCCCACTAGAGTAGAGCCAACAGCGTCAGGGAGTCTGCATATGAAAATATTGATCACGGGAGGGACAGGCTTCATCGGTCGCCGTCTGGTGGCCCATCTCAAGGTGGCTCACGAGGTGCTGGTGCTGACCCGCCAGGGCAGCCGCGCCTATGATCTGCTCGGCCACGACGTCAAGCTGCTCGACAGCCTGGATCGGCTCGACAACCTCAACGACGTGGACGCGGTCATCAACCTGGCGGGGGAGCCCATCGCCAACGGCCGCTGGAGCGAGCGGCGCAAGCAGTTGCTGTGTGACAGCCGCTGGCTGCTGACCGAACAGCTGGTCGACCTGGTCAAGCTCTCCGATACGCCGCCCAGGGTGCTGATCAACGCCTCCGCCATCGGCTGGTATGGCCGTCAGGGCGATGAACCGCTGGACGAGCAGTGCCAGACTCCTCACGACGAATTCACCCATCAGCTCTGTCAGCAATGGGAAACCCTGGCCCGCGAGGCCCGCAGCAAGCATACCCGGGTCTGTATCGTGCGCATCGGGCTGGTGCTCGGCACCGACGGCGGCGCCCTGCCCAAAATGTTGCCTCCCTATCACGTCGGCCTCGGTGGCCCCATGGGCACGGGGAACCAGATCATGAGCTGGATCCACATCCAGGATCTGGTGCGCGCCATCCTGTTCCTGCTGGAGCACGACGAGTGCGACGGCCTGTTCAACGGCACGGCGCCGCAACCGGTCAGCAACCGCGAGTTCAGCCAGACTCTGGCAAGCACCCTGCACCGGCCGCACCTCTTCTTCGTGCCGGCCCCCTTGCTGCAGTTGCTGATGGGCGAAGCGGCCGATCTGCTGCTCACCGGCCAGAGGGTGCTGCCGACCCGTCTGCAACAGGCCGGCTTCCACTTCACCTATCCGGCGCTGCCCCAGGCCCTTGCCAATCTGCTCAGCACTGCCCGCTGACCGAGTTCATCGGCCAACCGGATAACAATCAGCCCGGCCATTGACCGGGCTGATTGTTATTGCGCCTTGCGGCATCCGCACAGGATGCGGTGATCAGAGCAGGCCCTGTCCCAATCCACGCAGCCGATCGCTCAGGGTGCCCGCCAGCAGCTGGCGCTGCATACCCTGCCCCGCCAGCGTCACCAGCACGGCCCCCAGCAACGGCAGACCGGCCCAGATGGCCCAGTGGAACTGCCACTGCCCCTCGAACCACCACCACTGCAGGCCGAGGGAACAGAGCTCGACCACCATGGCGGCGCACAGCCCCGCCAGCAGGCCGCTGGCGACCAGCTCCCAGCGCAGCATCTTCCGAAGCAGCTCGCTGCCGGCCCCCAGGGTGCGCATCAGCAGCAGCTCCCGGCGTCGATGGGCCATGCTGGCCTGGGTCTGGGTCAGCAGCACCAGCAGCGCCGCTACCGTCACCAGCCCCAGCATCAGCCCCAGCGCCCGGCTCACCTGATCCGATACCGCCGTCAGCCGCACGATCAAATCGTCCACATCGATCAGGCTCACCGTGGGGTGCCGGCGGATCAGCTCAACTTCGGCCACCCGCCCCTGCTCCGGCAGACGATAGCTGCCGAGCCAGGTCTGGGAGAAGGGAGCCAGCACGTCCGGCGAGAAGATCATGTAGAAGTTGGGCCGCATGTTGTCCCACTTGATGGCCCGCAGGCTGGTCACCTGCGCCTTGAAGCTGCGCCCCTCGATGGTAAAGCCCAGGGTGTCGCCAAGGGCGATGTCGAGCCGTTTGGCCAGGTCCTTGTCTACCGATACCTGGCCGGGACCATCCAGCCAGCGTCCTGCGGTCAGGGTATTGTCCGGCGGCAGGGTAGCGGTGGTGGTGAAGTTGAGCTCGCGATTGACCCCTTCGCGGCCATCTTCATCCGTGTCGCGCACCGCCTCGCTGGCGATGCTGACCAGCCGGCCGCGCACCATGGGGTAGAAGTCCGAGGTCACGGCTCCCGCCTGGCGCAGATCGGCCAGGATCCCCTCCCGCTCTCCGTCTGCCACGTTGACCAGGAAGCGGTTGGGGGCATCCGCCGGCAGCCTAGCCGAGAACTCGCCGAGCAGGTCGACCCGCGCCGCCCACAGCAGACCGAACAGCATGAGTGCCAGCGCAAAGCCCGCCAGCTGGAACAGGCCGCTGCCCCGCTCGCGGGAAAGATGGCTGATGGCCAGCCGCAGCGCGTGGGGCCCCTGCACCCGGCGCCCCAGCCGCAGCAGCAAGGAGGCGATCAGCGCCAGCAGCCCCATCAGCAGGCCCATGCCGCCGATCAGCCCCAGCGCCAGGGTCGCATCGGCGGTGAAGCCCCACACCAGCCCAAACAGGCCAAGCAGTGCCACCGGCAACGCCAGCCAGGGCGGGATCCCCGCCTCCAGCTCGCGCCGCAGTACCCGCAGTGGCGGCACCCTGAGCAGGCGCAGGAAGGGCACGAAGGCCAGCAGCAGGGTGATGAAGAAGGCCACCGCCAACCCCAGCGCAAAGGGTCGCCACGACGGCGGTGGTAGATCAGCTGGCAGCAGGTTGCCCAGCAGGTGCAGGGTCAGCCACTGCATGGCGCTGCCCGCCACCAGACCGAGCAGGGCGCCGACCAGCGTCAGCGACAGCAGCAGGGTGCCCATCAACTGCCAGAGCGAGCGACGGGAGGCCCCCAGGGTCTTGAGCAGCGCCACCATGTTGGTCTGGCGCTCGGCGAAGTGACGCACCGCAATGCCCATGGCCAGCGCTCCCAGCAGCACTCCCGCCAGGGAGGCGAGCCGGAAGAAGCGCTCGGCATTGGCCAGCGAGCGGCCCACCTGGGAGCCCTGGTCGTCCGGCTTGATCAGCTTCTGTCCCGCCTTGAGTCTGGGTTTGAGCCAGCGTTCATAGTCGGCCACCTGCTCGCGAGTGCCTTTAAACAGGTAGCGCCACTGCTGGCGGCTACCCGGCAACAGGGCACCGGTCGCCTCCACATCGGCGCTGTGGATCAGCGCCCGCGGCGCCAGCAGGAAGGGGCTGAAGCCCTGATCCGGCTCCTGACCCAGTACTCCCCCCACCTTGAGCACCGTATTGCCCACTTCCAGCGCATCCCCCGGCTTGGCCGCCAGCAACTGCATCACCCGGGCGGAGAGCCAGATCTCGCCGGGCGCCGGCGCCCGCTGGGGGCTCAGCTCCAGCTTGCCGTAGAAGGGGAAATCCTCGGGCACGGCGCGGATGGAGGCCAGCTGCAGGACATCGCCATGAAACAGCATGCTGTTGAAGCTGACCGTGGTCTGCACCGCCAGACCCGCTTTTGCCGCCTGTTCGAGCCAGGCGGCCGGCGCCGGCGTGGCCGAGCGCAGTGCCCGGTCGGCACCGATAAAGTCGCGGCCGGAGGCTTTGAGCCCGGCATCCAGTCGATCCGCCACCAGGGCCACGCTCAGCACGCAGGCTACGCTCAGCGCCAACGCCAGCACGAACCAGCGCAGCTCGCCGTTGAATCCTTCCCGGCGCAATAACTTGAATCCCAGTCGCCACTGACTCATGACGTGCTCCTCACCTGCGCCAGTCCGGGCAGCCCCTTGTCATTGACGCCTTCCCCACACCATAACTTGAATCCCAATCGCCACTGACTCATGACAGCTCCCTGACTCTTGCTGCAGAGGCGGCTTCGGATGCTGACGCATCCGCCGCCAGCCGGCCCGCCGCCATCACCAGCTGCCGCTGGCAACGCTGAGCCAGCTCGTGATCATGGGTCACCACCACGAGCGTGGTGCCATGCTCGCGGTTGAGCTCGAACAATAGCTCGATCACCCGCTCCCCGGTCTTGCTGTCGAGGTTGCCGGTGGGCTCATCGGCCAGCAGCAGGCTGGGCCGGGTCATGAAGGCCCGGGCGATGGCAACCCGTTGCTGTTCACCGCCTGACAGGCGCGGCGGCAGATGGTGCAGCCGCTCGCCGAGGCCGACCGCCGCCAGCAGCTCGCGAGCCCGCGGCTCGCAGCGGGTCTCGCCACGCAGCTCGGCAGGCAGCATGACGTTTTCCAGCGCGCTCAGGGTGGGCAGCAACAGGAAGGACTGGAACACAAAGCCGACCTGCTCGGCCCGCAGCCGGGCACGCCCCTCTTCGTCCAGCTGCAGCAGCGACTGGCCGAGGATCTCGATATCCCCCTGGCTCGGCAGATCCAGCCCGGCCAGCAGTCCCAGCAGGGTGGACTTGCCGGAGCCGGAGGCGCCGACCAGCGCCACCGTTTCGCCGCTATTGACTTGCAGGTCGATCCCTTCAAGGATGGTGAGGCTTTCCTGGCCCAGGCGCACTGTCTTGCCCAGGCCCTTGACGTTGATAATGGGAGTTGAATTCATGACGCGTTTCCTGTTTGCCTTGTGCTGCCTAGTGTCATCGGTGCAGGCCCAGACCCTGCTGGTACTGGGCGACAGCCTGAGTGCGGGTTATCAGATGCCGGCGGAGCAGAGCTGGCCTGCGCTGCTCAATCAGAAATGGCAGCAGCAGGGGGGTAAACATCAGCTTATCAATGCCAGCATCAGTGGTGAAACTACGCAAGGGGCGCTGGCCAGATTGCCGGCCCTGCTCAAGGAACATCAACCAGACTGGGTGCTGATCGAGCTGGGTGGCAACGACGGGCTGCGCGGGTTCGCACCGGCCATCACCCGGGACAATCTCACCAGGATGGTGGCGCTGACCAAGGCACAACAGGTAAAAACCGTGCTGACCCAGATCCAGCTGCCGCGCAACTACGGCGCGCGCTACCTGCGCCAGTTCGAGCAGATCTTCCCGGAACTGGCCAGCGCCAATCAGCTGCCGCTGATGCCCTTCTTCATGGATGATATTGCGCTGCGCCCTGAACTCATGATGAACGATGGAATCCACCCCACCGCCGCCGCCCAGCCACAGATCCGCGACCGGGTTGCCAGCTTCATCGAGCCGCTGCTGACCCAGTGATCCCGGTGTCATGGCCTTGCCTATCTTCCGGGCTCCAACCCCAATAAAAATCCCGCCAAGGCGGGATGTTTATTGCTCCTGTCTCAGCGTTCCAGGATCTGGCGCAGTCGCTCCTGGGCCACCCCGACCAGCAGGTCTGGCTGGAACTTGGAGATGAAGCGATCACAGCCCACCTTCTTGACCATGGCCTCGTTGAAGTTGCCGCTCAGCGAGGTGTTGAGGGTGATGAAGAGATCGGACATGCGGGCATCGCTGCGAATTTCATGGGTCAACCGGTAGCCGTCCATCTCCGGCATCTCGGCATCGGTGATCATCAGCAGGATCTCGTCGGTCACCTTCTTGCCCGCATCGCACCACCCCTTGAGCAGATTGAGCGCCTGCAGGCCATCCTGGCATTCGATCACCTCCAGCCCCAGCTGGCCCAGGGTCTCGCGCACCAGATTGCGGGCTGTGCTGGAGTCATCGACGATGAGCACCTTGCGGCCATGCATTTCCGGCAAGATCTCCCGATCCAGCACCTCTTCCGAGATGCGGATGTCATAGGTGATGATCTCGGCCAGCACCTTCTCCACGTCGATGATCTCGACGATCTGATCGACACCGTCCTCGGGAATGCGGGTGATGGCGGTCAGGTAGTTCGCCCGCCCGGCGGAACGCGGCGGCGGCAGTATGTCCTTCCAGGTCATGTTGACGATGTTGGCCACTTGCCCCACCAGAAAGCCCTGAATGGTGCGATTGTATTCGGTAATGATGAGGTTGGACTCGGCATCGATGGGCATGGGGCGCATGCCGATGGCGCTGCGCAGGTTGATCACCGGGATCGAGGTGCCACGGATGTTGGCCACCCCGCTGATGTTGTGGTGCGCTCCCGGCATCTTGTTGAGATGGGGCAGCTTGACCACTTCCCGCACCTTGAACACGTTGATAGCAAACAACTGTTGGGATCCCAAACGGAACATCAACAGCTCCAGGCGGTTCTCCCCTACCAGCTGGGTACGTTGGTCCACTGAATCCAATATGCTCGCCATATAAAGCCCTTACGTCCGTTGCCCGAGTCTCGCCATAGTATAGAAGGGTCAGAATCCCAACACGACCCGTATTCTTATCCTATGTCGGCCAGATGATGCAGGAACTTGATAAAAAAAAGCGAGACCCGGCTCGCGGCCGGGCTCTCTTCAAGCTTGTCAGTAACCATTGGCTCACAATCCTCTGTCGACGGTGATACGGCCCTGATTACCCGATGAAAATCAGCGCCACCTTCAATCCCATTACATAAAAAAGCGGCAGATGAATCTGCCGCTTTTTGCCTGGGGTCGACCGGATTACTTGTCGATATCCAGCATGTTGTTGTTCAGCATGTAATCGATCACCTGGGACGAGGTGGCCGACGCGCTGCCGGTGAGGCTGTCGAACGTGTGGTTCATCAGTACTATCTCCTGGGTCACGGGGGCGGCGCTGCTCTCCTTGACCTGCAGGTGAACCCCTTCGCTGTCCTGGAAGACAGAGAGCAGGCTCTTCAGATCGTTCTGGTTGCGAGAACCATCGTGATCCAGCAGGTCGCTCAGATCCAGCTTGTCACCTTCCGCCTTGGAGAAGTCGACCACGTAATCCTTGGCCACGCTGCCCGCAGCGGTATCGCCCTGCAGCCAGGTGAAGGTATCGGCACCGCCATCCCCCTTGAGGATGTCATTGCCAAGCCCGCCGACCAGGATGTCATTGCCCAGACCACCGCTCAGTGTATCGTCACCGCTACCGCCAAACAGGGTGTCGTTGCCGCTGCCACCGTACAGGGTATCGTTGCCGCTCTCGCCGTACAGGGTGTCGTTGCCGGCACCACCGAACAGGATGTCGTTGCCGGCACCGCCGAACAGGAAGTCATCGCCACCCTGACCGAACAGGATGTCGTTGCCATCCCCGCCGATCAGCACGTCCGCCTTGTCGTTATTGGAGGACTGATCGAACTCGCTGGCATGATCCGTGATGTAATCATGGACCTGAGCATCGGTCACCGAGCCTGCGCTCAGCTTGCCGGCTACATACTGCTTGATGGCCGCGTAGCCTTCACCATTGATGCCGGCGAAGTGGATGGCATCACCGAACAGGATGTCGTCACCGGCACCGCCGTCGATCCGGTCGCTGCCCGGCAGGTTATTCACCGAGGTACCCAGGATGGCGTTGGCCAGATCGTTGGCTGACACGTTGGACTGCACAATCTGATCACTGTCGAACAGCTTCAGGGTATCGATGGAGACGTTGCTGCCGATGCCGATCGCTTCCAGCGTCACGTTATTGGCCAGCAGAAGCGGCAGCACAGCCAGCGCGTTTTGCAATGCCCAGTAGTTGCTGTCATAGGAGGTGGAGATCTCGAAGGTACCATCCCCCTGTGCCTTCAAGGTCCCGATGGAGGTCGAGATCCACTTGTTGTTATTGCCCTGCGACCACTTCTGAACATTGCCGTTAGCGTCGATCAGCACTCTGTTGGTGCCGCCGATGTTGGCGTAGAAGGCTTCACCCGGCACATAGTTGTTGACGTTGACAAACGAATCGAGACGCTCGTTGGTCTTAGTATTCACGATCGGGTTGGTCTCTTCATAGTCGTAATAGGTGTTTGGTGCCCCATCGGTAATGAAGTACGCCAGGTTCTTCGCATTGCCGTTGTTCTTGGCGGTGTCGCTGTTGAACCAATTGGAGGTCGTCTTGAGCGCATCCTCGTAGTTGGTCGCCCCACCATTCCAGTAACTGCCGTCCATGCTATCGAGCACGGCCTGCAACTTGGTCAGGACATTGGGATCCTTCAAGTCCACGCTGATGGACTTGTTGGCCTGACTGTCGAAGTCCACCAGGAAGATATTGACCTTGCCCGCCCCCTCACTACCAGCACTGGTCTTGAGGGTTGCAAACACCTGTGCCAGCTGGCTCTTGATGGTGTTCATGGCGCTGGTGCCGATACTGCCCGAGCTGTCGACCATAAAGGCAATATTGTAGTTCTGACCCGGCAGTACCACGCTGCCATCCAGATCGCCGACCACGATATTGTGCTCGTTGCCATAGGTGCGGTTCTGATCGCCCGGCTCCCCTTCCGTGGAAAGGAAGTAGCTCATGCGGATCGAGTCCTGATCCGATGCACTGCTGGTCTGGTCGGTCGCCACTTCCTTGGCGATGGCTTCTACTTTCAGGTCGAACTGGCCGGCACTGCTGCCCGGAACACGCAGGGTCAGACCGGTCAGCTTGACGTCCAGCGCGCTCTGGTTCCACAGACCGGTCAGTGTCAGTTTGCCATCGGCCCCCACGGTACCGAGCACGGTGGCTCCCTGGTAGAGGGTCGACCCCGTCGGCATGCCGGTCAGCACCAGGCTGTTGAACTGCTCGCTGCCATCCCGGTCGGTCAGGGAGGCGCTGATCTCGAGCGGATAATCCACCAAGCTGGGCGGTACCGCCGTCAGGGTGCCGTCGGTCTGGTTGAACTGGTAGATGCCGTCATCAAACTGCACCAGCTCGATGTCGTAGAGCGACTTGCTGATGGTGACGCCGTTCTCCTTCACCAGGAAGTTGAAACCACCGTCACTTCTGCGCTCGATGACATAGTTGGCACGCGAGCCCATCAGGACGGCCAGATCGGTACCGGCGCCACCATACAGGGTGTCGCCACCCAGCCCGGCCACCAGGATGTCATTGCCGGTGCCGCCGTCGAGGGTATCGCCGGAGACCGAGTTGCCGCCGACCAGTACATCATTGCCAGCACCGCCGACAAAATGATCGCCGCCGCCCTTGACGCTGACGATATAGTCATTGCCGTTGCCACCCACCACCTGATCCGGACTGGTGGTGCTGTCGGTCAGACTATTGGTGATGCCAAAGTTGCCCTGGTTGAAGTTGCCGCTCTGGAACGCCCCGGTAGAGATGCCGGACGACGGGTACTGGGTATAAAGCGGGACGCCGTTACCCGTCAGGCTGATATCGACCACCGGCTTGTCCGCGACCGCCGTGATATCGATCACCAGCTTGCCGCTGTTGCTCAGGTTGGCGCCATCGCTGATCTGGTAACCAAAGCTGGCGTAATCGCCCTGCAGGTTGCCGGTCACGAGGCCATTGCCGTTGCTGGCGTTGGTGCTCGACTCGTTGAGGCCTGGCACGAAGCGCAGGTGGCCGCTGTCGATATCGGCGTAGGAGACAAGATCCCCCACCTTCACCGCAATCCACTGGCCGGCTGCGTTCAGGTACTCCAGCTTGCCGTTCAGCGGCAGGGTGTTGATCTGCACGCTCAGGTCAGAAGCGGCCTGATCATCGCTGGCACCAAACTGGGCCCACTTCAGCACCAGTGGCGTGTCTTCCTTGCCGGCACTGTAGCCACCCGTGGTTACCGGCGCACGATCGTTGTCGATGATGGTACCGATGCCGTTCTGACCGCCCACGGTCACGGTCAAGGTCTCATTCGCTTCGACCAGACGATCGTCCACCGTCGGGATGGTCACGGTAAAGCCCGACACCCCGGCCGGCACGGTGATCTTGCCGGTGGCGCTGTTGTAGGTCACCCCGTTGCTGAACTGGGCAGTACCCCAGTCAAGGCTGGAAGCCGGGTTGGTACCGCTGCCCTTGATGCCGAAGTCATACTGGGTCGCTTCCTGGGTCGCATCAGAGAGCGTCACCGTGTGCAGCAGGTTGCCGCCTTCGGCCGCGCTCTCGCTGGAGACCGACTGTACGATGGGCGTAAACAGCGGCTTGGTTGCGAAAGAGCCCAGGCTGTAGTCGCCGTCGCCATCCACCACCTTGATCTGGAAGTCGATGTCGCCATCTCCCAGCGGCTTGGACATGTTCTGATACTGGAAGAACTCCCACTTGCCGGTGGCCGGGGTAAATTCCAGACGGAACACCAGGGTACCATCGCTGGCCTTGCCGACCAGGGTATTGGCCGATTCCATCGTGGTGGTGATCAGCTTGCCGGTCGCCGTGGTCAGCCCGGTCTCGGTAGAACCGACCAGCTGCATGTAGCCCTTGCCGTCGGCACCCCACTGCGGAGTGACCGTGCCGGAACCGTAGGCGATAGCCGGCGCCGTGGTGGCACCGAGGAACTCGATGCTCTTCACGGTGAAGTCGCTGTTGTCGGCATAGAGGCCGTTACCATTGTTGGTGGCCTTGATGACCATGGTATCGAAGCCGCCCTGCTGCACCTGGAAGTTGCCGGCATAGTCGCCACCTGCCGCGTTGGAGCTGAAGGTCTGGGTACCGATCAGCACGCCGCCGCGGTAGAACTCGACCACGCCGCTCTCCAGCTCGCCACCGAACATCTGGCTGAACTTGATGTTGGCGCCATAGGCTACCTTGCCCGCATCCAGCTTGACGATCAGCTGCTCGGAAGCAGAAGTACCGTTGGCAAAGTGGCGGAAGTCCACCTCGTTGGCGAGGTTGTGGTTCGGTGAACCGACGCTGGAAACCCCCAGACCGGAGCTGGAACCGTTGACATTGGCGGTGATCAGGGCCGAGTTGGTCGACGAGGTAAAGCCCAGCGCCGTGATGCTGAAACCGCTCACGTTCAGGGTCGTCTGGTTGCTGCCACTGTACTTGGTCAGATCAAACAGGCCGGTCAGAGTATCCGGGATGTTGGTCTTGATGACGGAGACGGCCGCCATGTCACCGGCCACCGGCGAGTCATCCTCGACCGAGATGGGCAGGCTGCCAGTGGTGGTGGTCTTGCCATCCGAGACGGTCACACCAATCTGGAAGTTGAGTACGTCTTCACTGCCCTTGACCGGGTGATCAAGCGGGGCCTTGAGCGTCACGTCATAACTCCAGTCGCCCTTGCCGTTGCCGGCGGGCGCGGTCAGCTTCACATCCATGACCGCCTTGTAGTCGGCGCCGCCCGGTGTACCGGTATAACCGGTCAACACCTTGGTGGCGGCATTCCAGCTCCACTGCACCGCGGCACCGCCAGCCGTCAGGCCAGCCGGCCCGTTCAGGCTGATAGTGAGCGTATCCTGGCTGTCGACATCGCCGACCGTGATCTTGCCGCTGGCGGCCACGCTGTCGGTGGTATCGCTGCTGCCTGCCGTATCGGCAATGCCGCCGGCCAGCCCCTCTTCGGAGACCACGGCCCCCTTGTCGATACTCAGGGTCGGTGCATCGTTGGTGCCGGTGATGGTGATGGTCAGGGTGCTGGTCCGGCTCTCAGTGCCATCGGTTGCGGTGTAGGTAAACACCCCCCCCGCGGTCTGGCCGGCCGCCAGTTTCTGCGCATCCGCGCCATTGGCATTGAAGCTGTAGCTGCCGTCAGCCCGGATGGTCAGCGTGCCGTAGCTGTTGGTCAGCACAGTGTCGCCACTGGCGTTCACGGCCGTGGCCGTCCCGCTGGTGCCGCTCAGAATACCAGTCACCTTGAGGGCGTTGCCGTCGACATCGCTGTCGTTGGCCAGCACGCCGTTGGCTGCATTGACCGTCAGGATCGCATCTTCGTTGACCGCGCCCACATCCGGTGTCAGTACCGGTGCGTCGTTGCTGCCCAGCACGTCAATCTTCACCGTCGCCTTGCCAGTCCCATCTTTGGAGACCACGTCAAAACCCAGTTCGACTTTCTGCCCTTCGGCCAGCGCCTGCACCGCCGGCTTGCTGTTGTCCAGCGTGAAGCTCCACGTCCCGTCCGCGTTCACCTTGAACGTGCCGTACTCGTTGCTCACCTCCTTGGCAACCAACACTGCTTCACCGCTGTCGGCATCGGTCACCGTCAGCTTGCCGCTGGCAATGGTCTGCTCAGCCGTGTCTTCCTTCACGGTACCGCTGCCCACGTCATCCTTGCCCTGGCCCACCGTCGCACCGTCGTTGCTGCCCAGCACGTCAATCTTCACCGTCGCCTTGCCAGTCCCATCTTTGGAGACCACGTCAAAACCCAGTTCGACTTTCTGCCCTTCGGCCAGCGCCTGCACCGCCGGCTTGCTGTTGTCCAGCGTGAAGCTCCACGTCCCGTCCGCGTTCACCTTGAACGTGCCGTACTCGTTGCTCACCTCCTTGGCAACCAACACTGCTTCACCGCTGTCGGCATCGGTCACCGTCAGCTTGCCGCTGGCAATGGTCTGCTCAGCCGTGTCTTCCTTCACGGTGCCGCTGCCCACGTCATCCTTGCCCTGGCCCACCGTCGCACCGTCGTTGATACCGGTGATGGTGATGGTCACGGTGTGCGGCGTGCCATCCATGCTCTGTACGGTAAAGGTCTCGACCTTGGTCTCACCTTCGCCCAGGTACTGCACCTTGCTGTTGTCGACGTTGTAGGTCCAGGCGCCACCTTCGGTGATGGTCAGGCTACCCAGCGCACCCGCGCTCGGGGTGCCGTTGCCGGCCAGGAACTTGGCCTCGTCGGCGCCGTCCACGTCGGTCACGCTCAGGGTACCGGTCTCGGTCAGAGTCGGGTTGGTTTCGTCTTCCACCACGCCGCCGGTATCGGTGCCGGTAATGACGGCCGCGTCGTTGACCGGCGTGACAGTCCCGGTTACGCCGCCTGTGGCGCTGTTCAGGCCATCGGTAATGGTGTATTCAAACGCGATGTTGCCATTGAAATCCGGAGCCGGCGTGAAGATCAGCTGGCCATTGCTCAGGGTGACGGAACCATTGCTGATCGCTACCGTGCCGCCTTCGGCGATGGTCTGGCCGTTGATGGCGGTAATGGTGAGACGATCGCCATCCACATCCGTGTCGTTGCCAAGCACATTGATGGTGACGGTGCCGTCCTCCGCCACGGTGAACTGGTCGTCGCCCGGCAGAGGCGCGGCATTCACCACGCTGTTGTCGGTCCCCTTAGGCGAGGTGTTGCCCACCGGGTCGGTCAGGGTGGCATCCACCGTGATGGGGCCGTTAACCGGCAGATCCGTGGTAGGGATGGTCAAGGTGACCTGGGTACGGCCGATGTCGTCGGTCGTCAGAATTCTGCTGGAATCGGGCACACCATCACCGTTCCAGTCCACATCGAGACGATCGCCAGCCTTGGCATCGCCCGGCAGCCGGATGATGACATCCACCCCGTTTTCGCGCTCGTTGGCGGAGATGACATTGTCCGCGCCGCCCTGGATTTCCACTTGCGGCGCCGAGGGCGCGGTACTGTCCACGCTGCCGTCATCGGTCGCGGTGCCGGTGTTGCCGGCCGGATCGGTGACGCTGGCCGTCACTGTGTAGGAGCCATCAACCAGCGGAGTGGTCACATCCACGCTGAAGGTGCCATCCGGATTGACGGTGGTGATCAGGGTTTGCTGGTTGCCATTGGCATCGGTCACCAGCAGGGTCACGGTACTGCCTGCGTTGGCATCCGTGGTTCCGGTGATGGTCGGGGTCGTGTCGTTGGTATTGTCAGGTGCGGAGACGGTGATCACCGGCGGGACGAGATCAATCAGGCGATTCTCTTCACCCGGCAATGCATCAGCGATCACGCCAGCATCGGTCTGGTTGGCAGTATCGAAACCGGCCGCTGCTATGGTGGCATCACCGGTACGATCGATGGTAACGAAACCACCGTTGCCACTGGCGCCAGCCACGCCACCAATGCCACCACCACCGGCGGCAGGCGCCCCACCTGCGGCAGATGCTTCAAATGCCTTGGTCGGGTCGGCGCCGCCCAGGATGGCCTGCTGCAGGGCCGCGATGTCATTGGGATTGCCGGACGGCACATTCTGGGCAAGCTGCGGCTCTTGAGACGTTTCATCCTCAACCTGCTGCTCGTGGGTCGGGCTCAGGGTGAAAGTCTGGTTGCCGCCTTTGAAGCTGGCGCCTTCCGGAGTGATCAGCACCGCATCCTTGGGCAGGATATCGCCTTCGGCGAGCTGCTTCTGGCTGCCATCAGCGGCCACCAGGTAAACCTTGCCTTTCAACTGGGTAACGACGACGTCCTGATCCAATGCGATATTGTGGCTGCTCATGTTCTCTCCTGAATCTCTATTGGCATGCAATATTCCACCGTCTAATGTGCCCGCGAATGGCGCCGGAAACCAGTTAGAAAATTCGAATGGATAGACTGATTTGAGGCTGGAACGGTCGGTTAAACAGAAGGGTCAACAACGGCGGGAATGGAAAATAAAACCAAGGTGATCAATGTGTTGCATTTTGATGACGGGAGCACTGCGAGTGCCCCCGTCAAGGGCTTCATATCAGGCGCCAGCCCACAGCAGGATGGCCAGCAACTGGGGTGAGATGATACGCAGGAACATCACCAGCGGATAGACTGTCGCGTACGACAGGGCACTGGCACCACTGGTGGGGTGCATGCCGTTGGCAAACGCCAGGGCGGGAGGATCCGTCATGGAACCGGCCAGCAAGCCGCACAGAGTGAGGTAGTTCATCTTGCCGTACAGACGGGCCAGCACACCGACCACCAGCAACGGGATCAGGGTGATCGCCACCCCATACATCATCCAGGCCGGACCATCACCGTTGATCAGGGTATCGATGAAGCCGGCGCCGGACTTGAAGCCCACCACCGCCAGAAACAGCACTATGCCGATCTCCCGCAGCGCCAGGTTGGCACTGGGGGGCATGAACCAGTAGAGCTTGCCGATGCTGCCGATGCGCGACAGGATCAACGCCACCACCAGCGGCCCGCCCGCCAGACCCAGCTTGAGTGCCGCCGGGAACCCGGGCAGATAGAAGGGGATGGAGCCGAGCAGCACGCCAAGGCCGATGCCGATGAACACCGGCAGCATCTGCACCTGCTGCAGTTTCTGCTGCACGTTGCCCACCACATTGGTGACCGCCTCGATGGCGTCGAGTCGCCCCACCAGGTTGAGGATGTCACCGAACTGCAGGCTGGTCTGGCTGGTCGGGACCAGCTCGATGCCGGCCCGGTTGAGGCGCGAGATCACCACGTCGTACTTCTGCTTGATGTCGAGATCGCGGATCTTCTTGCCGAGCACCTGCTCGTTGGTCACCACCACCCGCTCCACCCGCAGATCGGTGCCGCGAGTGGAGAGCGAGGTCTCCACCTCCTCCCCCAGTACCAGCAGCACCTTGCGCAGGGCGTGCCGCTCACCTACCAGGTGCAGCAGGTCGCCCAGTTCGATGCGCGAATCCGGCCGCGGCACCATCAGCTCATCACCACGCTTGAGGCGCGAGCAGATGACGTCTGCCTCGTCGAGACTCGGGATCTCGCTCAGCATCAGACCGTGGATGTTGGGGTTGCGCACCGCGATGTTGATGGTCTGCAGACTCTCCTTGGTCTTGCCGGCCTGTTGTTCAAACTGGGCTGCTTCTTCGTCGATCTTGATACGAAAGAACATACGGATCAGCCACATGGTCAGCAAGATGCCACAGATGCCGAACGGATAGGCGACCGCATAGCCCATCCCCATCAGGCCGGTGGAACCGGGCGCCGCGCCCAGCTCAGCCAGGATCTGCTGGCCGGCACCGAGAGAAGGGGTGTTGGTCACGGCACCGGAGAAGACCCCCAGGATCACCGGCAGCGGCACGTCGAACAGCTGGTGCAGGGCTGCCGCCACGGCGCAGCCAAGCAGTACCAGCAGAGCAGCGAAGCCGTTTAGCTTGAGGCCGGAGCTGCGCAGGGAGGAGAAGAAGCCGGGGCCGACCTGAATGCCGATGGTGTAGACAAACAGGATCAGGCCGAACTCCTGAATGAAGTGCAGGGTCTGCTCATCCAGCGCCAGCCCAGAGAGGCCGGCGAAGTGGCCCACTATGATGCCGCCGAACAGCACCCCTCCGATCCCGAGACCGACGCCATAGACCCGCCAGTTCCCCAGCCAGAGCCCCAGCACTGCCACCAGCGACAACATGCTGATGGAAAGCGCGATATCACTCATTTCGTGCATCCTTTGCGAATTGAACTGTCCCTAGCTTGTCAGCAAACGTCGCGACCAACTGTGTGATACCGCACGAATTTATCCTTTTGAGCAGCAAAAAATACCAATTAAGGGCTAGTTAGGCGACGTAGCCATAAATGGCCATAAAGTGACAAACGCTGCCCCCCAGCACGAACAGATGCCAGATGGCGTGGTTGTAAGGGATACGTTTGGCTACATAGAAGATCACTCCCAGGCTGTAGATGAGACCACCCAGCCCGAGCAGCAGCAAGCCTTCCCCCTCCAGATGGATATAAAGCTGATAGACCACCAGCAATGACAGCCAGCCCAGCATCAGGTAGGTAAACAGCGACAGCTTCTTGAAGCGGTTGATGAAGAGCAGCTTGAACACCACCCCCGCCAACGCCAGTCCCCAGATCACCACCATCAACCCCTGTGCCAGCGGCGTATCGAGCGCCACCAGCAGGAAGGGGGTATAGGTACCGGCGATCAGCAGATAGATGGCACAGTGGTCGAATACCTTGCACCAACGCCTGGCCGGCCCTTCCGCCATGCTGTGGTAGAGGGTCGAGGCCAAGTAAAGCAACACTAGGCTGCCACCATAGAGGCTGTAACTGACCAGCGCCTGAGGGCCCTGCGCCCAGCCTTTGTTCAACAACAACACCAACCCCAGGATCCCCAGCACCAGCCCCAGGCCGTGGCTGAGGCGGTTGGCCAGCTCCTCGCGGGGCGAATAATCCGTCACACTGCTCATTGCATACTCCTGCCCAAACTGCGCTCACTCTAGCTGCCGCCATTTCAGAGTACAAGTGTTAGCTTAAAGTGATTTTCATGCCATTTGCCGTGTGTTGAGGCGATGCGCATGGCTGTCACCCGCTGGCCTTTGGTGTATGCTCTGCGGCCGATGCCCACGTAGCTGTTGCCACCGCGCTTGCTCACCACCCAGTGACTCCCTGGCAACCCGGTCTGGAGAACCTGATGAAGTTGACTGAACTGTTTGCACTACCGGATCCGGCCTTCGGCCAGGCCATGACGGATCTGCTGGAGACCTTCCACCACTCGGATGACAGTCAGGCTCCCTACCAGCGCGAGCAGTTCACCCACCAGCTCGATCAATCCCGCATGCCGGCCACCGGTATCGCCATGGATGACTATCTGGCGCGCCTGGCCACCCTGGTGCCTGGCGCATCTCACCTCACCTCGCCACGCTACATGGGCCACATGACAGCCCCGTTACCGGCCTTCACTGCCGAATTGTCCCGCCTGGTGGTGATGCTCAACCAGAACCCGATGAAGATGGAGTCCTCCCGTCTGCTCAGCTTTCTGGAGCGGGAGGTGCTGGCCAAGCTGCACCGCCTCATCTATCGCGCCGACGATCTCTTTTATGACACCCAGATGCATGCCAAGGATGCTGCACTCGGCGTCATGACCAGCGGCGGCACCATCGCCAACGTCACCGCCCTCTGGCTGGCCCGCAACCGCGCCTGCGGCGACAACCTGTTCGCGCTCTATGAGCAGGGCTATCGCGGCACCGTCATCCTGGGCTCGCGGCTGATGCACTACTCCTTCGACAAGGGGATGGATCTGCTGGGGCTGGGGGCGCGCAGCGTCTGGCGCCTCCCCACCGACGACCAGAACCGGCTCGACATGGCGGCGCTGGAGCAGGCCCTTGCCCAGTGCAAGGAGCAGAAGCTCAAGGTGCTGGCACTGGTCGGCGTGGCCGGCAGCACTGATTTCGGCTCCATCGACTCGCTGCCTGAACTGGCGGACATCGCCGAGCGCGAGCAGATCCACTTCCACGTGGATGCCGCCTGGGGCGGCCCGACCCTGTTCTCCCCCCGCTATCAGGCGCTGCTGGCGGGGATCGAACGAGCCGATACCGTCACCCTGGATGGCCACAAGCAACTGCTGGTGCCGCTCGGTACCGGCATGCTGCTCTGCCGCCAGCCAGACCTGATGATGGCGGTCAAGCGGGAGGCCCCCTACGCCATCCGCGCCAGCTCCTTTGATCAGGGGCGCTTTACCCTGGAGGGCACCCGCCCGGCCAATGCGCTCTATCTGGATGCCGCCTTCCAGCTGTTCGGCCAGCAGGGCTATGCTGAGCTCATCGAGGCCAACTACGACCGGGCCCGCCTGATGGCCGGCCTTATCGACCAGGATCCCGCCTTCGAGCTGATGTCGGCCCCGGTGATGAACCTGCTCTCCTATCGCTGCATCCCCCCTCATCTGCAGGGCAAGGTACTGGACGAGGCCGCCAACGAGCAGGTCAATGCCTTCAACGTCGCCCTGCAGAAGGCTCAGCGCGCCGAGGGGCACAGTTTTGTCTCCCGCACCCAGCGCGCCGTGGGTCGCTACGGCCCCCAGCCGCTCACCCTGCTGCGGGCCGTGCTGCTCAATCCACTCATCGAAGAGCGCCACATCCGCGATCTGCTGGCGGATCAGCAGCGGCTGGGCGCCGAGATCGCAAGGCAGCTATTTGGCTGAGGAACTGGCTGGCGAATGAGCGGTCTTATTCATTTGCCGTTGCCCATCGGGCAGGTACACTGAATCAAATTTTGCGGTCCACTTTTGAGGGCGACGAGCCAGACATGAAGCAATTTATTGAATTTATTCCTCTTATCGTTTTCTTTGCAGTCTACAAATTCTACGACATCTACATGGCGACCGGCGCCCTGGTGGTGGTGACCGGTCTGCAGCTCGCCTACAGCTGGATCCGCTATCGCAAGGTCGAGAAGATGCAGCTGTTCACCTTCCTGCTGGTCGGCTTCTTCGGCGGTCTCACCGTCTTCTTCCACGACGACACCTTCATCAAGTGGAAAGTCACC
Source organism: Aeromonas sp. S41-2 (assembly GCF_027705845.1). Taxonomy (NCBI): domain Bacteria; kingdom Pseudomonadati; phylum Pseudomonadota; class Gammaproteobacteria; order Aeromonadales; family Aeromonadaceae; genus Aeromonas; species Aeromonas sp. S41-2. Next base: position 22,966 of record NZ_JAPDCG010000014.1, on the reverse strand, counting down.
GTCATCAACGTACTGTTTGCACTGGGCCTGCTCATCAGCCGTTACGGCTTTGGCAAGAATTTGATCAAGCAGATGCTGGGCAAGGAGCTGCAGGCACCGGATCCCGTCTGGGATCGGGTCAATCTCGGCTGGGTCGGCTTCTTTACCGTCTGCGGCCTGCTCAACCTCTATGTGGCCTTCAACCTGCCGCAGGAGATGTGGGTCAACTTCAAGGTGTTCGGTCTACTTGGCATGACCCTGGTATTCACTCTGCTAAGCGGTGTCTATCTCTATCGCCACCTGCCCGCCGAGCAGAAAAATGAAATGAAAAAATAACTGCCATCAAGAAAAGGATCCTCTCATGTGGTATCTCATCTATTCCGAAGATGTCCAGGGCAGCCTGCCGCTGCGCAAGCAGGCGCGCCCGGCCCATCTGGCCAGGCTACAGGCGCTGCAGGATGAAGGGCGGCTGCTCACCGCCGGCCCCAACCCGGCCATCGATGCCGAGGATCCGGCCGATGCCGGCTTTACCGGCAGCACCGTCATCGCCGAGTTCGCTTCACAGGCGGATGCCAAGGCCTGGGCTGATGCCGATCCCTATGTGGCGGCCGGTGTCTATGCCAAGGTGACCATCAAGCCGTTCAAGAAGGTCTTCTGACCCAACGCGAATAGAGAAATAAAAAAGGCCGGACTGGCAGTTCATGCCAGTCCGGCCTTTTTCTATCCCGATATCCCGTTTTATGCCTTGGCCACGAACCAGGGGTTGAGGATATCCGGCTTGTTGTAGCGCAGCGGCGAACCATCGAGCTGGGTGACGCTGCCGCCCGCCCCCTCCAGCACCGCCTGCGCCGCACCGGTATCCCACTCGCAGGTGGGGGCGAGGCGCGGGTAAAGCTCGGCGCCCCCTTCGGCGATGATGCAGAACTTGAGCGAACTGCCCATGGAAACCAGCTCAATCTCGCCCCGCGCCATGTCACCAAAGCCCGCCAGGTACTCCAGGGTGGCCTGGGAGAGGTGATTGCGGCTGCCCACCACCCGCCAGGGCGTACCTTCCTGATGAGGTTGGCTCTGGATGGCCTCACGCTTGCCATCAGCCACCCGCCAGGCTCCCAGCCCCTTGCCGCCATACCAGAGCTGGTCCAATACCGGGGCATAGACCAGTCCCCAGCGCGGTGCTCCCTCTTCAATCAGGGCGATATTGACGGTGAACTCGCCGTTGCGGGAGACGAACTCCTTGGTGCCGTCCAGCGGGTCCACCAGCCAGTAGCGGGACCAGCCGTGGCGCGCCGCCATCAGTTCAGGGCCGGACTCCTCGGACAATACGGGGATGTCGGGCGTCAGCCGGGCCAACGCCTGCACGATCACCTCGTGCGCGCCCTTGTCGGCGGCAGTCAAGGGGCTTTCGTCCTGCTTGTACTCCACCGCAAAGGGCTGACTGTAGATGGCCATGATGGCGTCACCGGCGGCACGGGCGATGGGCTCCAGCTCGGAAATCGCGGGAAAAAACATAAGAAAAGACATCCTGGTCAAATGGTTAGCACAGTGTACCTATTTTGGAATGGCGGGGGTTATAGCCGATTCAGCTGAGTTATAACCCTGTCACTTCTGACAGACAAAAAGTGGCGCGACTCGGCTAATTCTCAATAGGCATACCAAACCACACAAGGACGTGCCGCCATGAACTACAAGACCCTGACCGCCACCCTGCTGCTGAGCTGCCTGCCCCTGCTCAGCCAGCCTCTGCTGGCCGCCGACAAGCCTGCTGCCAAGCCGGCAACCACAGTCATCGCCGCCAAGGAGAGCGGCAAGGTGAACCTGAACACCGCCAGTATCAATGAGTTGACTGCGCTCAAGGGCATTGGCGAGAAGAAGGCCCAGGCCATCGTCGATTACCGCGAGAAGCAGGGCAAGTTCACTACCGTGGATCAGCTGGCCGATGTGAGCGGCATCGGGCCAGCCACGCTGGAAGCAAATCGGGACATGATTATCGTCAAGTAACCGATCCATACCCCTTTCATCATAAGGGCAGCCTGTGGCTGCCCTATTTTTCTTCGGGTATCATGGGCCCACTTTGTATCTCTGGACTCTCTCCATGAAAAAGACACCGCTCGTTGTACGCAAAGCCGTTCTCCCCGTCGCCGGTCTGGGCACCCGTATGCTGCCAGCCACCAAGGCCATCCCCAAGGAGATGCTGCCCGTCGTCGACAAACCGCTGATCCAGTATGTAGTGCGCGAAGCCATCGCCGCCGGCATCAAGGAGATCATCCTGGTTACCCACTCGAGCAAGAACTCCATCGAGAACCACTTCGACAAGAGCTTCGAGCTGGAAGCGACCCTCGAGAAGCGGGTCAAGCGGCAACTGCTGGAAGAGGTACAACACATCTGCCCGAAAGACGTCACCATCATGCACGTCCGCCAGGGGGAAGCCAAAGGTCTGGGACACGCGGTGCTTTGCGCCCGTCCGCTGATCGGCGACAACCCGTTTGCGGTGCTGCTGCCGGACGTGCTGATCGACGAGGTGGCCAGCGACCTCAAGCAGGACAACCTGGCCGAGATGGTGCACATGTTCGAAGAGGATCACATCAGCCAGATCATGGTGGAAGCCGTCCCCGAGAGTGAAGTGGACAAATACGGTATCGCCGACATCAAGGGAGAAGCGTTGAGCGAGGGCATGTCTCTGCCTATGCAGGCTATCGTCGAAAAACCGCCCCGTGACGAGGCCCCCTCCAATCTGGCCGTGGTCGGCCGTTACGTGCTCTCTTCCAACATCTGGCCGTTGCTGGAGAAGACCCCCGCCGGTGCCGGCGACGAGATCCAGCTGACCGATGCCATCGCCATGCTGATGGAGCAGGAGCAGGTGAATGCCTACTTCATGAAAGGGCGCAGCCACGACTGCGGCAGCAAGTTCGGTTACATGAAAGCCAACGTGGAATATGCAGTGCGCCATCCGGAACTGAACGGCGAATTTATCACTTGGTTGAAACAGTTTGCCAAGCAGCTGTAATAGCTGAATATTTAACCTATTAATGGAATAAAACACTGGGCATCATTCGATGCCCTTTTTCATTTTATAAACATATATTCAACCATTGATAGATAAAATATCGCTAAATCATAATATTGTAATTTAATCACGCTTGTTCTATAAGGATTATGGCTTGTTCCTAGCCCTTGCATAAAATTTCTAAAAAAATATAAGACACAGGTGGAAGTTCCAATGAATAATCCGTCCAAAGGGACCTTTTTAGGTCACCCTAAAGGGCTTTTTTTGCTCTTTAGTACCGAACTGTGGGAGAGATTCTCCTATTACGGCATGCGTGCCGTGCTCGTGCTCTATCTGACTGACATGACTGCCAACGGCGGGATGGGCTGGACTCAGGCCGATGCCCTCAAGCTGTACGGCATCTATACCGGTCTGGTCTACATCACCCCGATCATCGGCGGCTGGCTGGCAGATACCTTCCTCGGCCAACGCCGCGCCATTCTGTTTGGTGCCGTGCTGATGGCCGCCGGCCAATTTACCCTGGCGCTGCCGCACGCCATGTTCCCGGACATGGTCAACACCGTCTTCTATTCGGGTCTCGGCTTGCTGATCGTGGGTAACGGTCTGTTCAAACCGAACATCTCCACCATGGTGGGTGACCTGTATCAAGAAGGTGACCACCGTCGTGACGGTGCCTTCACCATCTTCTACATGGGTATCAACCTGGGCTCCCTGCTGGCCGGCGTGATCTGTGGCGCCGCCGCAACCGCCTATGGCTGGCAAGCCGCCTTCGTCAGCGCCGGTATCGGCATGCTGCTCTCCCTGGTAGTGCAGGCCACCATGGCTCAGCGTTTCCTGGGTGACATCGGCCGCGTGCCGGCCGCCCAGCGCGCCGCCGAGCAGCGCTCCAAGGAGCAGAAGGCTCCGCTGACCAAGCAAGAAGTGGATCGCATCAAGGTCATCCTGGTGCTGGGTCTGTTCACCATCATCTTCTGGGCCGGCTTCGAGCAGGCCGGTGGTCTGATGAACCTGTACGCGCAGGAGTATACCGACCGCATGATCGGCAGCTTCGAAGTGCCAACCGCCTGGTTCCAGTCCCTGAACCCCTTCTTCATCATCACGCTGGCACCCATCGTGGCCGCCATCTGGATCAAGCTCGGCAAGAAAGAGCCGAACTCCCCGGTGAAGTTCGCCATGGGTCTGCTGTTCCTGGCCGTAGGCTTCCTGTTCATGATCGGTGCCGTACTGGAGCAAGGTGGTGATCAGGCCGTCAAGACCTCCATGTTCTGGCTGGTCGGTGCCTACCTGTTCCACACCCTGGGCGAGCTCTGCCTCTCCCCGATCGGCCTCTCCATGGTGACCAAGCTGGCTCCGCTGCGCCTGGCCTCCCTGATGATGGGTGCCTGGTTCGGCTTCGTGGCCCTGGCCAACTATGCCGCCGGTTTCATCGGCTCCTTCGTCGGCGAATCCGGTGCCATGGCCATCTTCGGTGGCATCGCACTGGCCGCCGTGATCAGCGCGCTGATCCTGCTGACCATGGCCAATCGCCTGGTCTACTGGATGCACGGTGCAGAAGGTCCGGCCAAAGAGCCGCAGGAACACGACAAGAAGCTGCAATCTGCCGCCGTCTAAGCGGTCCGGATTGTCTAGCAACAAAGAGGGCGCCCATTGGGCGCCCTCTTTGTATGTGGCCGTCTGACACAGCCTCAATGATGTCGAACCTGCACATGCAGGGCACTGCCGCTGTCACTGCGAAACTGCAGATCAAAGGGTTCATGCCAGCTGCGCCTGTGCAAGGCGTAGTGGCTGGTACGCAGCAGACCGAGCGGTAGGCCGCTGGAGCGCACCAGCCAGTGGGGCGAAGTCAGCCCGGCATTGGCAAAGACCAGCCCGTCCTCCTGATCAAACAACAGGGCGGCCATGGCGAAGGAGTGGCGCAGACCGGATTCGACCAGCTGCAGATTGAGGTAATCGAGCAACCGGTGGGGCTGGGTCAGCAGCAGACTCTCGCCACGCTGAAACTGGCGATACGGGGCATTCATCAGGGAGCGCACCAGGGCGCCGCAGAAAGCGGCATCCACCCCGAGGATCGGCAGCTCCATCACCAGCACCAGCAGCTTGTCATCCACCTTGAAGGTATCGGGAATGAACAGATTGCCCATCCCTTCAAAGGTGACCTGCCAGGGCCCCCACTCCTGCAAGCCCGGCGGCTTCAACCAGGCCAGCAGCCGGGTCGCCGCCTGGTCGTGTTCGCGAAAGAAGTCGATGTGCTCCATCAACTCCAGCTGTTGTCCATAACCGTGATTGGCGCTCAGGCACTGCTCTATGCTGCGACGCACCTGACCGAAGTCCGAGATGGGCTTGAGCAGAAAATCGCGGGCACCGGCGCGCAGCGCTCGCTCGACCGCTTCCATCTTGCTCTGGGCCGAGATGACGATGACAGGAATATGAGGGTAGCGGGCTGTGAGGCAGGCGATCACCTCATGCCCATCCATATTGGGCATGTTCAAATCACATAACACCACATCGGGGTGATAGAGAGCGGCGGCAGAGAGACCTTCAATGCCGTCTTCGGCCTGGAAAACGCAGGCACCATCGTGAGCAAGATAATTGACCAGCGAGTGGCGAAAAACCGCTTCGTCCTCCACCACCAGGATCCGTAGTCCGGCTTTTGACATCTTGATAAAGCTCTTATTAGTCAACCAGTTATTTAGCCTCAAGCCTAGACCATAACCAACTGCATTGACCAATCAGATGATTGAATAATCGCCGAAAAATCCATGCCCGCTAGCTATTCTGGCGGCCAACTGCTTGAAATAAAGCAGCTAATGATGCTCATCGAAGCTCAGCTTTTTCTCCGCTTTGCAGCTTGGCAGCCAAAGAAACAGCGTCATACGAAAACACCCACCCCCGATTGCGGGCAAACCGGCCACCCGCCGGCGGTGCCGGGCATGCCATCAATTGTATGAGGCTGCGCCATGGGGGATAATACCGCCACGTCCGTCAATGAAGCATGCCATGACCCCTGCCGAATACAGCGCCCTCGCCCATCCCAGATTGTCCCACCCGGCCCGCAGCCTCTATACCCTGCAGCTGCGCCGACTGGTGCTGGAAAATCAGCTGGCCAGGCTCAACTACCCCGAACTCGGCCGGGCGCTGGCGGTGGTCGACCCGGGCGATCCCAGCGGTTTTTCCTTTCAGGTCAATGCTCGCCAGCTGACCGAGCTGTTCGATGAGCTGATGGAGGCGGGTTTGCTGCAAGTCGAGGCGCAAAACGACAGTGAGCACTACCATCAGTGCCCGTTCCAGCTGCCACTGCTGACCCAGCGGGTGCGCAGCCCGCTGCCGGAGCGCCCGTTCCAGATGCACCTGCAATGGCGCCCGGATACAGAGCTGCCGGCCCTCGCCCGCCTGTGCGGGGTGATCGATGCCAGCTACAGCGAAGAGGATCTCGGCGAGTTCATCGCCTACTGGCTCGGGCGGCCCGAGGTGTTCGACTCCCAGCACCAGTGGATGCTCAAGTTCATCCGCGCCCTCAAGACCCGCCGCTATACCCGCCGCAAGCCGATGGAGGCGCAGGGCTACCAGCAGGTAACCCCGGCACAGGTCGAGGCGGGCCCAAGCAAGCGGGCGCAGGAGATGATCGAAGAGGCCAAGCGGCTGGCCGGCCAGCCGCAGGAGCCGGATAATGATTAATAGCAGGCACCGCCAGCAGGCAAAATCAGAGACCTGTCCCCACCCCAGACCGAGCAGAAGGAGCATTCCATGACTGACCCGCACGATCCCCTGCGCCAGGAGCTGGAAGAGATCGAAGCCAAGCGCCAGAAGATCGCCAAGGCCAAGCAGGATCATCGCGTTCACGACCCGGAATTGAGCCGCCACGTAGGAGGCCTGCTGGAGCGCATTCGTCGTCTTCAGCAAGAAACCGGCGGCAGCCAGTACGACTACGAGACCCTGCGCAAGGAGTACGACGCCAAGGCCAATGCCGAGGTGCGCGAGCTGCAGAAGGCGGCACGCCAGGAGCGGATCCAGAAGCTGATCGCCCAGGCCGACCTCAACCCCGACTGGGTGTTTGAACGGATGGATGCCGGCGATCCGGCGCTGCAATATCCCATCGAGACCGCCCGCTACTTCATCAGCGGTTTCGAGCACTGGGAGAAGAGCGGTGGTGGCTGCATGCTGATCTACGGTGACTACGGCACCGGCAAGTCGACCCTGGCGGGTGCAGTGGCGCACGAGTTGATCGCACGCCACCAGAAGTCGGTGATCTTCCAGCAGTGGGCCTCCATCGTGGACAGGTTGTTCTTCAACGTGATCCAGGATCAGGAAGAGCGCAACCAGTACCGGCGTGCCCTGGAAGAGGTGGATCTGCTGATCATCGACGAGGTCTCGGCCAACCGTGCCAAGATGGCGGAGAGCCAGTCCAGCTTCCTCGGCCACCTGCTGCGCCGCCGTCGCAACCTGTCGAAAAGCGTCATCCTCATCACCAACCACAATCCCCAGAGCCTGCATCAGGCGATAGGTGATTTCGCTTTCGAAGCGATCAAGGCGTTCAATCCGGTGGATATCCACCTGAGCGGCCCCAGCCGTCGCCCCCATATCGGCCACTACAACGGCTGATCCCTGTGCGAGCCAGGCTCCGCCCCTGGCTCGCCGCTTCCCTCTTTTTCTAGACAAATAAAAACAACTCTCATTTACAGCTTCCCCACAACCCTCTAGGCTAGCCCTTTCGTCAAAGGGAACAGCAGCATGCCAACCACACTCTTCTTCGGAGCCAGCCGCGGGCTGGGCCGCGCCTTCACCGAACAAGCCCTGCAGCAGGGCCACCGGGTCATCGCCCTGATCCGCAGTCCCGAGGTAGCCACCGAGCTGCGCGCTCTGGGAGTCGAGGTCGTCAACGGCGATGCCCTCGACCCGCAAGCGGTAGCGGCGGCCTGCCAGTTGGCCGGTGACGGGGCACAGGCCATCTCCACCCTCGGCAGTTTTCGCCAGACAGAGCCTGTCGACTATCTAGGCAATCGTCAGGTGATCGATCAGATGGAGCTGGCCGGGCTCAAGCGCCTGCTGCTGGTAACCTCCCTCGGTTGCGGCGACAGCTGGCAATATCTGCCACAGCGGGCGCGGGCAGCCTTCGGTCACGAGGTCAGATTGAAGAGCCTGGCGGAGAGCTGGCTGCAGACCAGTGCGCTCGAGTGGACCATACTGCGTCCGGCAGGTTTGCAGGATGGCGAGGCCACCGGTCAGGCCGTGCTGAGCCAGGGTGAGGAGGTGCACGGCCTGGTGCGTCGTGCCGACGTCGCCGCCTGCGGACTGCGTCTGCTCGGCGACAAGGCGGCACACAGCCAGATCTATGCCATCGGCGATCCCGAGCTCCAGCGCGGCTAAACCAGCGCCAGCGTCACTGAGTCCAGCGCATACAAAAGCGGTCAGCCCAAGGGCTGACCGCTTTTCGCTTTAGTGCACACACCCTATCACGCGCGCTGGTACCATCCCGCTCAACCGGCGGTGGTTTCACTCTGCAAGGCAGGCTGGCTGGCAACCGGCAACGACTGCTGCCGCCAACGCAGCAGCAGGCAGGCCAGCGCACCGTAGAGCAATGCCAGCCCCCACAACTGCCACCAGTAGTGGGAGACCTGAGCAAACTCGGCCCCCATCTGGTTGAGCCGCAGAAAACCTTCGATGGCCGGGGTGCTCGGCACCCACTGGGCCAGCCAGTTGAGCGGGGTCGGGATCAGCTCCAGCGGCCAGATGAAACCGGCCAGAAAGACCAGTGGCAGCGAGGAGACAAGCACCACCTGGGTCGGCAAATCCCGGCGGGTAAACAGTGCCCCCAGCACCACTCCCAGCCAGGTGGTGGCCAGCAGGAACGGCAGGGTGAACAGCCAGAGTGCCGCCGGCTCGGCGGTGCGCACTATGTTGTAGTGATCGAAACAGAAGCCGAAGAAGTAGCTCACCGGCAGCACGAACAGCCCTCCCACCACCAGGGTGCGGGCCAGCAGCAGTGGCAGGATGGGGGCATGCTGCCAGTAGCCCGCCTCGCCGCGCTGGCTGCGCTGGTTCTGGGTCGCCCCCAGGATGCCGGTGCCCATCAGCAGCACCTGGTGCAGGATCAGCACGAACACCGCCGGCACCACGTAGTTCACATAGCCCATGGTGGGGTTGAACACCGGCAGCACGTTGAGCGCCACCGCATTCCAGCCCATGGCGGCCTGCGGCAAGGCTTCACCGTGGCTCAACAATCTGGCGACCTTCACCTGAGCGGCCAGCGTGCCGCCCGCCTGGGCCAGCCCCTCGGCAATGGTGCCGTAAACCAGGAAGTAGGAGGCATCGCCGGCATAGCCCAGGGTGACGCTCTTGCCCTGCATCAGATCCCGATAGAAGTGGCGGGGGATGTGCAAAATGCCGCTGCCCTGCCCCGCCAGCAGCAACGTGCGAGCCTCATCCAGACTGCCCGCCCGCGCCACCAGTTTTACCTGCGGCGTGGCATCGGCCATGAACTCCAGCTGGCGCGACAGCTGACTGCCATCCTCGTTGACCACCACCACCGCCTCTTCCCGCGGCAGCTGGTGCAGATAGGGCTGCGGATAGAGGAAGGAGTAGAAGAAGACGCCGCCGAACAGGGTGAGCATGATGGCCCTGTCCGCCAGCAGGGTGCGCAGCTCGAGGCGCAGCAGATCCCAGAAACCTAGCATGTCATTGGCTCCTTCCACCGCCAGGAGGCAGCGATTTGTGGCGCCAGCAAGAGGCACACATCAAGCAGCCACCACTCGAGGCGTGGCACATTCCAACATCCCATCATGACCTGGGCTCCTCATTAACGGGGGCCGCGCTCGCCTGGGCCTGATAGCGGCGAACCACCAGCAGCAGAGGCAGCAGAAACAGCAGCAGGGCACCAAATTGCGGCAGGGCCGCCGCCAGCGGTTGGCCGTAGTTGGTCTGGCCTATCTGCAGCTCGACGTAGTGGGAGATGGGCAGCAGGCTGCGCCAGAACTGGGCGAAATCCCCCATGGCGCTGACCGGAAAGGTAACCCCCATGAAGGCAAAGCCCGGCGCCGTGTAGGCACCGGCCAGCGACAGGGCGCGAGCCGGATCCCGGATGATGCCGTAGAAGAAGGCCCCCATGCTGACGCAGGCGGCCGATGCCAGCCCTAGTCCTGCCGTCAGCACCAGCCAGCTGCCCTGCATCGGGTAACCAAACACCTTGAACAGCAGCAGGCTCCACCCCAGCCCCCAGCCCCAGCCAATCAGCACGTGGGGCAGCAGGGTGCGCCATAGACCGAACCAGACCCCTTTGGTGGTCCAGTCCAGCCCCAGCCGATCGGTGCGAGCCAGCGCATTGATGCCGTAGAGCACCACCAAGATCTGCCACACCGCCGGTAACAGGGCACTCAGCAAAAACTGGGCATAGCTGGAGTTGATGTTGTAGAGCGCCGTCACCTGGCTGGCGATAGGCACCGCCTGCCCCAGTGCACCGGGCAACGCCTTGCCGCCCGCCATGGCCGAGAGCACGCCCACCTGACCGTTGAGCGTCCCGACCACCTGGGCCAACGCCGAGTTGATCAGCTTGGCGATCAGGATGAACTGGCCGTTGTTGAACACGGTGACCTGAGGCTGGGTGCCTTGCCGGGCATCCCGCTCCAGGTGGTTCGGCAACACGACCAGGGCGTAGATATCGCCCCCTCGCAGTGCGCTGGCCCCTGCCTCGATGGAATCAAACTGCTGGGCGACCTTGAGTCCGGCGGAGGCATCCAGCGAGAAGGCCAGCTCACGTGACAGCAGGCTCTGATCCAGATCCACCAGACCTATCTTGAGATCCCGCGCCAGCCCGGCCGAAAAGACCCAGCAGAGGATCCCTATCAGCAACAGGGGTAGCCAGCTTGCCAGTGCCCGACCGAACGGATCCTGCCACAGCAACCGCCATTCACGTCCCATCAGAGTTCGACCAGCACGCTCATGCCGACCCGCAGCCCCTCAACCGGTTGCAGCGGGCGCGCCTCTACCTGGAAGCTCTTCATGTCAAAGCCCTGACGGGTATCGGTGGCACGCCAGGTGGCGAAATCCCCCATCACGGCCACATGGGTCACCTTGAAGCGCACCGTCTGCTCGCCAAGTCCGGGAATACGGGCATCGAACTCGGTCCCCAGCGCAAAGCGGGGCAACAGATCTTCGCGCACGTGGAACTGGGCCCAGGCATCGCTCATGTCGAGCAGGGTCACCACCGGGAAGCCCTGCGGGGCCAGCTCGCCGCTGCGCAACAGCACCTGGGAGACTTCCCCGGTGTGCGGGCTGGCGATGCGGGTATCGGCCAGGTAGGCCTCCACTTCGGCCACGCCGCCGGCGGCCATCTTGGCCTGCTCGCGCGCAGCAATCTTGGTCTCTTCCCGCGCCCCTTCTAGGGTCATCTGGTATTGCTGCCAGGCCATGCCCTCGCTGTACTTGGCCGCCTGCCAGGCAGTCCAGGCCTCATCGCGCTTTTGCAGCGGCATCACGCCATCCCGATGCAGGCTGGCGATGCGCTCGTAGGTCTTGCCACGCAGCAACGCGGCCGCCTTGGCCTTTTGCCACTGATCCTTGGCGGCGGCAATCTGCTGCGCGCGCGCGCCTTTCTCGGCCTCTTCGGCCATGGCGCCAGCCGCCGCCTGGCCAGCCTTGGCCTGGCTCAGCTTGGCTTCGATTTCCGGGCTGGCCAGGGTAAACACCAGCTGATCTTTGGCCAGCTGATCACCCTTTTTAACCAGCACCTCGTCGATGCGGCCCGCTACCTTGGAGGAGACGGAGTACTGCTGCGCCTCGATCTGCCCCTGCAGGCGCACCGGCTCCGGCTGATAGGCCAGCCAGAAACGCCAGCCCAGCCAGATGACCAGCAGCACCAGCGCCAGTGGCAGCAGCAGCGGCTTGGCCTGGCTCATCTTCTTCTTGATGGGGGGATGACTCATGCATTCACCTCGGCAAACGGGCGACCCTTGGCGGTCGAAACAGACATGGAAAAAGGAGCAGAGTGGCGCGCGATCATGAATTTACCTCGATCACTTGCCCATGCTGATATTGATTGAAACTGTTCATCTGACCGGAGAGTGCCAACAGGCGGGCCAGCGAGATCACGTATTGATAGGCGGCAGCGGCGCGCTGGGTCTTGACCCCGGCCAGCTGGTTGCGGGCATCCACCACGTCGAGGGAGGTAGAGAGACCCTGCCCGAACGCCTTGTCCCGCAGCAGCACGTTCTCCTCGGCCAGCGCCTGGGTGGAAGAGAGCGACTGGAACTCCTCCAGCCCCTGCGCCGCCTCGCGCCAGGTCTTCTCGACCAGCAACTCCAGATCCTGGCGGGTCTTGGCCTGCAGCAGATTGACCTGCAGCTCGGCGCTCTTGGCCGCCTGTACCGTCTCGGAGCGGCCGTCACGGCTCACCAGCGGCATGCTGACGCCCACCCCGACCAGCCAGTCGGGCGTGGTCTTGGAGGCCAGCGAGTCATCCTCATAGAGGTTGTAGTTGCCGAACAGGAACAGCTCGGGAGCGTACTTGCCCTTCTCCAGCTTGATCATCCCCTGCGCCTGCTCCTTCTTGGCCGTCAGCAGCTTGAGACCGGGATGCACCGCCAGCGTCTCCTGCACCAGGGCGTCGAGCTCGGGCATCTGCTGATTGATGAAGAGCTGGGTATTGGGCTCGGCCTGCTTGAGCTTGAGCATGTGGCCAAGGGCCAGCTGGGCGATCTCCAGGCTGCGCCTTGCCTTCTGGGTATCGATGCGCGCTCGGTCATAGGCCGACTGGGCGGAGAGGCGTTCGACCCGGGCAATCTGGCCCTGGGCCTCCAGCTTCTTGGCATGCTCCAGATGGTGGGACAGCCCCTGCTCGATCTCCTGCTTGGTCTGCACCACCTGGGCCGCCAGCACCACGCCGAAGTAGGTCTGGGAGAGGCTCTCGAAGGTGGACTGCTGCTTGAGCACCAGCAACTGCTGCGCCTCGCTCACCTGGGCCTGGCGAATGTCCTGCGCCGCATCGATGCGGCCACCGGTAAACAGCGGCCACAGCATCTTGACCGAGCTGGTCACCACGTTCTGTTTGGTGAGAGGGGTGACGAAGTCGTTGGGCGTCAGCTTGAGCGCCTGCATGATGGGCGCCAGCACCTTGCCGAATTCCGGATGGTTGGCGATAGGGTTGAGATCCATCATGTCCAGTTCCATCGGCTGATCGAGGTGGGTATAGCTGGCCCCCACGTCCACCTTGGGCAGATACATGGCCTTGGCCGCCTCGCGCAGTTGCTGCGCCCGCTCCACCCCTGCCTGCTCGGCCGCCAGCCCGTCATCCTGACGGATGACCCGACTCCAGGCCTCGCTGAAACTGACCGTCTGGGCCTGGGCCGAACCCAGCACGGCACCAAGCAGACACGGGTAGAGAGATTTGATGAACCTTGCCGTCATACATCCCCAATCTGTTTGTAATGAAATTGTTTGGAGCCTTTGCTCGATACAAGCTCGCTATCATAACGCAAACCGGTCCGGGATGGGGACAGGCAAATCGCCTCTCCCCTCATCCATTTGGCCCCGCCAGTCCGGCTCGACAATATGTCTGATTTTCAAGCACTCCTGAATTTGCAAGCCTTGGCGCGACGTTTTTTTCAGAAAAAAATGGCTGACGCTCAAATACTAACCTTTTCTCCTGACTAAAAAATGCGTAATATACGCCGCCCTAAGCCGATGGTAACCGTGGAATGCAGATAGGTCCCCACACGCTTGAAACTCCCCTGATTGTGGCTCCCATGGCCGGTGTAACAGACCGACCATTTCGTGAACTTTGTTTGCGATTGGGCGCCGGCATGGCCGTTTCCGAGATGCTGCTGGCCAACCCGGATGTCTGGGATACCCAGAAAACCAGGATGAGAATGGATCACTCTGCAGAAGGTGGCTTGCGATCGGTCCAGATTGCCGGAGCCGACCCCGAGATGATGGCGTTTGCTGCCCGCTACAACGTGGAGCAGGGCGCTCAGATCGTCGACATCAACATGGGATGTCCGGCAAAAAAAGTGAATAAGAAGCTGGCAGGTTCCGCCCTGCTGCGCCAACCAGACCTGGTCAGAACCATCTGCCGGGCCGTGGTGGACGCAGTGGAGGTACCTGTCACCTTGAAGATCCGCACAGGATGGGATCCGGATAACCGCAATGGCGAGGAGATCGCCCGAATCGCCGAAGATTGCGGTATCGCGGCCCTTGCCGTGCATGGTCGTACCCGTACCGACCTCTATCGGGGCGAAGCGGAGTACGACACTATCAGGGCGATTAAGCAGGCCGTATCGATTCCTGTTGTCGCCAATGGCGACATAGACAGCCCGGAGAAGGCCCGGTATGTCCTCGACTATACCGGCGTTGATGCCGTGATGATCGGCCGTGCTGCGCAAGGACGACCCTGGATTTTCCGGGAAATCCGTCATTTTCTTGAGACGGGCACCAAGCTGCCGCCTCCCGAAAGGGAAGAGGTTCGCACCCTGATGAACGAGCATGTAACCAACCTGCACCAGTTTTATGGTGCATATCTGGGAGCGCGCATTGCCCGTAAACACGTGGGTTGGTATCTGGATGAAGAAGAGACGGGCCGAGAATTCCGTAAGCACTTCAATGCCCTGGATTGTGCAGATGCACAACTCGAGGCACTCGAAGCGTATTTCGATGGATTAGGTTAACGCATAACTAAAGAGCCGACCGAATATGTTCGAACAAACCCTGACTTCTGATGCATTGGTAACAACTACTCACAATCACGCTGCCGAGCCGACCCAGCGCCCCCTGCGTGACTCTGTGCAACAGGCCCTGCGTAACTACCTGGCCCAGTTGAACGGTCAGGAAGTGATTGATCTGTACGATATGGTTCTCTCCGAAGTCGAAGCTCCCATGCTGGACGTGATCATGCAGTACACCCGTGGTAACCAGACTCGCGCCGCCGTGATGATGGGCATCAACCGCGGTACTCTGCGCAAGAAACTCAAGCGCTACGGCATGAACTAAAGACATGTGATGTAACCAATTGATTTTAAAGGCATCCTAACCAACGTTAGGGTGCCTTTTTTCATTTAACCCCCAGCTAAACACCCAACCAGGAATTAGCACCCAACGATTAGCCAGTGGGTTAAGATGAAGCCCATTCAATCGGCTAAGGTGGTGGCGAAATGGAATCTATCGGTGTGTTACTGGTGGCTGTGCTGCTGTACTTCATCCCGCTATTTGTTGCGGTAGTCAGGGGGCACCGAAACGCAACGGCAATAGCAGCCCTCAATCTCTTGTTGGGCTGGACGGTCTTAGGCTGGATCGGCTCTCTTGTCTGGTCACTGACGGCTAACACGGAACCCGCCACAAAATAGAAAGCCCCATCGCGGGGCTTATGTCTGCTTGCCAAGGGGAAGAGCTTAGAGGGTGATATAGCCCCACTGTTGCCATGTATCCTCTGGCGAGTAGGGCACCGCTTCCGGCTTAGTGTGCTTTTGCAGGGCATAGAACTTCAGCTTAACGTCTAGCAGCGGCCCTTTGAGGTTGTCCGGCAAGCACTGGAGACTGCCGTAGCGGCTATTCCAATTGCGAGGGCGCGGGTTTACCTGCCACTGGATGAGTGCATTGAAAGCGAGCTGCATATCCGCTATCTGGTAGCAGTCCAGCCGCTTGTGTTCTGCTAGTGCGGCCTCGAACTGTCTACGGCTTGGAAGTGTGAGATTCATGATACCTCTGGCCAGCAAGCCCCCTCTCGGGGGCTGTTCTCTTAGCGAATGGCATTCATCTTCGCGATCGCGGCTGCCTGCACAAGGTGCGGGGCATGAGCACGGCCAATGCTCTGGACAAGGCTCTCCTGCATCCCTTCGGCAAAGCTAATGATCCCTCGCCGTTCGCTCTCCAGCTTGGCGAGCCGCTCGGTGGCGTCATAGCCAACCAGTAAGGCCGTCAACTTGCCCTGCACAGCGCCCGCCCAATGCTCGTCGCCCCCCTTAACAACCTCTAACAGTGCCAGCAGCGCCCCTTGGTCGTCGCCGCACTCGCTTAGTAGATCGCTGGCGTGAACCTTGCCAATGCGCTTGGCAAAATCGACCAGCTTTCCCATGTCGGGGCCGCATGCTGGGCGCTTCACCTTATCGCTTTGCACCTTGAGGATTTCCATATCAAGGCGTTCGAGCTCCTTGGTCAGCTCGGGGAACTCGGTCGGCACTGTGGCTAATGCTCTTAGGAGCTCTTTGTTTCCCTGAGCCTGTGCCTTGGTGGCGATGGCGATGGCTTCGTCTCGGATGGCTTCCATGACGGCCTTGCTGCCTGCGGGCATGGCGGGAACGTGCAAGGGCTGCGGGGTGCATTGCTGCTTGTAGTATTCAAAAATAAAGCTGTTAATCATCATGATGTATAATTCCGCTGTAGTTAGTCATTTTAATTGGGGCCTATTGCTGGCCCCTTTTAATTTGCCGCCAGTGATTCCGGCAAAGACGGCAATCGCCATTATTCCGGCATCGGTTCGCTGTGATAAGAGCCACCGCCAAAGCCACCGCCGAAACTGTTAGATACGCCGTGAGACTCTCCGGCTATTTTGGCTCGAAGGTCGGTTAGCTGCTTGATCGCGTCATCAATCTCATTAAGAGCATCTTGGCGGCTCCGCTCGTTTGCGATAATGCCTGCTACGCGATTCAAACTATTAACGATAGTGTTACTCATAGTAAATCTCTCTATTTAGGTTTGTGTGTGGCTTGTGCCAAGGTGCTGCGCGATTTCGTTAAAAAGAAATAAAGGCGGCGTCTCTTATTCACTTCGCCTCCATTTCTCGAATTTTGGCTTTCATTGCATCCGCGATTTCGATGAAGTGCCCGCCTGCCTGTGGATAGCTATTCAGCAAGCCAACCAGCGGCCCGAGCAGCTTGGTAACGCCCTCTGGGGTGATTACGCCGTCCCGCCCTGCATTAATCATCTGGTCGGGCAAGCCAAGGTAATGGCCGCCCTCTCCCTTAATCAGGGTGAAGGATTGCAGCTTAACGAGCTCTTTCAAATTCTTGGTTAGATGAATTACAAACTCCCCCAAGAACTCAGCGGTTCTGTTATCGGTCTTGCTTCGCTCTGCCATGCTGCGCCAGTAATTAGCCTCGCTCCCATATGCAGCCACAAGGGCATCGACCACGAGGCGTTTATTACTGCGGCGTCCAAGCGGGCGACCGTGCGGATTACCAGATTTACCCTTTCGGAACGTCATATTTATTAGCCTCGTGTCATTATCGCGGCGATCAGGACTTCAAAACTTCTTGCTGTGTCATTCGATAGCCAGCCGATAAGAAACATCGCCAGCCAATCCAAATTAATGATGAAGTCGCCGCCTTGATCGTCATTGTGATTCATAAGGGCGCTTGTTTATTTGCTTGATAACGCATTATAACCCCGCTGATTGCCGCGCCAAAGCAAAAATCGTGCCAACTAGGCGAAATAATTTGTAAGAGGGCGGAACTTCTCAAAACTTAAGGGGGGAACCTAATAAAACCTGAGGTTCAATTTCGGCTTACAGGTGTACGCTGGGTTTTCGGATGTCACTAGGCCAACGTGCCGTGGTCGATATGCCGGAATGCGCGCTCACGGAAAGCCAATGGGACAGCACAGCTCTGGACTCTCCACATGGCCAGCCAGAGAAAGGGGCGCTGGTGAATGTGCCGGACGTGGTGGCCTCATTGGGCTATGAGGTGCAATCGGTCACGCCTCCGGTTTTGCATGGCTCAATTCTGAGCCACACCAACGCAATTTTGCGGCGGTTGAAGTTGACACGTTGGGGGCTATGCTGGGGGTTATCGCCGTCTTGGCGCTATGGATTTGCCAGAAAGCCAGCAGCCGCAAGGGCTAACCAGAAGGTGGGCAGGTTCATTACCTATGAACTAATGGGGTGAGTGGTGAATGAGGTGAATGAGTGGTGGAAGAGATTTAGAGTTCATTCACCACGCTACAACCCGCGCCATTACTGGGTTTTCGGTGTTTTGGTGAATGAGGTGAATGAGATTCTCTATAAATTTATTTTTGATAGTTAGTAGTGGTATATGCGCTATTGGTATGATTTCCAAAGTTTTGGTGAAAGTTCTTTCATCTCATTCACCACGCGCGTAAGTTTCTGTTTTTAAAGGCGTTTCAACCAAAAGGCTCTTTCACCACTCTATCACCACTCATGCACCACTCACCACTCACCACTTAAGCCATGACAGCAAACATTCTAGCCTTCCGGCACATCTCCTTTCTGGCTAGCGTGGTGAGCGGGCACAAAAAAAAGCCCCCGTGCTGGGGGCTGTTGCTGCTTATGCTGCTTATGCTGCTTCATCTAGTTCAATGTCCGATTGCTTGGGCATTGGTAGTAGATACTCGGTGCGGCGACATCTCCCTTTACGCATCTCGATCACCCCTTCCTTGGCTAGCAGGGCCAAGGCTTTACCCCACATTCTAACCATGCTGGACTTCTCGCCCCGCAAGTTAACAACGTCACTTGCTGCCACCCACCGCTTGCCGTAGTGAGGCTTTGCAATGTGCTCCTCTACCAGACACTGATACTGTGCAGTCTTCTCGGCAAACTCATCATTCACGGCACATGCTCTTTCTTGCTCTTGCTCGGTCAGTGCCCAGCCCGCGCCACCGTTATACAGGGCCTCAACCTCCAGCCAGAACTGGCGCAGCAGCTCCGGCTTGTCGTGGCGCAATCTGCCACCGCTCCAGCTCCACCCCAGCAGCTCATTGACCGAATCAAGTTGCACAGGGGCTGTCATCTCGACCACGGCAAATCGAGTTGAGCCCGATTCGTCTCTCAGGAAATGGTCATCGTTCACAGTACCGATAAAGCAGGTCTGGCGGCGCTTGATGGTCTCGGCTCGGTCATACGGCAACCGGATCTTATCTTGGCTCATTGTCAGAAACGCCTTGAGGGCGTCATTACCCTTGCGGGTTGTCTGGGCAATCTCGCCCAGCTCACAAATCCAACTCTTGATGGTGGCGCTCACAGAATCCTTGCTAGTCGGATCGAGAGACAGACCCTCAAGGAATGCCCCATCGACCACGCTGGCCAATCTCGACACAAAGGCTGTTTTCTTGAATGACTGATCACCTTTAAGGACGGGCGTTAGCTTTGTGCTGAATCTCTGCTCATACAGGGCCGCTATGCAGCTCACCAGCCACTTGGTCATCACTGTGCGGGTGAATGCTGGGTCTGCACTCGGAATGCAGTCAATTACCCGCTCCATGCGCTTAACACCGTCCCATTTGCCGCCATCTAGCCACTGCTTCACTGGGTGGTATGCGTTCTTGGCTGCCACGTTCGCGGCATGGTCATCAATGGCTACCTTTGGCAAGCCGTTGAGAGCAGCAGCAGAAAGCAGGTCAGAGCGGGTTACGTTCCAGTCCGAACCAATCAACGCGCCATTGCTGTCAACAACCTCTAGGGCGAGGTTCATCTGGTTAACGCGCAACCCCATGCCGCAATGGGCTAGCAGGTCGGACAGGTTAGTATTTGTCGCCAGCGGCTTGGGCTTCTCACCGCCCGACCAGTCTGTGAAGTTGCAACCGCCCTTTGGTTTCGGCTGTTCGTGGTAGGCCGGAAGCTCTACGCCAATCTCTGCCATCAAATCCTTCAGTTGGTTCATGCTGCCACCCCCTCAAAAGCCATGCGGGCGGCTTGTTCGGTTGCTACAAGCATTGCTCCGGCCAATGCTGCTGGATAGTCAGCAGGGCGGGTAAAACCTTGCGCCTTGCACTGCTCACCAACCCATTTGCTTGTGTAGCTTCCGCGAGGATCGAGCGGGTATTCACAGCGCCCGACGGTGTAGGTAAAGAATGCCACTCCATCCTCGGCAAATCGGGTAGAGCAACCCGCATCTTTGAGGATTTCGTGCATCTGCTCGGGGTTTACTGGGTGGAGTGAGCGGCGAACCTGAATCACTCGTTTGTAGTTGACAGTACCCTGATTTCTGCTAGTATCGATCATGTATATATACCTTTTAGTTTTGACAGGGCAACCGCCAAGAAGACCTGTCGAGACTGAAGAATTGCTGTAAGAACTCCCTGCATATGCGGGGATTTTTTTTTGCCTGTTGTTTGTCTTTCTGTTGTTTTCCTGCTTGTTTACCCCCCTCATTGCTGACCATTAATAAACCCTTCAACGTCTGACACTCGCCAGCGGTTGAGGCTCCCCATTTTGACTGGTGCCGGAAACTTGCCGCCCTTTCGCCATGCCCACAAGGTTGCTCGGCAAACCTGCAACATCTCACAAATTTGTTTCTCGGTCATCATCTTGATCATATTGGCCTCGTTCTTGCTTGGTTGTTTCAATAGTTGTGATTATAAAGCCACAATTTCATAGGTCAACGCAACTAAGCACCAATAATCAAGGTGTCAACTATTCACATTCACCCCAAAATATAGCGTTTTGAGGTCATTCTCTTCACCCATAATGATCAAGCATCCTGTCAACTAGCCCCCGTTGCGTAACAAAACTTGCCATTTATTGTTATTTTCAGTGCCCATAAAAAAACCCGCCTAAGCGGGTCTAGTTGTCGGGAGAATCGTTACATTGTCAGCCCGTAGCGCATCAAGGCGAGCCAGCCATAGGGTTAGCGCGGCCGCCTTTTCATCGAGATAGTGGGCACGATTGTAGATCCCAGCAACCCCGCCCAGAGTGTGCCCCAGTTCGCTCTCAATGACGTGCGGGGCAATCCCTAGATTTGCCCAACCAGTGGCAACCGTCCGCCGTATATCGTGCGCGGTAAATGGCTCGGCAATGCCTGCTCGTTTATAGACACCTCGGCACCATGCGCTAACCGCCTCAGGTTGCTTAAGCTCATTCAGCGCATAACCTGACGGCTTGTTATGGTCTATGACGGCCTTCAGCCAGTCTTTCAACTCTGCGGGAATTGGCCTGACAATCTCCTTCCCCGTTTTGCTTCCCTCCTTCGGCACAGTCCAGACCATTGTTTTAAAGTTGAAGTGCTTCGGCTCTGCCTGTCGAATCTCCCCGCTCCTGCAACCGAATATAAGATTGATCGCCACAAAAAGCCGATAGTAGTCGTTGGCGTGTATCTCCCTAAAGTCACCCAGCCAGCGCACCAGACTTTGCAGCTCCCCCCAATCCCTGCCGTCATGGCTAATCAGAGTCCGTTCGCGCTTCTCTGCTCTCTTGCCTCCAACATCTTCAACGGTCAGGTGTTCGATCTCGGCATAGTCAAAATCATATTTAAGGCGGCGGCAACGCTGCAAAGCCTGCTTGACCATCTGAAGCGTATAGGCGGCAGCAACTGGCGCGGGGCGGCTTAAACTCTTGTTTGTGTTCCTGAAACATTCCAGCCAGTGCGCTTGCTTCATACCAGACAGGGGCGAATCTCCATGCCACGGGTAAATCCACTTGTTGAACTGCTGTCGATGCTTGATGGCGTTCTTGCGCTTCTCTAATGCGTAGTCGTCAAGCCATTGATCAAGCGCCTGCTTAACGGTGATGGGGGCAAGTGTCTGCGCCCGCTGCATCTTCAATTCATTGGCGGGATCTAGCCCCTGCTCTAGCCACGCGCTGCACTGGTCGCGTTTCTCATTGGCCTGTTTGAGCGTCAGCCCTGCCTTGCCATAGGCACCAAGTTTCAGATCTCGCTGCTTACCCATCACGCTATATCGGAAGATGAAAGTCACCTTTCCGGTGGGATAGTGGTAGGCATAGAGCCCGCCATCCCCTGCGTATTTCTTCGGCCTCTTCCCCTCGAACGGCTTTAGCCCTTTGAGTTTTGTATCGGTCAGCGCCATCATCAACCCCCAGCATAACACCCAGAAAATTTCTGAATACAAGCCTACGGGGATGAACAAGATTAAGCAAGCAGCACCAAAAACCACCACTAAAAACAGCAACTTACAAGACAACAACAAACACACCCACACCACAACAAACACAAACCAAGTTCCTACGGCATGAACTGATTTCAGTCAGCCTGCTGCAATGCAGACGAAGGCGTATCCCAGCGATGGGATACGCCTTTTTCTATGCCCGGCGTTTACCCTCTCACTCCACCGCCAGCTTGATGCCAAGCCCCACGAACAAGCCTCCCATCAAGCAGTTGAGCCAGCGGCCCAACCAGCCAGGCAAGGTCACCTTGCGACTCGCATAGGCGGTCGAGAAGGCCAGCAGATGGCACCAGATCATGCCGTTGAAATTGAAGATGCAGCCCAGCACGATGAAGGCCAGCGCCTTCTGCGGTGCATCGGGAGCGATGAACTGGGGCACAAAGGCGAGGAAGAACAGGGCTACCTTGGGATTGAGCACATTGGTCAGCAACCCTTGCCGGAAGATCCGGCCGTAGGAGAGCGCAGGCAGCCGCACGGCAGGCTCGCGCACAGCCGGTGAGCCAGCCCCTTGCCACAGGAGCGAGCCTCCCAGATAGACCAGGTAGAGCGCCCCCATCAACTTGATGACGGTGAACAGCTCGGCCGAGGCACTCAGCAGAGCCGACAGTCCCAGCGCCGCCGCCAGCACATGCACCATGGTGCCCGTCCCGATTCCCAGCGCCGCCACCGAACCGGCCCGCCAACCTTGTGACCCGCTGCGCAGCATGATGAGCAGGGAGTCCGGTCCCGGCATCATGTTCAACAGCAGACCGGATACGACAAACAACGCCAGATCGTGGATCCCCAACATACACAGCTCCTTATGCCTGAAAGAAACAGTCTATGGATTCAGCCTTCCTTGTCATCCCCCGCAGCAGCAATAGTGATCATCGACGAATGGAATAGCTGGACAGTTCAAGCGCTACAAGCGATCAGATCCGATGGACGGAGGGAATGGTGAGATTTGAAAATGAGGAGATAAACATCGAGATATCGAGAGTTCAACAACACCAATCTAGCGGTACTGAAGCATTCACGACAAAGGGGGAGCAATAATTAGAGCTGGCACCAAGACCACAACACGCTGAATTTCAGACAATAAAAAACCCCGCTCATCTGAGCGGGGTTTCTCGTGTTGGGTGCCTGGCAGTGTCCTACTCTCGCATGGCGAAT
>NZ_JAPDCG010000013.1:0-73030 GCF_027705845.1 Aeromonas sp. S41-2 | reverse complement strand
AAGCTGGCTCATCAGGTTGGCGTGTTCCGCCGTGCTGGTAGGGGCGCATTATAGGGAGCCGCGCCGCGATGACAAGGGGAATTTTGCAAAAATTGGCATTTTTTGGCTTTCAACAGTTCAAACGCCTATTTATCCAACAAAAAGCCCCGCAACCGCGGCGCTCAGGCAATTCAGGACGATGAATTGCTATCTTTTTGACCAGAAATCCCGGGCAAAGCCGCGCACTTTTTCCCAATCAGTAAACTCGAGGTCCTTGCTGGTATCCGTGCTGCCACCGGTGATCTTCATGATCAGCTGGATGATGCGGGTCTGCCACCAGTTGTAGCGGGAGTATTGCAGCGCACCGGCAAACACCCCCAGGGTTTTCGGCTTCCAGGGGGAGAGGCGCAGAAACTTCTTCATATAGGCGTTGGTCTGCGGGGTCTGCTTCTCCGGCTTGCGAGCGGTCAGGTTGACGCAGAAGAAGGCGGCGTTGGCCACTTCCAGCTGTTCGTGATGAGCGTGGATGAAGCTGAACAGACTGGGGTGGAAGTTGCCATAACGAATGGAGGCACCGATCAGCACCTTCTTGAACTTGCTGAGATTGCACTTCGGCAGGGTATGCAGATCCTGCATCACCACCTCACACCCCTCGGTCTCTGCCAGCATGGCATCGACGATCTTTCGTGTTTGCCCGTCACGGGAAGAATAAAGCACCAGAATCTTGTCCATACCAACCTCAACTACGCCAGAATGCAGGGGTAAACAGTACCAGAAGAGTGAAGATTTCCAATCGACCAAACAGCATGGCGACGACCAGTATCCATTGCGCCGTTGCCGAGATCTTGCCGAAGTTGGCCGACACCTCGCCCAGCCCAGGCCCCACGTTGGTGAACGCGGCCGCCACGGCGGAGAAAGCGGTCACCTCGTTCAAGCCGGTCATCAGCAGCAACAGCATAAAGATGAAGAACAGGATGATGTAGGTAGCAAAGTAGCCCCACACCGCCTCCACGATCCGCTCAGGCACGGCACGACGTCCCAGCTTGAGGGTATAGATGGCGCGCGGGTGCACCAGCCGCTTCAGCTCGCGCATCCCCTGCAAGAACAGGATCATGAAGCGCATCACCTTAATGCCGCCCCCAGTACTGCCGGCGCAGCAACCGATGAAGGCGGAGAACATCAGCAGCATGGGTAGAAAGGAGGGCCACTCCGCATAGCTGGTCGTGCTGTAACCGGTGGTCGTGCCCAGCGACACCGCCTGGAACAGACCGTGGTTGAGCGCCTCCTGCCAGGTGGCGTAATGGCCGTGAAACAAGAGGGAAACGAAGCAGATCAGCACCAGCACGCACTGGATACTCAGAAACACCTTAAGCTCGGAGTCGCGCAGATAGTTGCTCAACCGCACCGGCTTGTGGGCGAACACCATGAAGTGCAGGGCAAAGTTGACACTCGCCAGCAGCAGAAACACCACAGTAATCAGGTTGATGGCCGGGCTGTTGAAAAAGCCGATGCTGGCGTCGTGGGTCGAAAAGCCGCCCACCGACAGGGTGGAGAAGGAGTGGCAGATGGCATCGAACAGGGTCATGCCCGCCATCCAGTACGCCAGAGCGCAGAGGGAGGTTAGCAGCAGATAGATGAACCAGAGCGCCTTGGCCGTCTCGGCGATGCGCGGGGTGACCTTGTTGTCCTTGACCGGCCCCGGAATTTCGGCGCGATAGAGCTGCATGCCCCCGATGCCGAGCAGCGGCAGTATGGCCACCGCCAGTACTATGATCCCCATCCCCCCCAGCCACTGCAGCAGCTGGCGATAGAACAGAAACGCCTTGGGCAGGTTGTCCAGCCCGGTGAGCACGGTCGCCCCCGTGGTGGTCAGGCCGGAAAACGACTCGAAGAAGGCCTCCGATACCGTCATGCCGGGCACCTCTCCCAGCAGGAACGGCAAGGCCCCCACGCTGCCCAGCACCACCCAGAACAGCACGACGATGAGGAAGCCTTCCTTGGATCTGAGATCTTTCTTCTGATGGCGGTTGGGAAACCAGAGCGCGGCACCGAGCAGCAGGGCGATGAAGAAGGAGTTGACGAACTCGGCACCACCGCCATCACGATAGCCAAAGGCGACCAGCGCGGGCAGCAACATGGTCGAACTGAACAGCGCGACCAGCAGGCCAACGATACGAATGATGCTCAGAATCTGCATTCCGGCTCCCTCTTCAGACTAAAAGAGCGATGGATTCTAGCCATCTAAGGGACGAAGAGATACCCGACCCTGGGTTCGGTCGGTCAATTCCTGTGCGATTCTGCTCCAAACAGCAGCTTCCCACGCCACCTGCAGGGTGACGCTGGCACCGTAGTCGGCCGCCAGCAACTGACCCTGATGCGCCTGGATCAGCGCCTCCACCGCCCCCATGTCGGTATAGTCGCACTGGATGAGGGAGGCAGTCTGCTGGCGTTTGATACGGGTTTCGAGCTGCTTGAGGGCGGCGCCCACGCCACCGCCATAGGCCTTGACCAGGCCGCCGGTGCCCAGCAGTACCCCGCCGTAATAGCGCACCACCACGGCGGCGATCTCCCCGAGACCGGCCCCCATCAGTTGGGCCAGCATGGGCTTGCCGGCGGTGCCCGAGGGCTCGCCGTCATCGCTGAAACCGTACACCTGGCTGTCCTGCGGGGCACCGGCGACAAAGGCCCAGCAGTGATGCCGGGCCCCGGGATGTTGCTGTTTTATCTCGCCGATCCAGGCTTTGGCAGCCTCTACGGTCGGCGTGTGGGCAATATAAGTGATGAAGCGGCTCTTCTTGATCTCCTCACTCACCTCCAGCGGTGCAGCCGGTATGGAATAGTCTGCCGCCATCAGAGCCCTGCTTGTCTGGTCAGGTTTTCCACCCCGTCGGCGTGCAGCACCACGTTGTCTTCGATGCGGATGCCGCCATAGGGGCGCAGCGCCTCGACCTTGTTCCAGTTGACCCGCTTGCCCTGTTCACCGAGGCGCAGCGGCTCCAGCAGGCTGTCGATGAAGTAGAGACCCGGCTCGATGGTGAACACCTGGCCCACTTCCATCACCCGGGTGCAGCGCAGATAGGGGAACTGTTCGGGGGCCGAAAGGTGGGTACCGCGCTCATCCTGCATGAAACCACCGGCATCGTGTACCTGCAGGCCGAGGAAGTGGCCGAGACCGTGGGGGAAGAAGACGTTGGTCACCCCGGTATGGATCATCTCGTCCACCGACATGTCCACCAGCTCGGTGGCTTGCAGCAGGCGCGCCAGTCGGTGGTGCATCTGCAGATGCAGCTCGCTGTAACGGCGACCCGGCTTGATCTCCTCGATTATCTCCTGCTGCTGGGCATCCAGCGCCGCAATTAGATCGGCAAACTCACCGCGGCGCCAGGCCCAGGTCCGGGTGATGTCGGAGGCATAGCCGTGCACATCCACACCGGCGTCGATGAGGAAGGAGTACCGCTCCGCATCGGGCACCCGCTGCGCGGAGAGGTGGGTGTAGTGCAGGATGGCCGCATTGCGGTTGATGGCGACGATATTGCCGTAGGGTGCCTCATTGGCCCCCTGCCCGACCGCCTTCATGTAGGCCAGGTTGATCTCGAACTCGCTCGCCCCCGCCATGAAGGAGTCCTTGGCCGCAATGTGGCCGCGTACCCCGATGCGGTTGGCATCGCGCAGGCATTCCAGCTCATAGGCCGTCTTGTAGGCGCGATGATAATGCAGATAGTTGAGGACCGCCTCCGGATTGGGCTGGCCCAGCCCCAGCAGCTCAGCCACCTCCAGGTGGCCGCCCAGATAGGCCCACTCCTGCTTGTTGGCCGGCAGGTGATCAGCAACCTGCTCCGGTCGAGTCAGGAAACGGATATCGAAGAAGTCGACCCAGAAGGCGTTAGGCAGCTCCGCCACCTTGTGCCAGAAATCCACCGGCCGGTAGAACAGCAGCACCGGCTTGTTCACCCCGTCCACCAGCAACCAACAGTGGGGATTGTCCAGCACCGGCAACCAGGCCTTGAAATGGGGGTTCACCTTGAAGGGGTAATCCTGATCATCGAGGAAGATGCGGTGGGTCTGGCCGGAGTGGATGGCCAGACCGCTCAGTCCCTGCTGTTGCAGTATGTCGCGGGTGCGCTGCTGCAAGGTGTCGAGGTGCTGGGCAAAAAGTTGGCTGTAGCTGCTCATGGCGTCCTGCTCCGGGAGAAATGTGGTTTCAGCATAACATCAAGCGAATCAAGGCTCGAACCGTCAAGCAATCGCTTCGTGAGGTAACGCATACGTTACAAGGCTTTTGTTATGAAACAAAAACCAACCATTAACAAATAAAAAACAATTCAATACACTGCCGGTAGATACATGCAGTCAGGGACTACTCATGCACAACCTTTGCCTGTGGCAACCGGATCAGGAGCGGATTCAGCAATCCAACCTCCAGCACTTCATGGCCGAGGTCAACCGCTTCCACGGCCTGCAGCTGCACAGCTACGCCCAGCTCTACCAGTGGTCGGTGGAGAAGACAACCCGTTTCTGGCCGCTGGTGTGGCAGCACTGCGGCGTCAAGGGCGAGCTCGGCAACATAGTGGCGGAGAACCGCCAGGAGATGCAGCGCACCCGCTGGTTCCCCGATAGCCGGCTCAACTTCGCCGAAAACCTGCTGCGCCGCCAGGATGACACACCGGCCATCATCTCCCGCATCGAGGGTAGCCCCAGCCACACCTTGAGCTGGCGCGAGCTGGCGGATCAGGTCGCCAGGCTGGCCCAGTGGCTGCGTGGTCAGGGCATCGGCCGGGGCGACGTGGTGGCGGCCTACCTGCCCAATATCCCGCAAACCGTGGTGGCCATGCTGGCAACCACCAGCCTGGGAGCGATTTGGACCTCCACCAGCCCCGATTTCGGCGAAGCCAGCGTGGTGGAGCGCTTCGGCCAGACCCGGCCGCGGGTGCTGTTTGCGGTGGATGGCTATCGCTACAACGGCAAGGCCATCGACATTCAGGACAAAGTGGCGGGGGTCGTCAGCCAGATCGATAGCATAGAGCAGACGGTTATGATCCCCCTGCTGGGCCATCCCCTGCAGCTTGGCCACGACTGGCGCCAGATCCTGGCCAGCCAGCCGGATGCCGGCCTGCAGTTTGAGCCCATGGCCTTCAATGACCCGCTCTACATCCTCTATTCGTCCGGCACCACCGGCAAGCCCAAGTGCATCGTGCACGGCATCGGCGGCACCCTGCTGCAACATCTGAAAGAACACCAGCTGCACTGCGACATCAAGCCGGGGGAGCGCATCTTCTACTTCACCACCTGCGGCTGGATGATGTGGAACTGGCTGGTGAGCGCGCTCGCCTCCGGCGCCACCCTGGTGCTCTACGACGGCTCCCCCTTCTACCCGGACGGCAACGTGTTGTGGGATCTCGCCCGCGACGAAGAGGTCGCCCTGTTCGGCACTTCGGCCAAATACCTGGATGCGCTGCACAAGCAGGGCTATGCCCCCATCAAGACTCACCAGCTGCCGCAGTTGCGGCTGATCTGCAGCACCGGCTCCGTGCTGTCGCCGGAGGGGTTCGACTACGTCTATCAGCAGATCAAGCGGGATGTGCAACTCAGCTCCATCTCAGGCGGCACCGACATCTGCTCCTGCTTCGTCATCGGCAACCCGCTCAGCCCCGTTTACCGCGGCGAGAGTCAGGGGCGCGGCCTCGGCCTCGCGGTACAGGTGTTCAACGAAGCAGGCCAGCCGGTACAGGGGGAAAAAGGCGAACTGGTCTGTACCAAACCCTTCCCGGCCCAGCCCATCGGTTTCTGGGGGGACGCCAGCGGCGACAAGTACCACGCCGCCTATTTCGAACGGTTCGACAACATCTGGTGCCATGGCGACTGGATCGAGCTGACCCCGACCGGCGGCATCCTGTTCTACGGTCGCTCCGACGCTACCCTCAACCCGGGCGGCGTGCGCATCGGCACCAGCGAGATTTACCGCTACGTCGAACAGCTGGAGGAAGTAGAAGAGAGCATCGTCATCGGCCAGCAGTGGCAACAGGACGAGCGGGTGGTGCTGTTCGTCAAGCTCAAGCCAGGCCTCATGCTGGACGAAGCGCTGCGCGAGCGCATCCGCCAGCAGGTACGCCTGCACTGCACCGCCCGTCACGTGCCGGCCCGCATCCTGCAGGTGGACGCCATTCCGCGCACCAAGTCCGGCAAGATAGTGGAGCTGGCGGTGCGGGAAGTGGTGCACAACCGGCCTGTCAACAACACCCACGCGCTCGCCGATCCCGAGGTGCTGAGCCAGTATCGCGACAGGCCCGAGCTGGCCAGCTGAGGCCACACAAGGTTAATAAAGGCGTCATCAGACGCCTTTATTTTGATTGTTAATCTGAGGCGAGCTTTTGCTCGAGATCTGTTAAACGAATGTTTTAAATAGGTGTTGAAATTGTCTTCTTTTGGATCAATAGTGAGCCTCGCCCCCTGCTGGGGATAAAGGAGCACCACCCCCCACCATGTGGGAACAAGGAGACACTCTCATGATCTACCAAGGCGAAACCCTGACGGTCAGCTACCTCGAAGACGGCATTGCCGAGCTGAGGTTCGATGCTCCGGGTTCAGTCAACAAGCTGGATCGCGCTACCCTGCTCTCCCTGAGCGAAGCGATCGCCGCATTACAACAAGAACGTGAACTAAAAGGTCTGATCCTCACCTCCGGCAAAGACGCCTTCATCGTCGGCGCCGACATTACCGAATTCCTGGAACTGTTCGATCTGCCACAGGCTGAGCTGCTCGGCTGGCTGAAAAAGGCCAACGACATCTTCAGCGCCATCGAAGATCTGCCGGTGCCCACCCTCTGTGCCATCAAGGGCCACGCCCTGGGCGGCGGCTGCGAGACCATTCTCTCCACCGACTTCCGGCTGGCCGACACCAGCGCCAAAATCGGCTTGCCCGAGACCAAACTCGGCATCATGCCGGGCTTTGGCGGCACCGTCCGTCTGCCGCGGGTGATCGGCGCCGACAACGCGCTGGAGTGGATCACCACCGGCAAGGATTACCGTGCCGATGACGCCCTCAAGGTGGGCGCCATCGACGCCGTGGTCGCCCCCGACGCGCTGCAGAGCGCTGCGGTGCAGATGATCAAGGATGCGATCAAAGGCAAGCTGGACTGGCAGGGCCGCCGCGCCGCCAAGAAAGCCCCGCTGCGCCTCTCCAAACTGGAAGCCATGATGAGCTTCACCACCGCCGCCGGCATGGTTGCTGCCGTGGCGGGCAAACACTATCCAGCGCCGATGACGGCGGTAAAAACCGTCGAAGCCGCCGCCGGCATGAGCCGTGACGAGGCGCTGGCCGTCGAGGCGCAAGGCTTCATCAAGCTGGCCAAGACCGATGTCGCCAAGGCGCTGGTCGGTATCTTCCTCAACGATCAGCACATCAAGGCACTGGCCAAGAAGGCGGCCAAGCAGGCAGCTAAGGCCACTGGCCACGCCGCCGTACTGGGTGCTGGCATCATGGGGGGCGGCATCGCCTACCAGTCTGCCAGCAAGGGCATTCCGGCGGTGATGAAGGACATCAACGAGAAGGCGCTGGCACTTGGCATGAATGAGGCCACCAAGCTGCTCAACGGCCAGCTCGAAAAGGGCCGCATCGACGGCATCAAGATGGGCCAGGTGCTCTCCGCCATCACCCCGACCCTCAGCTATGACAACGTCAAGCATGTGGATGTGGTAGTGGAAGCCGTGGTTGAAAACCCGAAAGTGAAGGCCGCCGTACTGGGCGAAGTGGAAGGGATCATCGGCGAAGACGCCGTGCTCGCCAGCAACACCTCCACCATTCCCATCTCTCTGCTGGCCAAGGGTCTGAAGCGCCCGCAGAACTTCTGCGGCATGCACTTCTTCAACCCGGTGCACCGCATGCCGCTGGTGGAGATCATCCGCGGCGAGCAGACCTCCGATGAAACCATCAACCGCGTGGTGGCCTACGCTGCCGCCATGGGCAAGTCGCCGGTAGTGGTCAACGACTGCCCGGGCTTCTTCGTCAACCGCGTGCTGTTCCCCTACTTCTTCGGCTTCAACAAGCTGGTCGCCGATGGCGCCGACTTCGCCGCCGTCGACAAGGTGATGGAGAAAGAGTTCGGCTGGCCGATGGGCCCCGCCTACCTGCTGGACGTGGTCGGCATCGACACCGGCCACCATGCCGGTGACGTGATGGCGCAGGGCTTCCCGGCACGCATGAGCAAGGAAGGCCGCACCGCCATCGACGTGATGTACGAAGTGAGCCGCTTCGGTCAGAAGAACGGCAAGGGCTTCTACGCCTACGAGCAGGACAAGAAGGGCAAGCCGAAGAAAGTGGCCGACGCCGCCAGTTACGAGCTGCTGGCCCCCATCGCCAAGCCGAAACAGGACTTTGACAAGGACGCCATCATCGCCCGCATGATGATCCCGATGATCAACGAGGTGGTGCTCTGTCTGGAAGAGGGCATAGTCGCCACGCCAGCCGAAGCCGACATCGCGCTGGTCTACGGTCTGGGCTTCCCTCCCTTCCGCGGCGGCGTGTTCCGCTATCTGGACACTATCGGTCTGGATCGCTACGTGGCCATGGCCGACCAGTATGCCGACTTGGGCCCGCTCTACCGCGTCAGCGACAAGCTGCGTGAGATGGCCGCCCAGGGCAAAACCTTCTACTGATTGCGGAAAGGAGATCCATTCATGAAAGACGTAGTCATTGTCGACTGTATCCGGACCCCGATGGGCCGGTCCAAGGGCGGCGCCTTCCGCAACGTGCGTGCAGAAGACTTGTCCGCGCACCTGATGAAATCCATCCTGCTGCGCAACCCCAACCTCGACCCGAACGAGATCGAGGATATCTACTGGGGCTGCGTGCAGCAGACCCTGGAGCAGGGCTTCAACATTGCCCGCAACGCCGCCCTGCTGGCCGGCATTCCCAAGCAGGTGGGGGCGGTCACCGTCAACCGCCTGTGCGGCTCCAGCATGCAGGCGCTGCACGACGCCTCCCGCGCCATCCAGGTGGGTGACGGGGATATCTTCATCATCGGTGGTGTCGAGCACATGGGCCATGTGCCGATGAGCCACGGGGTGGACTTCCACCCCGGCATGGCGAAGTCGGTGGCGAAAGCCTCCGGCATGATGGGGTTGACCGCCGAGATGCTCGGCAAGCTGCACGGCATCAGTCGTCAACAGCAGGACGAGTTTGCCGCCCGCTCCCATCGCCGCGCTCACGCCGCCACCGTGGAAGGGCGTTTCGCCAAGGAGATCGTCGGGCTGGAAGGCCATGACGCCAGCGGCGCCCGCTTCTTCTACGACTATGACGAGGTGATCCGCCCCGAGACCACGGTGGAAACCCTGAGCCAGCTGCGCCCGGTGTTCGACCCGGTCAACGGCACCGTCACCGCCGGCACCTCGTCGGCCCTGTCCGATGGCGCCGCCGCCATGCTGGTGATGAGTGCGGACCGCGCCAAGGCGCTCGGCCTCACCCCGCGCGCCAAGATACGTGCTATGGCCGTCGCCGGCTGCGATGCCGCCATCATGGGTTACGGCCCGGTGCCGGCCACCCAGAAGGCGCTCAAGCGGGCCGGCCTGACCATCGGCGACATCGACCTGTTCGAGCTGAACGAGGCGTTTGCCGCCCAGTCCCTGCCCTGCGTGAAGGATCTGGGTCTGCAAGACGTGGTGGATGAGAAGGTGAACCTGAACGGCGGTGCCATTGCGCTGGGTCACCCGCTCGGCTGCTCCGGCGCCCGCATCTCCACCACCCTGCTCAACCTGATGGAAGAGAAGGACGCCACCCTGGGGGTTGCCACCATGTGCATCGGCCTGGGTCAGGGCATCGCCACCGTGTTCGAACGAGTGTAAGTTGCGCCCTGGCCGGCTCGCCGGCCGGGGGCTGTTTTGACAGAGAGGAACCCGCTCCTGCTTCCCGGCGAAGCGGGCTCCTGTCACCGGTTTTGGGGTCGGTCTGACCGACCCGTCATCGAGTCTGTGGAGTGCGCCACACGGGGTGCACTTCTGCCGTCGGAATCTGCGTATTGGCCGGCCCGTTTGGGTCGGCCTTTTTTATTTGCACGGCAGGATATGGGAGGATATTGCCCATAACCTCACATTAGATGGGGGGCTTGCTTGCTTTTTGCTCCCCCGACAGGTTCAATCTGCACAAAAAAATGGGTGGATGCACATACATATGTCAACGAGCAAACAACTGCTGATCGTCGACGACGACCAAGAGATCCGCGAGCTGCTCAATGAATACCTGACCAGGGCGGGTTTCCAGGTATTGACGGCGGCGGAAGGAAACGAGATGCGCCAGCAGCTCGCCCTGCACAGCCCTGACCTGATTATTCTCGATATCATGATGCCAGGCGACGACGGTTTTACCCTCTGCCAGCAGATCCGTCGCGACTCTCAGGTACCCATCATCATGCTGACCGCCGCCTCCGACGAAGCGGACCGGGTGATCGGCCTCGAGCTCGGTGCCGATGACTACATCGCCAAGCCGTTCAGCCCGCGCGAACTGCAGGCCCGCATCAAGGCGCTGCTGCGCCGCGCCGAATTCCGCCAGCCGGAGAAAGAGAAAGAGCCGAGCCGCCGGCTGCGCTTCGCCGAGTGGACTCTGGATACCCTGAGCCACCAGCTGACCCACGAGGACGGCAGCCTGCTGGATCTCTCCGGCAGCGATGCCCTGCTGCTCGGCATGTTCCTGCAACAGCCCGGCGTGGTGCTGGACCGGGATACCATCTCGGACGCTACCCGCGGTCGCGAGAGCCTGCCGATGGAGCGCGGCATCGACGTGCAGATCAGCCGCTTGCGCCAGAAGCTGGGTGACAACGGCAAGAGCCCGCGCATCATCAAGACCATTCGTGGCAGTGGCTACATGCTGATCGCCGAGGTGCACGAGATCCCATGAATACCAGGTGGTTCTGGCGGGCGCTGGTGCCCCGTTCCCTGCTGTCGCGGATGCTGCTGCTGTTGCTGCTGGCGATCCTGCTCTCCCAGACCATCCTCACCGGCATCTGGATGCAGCAGATCCAGAAGCGGGAGCTGGAGGGCATGCTCAGCACCACCCGCAATCTGGCGCTGTCGGCCGCCTCCACCGTCAACTTCTTCAAATCCCTGCCGCTGCAGTATCGCCACATCGCGCTGGACCAGCTGCGCAACATGGGCGGCAGCCGCTTCTTCGTCTCGCTGAACGAAGAGGAGATCCACATCAGCGCCATCCCCGACAGCGAGCGCAAGACGCTGGTGCTCAAAGAAGTGCAGGGGGTGCTGACCCGCAAGCTCTCCGACGCCATGGCGATCAAGGTGGATTTCTCACGCCCCGAAGAGCTGCACGTCTTCAACAACGACACCCTGCTGGCGGATCTGCCCTCCTCCTGGGCCCGCTACACCCTGTCGCTGGAGCCGATCAATCCGCCTGTTCTGGTGACCCAGATCGAGATAGAGCCGGGCGAGTGGCTCTATCTGGCGGCCCTGCTGCCGGCCCCCTACATGACGCTCGACGACACCGTCATGCCCAGCAACCAGGTGCGCTTCATCGCCCTGATGACGGTGTTCCTCTGCTTCTTCACCTTCCTGCTGGTGCGCTGGCAGACCCGGCCGCTGCGCCGGCTGGCCAAGGCGGCGGTCAACCTCGGCAAAGACATCGACCAGCCTTCGCTCAAGGAGGAGGGCGCCTCCGAGATCGTCGCGGCCACCCGCGCCTTCAACATCATGCAGCACCGCATCCGCCGCTATATCGACGATAGAGAGCGACTGTTCAGCTCGATCTCCCACGACCTCAAGACCCCCATCACCCGGCTGCGGCTGCGGGTCGAACTGCTCGACGACGAGCAGCAGATCGCCAAGTTCAACAAGGACCTGGACGAGCTGGAGCTGATGGTGAAGGGGGCGCTGCAGACGGTGAAAGACACCGACATCCACGAGAACATCGAGCAGCTCGACATCGACGCCATGCTGGAGCAGATGGCGGAAGCCATGAACCTGCACGACGAGCGACTGACCATCGAAGGCCACTGCAAGCAGCCCTACCGCGGCAAGCCGCTGGCCCTCAAACGCTGCATCGGTAACCTGGTGGACAACGGCATCAAATACGGCCAACGGGTACGCATCATCATCATGGACGACGAGGAGATGCTGATCCTGTTCATCATGGACGAGGGTCCCGGCCTGCCGGAGGATCAGTTCGAACGTATCTTCGAGCCCTACTATCGGCTCAGTACGGATCTGGCCGGCACCGGTCTGGGTCTGGGCATTGCCCGCAACATAGCCCACGCCCACGGCGGCGATCTGGTGCTGGAAAATCGTCCGCAGGGCGGCCTGCAGGCCACCCTCTCCCTACCAAGGCAGTAACCTTATGAAGTGGTTGTCTTTTTCTGTCATCGCCCTGCTCTCAGCACCCGTTGCCGCCTCCCAGGTGGAGGTGCTGCACTGGTGGACCTCCGGCGGCGAGGCCAGGGCAGTGGAAGTGCTCAAGTCCGAGTGGACCGAGCAGGGCAACCAGTGGAACGACTTCGCGGTGCAGGGCGGCGGCGGCAAGAGCGCCATGACGGTGCTGAAAAGCCGGGCACTGGCGGCCAATCCGCCGGAGGCGGCCCACCTCAAGGGGTTCGAGTTGCGGGAGTGGGCCGGGCTCGGCTTCCTGCGCGATCTCACTCCCATGGCCGAACACC
Source organism: Aeromonas sp. S41-2 (assembly GCF_027705845.1). Lineage (NCBI taxonomy): Bacteria > Pseudomonadati > Pseudomonadota > Gammaproteobacteria > Aeromonadales > Aeromonadaceae > Aeromonas > Aeromonas sp. S41-2. The sequence goes on along the minus strand of NZ_JAPDCG010000013.1, from coordinate 60,405 downwards.
TCGGCTGGTATCCCCAGCTGCCGCCCATGGTGCGGGAGACTCTCAGCCAGAACGGTGCCCTGATGGCGGTGCCAACCGGGATCCATCGGGTCAACTGGCTGTGGCTCAACCGCAAGATATTCGAGCGCAACAAGCTGACGCCACCCACCAGCTGGGCCCAGTTCGTGACCGTGGCCGATCGGCTCAAGCAGCAAGGGATCACCCCGCTCGCCATCGGCAACGAGCCCTGGCAGCTGGCGGTACTGTTCGAGACGGTAGCACTCGGCGAAGGGGGCAAGGCGTTCTACCGCAAAGCCTTCGTGGAACAGGACAGCGCCACCCTGACCGGCCCCGACATGGTGCGGGTACTAACCCGCTTTCAGCAGCTGCGCGGCTATGTGCCGGAGAAATACGCCGGCCTGAAGTGGCACCAGGCCACCAACCTGCTGGAGAGCGGCGGCGCCGCCATGCAGATCATGGGGGACTGGGTGAAGGGCGAGCTGAGCGCCGGCAACTACCGGCCCGGTGAGGATATCGAGTGCCTGCCAAGCCCCGGCAGTGCCAACCTGTTCAGCTACAACCTCGACTCCATCGCCATGTTCAAGCAGCGGGATCCCGCCCAGTTGCAGGCCCAGGGCGAGCTGGCCCAGCTGCTGATGACGCCGCGCTTCCAGCAAGAGTTCAACCGGGTGAAAGGTTCGATACCGGCGCTGACCAAGCCGGACATGAGCAAGTTCGACCGCTGCGCCATCCGCTCCTATCAGGATTTTCTGCTGGCGGAGCGGGAGGGCAACCTGCTGCCCAGCATGGCGGAGGGGATGGCGACGCCGACCAACATGCGCCAGGCGATCATGGATGTGCTGAGCAACTTCTTCAACGACCCCAGAGCCAACCCGCAGCAGACTGCGCTGCATCTGGAGCGGGCCATGCGCTCGACCCGCTGACGCTTTTCGCGGCGGCCAGAAACGACAAAAGCGGATGAGATATCCGCCTTTGTCGTTATGAAAGTATTGGGGTCAGGATTGATCGTTTTCGTCCTCATCCTCGTCGTAGTAATCGCTGAGCTCGATCCAGAGCCCCAGTCCGATCATCACCATGGAACCGAACCAGGTGCCGGTATTACCGATCGGGCTGCCCATCACTATCATGGCGAAAGACAAGAACCCCATGCCTGCGTAGGCTTGTAATCTGCCGTAGGAGACCTGCATATTCACACCTCCTTGTTGAATATGGTTCAATTTTTATATTACTCATACGGCGGGGAGTGGGTAGGCCCAGATAACACTTTGGTTACATATGCTGCCAGTTGCCGGAGTGGTTTGATTATTTTTTCGCCGTGAGTATCATTGGCAGCTGATTTGGTTGAAGGTTGATTATTGATGAGTGCTTTATTCTGCGACGCGACTCACGAGTTGGACGCAATCGGGCTTCGTTGCCCCGAGCCAGTGATGATGGTGCGTAAAAAAGTGCGGCTGATGGCTGACGGGGAGACCCTGCTGGTCAGTGCCGACGACCCCTCAACCACCCGCGACATCCCCAGTTTCTGCCGCTTCATGGATCACACCCTGGTCGCCAGCGAGACAGAGCAGGCCCCTTACCGCTATCTGATCCGCAAGGGTCAGTGAGCCCCAACACCGGAGCAATCCATGCCAGCCATTACCCGAATCGGCACCACCCAGCGTTGGTCTGACGTGGTCATTCACAACGGCACCCTCTACGTGGTGGAAGTGCCCGCCACCGATACCGCCGATATTCACCAGCAAACCCGTGAAGTGCTGGCAAGCCTGCAGCGCCTGCTGGAGGCCAACGGCTCCGGCGTCGACAAGATCCTGATGGCCAACATCTATCTCAAGGACATTGCGGACATCGCGGCCTTCAACGAGCAGTGGGATGCCTGGATCCCGGCGGGCACCGCGCCGGTCCGTGCCTGCGTACAGGCCCGCCTCGCCCACGAAGGCTACAAGGTCGAAGTGCAGCTCACTGCAGCCGTCTAAGCAAAGCGGGATGCCTGGCTCCCCTGATGCCGACACAGCCCCGGTCCGTGCCTGCGTGCAGGCCCGCCTGGCCCACGAAGGCTACAAGGTCGAAGTTCAGCTGACTGCAGCTGTCTAAGCAAAACGGGATGCCTGGCTCCCCTGATGCCAACACAGCCCCGGTCAGAGCCTGCGTGCAGGCCCGCCTAGCCCACGAAGGCTACAAGGTGGAAGTGCAGCTCACTGCAGCTGTCTAAGAGGCAGTTATCCCCTCATCTCCGGCCCTTCTCCCACAAGGGGAGAAGGGAGCAAAGAACAAGGTGCCATTGCTCGCAACGGCTCCAATACAAAAGGCCCCGCCATCGCTGGCGGGGCCTTTTTCATGGCTGCGAACCGGACTGCTTAGGCGGTCGGGGTCAGGGTGATGGTCACCCGACGGTTCTGGGCCTTGCCTTCGGCGGTGCTGTTGGTGGCTACCGGCTGATCCGGGCCCACGCCGCTGGTGGAGATACGGCTGCCGGTCACACCTTGGCCGATCAACTGGGCGGCGACGGCATCGGCGCGCTGGGCGGAGAGCTTCATGTTCAGCTCGCGGGAACCTGTGCTGTCGGTGTGACCGACCACGTTCAGGCGGGTCTTGTCGAACTCACCGACCACCATGGCCACGCCGGACAGGGTGTTGGCACCGGCCGCTTTCAGCTGGGCGCTGGAGCTGTCGAAGGTGACGTTGTTCGGCATGTTGAGGATCAGCTGGTCACCGTTGCGGGTCACGCTGACACCGGTGCCCTGCAGCTTCTCGCGCAGCTTGGCTTCCTGCACGTCCATGTAGTAGCCGATACCGCCACCCAGAGCGGCGCCGGCAGCCACGCCGGTCAGGATCCCCTTCTTGCGGTCACCCTTGCTGGAGGAGAGCGCGCCCACGGCAGCGCCAGTGGCCGCGCCAGCCAGCGCGCCCCAGGCGCCCTTGGAGGTCTGGGATTCGCCAGTGTAGGGGTTGGTGGTACAGCCGGTCAGGGCTACGAGCAGGGCAACGGCGGGAACAAGTGTCTTGAAATGCATGAAAAACCTCTAAAAAAACCGACTCAAATCCAAAGAGGGCGCATTCTACCCCAGAGGTGTGCCAAGGTGTGACGTTATCAACATCACGCTCCTCTCTGCCCACCCCCCAGTATCTGCAGGCCGGCTGGATGCCGCCTGAACCGGTAACCGGATCAAGCTCGCAACTGTGACCTATCTCCTTGTGCAACGGACCAAAATGCGCCCCCTTTGGCTACTATTGAATGCACCATCAATAGTGCTCAGAGGTCTCTCATGTCCGCACTGCTTCGCAACGTCTCGATCCGGCACCTGCTGTTGAGTGCCAGCCTCATCATTCTGATCACCATGGCGCTGGCCGGGCTCTGGCGCAGCAGCCTGACCGCCCGCCTCGGTGAGCTGCCCAACCAGCTCATCGTCAGTGCCAACGAGCAGATCGCCCTGCAGGAGCTGCGTTATCACACCACCCAGGTCCAGCAGTTCCTGACCGATGCCGCCGTCTCCGGCGAGATGGACTCCATCGGCGAGGCCGAACAGCATGCCCAGGCGGCCCGCCAGTTGCTGGAGCGGCTGCCGCAGCTGAAAGCGCCGCTCACCCCGCTGCTGGCCCGCCAGCTGGAGATCGGCAAGCGGATGGTGGATATCTATCTGAAAGAGGGGCGCGAGGCCGGCAACCAGCTGATGAAGCAGCCGACCGAAGGGTTTGACGCCCTCACCGACAACATCGCCAGCCAGGTCGAAGCGGTGCTGGAACAGCAGCAACACCAGTTCCAGCAACGGGAGCAGGATATCCGCGGCCAGAGCGAGGCCCTGCAGCATCAGGACATGCTGCAGCTGGCCGTCAGCCTGGCCATCATCCTGTTGATGCTGCTGCTCATCTACTTCAAGACCGTCGGCCCGCTGCAACATCTGATGGGTCAGCTGGTCGAACTGGCCAACCACAGCCACAACCTCACCTTCCGGCTGCACAGCCAGGGCAAGGACGAGTTCGCCTATCTGGCGGAGGTGTTCAACCGCTTCCTCGGCAATATCGACAGCCTGATCGGTACGGTGCAGCAGGTTTCGCGCAAGACCCACGACAAGATGGCCCTGCTGATGTCGCACTCCGGCAGCACTCTCAGCAGCATGCAGCAGGCCCAGCAGAACACCGACATGCTGGCGACCGCCATCAACGAGATGACCGCCACCGTCCACAACATCGAGCACAACACCGAGCAGGCCAGCCAGGATACCCTGCTCACCCAGCAGCAGGCCCACGACGGCCAGCGGCAGGTGAGCCAGACCATCTCCCTGATCCGGCAGGTGGCCGACCACATCGAGCAATCCGCCGGGGAAGTGACCCAGCTGGATCAGGAGAGCACCCAGATCGGCAACATCCTGCAGGTGATCCGCACCATCTCGGAACAGACCAACCTGCTGGCGCTCAACGCCGCCATCGAGGCGGCCCGCGCCGGTGAGCAGGGCCGCGGCTTCGCGGTGGTCGCCGACGAGGTGCGCCAGCTGGCAACTCGCACCCAGGCCGCCACCGTCGACATCCAGCAGCGTATCGAGGCGCTGCAGCACAACACCCGCCACGCGGTGACCACCATGCACACCACCCGCAACGTGAGCGAACAGGCGGTCAACCAGGCAGCGGGTACCGGCGAGACCCTGACCTCCATCGTCGAAGCCATCACCCGGGTCAACGACATGAACGGCCACATCGCCACCGCCGCCGGCCAGCAGGCCCAGGTCACCGAAGAGACCAACCGCAATGTGATGGAGGTCGCCAGCATCGCCCGCGAATGCCTGGAGCTGGCGCGCCAGAGCCGCAGCCACACCCGGGACATGAACCAGGCCAACGAGGAGATCGGCCTCATCAGCGATCAGTTCGACGTCAGCAAGGCAGGCTCAGCCAGCCAGGATCAGGAGCTGCTGCACTGGAACGAGGCCTTCATGGTGCAGGTGCCCAGCATGGACAGCCAGCATCTGGGCTTGTTCGAGGCGATGAACCGGCTCTACCAGGCGGTGCTCGACAAGAGCCCGGCCCAGCTGCGCAAACAGCGGCTCGACGAGCTGCTCAAGCTCGCCACCCAGCACTTCGCCGACGAGGAGCGCGTGATGGAGCAGGCGGGCTACCCCGAGCTGCGCCGCCACAAGCAGGAACATGCCCGGCTGCTGGCGGAGCTCGACACCCTGATGCAGCGCAACGGCACGGATGACGAGGAGTTCAACATGGAGCTGCTGGTGTTTCTCAAGAACTGGCTGCTCAACCACATCTCCAAGGTCGACAAACAGTACTCAGGCACGCTGCGTCAGGCCGGGATCGCCTGACGGACACCATGGCTGACGCCATGCCGATATGCAAAAGGGAGGCATCAGCCTCCCTTCTCTTTTGCCTTGCGCCCGGTTTATTGGCGCGCAGGCTCCTGCTGGCACTCGGCGTGGCAGGGGCAGGTCACCAGATGATCGTTCACCATCCCCACCGCCTGCATGAAGGCGTAGCAGATGGTGCTGCCGACGAAGGTGAAGCCGCGTTTCTTGAGCGCCTTGGACATGGCATCCGACTCCGCTGAGGTCGCCGGAATGTCGCCGTTGCCCTGGCGCTGGTTGACGATGGGGGCGCCGCCCACGAAGCCCCACAGATAATCGACAAAGTCGACGCCTTCAGCCTCCAGCGCCAGATAGGCGCGGGCATTTTTGATGATCGACTGCACCTTGAGCCGGTTGCGGATGATGCCGGTGTCCAGCATCAGCCGCGCCACATCCTGCTCATCGAACTGCGCGATGCGCACCGGATCAAAATCCGCATAGGCGCGATGGTAGCTCTCGGTGCGCTTCAAGATGGTGATCCACGACAGCCCCGCCTGCTGGCCGTCGAGGCAAAGCTTGGCGAACAGCTCGCGGGCGTCATACACCGGCCTGCCCCACTGTTTGTCATGGTATTCGATGTATTCCGGGTCCTTGGTCACCCAGGCGCAACGCAACTCCATTCCCTCTCTCCTGTCATTTCATCCAATCCCCGGGGTCGATGCCAACCCGGGCGTGGGAGTGCCGACAACCCCTCCCGCCCAGGCCCGGCGCAGCGCCATCACATTAATCCGCTGTAATTTCGCCTATTATCCGACCATGCCAGACGGTATACTCCTTCGGTTCACATTCAGCAAATCTTGCTCTGATTTCATTTCGCGCGAAAAAAATTATGCAAAAATTCGATGTCAAAACCTTTCAGGGCCTGATCCTGCAGCTGCAGGACTATTGGTCCCGCCAGGGCTGTACCATCATTCAGCCGCTGGATATGGAAGTGGGTGCCGGTACTTCTCACCCCATGACCTGCCTGCGCGCCCTGGGCCCCGAGCCCATCGCCTGCGCCTACGTGCAACCGTCCCGCCGTCCGACTGACGGCCGCTACGGTGAAAACCCGAACCGCCTGCAGCACTACTATCAGTTCCAGGTGATCATCAAGCCTTCCCCCGACAACATTCAGGAACTCTATCTGGGCTCCCTGAAAGAGCTGGGTATGGATCCTGAAATCCACGACATCCGCTTCGTGGAAGACAACTGGGAAAACCCGACTCTGGGTGCCTGGGGTCTGGGTTGGGAAGTGTGGCTGAACGGCATGGAAGTGACCCAGTTCACCTACTTCCAGCAAGTTGGCGGCCTCGAGTGCAAGCCGGTCACCGGCGAGATCACCTACGGTCTCGAGCGTCTGGCCATGTACATCCAAGGTGTGGACAGCGTCTACGATCTGGTCTGGTCTGACGGCCCGCTGGGCAAGACCACCTATGGCGACGTGTTCCACCAGAACGAAGTGGAGCAATCCACCTACAACTTCGAACACGCCGATGTGGAGTTCCTGTTCCACTGCTTCGAGCAGTACGAGAAGGAAGCCCAGAACCTGCTGGCACTGGAAAAACCGCTGCCGCTGCCTGCCTACGAGCGCATCCTCAAGGCCGCTCACTCCTTCAACCTGCTGGATGCCCGCAAGGCCATCTCGGTCACCGAGCGTCAGCGCTACATCCTGCGCATTCGCACCCTGACCAAGGCCGTGGCGGAGGCATACTACGCCTCCCGCGAAGCGCTGGGCTTCCCTATGTGTCAGCGCAGTGAGAACAAGCAAGGTTAAGGAACGGACATGGCACAACATACATTTCTGGTAGAGATCGGTACTGCTGAGCTGCCGCCCAAAGCCCTGCGCTCCCTGGCCGAAGCCTTTGCCGACAACTTCAAAGCCGAGCTGACCAAGGCCGATCTGGCCTTTGGCGACGTCGAGTGGTTTGCCTCCCCGCGACGTCTGGCGCTGAAAGTGAGCGAGCTGGCTGGCGAACAGCCGAGCAAGAGCGTCGAGAAGCGCGGCCCGGCCGTGGCGCAGGCGTTCGATGCCGAAGGCAAGCCGACCAAGGCTGCCGAAGGCTGGGCCCGTGGCAATGGCATCACCGTTGAACAGGCCGAGCGTCTGGTCACCGACAAGGGCGAGTGGCTGGTGCACACAGCCAAGGTCGAAGGCCGTCCGGCCGTCGATCTGCTGGGCGAACTGGTTAACCAAGCGCTGGCCAAACTGCCGATCCCGAAGATGATGCGCTGGGGCGACAAGACCATCCAGTTCGTGCGTCCGGTCTTCACCGTGACCCTGCTGCTGGATGGCGAGCTGGTTCCCGCTCACATTCTGGGTATCGACTCTGCCCGCACCCTTCGCGGTCACCGCTTTATGGGCGAGAGCGAGTTCACCATCGACAACGCCAGCCAGTACCCGCAGATCCTGCAGGAGCGCGGCATGGTGATTGCCGACTTCATGGCACGCAAGGCCAAGATCAAGGCTGACGCCGAAGCGGCCGCTGCCGCCTTCGGTGGCGTGGCCGATCTGGACGACGCCCTGCTGGAAGAAGTGACCGCACTGGTCGAGTGGCCGGTGGTACTGACCGCCAACTTCGAAGAGAAGTTCCTGGCCGTGCCGGCCGAGGCGCTGGTGCACACCATGAAGGGTGACCAGAAGTACTTCCCGGTCTACGACAAGAACGGCAAGCTGATGCCGAAGTTCATCTTCGTCACCAACATCGAATCCAAAGACCCGAGCCAGATCATCAGCGGCAACGAGAAGGTGGTTCGCCCCCGTCTCTCTGACGCCGAGTTCTTCTTCAAGACCGACCTCAAGCAGACTCTGGCCTCCCGCCTGCCGCGCCTTGAAACCGTGCTGTTCCAGCAACAGCTGGGCACCGTCAAGGCCAAGGTCGAGCGCATCGAGACCGTCGCCGGCTTTATCGCCGAGCGCATCGGCGCCGATGTGGCTCAGGCCAAGCGTGCCGGTCTGCTCTCCAAGTGTGATCTGATGACCAACATGGTCGGCGAGTTCACCGACACCCAGGGTGTCATGGGGATGCACTACGCCCGTCACGATGGCGAAGACGAAGCTGTTGCCGTGGCCCTCAACGAGCAGTACATGCCGCGCTTTGCCGGTGATGCCCTGCCGTCCGGTCTGGTTGCCTGCGCCGTCGCGCTGGCCGACAAGTTCGACACCCTGGCCGGTATCTTCGGCATCGGCATGCTGCCCAAGGGTGACAAGGACCCGTTCGCCCTGCGTCGCGCCGCCATCGGTGCCCTGCGCATCATGACCGAGAAGCAGCTGGATCTGGATCTGGTTGAACTGGTTGAAGAAGCGGTACGCGTCTACGGCGACAAGCTGACCAACAAAACCGTCGTCACCGACGTGGTCGACTTTATGCTGGGCCGCTTCCGCGCCGCCTATCAGGACGAAGGCATCGGTGCCGACGTGGTGCTGGCCGTACTGGCCCGCCGCCCGACCCGTCCGCTCGACTTCGATCGCCGGGTCAAGGCCGTCAGCCACTTCCGCACGCTGGATGCCGCCCTGGCACTGGCTGCCGCCAACAAGCGCGTGAGCAACATTCTGGCCAAGGTCGAAGGCGAGTTGCCGACCGCCGTCAAACCGGAACTGCTGGCCGATGCCGCCGAGAAGGCGCTGGCCACCCAGGTTGCCGAACTGCAAGCCGAACTGGCCCCGCTGTTCGCCGCCGGTGACTATCAGGCTGCCCTCACCCGTCTGGCCGCCCTGCGCGAGCCGGTCGACACCTTCTTCAACGAAGTCATGGTGATGGCCGACGACGAAGCCCTCAAGGCCAACCGTCTGGCGCTGCTGAACAACCTGCGCAACCTGTTCCTGCAAGTCGCGGATATCTCCCTGCTGCAGTGATGTTGGTTGAGTAAGTGATATTAAAAACGGCGCCGTAAGGCGCCGTTTTTATTGAGTCCTTACCAATATATTTAACATTCACTAATAAAACAGGAAGTGTGGCGATTAAGAAGTGATCAATGGCTCTACCTAATAGGTCCGCCCATGCGATGTAGAGTGCCAGTTAGTTGGTCTGAGTTGGAGTCTCCATGATCACTTCCATGGACTTTTTTGAATCACTCTCAAGGGAATGAAATTCATAATAAATCGCTTGAGGCATCCAAGGTCAACATAATCTCTAAGGGCTTTTGTAAACTCTTGTATCTCAGAAAACTTATTTTTAAGGTGCCTATCATATTCGAGCCTTAGCCCTGTTAATTCCCACTCCTGCTCACCGTGGGAGGCTTTTCTAATCTCTATATCTAGCCTAGCTCTTTGTTCTAGCATTGACGCTAGTTGCGCATGATGTGAGTTCAATGCTGTGGTTTGCATGCGGATTAAAAAAAACTCTGCAGGTCTAAATTTTGCAGGTGCATAAAGTAACGTATTTTCGTAGTCTTGCAGCAAAGCAAGACCATTCAATGTGAATTTTCCCCGAGAAGATAATCCATCTATCTCATTATCTAGAACACCTATATTAATTTGACATCGCATGATATTAGATTCGGTTAAATCATGAATTTGCATTCTGACCGACTTGTTATAGCTTAATTTATTCAGAAATCCCGAGAGAAGCGATACAAAGATTGTAAGTAGTGCGCCGACCACCGCACCTAATAAAGCGGCAAAGATCGTGAGGTATAAGTTTGATGATTTTAATTGCACTGATAACTCAAAAATGAATTGTCTTATAAAATCAACAATATCCATAATTGCTACTCATATCCCTGAACACATTTAATAAAAACACATTAACACAATTAAAAACTGTGACACCTACCTATTTTTCCCTCACCCGAGCAGCCCGTAGGTTCGATTAGCCGTCAGGCGTAATCGGACATTCGCGTAGATGGATTCTCCCACCATAACGGCCAGCCTAATTCTCTCCTCCGGCTGGCCGCCGCTGATCCACGGCAACAAATGCAATCAAAGCCTCTCGTTCGTCCGATTACGCTGCGCTAATCAAACCTACGATTCCTGTGCCAACGCGGCGACAATCTTTTCCACGCTCTGGGTGACCGACAGGGTGGCGCTATCCAGCACCAGACGCTTCCTGTCCCAGGGTTGATAGTCGCGCTCGATCACCGCCTGCCAATCCGGCAATGCCAGCCCCTCGATATCCATCGTCCGGTTCTCGACCCGCTCGCGATGCAGCTTCGGATTGGAGCAGATCACCTCGATATCGAGACAGGGCACCCCGACCGAGAGGGCGATGTCGTGGTAAGCATCCCGGGTGAGCTGTATGGGGTTAACGGAATCCGTGATGACGATCGAGCCAAGTGCCAGGTTCTCTCTGGCCAGCTCATAGGCAACGAAATACCCGGCGGGCCCCATCTCCTTGTTTGTCTGGTCGGCGTCACGAATGGCCTGCTCTATGGTATCAATGCGCAGGTAGACGGCGCCCAGCCGCTGGGCCAGCGCTCGTGCGATGGTGCTTTTCCCGCTACCCGGCAAACCACTGAAGATGATCAGCATGTTCCATTCCCGTGATAAAAGAAGAACCCGAGCCATAGGGTATCGGATTGCCATCGCGCCCACAGCGTCTGATCCAAAGCTGCACGGGATATTCCCGCCAGGTATCTCACCCGTTCATGCCAACTCGGCCGGGACGATACCTCTGACCCGGGTAGGCAGCCCACCGAATTGGGCATATCTTGTCGGGGCGGCTCTGCCAGGGTGACAGGGCCCCTTCACGAGGTGCAGCGATGAAACGAGCAATCCAGGCCGCCCTGCTGGCCGTCACCATGGCCGCCGGTGCGCAGGCCGCCGACAAGGTCACCACGGTTCCGGTGCAGTTTGCCAAGGGGGCCCACAGCGCCCAGCTCAAAGGCAGCTTCACCGGCTATGACACCATCCATTACACCCTGGTGGCCAAGGCGGGCCAGACCATGACGGTCAAGATCGGCGGCAGCAGCAACGCCAACTTCAATGTCTTCGCCCCCGGCGCCCAACCCGGCCAGGCCGAGGCGATCGGTCGCAACGATGGCGATGGTCAGTGGCAAGGCGCCCTGCCCACCTCCGGCAAGTACCTGATCCAGGTCTATCAGATGCGTGCCTCCGCCCGCCGCGGCGAGCAGGTGCCCCACACCCTGGCGGTCAGCATCCAGTAAACCCCGCCCACGCTATGCCCGTGCAACCACCGTCATGCCCATCCCGGGGTAGGCATGACGGCGGCCTGCTGGTAGGGTGGTGCCATCAATTAATCAACGACCGAGACAGTCATGCAACGCAAAACCCTGGCCCTGCTGCTGGCTAGCCATCTGCTGGTGGGCGCCGCCGGCTTTGCGGCCGGCATCTATGCCCTGCCGATCCTGATCGCACCACCCGCCCCCGCCAACGAGCAGGTTGCCGCCCGGCAGGCTCAGGCCAGTTTTCACGGCACCTTTCGCCGGGATCTACAAGACAGCGACCGGCTGCACTGGGGCGAAGGGCCGGTCAGCATCGGGCCCGATGCCATCAGCCTGATGGGCAAGCTGGCGCCCGGCCCCGACTACCAGCTCTACCTGTCACCCACCTTCGTTGAGACCGAGGCCGACTTTGCCCGCCTGAAGGAGAAGATGGTGAAAATCGGGCCGGTGAAGACCTTCGACAACTTTATCGTCCCCCTGCCTGCCGATGTGAACCCGGCCGACTACGACAGCGTGATCATCTGGTGCGAGACCTTCGGCCAGTTCATCACCGCCGCCCGCTACCGGCAGTAGCACCACAGGTGGCCGCCTGCGCTGCATCATAAAAAAACGGCGCCATCAGGCGCCGTTTTTTGTCGCAGTCTGCCGGAGCAGGCCGGGGGATCAGCCGGTGTAGACGGGCAGCATGCCCGCCATGTTGAGCAGGTGGAACGCCGCGGTCAGTACCCCGAACAGGAAGACGCCGGCGATCATCGGCATGCCGCCCGGCGCCCGGAAGCCCCCCTGTTTGTCCCCTTGCTTGCCCTTGCCGGCGCGCACCTTCCAGGCCAGCAGGGCCGGGATGATGCAGGTCCACAGGGTAGCCACGGCGCCCGCGTAACCGATGGCCATCAGGAAGCCGAACGGGAACAGCAGGGAGAGCAGCAGCGGCGGCAGGAAGGTGGCCGCCCACGACTTGGCGCGGCCGCCTCGGCCGTTGTCGAACTTGAACAGATCCGCCAGATAGTCGAACACCCCCAGCCCCACCCCGATGAAGGAGGAGAGGATGGCAGCCATGGAGAAGAGGTTGAGGGCGCTGGCGACCGCCTCGGATTCGATCACCGAGGCCAAGGCCTTGAGCAGCACGTCGACGTTGCCGCCCTGGGCTACCACGGGGCCGAACTCGCTGCGCGGCAGGTTGCCGAACACGCTCACCAGCCAGATGAGGTAGAACAGCAGCGCGATGGCGGTGCCGCCGAGGATGGCGTAACGGGCGCGGCGCTCCTCACCGTAGTAAGCGCGCATGGACGACACCGAGTGGTGATAACCGAACGAGGTGAGCGCCACCGGCAGCATGGCCAGCGCATAGGGGGCATAGCTGGCGTGCTCGCTCAGGGTGTCGAACAGCAGGGTCGGCTTGATGTTGAGCGACAGGCCAGAGATGCCGAACACGAAGCTCAGCCCCATGGCGATGACCAGCACCACTGAGATGCGATCCACCGCCCGGGTGGAGTGCCACACCAGGCCGGAGAAGCCCAGGGTAAACAGGATTGAGCCCCACTGGCTGCCGATGCCGGTCATGCCGTCGATGATGAGGCCGGCCGAGGTGATGTAGGCGTAGAGCAGGATGCCGCCGACGAAATAGACGGTAAGGTTGTTGAGGGCGTTGAGCTTCTCCCCCAGCAGTTCGCGGGTAACGGTATCGAACGACACGCGCAGCGGATAGCCCTGATAGGACTCCAGCAGCATCCAGCCGGAGAGCGTCATCACGATCATGGTCAGGGTGATGGCCAGCACCGACCAGATGGTCCAGGCGCCCGCCCCCGCACTCGGCAAGCCCAGCATGCCGGCCCCTACACAGACGCCGGCAATGATGCATGCCCCGCCCACCAACGATGGTTTCTGTCCCATTTACTTCTCCAAAGACGATTGTGGATCTGATCGCGACCGCGGACCGTTGCATTTGCTACGCCGGTTGTCATGGTAGATCGCGCTCATCTAGGTGCCGGCGCCCGGCGCTAGCTGCTTCGCAAGGGAAGCAAGGTGCGCTCAAGGCGGGCTGCCGGCCCGACACGGCAGCAGGGCCGCATGTCGGGGAAGGGACTTTACCCTGCTACTCCTCAGGTATCAAATGCGGGTGCATGTTCAGGCTGCCCAACGGGCCCTTCGCAGACAGCCTGCAACTGGCTCCTTGTGACTCAATGAGTGAGTTGCGGCAATAGTTGCAGCAGGTGGGCGCGATCTGCCAGCGGCGTCTGGCTGACCCAGATCCCCAGCAGGCCGTAAGCGAGCAGCGGCAGCACCAGCAGCAACAGGCAGAGCAGCCCCAGCAGCTGGCGAGGCGCGAGCCGGCGCCCCCGCGTGCCCAAGTGCAGCGCATCGGCCCGCTTGGGGCAGGCGGCCACGCAGCTCAGGCAGCTGGTGCACTCGAGACTGCGCACCGCGATGAGCTGGTGCACCTGGATGCGCGACGGGCAGGCCCGGCTGCACTTGTCGCAGTCGTGGCCCGCACTGCGCAGGCAGCGAGCCGGGTCACGGCGAATGCGCAGTGGGGTCAGCAGGCCGAGCAGGGCCAGCCAGGCGCCATAGGGACAAAGGTAGCGGCAGAACCCTTGCCGGAAGGTGGCAGTGAGCAGCAGCACCCAGCCAAGGCACAGACCCGAGACCAGGGTCAGGTTGAAGAAGAAGGCCCCCATCTTCATGTCCGCCGCCTGATGGTAGGGGCTGGTGAAGTAGCCGGGCAGGGCGGCGCTTGGCACCGCGATCAGCACGATAAACAGCAGAAAGGCGAGCACCAGAAACTTCTGGCCACGCAACACGACATCAAGCCAGCGCGGTGGCGTCCACTCCCCCGCCAGCCATCGACTGCGCAGGCCGTGCAGCCACTCGCCTACCAACCCGAGCGGGCAGAACCAGGCACAGAACGCCCGCCCCAGCAGCAGGGCCGACAGCGAGAGCACCAGCACGGTGACGGTGGCCGCCGGATGGTGCGGATCCACCAGCCCCTGCCCGAGCCAAGCCCGCAGCCCGAGCCCGCCGGCGATGGGCAGGAAGCCGTCCACCACATCCGGGCGCAACAGCCAGGGTCTCATCCCCTGCCCCAGCTGCCAGACATGCAGGCCGTATTGCAGCGTCACCAGCCCCCAGCAGAGCAACAGCAGCTGGCGCGTGCGCGTCCGCAGCCACTGGCTGTCGAGCGCCTCGAGGGCGGGCAGCGGCCGCCGCTGGTGCCAGAGGGCAAGCACCCCGGCTACCAGCCCCACGCCGAACCAGAGCAGGCTGTCCGCCGCCAGCAACCAGAGCATGAGCAGCAGGCCGAGGGCAAGACGCCACTGCCAACCCGATCGCGCCTGCCACGCCAGCAGCACCAGATAGGCCAGGCCGGCGGCCATGGTCACGGCTTCGATCACGCTCATGTTTCCCTCACTGCCTCATCTACCACTGGCGGCAAGGATAACGGACATCTGAATTGATTATTTTGATCTGCATGGGCAGAGGGGGACATTTGCGCCCAATGCCCCTCCCCATGGTTGAACCTTATGCCTTGCGGCTGTTGAACAGCGGCTGGTCGGATTCGGCCTGCTCGGCCCAGAAGTGGATGTTGAAGCGGGCATCTTCCGACAGCTCGACCCTGTGCCAGTACTGGGGCGGGCTGGTGGCAAACTCCCCGGCCCGGATCACCAGGCTCAGCTCAGGCTCCTCGGCCTGCTCGTCGGCAAAGCCGTGATAGGTGACGGTGCCCTCCATCACGCAGAGCTGGCCGAACACCCCGGCCGCGGTGTTGTGGTGGGTGAGCAGGGCCTGGGGCACGTTCTGGCGGGTGAAGAAGGGGGTGGAGCGGCGCACTACCCAGTGAGACGGAATCAGTTGCATGGCCATATCGGTTCTCCTCAGATGGCCGGGTCGACCCGGCCGGTGCAATGAAAGGGGTTAACGGGGCAGCTGACGCAGCAGCGGGAAGGCGGCGCTCATCTGATCGCCCCCCACCACGAAACCGCACAGCTCGCCGGCTTGGTCGCGCGCCTCGGCCACCATGCCGTGGCTGTTCCAGCGGCACTGCCAGGCGAGATCCTCGCCCTTGGTGCGGCCGGCCAACTGCAAGGGGTAGCGCGGCGTCTTCACCTTCACCAGCATGGGCGGCAGGGTCAGCGGGGTCGGTGTGCCGAGCAGGGTGCGCGCCAGCGCATTGGCCCCCAGCACTATGGGTTGCAGGAAGGGGAGCAGCTGACCCTGCCACTGCACGCAATCCCCCAGCGCGAAGATATGGGGGTCGCTGGTCTGCAGCCGATCGTCCACCAGGATGCCGCGCTCCACGGCCAGCCCGGCCCCACGGGCCAGGGCCAGATTCGGCCGCAGGCCGATCGCGGCGATCACCAGATCCTGCTCGCTGGTGCGGCCATCGGTCAGAGTCACCCGCCAGCCATCGCCCGGCTGGGCATCTATCCTGGCGATACCCAGCCCGAACTGCAGGCTGACCCCCTGACTGCGCAGCGCCTGTTGCAGCGGCTGGGTCAGGGTGGCGGGCAGCAGGGCACTGAGCGGGCTGTCGGCCAGATCCAGCAGGGTAACCTCGCGGCCATCGCTCGCCATGTCCATCGCCAGCTCGCAGCCGATGAGGCCGGCCCCCAGCACCAGGATGCGGCGAGCCTGCTGGATTGCCCCCTCGGCGGCGGCATACTCCTGCTGGCTGTTGAGGGTGACCAGGTGTTCGCTGCCCGGCAGCTCGGGGCGTACCGCACTGGCACCGGTGGCCAGCACCAGCTGGCCATAGGGGAAGCTGCCCTGCGAGGTCAACAGGGTGCGCCGGGCGGGATCGATACCGAGCACAGAGCAGTGGGGCAACAGCGCAATGCGCTGCTGCTCGGCAAAGTCGCTGCCACTCTGGCGGGTCATGGCTGCGGCGGCGCAGCCCCGGCTCACCACATGGCTCAAGTCCGGCTTGTTGTACTCGTCGCCGCTGTCGGCGGTGATGAGGCGGATGGGCTGCTCGGCGTCCAGCTTGCGCAGGCTCTTGACCAGCTGCTGGGCGGCGAAGCCGCTGCCGATCACCACTATCTCCTGGCTGATGCCGGCGTCACTCTGCGTTGTTGTGCTCATACACAGGCCTCCACGGCACAGGGTTCGAATACCTCCTTGCCGATGCCGCAACCCGGGCAGAGGAAGCTGTCAGGTACCTGGGCCCAGGGGGTGCCCGGCGCCACCAGCTGATCCGGCTCGCCCTGGGCCGGGTCATAGACCCACTGGCAGACGGTGCAGAGCATGGCCTGGTCGTCATCCCATTCGGCGGCAGCCGCTGTGGCTTGCGCCTCAGCAGCTGGCATCAGGGGGGCAGGCGTCACGCCTGTCTGAGTTGTGGTGATCGGGCGGGGCGTCTCGAGCGGGTGCAGCGCCCACTGACGGGCGAGCTGGCGACCGTGTTCGCGGCATTCGGCCAGCGCCGAACCATCCGGCCGCCACTTGGCCTTGAGGGAGATGCTGATATCAAAGCCTGCATCCATCAGCCGGGTCTGGATCCGGTCCACCGCGCCGCCGGTCCAGCCGTAGCTGCCGAAGGCCGAGGCGCGCTTGTTGCGAAAACGCAGGCCGGTGATCTCTTCGAGCATGCCCGCCACCTTGGGCATCATGACGTTGTTCATGGTGGAGGAGCCCACCAGTATCCCCTTGGAGCGGAACACCTGGGTCAGGATCTCGTTCTTGTCATGGCGGGCCACGTTGTAGATCTTCACCGCCACGCCGGGGTCCACCTCGTGGATGCCCTGGGCGATGGCGTCGGCCATCATGCGGGTGTTGTTGGACATGGAGTCGTAGAACAAGGTGATGCGGTCTTCCTGATAGTGGTCGGCCCACTCCAGGTATTTCAGGATGATCTGGGTGGGGTCCTCGCGCCAGACGATGCCGTGGGAGGTGGCCACCATGCTCACCGGCAGATTGAAACCGAGCACCTCCTTGATCTTGGCGGTCACCAGCGGGCTGAAGGGGGTGAGGATGTTGGCGTAATAGCGCTGGCACTGCTCCATCAGCTCGGTCTGATCCACCTCATCGTTGAACAGGTGTTCGTCGCAGTAGTGCTGGCCGAAGGCGTCGTTGGAGAACAGCACGGCGTCCTCGGTCATATAGGTCATCATGCTGTCGGGCCAGTGCAGCATGGGGGTCTCGATGAACACCAGCTGCTTGCCGTTGCCGATGTCCAGGCTGTCACCTGTCTTGACCGGATGGAAGTTCCACTCCGGGTGATGATGATGGCCGGTGATGGAGTCGATGGCATTGTGGGTGCAGTAGATGGGGGTGCCGGGGATGCGGGCCATCAGCTCGGTCAGGGCGCCGGCGTGATCCTCCTCGGCATGGTTGATCACCACATAGTCGATGGTGGCTAGATCGATCTCGGCCGCCAGGTTCTGCACGAACTCGCGGCTGAACTTGTGATCGACGGTGTCGATCAGCACGTTCTTCCCTTCACGGATGAGATAGCTGTTGTAGCTGGTGCCCTTGTGGGTCTTGTACTCGGTACCGTGGAAGTCGCGTACCTCCCAGTCCCGTTGGCCGACCCAGTGGATGTTGTTCTTGACGTGAATGCTCATCAGGCAGTTCCTCGAATGCAATAGTGTATGTTCGACTGAACCAGCTATTGCAGAGGATGTGCCAACTCATAACATGTTGTTTTTATTGACAACTCAAATCATTCATTGTCATTTAGACAGCCACTGATTATAGTCAAAAACACAAACACACTGTCATTTGGACAATCATCGTGATCTCGACCGACAGCCTGGCGCGCATCGCCCTCGACCTGCAACTCGGCATCTCCCATCAGGACCGCTTCCACCGCCTGATCCAGAGCGTGCGCAGCCTGCTGAACTCGGATGCCTCGGCCCTGCTGCGTTACGAGGGGGGCCAGTTCATCCCGCTGGCCATCGACGGCCTGATGCAGGACGTGCTGGGGCGCCGCTTCGCCCTCAAGGATCACCCGCGCATGGAGGCCATCGCCCGCGCCGGCGACGTGGTGCGCTTCCCTGCCGACAGCAGCCTGCCCGACCCCTATGACGGCCTGCTGCCGGATCACGACGACTTCAAGGTGCACGCCTGCGTCGGCCTGCCGCTGTTCTCGGATCAGGCGCTGATCGGCGCGCTGACCATAGACGGCATGAACCCGACCCAGTTCGACGCCATCAGCGACGAGGAGCTGCGGCTGGTGGGCGCCCTGGCCGCCGCCGCCCTCAACAACGCCCTGCTGCTGGAGCGGCTCGCCCGCCAGAGCAGCGAGCCGCTGGTCCCCGGCACCCGGCCCGGCCCTGAGCAACCGGAGATGATCGGCCAGTCCCCTGCCATGGCCCGACTGCGCCACGAGATCGAGGTGGTGGCGAACTCGGAGCTGAACGTGCTGATCCTGGGGGAGACCGGGGTCGGCAAGGAGCTGATCGCCAAGGCGGTGCATCGCGGTTCCCAGCGTGCCAAGGCCCCGCTGGTCTACCTCAACTGCGCCGCCCTGCCGGAGTCGGTGGCCGAAAGCGAGCTGTTCGGCCACGTGAAGGGGGCCTTTACCGGCGCCATCCACAACCGGGCGGGCAAGTTCGAGCTGGCGGATCAGGGCACCCTGTTCCTCGACGAGATCGGCGAGCTCTCCCTGCCGCTGCAGGCCAAGCTGCTGCGGGTACTGCAATACGGCGATCTGCAGCGGATCGGTGACGACACCCCGCTCAAGGTGAACGTGCGCATCCTGGCGGCCACCAACCGGGATCTGAAGCAGGCGGTGGTCGAAGGGCAGTTCCGGGCCGACCTCTACCACCGGCTGAGCGTGTTTCCGATCCACGCCCCGGCACTGCGCGAGCGCCCCGGCGACATCCCCCTGCTGGCCGGTTACTTTTGTGAGCGCTGCCGGCTCAGCCTGGGGCTGGAGCGGCTGCGCATCCAGCCACAGGCGCTGCAACTGCTCGAGCGCCACGACTGGCCCGGCAACGTGCGGGAGCTGGAGCACGCCATCCACCGCGCCGCCGTGCTGGCGCGGGCCGAACAGGGCAGCCAGGCCCCGACCCTCGCCAGCCATCACTTCAACCTGGCAGCCGGCCCCCTGCCCCCCTCCACCAGCCCCGCCATGGCGCCGGTTGCCCCCTTGCCCGGCGGCCTCGGCCTGCGCGCCGCCACCGACGCCTTTCAGCTCGCGCTGATCGAGCAGACGCTGGCCGCCCATGACGGCAACTGGGCCGCCACCGCCCGCGCACTGGAGCTGGACGGCGGCAACCTGCACCGGCTCGCCAAGCGGCTCGGCCTCAAGGCCTGAGGCGTCCATTCAGGGCCATCAAGCAAAAACCCCCTCGCTGGCGAGGGGGTTTGCATACGTAGCAAGATGGGGGACGAGCTAGCCGCGGGCGCGGCGCAGGTGATAGTCGACGTGATAGTCGTTGGCATTGCGGAACATGATGGAGTAGTTGAGAAACTCGCCGTTCTCACCGTATGAGAGCGAGGTGAGCCGCAGGATGGGCGCCCCCTGCTCGATGTGCAGCAACTCGGCCATGCGCCGGTCGGCCAGCACGGCGCTGAAGCTCTCGTAGTTGCCGGCGATGGGGAGCTGGCACTCGTTCTCGATGTAGGCGAACTTGGATCCCTCCAGGTGTGCCACCGAGAGGGTGCGAAACAGCCGCACCGGCATGTAGCTCTCCTCCACCAGCAGGGCCCGGCCGTCCACCGAGCGCACCCGGTTGGAGAAGTAGACCGGCTCGTTCACCTTGATCCTGAGCTGGCTGGCGATGGCGGGCGGGGCAGGCATGGTGCGAAACTCCAGCACCTCGCTGGTCAGGCTGCGGCCCTGTTCACGCATCAGCTCGGTGAAACCGCTCAGCCCCTTGGTCTCGTGCTGCACGTCCTTCTTGGTCACGTAGGTACCGCTGCCATGGCGCCGCTCCACCAGCCCCCACTCGATCAGCATGTCCACCGCCTTGCGCACCGTCATCCGCGATACCCCGAACTGACTCGCCAGGGTTTTCTCGCTCGGCAGGACATCCCCCACCCGGCAATCTGCCCCATTGACCCGGATACGCAACCGATCCGCCACCGATTTATAGATCACTGCTAGACCTCTCTTCACCCAGCCGGGGTGGCGACCCATTTGCTCGCCTTTATTTCAACTAGCTGAAAATAAACAATTTTAAATTCAAACAACCCGATAAAAACGTCACAAAAACAAGACGTACAACAATATCGCAAAATTTAGATCTCTTTGTCTAAATAAGTGCATGCGCCGGATCACATAACCACCACATATTTCATGAGGGCCTGATCGCTTGTTGTTAGGTTCAATTCAGCAACACGACAACAGCAGTCAGACAATTCTCTAATAAAAAGGGACGCTATATGCTCAGTCAAATTCAACGTTTTGGCGGGGCAATGTTTACGCCTGTATTACTGTTTCCATTCGCAGGTATGGTGGTAGGCATTGCAATCATGCTGAAAAATCCCATGTTCGTGGGAGAGACGCTGGCCAATCCTCAGGGACTGTTTTTTCAAATAGTCCATATTATTGAAGAGGGTGGCTGGACGGTATTTCGAAATATGCCGCTGATATTTGCCATCGGCCTGCCGATCGGTCTGGCAAATAAGGCTCAGGCCCGCGCCTGCCTCTCCGTGCTGGTCAGCTTCATGACCTGGAACTACTTCATCAATGCTATGGGGATGACCTGGGGCGACTATTTCGGGGTCGACTTCAACCAGGCGGTGGGTGGCGAGAGCGGGCTGGCCATGGTGGCCGGCATCAAGACCCTGGACACCAGCATCATAGGTGCCATCGCCATCTCCGGCATTGTCACCGCCCTACACAACCGGTTGTTCGACCGACAGCTGCCGGTCTTTCTCGGCATCTTCCAGGGCAGCTCGTTCGTCACCATCGTCGCCTTCTTCGTGATGATCCCCTGCGCCTGGCTGACCCTGCTGGGCTGGCCCAAGGTACAGATGGGCATCGCCTCCCTGCAGGAGTTCATGCTGGTCTCCGGCCCGCTTGGCGTCTGGGTTTACACCTTCCTCGAGCGAATTCTGATCCCGACCGGCCTGCACCACTTCATCTACGGCCCCTTCATCTTCGGCCCCGCCGCGGTGGAAGGCGGCATCCAGCTCTACTGGGCCCAGCACATGCTGGAGTTCAGCCAGAGCACCCGACCGCTGATCGAGCTGTTCCCCCAGGGCGGCTTCGCCCTGCACGGCAACTCCAAGATCTTCGGGGCCATGGGGATTGCGCTCGCCATCTACGCCACCGCCGCCAGAGAGAACAAGGCCAAGGTGGCCGGCCTGCTGATCCCGGCCACCCTGACCGCCATGCTGGTGGGGATCACCGAGCCGCTCGAGTTCACCTTCCTCTTCATCTCGCCCCTGCTGTTCGCCATCCATGCCCTGCTGGCTGCCACCATGGCGACCGTGATGTACCTGTTCGGGGTCGTCGGCAACATGGGCGGCGGTCTGCTCGACCAGTTCCTGCCGCAGAACTGGATCCCCATGTTCCACAATCACGCCGGCATGATGTTTACCCAGATTGCCATCGGGCTGACCTTTACCGGGATCTGGTTCCTGATATTCCGCACGCTCATTCTGAAATTCAATTTGAAAACCCCTGGGCGGGATGAGAGCGAAATAAAACTGTATTCCAAGGCCGATTATCAGGCCGCCAAAAAACAGCGTGGCCATGATATTGCCGGCCATCTTCTGGCGGCGCTCGGTGGCGCGGAAAATATCAACAGCCTGAACAACTGTGCCACCCGGCTGCGCATATCGCTGCATGATGCGGGGCTGGCGGCACCGGATGATGCTTTCAAACAATTGGGTGCCCACGGCGTGGTCCGCCACGGTGACAGCATCCAGATCATTATCGGTCTGCATGTCCCCCAGCTAAGGGAAAACATGGAGAGCCTGATGAACAACCCCTCCTCCTCTTCTTTCGTAACGGAGTCATGATCATGAAAAAATTCTCTGTCGTCATTGCCGGCGGTGGCAGCACCTTTACCCCGGGCATCGTTCTCATGCTGCTGGAGAACCAGCACCGCTTCCCGCTGCGGGAGATCAAGTTCTACGACAACGATGGCGCCCGCCAGGAGGTGATCGCCGAAGCCTGCCGCATCCTGCTGCGGGAACAGGCCCCGGACATCGCCTTCAGCTATGGCACCGACCCCAAGGCAGCCTTCAGCGGGGTGGACTTCGTGATGGCCCACATCCGGGTCGGCAAGTACCCCATGCGCGAGCTGGACGAGAAGATCCCGCTGCGCCATGGCGTGGTCGGCCAGGAGACCTGCGGCCCTGGCGGCATCGCCTACGGCATGCGCTCCATCGGCGGTGTGCTGGAGCTGGTCGACTACATGGAGCAGTACTCGCCGGATGCCTGGATGCTGAACTACTCCAACCCGGCCGCCATCGTGGCCGAGGCGACCCGTCGCCTGCGCCCCCACGCCAGGATCCTCAACATCTGCGACATGCCCATCGGCATCGAGGGACGGATGGCCCAGATCGCCGGCCTGCCGTCACGCAAGGAGATGCGGGTGTGCTACTACGGCCTCAACCACTTCGGCTGGTGGACCCGCATCGAGGATCTGGCGGGCAACGACCTGATGCCGGCCATCAAGGCCCACGTGGCCAAGCACGGCTATGTGCCCAAGCAGGCCGGCCACGCCGAGGCCAGCTGGAACGACACCTTCGCCAAGGCCAAGGATGTGTGGGCCCTTGATCCGGACACCCTGCCCAACACCTATCTGAAGTACTACCTCTACCCGGACTATGTGGTGGCCCACTCCAATCCGGAGCACACCCGCGCCAACGAGGTGATGGAGCACCGCGAGAAACACGTGTTCAGCGCCTGCCGCGCCATCGTGGCGGCCGGCAACGCCGCGGCCGGCGAGCTGGAGATCGACGAGCACGCCTCCTACATAGTGGATCTGGCCACCGCCATCGCCTTCAACACCCAGGAGCGGATGCTGCTGATCGTGCCGAACCGGGGTGCCATCCCCAACTTCGACCCGGAGGCCATGGTCGAGATCCCCTGCCTGGTGGGCAGCAGCGGCCCCGAGCCACTGCAGGTGGGCAACATCCCGCTGTTCCAGCAGGGCATGATGGGCCAGCAGGTGGCCGTCGAGAAGCTGGTGGTGGAGGCGTGGATCGAGCGCTCCTATCAGAAGCTGTGGCAGGCGATCACCCTCTCCAAGACGGTGCCGAGCGCCTCGGTGGCCAAAGCCATCCTGGACGACCTGCTCGCCGCCAACAAGGAGTACTGGCCGCCGCTGCAATAAACGCGGGCCAAACAAAAACCCCCTCGCTGGCGAGGGGGTTTTCTTGTTGATGGCGCTGCCGTGGCGCGCTCAGCGCAGGGACTTGACCGAGCGGCGGACAATCAGCTCCGGCTGGACTGTCATCGACTCGACTTCCAGCTCCTTGTTGCGGATCCGGCTCACCAGCTGCTGCACCGCCAGCAGACCGAGCTCGGCCTTGGGGTGGCGGATGGTGGTGAGCGGCGGGCTGGAGAAGCGTGCCATCTCCACGTCGTCATAACCGATCATGGAGATATCGTCCGGCACCTTGACCCCGGCTTCCCAGGCGGCGCAGATGGCGCCGATCGCCATGGGATCGTCGAAGGCAAACACCGCGGTCGGCCGTGGCTTGAGGGCCAGGATCCGCTGCATGGCATCGAATCCGCTCTGGCTCTCGTAATCCCCTTCGAAGATCTGCTCATCTTTCAGGGTCAGCCCCTGCTCGCCCAGGGCATCGCGCACCCCGTCCAGCCGCTGCTGGGTGGTCGGCTTGGCCAGCTGACCCGTGATGCAGACGATGTCGCGGTGACCCTGCTCCAGCAGGTGGCGCACCGCCAGGCGCGCACCGATGCGGGCGTTGTCGTTGATGACGTTGGCAAAGTCACACTCGGTACCCCAGTCCAGCACCACTTGCGGCACGTTCTTGTGGATGCGCAGCATGTCGCGCAGCGGGGTATCGATGTCGGTTCCCAACACCAGCAGACCGTCGACCCGCTTCTCCATCAGCATGCGCAGGTAGTGCTGCTGACGGGGCGGCTGGTTCTCGGTGTTGCAGAGGATCAGGCTGTAGCCCTGCTCGAAGCAGTACGCCTCCACCCCTTGCACCACTTCCGCAAAGAAGGGGTTGGCACTGGTGGTCACCAGCATGCCGATGGTCTTGGTCGAGTTTATCTTGAGGCTGCGCGCTACCGAGTTGGGCGCGTAGTTGAGTTCTGCCACCGCCTCAAGCACTTTTTGGGTTGCGTCTTCGCTGACCCGACGGGTGTGATTGAGTACATGTGAGACGGTGGAGATGGATACGCCTGCGCGGGAGGCGACATCCTTGATAGTGGCCATCTCTGTCTCCTGAAGATCAAAGGCGGAACATTAGCAGATTTCCCGAATAAAGGCTTGGTTTTAACGAGCACTGCCAATGAATTGTCAATGCAGGCTAATCTAGGCGCTCATTTCTATTTGCGCAAACGGATTTTGGTCAAAATGGGAGCAGTGTCAGGGTAAAATATCGTCAGTTTTTTCATCTATCATTTATCGAAAGCACACCTTGTTGAGAAGATGTTAATCAACACCTTTAGCATCAATATCTAAATCAGATTTCAATATTGGTTATTTGTTTCAAAAAAGCACTATTCCATCCTCTCTGGTTAGTATCTTTAACAGCTTGTTATTGCCCAGCGAGGAATGATAGAACCATACCTATTGCCGGACTGGCGGGATCACGGTTCGGAATGGCACACGGAAAATGAAACAATCCACTGATTAAGGGACGAATCGATGAATAAGTTGAGCAAAATGGCAGTCAGGGCAGCGGTTTCTATGGCCCTGTTCGGATCGGTATCACTGGTCCACGCGGCGGACACCATCAAGATCGGCATCGCCGGTCCGGTCACCGGCCCGGTCGCCCAGTACGGCGACATGCAGTTCACCGGCGGCAAGATGGCGGTCGAGCAGATCAACAAGGCCGGTGGCATCAAGGGCAAGCAGATCGAAGCCGTCATCTATGACGACGCCTGCGATCCCAAGCAGGCCGTGGCGGTCGCCAACAAGGTGATCAACGACGGCGTCAAATTCGTGGTCGGCCACCTTTGCTCCGACAACACCCTGCCCGCTTCCGACATCTATGAAGATGAAGGCGTGCTGATGGTCACCCCGGCCTCCACCAACCCCAAGATCACCGAGCGCGGCTATCAGCTGGTGCTGCGTACCATCGGCCTGGACAGCGACCAGGGTCCGACCGCCGCCAAGTACATCATCGAGCAGGTCAAACCCAAGCGCGTGGCCGTCATCCACGACAAGAAACAGTACGGCGAAGGCATCGCCTCCAGCGTGAAAGCGGCGCTGGACAAGGCCGGCGTCAAGGTAGTGGCGTTTGAAGGCATCACCGCCGGCGACAAGGACTTCTCCGCCCTGATCGCCAAGCTGCAAAAAGAGAACGTCGACTTCGTCTACTACGGTGGTTATCACCCCGAGCTGGGTCTGATCCTGCGTCAGGCTGGCGAGAAGGGCCTCAAGGCCAAGTTCATGGGTCCGGAAGGGGTCGGCAACAAGGACATCTCCGCCATCGGCGGTCCGGCCTCCGAAGGCCTGCTGGTGACCCTGCCGAACAAATATGACCTGGTGCCGGCCAACGCCCCGCTGGTGGCCGCGTTCAAGGCCAAGGGTCAGGACTCCTCCGGTCCGTTCGTGTGGACCACCTATGCCGCGGTGCAAACCCTGGCCGCCGGTATCGCCAAGGCGGGTGAGGATGACCCGGCTGCCGTTGCTGCCGCCATCAAGGCCGCACCGATCGATACCGTCATGGGCACCCTGAGCTGGGCTCCGAGTGGCGACCTGAAAGGCTTTGAATTCGGTGTGTTCCAGTGGCACGCCGACGGTACCTCCACTCAAGTCAAATAATCTGCCGGTCGGGGTGACATGAGTCACCCCTCCTTTCTTTGCGGGCAAGTACAGGGAACGCAGTATGTCCGAACACTTCCTTTACCTGGTTCAGCAGTTGCTGAACGGGTTAACCATAGGCAGCACCTATGCGTTGATCGCCATCGGCTACACCATGGTCTATGGCATCATCGGCATGATCAACTTCGCCCACGGCGAGGTCTACATGATCGGCTCCTATGTCGCTTTCATGGTGATGGCGGGGCTCATGATGATGGGCATCGACAGCACCTTCCTGCTGCTGGGGGGCGCCTTCCTGGTCAGCATCGTCATCACCGGCACCTATGGCTGGACCATAGAGCGGGTCGCCTACCGCCCGCTGCGGGGCGGCAACCGGCTGATCCCCCTGATCTCCGCCATCGGCATGTCGATCTTCCTGCAGAACATGATGCGGATGGCCCAGGGCTCGCGCGACATCGCCATGCCCACCCTGATCTCCGGCGGCTGGACCCTTGGTGAAGCCGACGGCTTCCAGGCCAGCCTCTCCTGGATGCAGCTCATCATCTTCGTGGTGACCTTCATCACCATGCTGGCGCTGACCCAGTTCATCGGTCGCTCCCGCATGGGCCGCGCCTGCCGCGCCTGTTCGGAAGACATCAAGATGGCCAACCTGCTGGGGATAGACACCCACGTGGTCATCTCCATCACCTTCGTGCTGGGGGCCACCCTGGCCGCCGTCGCCGGCGTGCTGCTCGGCATGTATTACGGCGTCATCAACCCCTACCTCGGCTTTATGGCCGGCTTGAAGGCCTTTACGGCGGCGGTCTTGGGCGGCATCGGCAGCATTCCCGGCGCCGTGCTGGGCGGCCTGCTGCTCGGCGTGGTCGAGGCGCTCACCGCCGGCTACCTCAGCACCGAATACAAGGATGTGATGGCCTTTGCCCTGCTGATCGGCGTGCTGCTGTTCATGCCCACCGGCATTCTGGGTCGCCCGGAGGTCGAAAAGGTATGAAAAAACAATTCATTCATGCCTGCATCGCCAGCCTGGTGCTGCTGGTGCTCTCCTTCTGGCTGCTCGGCTTCAAGCTCGAAACCGACGGTACTCGCCTGCTGGTGACCAGCCGGCTCGACGTGTCGCTGGCCTGGCTACTGGGCGGCGCCACCCTGGTGTTCTGGTTCCAGATGCTGCGCGGCCAGATATCCAGGCTGTTCCAGGCCTCCATCAGCGGCTTCTCGGTCGGCTTCACCAAGCTGGTGCTGCCAAGCCCCGAAGAGGCCCCCAAGCTCTATAACCTCACCGCCGTGCTGGTGCTGCTGTTCGCGGTGAGCTGGCCCTTCATGGCCTCGCGCGGTGCCATCGATCTGGCCACCCTGGCCCTCATCTACATCATGCTGGGGCTGGGCCTTAACGTGGTGGTCGGCCTCGCCGGCCTGCTGGATCTCGGCTACGTCGGCTTCTACGCGGTCGGCGCCTACAGCTATGCCCTGCTCAACACCTACTTCGGGCTCAGCTTCTGGGAGTGCCTGCCCATCGCCGGGCTGACGGCGGCCACCTTCGGCTTTTTGCTCGGCTTCCCAGTGCTGCGGCTGCGGGGGGATTATCTGGCCATCGTCACCCTGGGCTTTGGCGAGATCATCCGCATCCTGCTCAACAACATGACCAGCCTGACCGGCGGCCCGAACGGCATCTCCGGCATTCCCAAGCCGACCCTGGGCGGTCTGGAGTTCAACCGCACCGTCAAGGATGGCGGCTTCGAGACCTTCCACGAGTTCTTCGGCATCGCCTACAACGCCAACCACAAGGTGATCTTCCTCTACCTGATGGCGCTGGTGCTGGTGATCGCCACCCTGTTCGTCATCAACCGCCTGCTGCGCATGCCGCTCGGCCGCGCCTGGGAGGCATTGCGGGAAGACGAGATCGCCTGCAAGTCGCTGGGGCTCAACCCCACCATTATCAAGCTGACCGCCTTCACCATTGGTGCCTGCTTCGCGGGCTTCGCCGGCAGCTTCTTCGCCTCGCGCCAGGGCTTCATCAGTCCGGAGTCCTTCGTCTTTATCGAGTCGGCCATCGTGCTCGCCATCGTGGTGCTGGGCGGCATGGGCTCCCAGATCGGGGTGGTGCTGGCCGCCATCGTGATGACGGTGCTGCCTGAGCTGGCGCGCGAGTTCAACGAGTACCGCATGCTGATGTTCGGCCTCTTGATGGTGTTCATGATGATCTGGCGGCCACAGGGATTGCTGCCGATGACCCGTCCGCATCTGGAGTTGAAAAAATGAGTGCCAATCAGAAGTTAATGGAAGTCTCTGATCTGTCGATGCGCCACATGGGTGGACTGTTGGCGCTGGCTCACTCCACTCTGACCCGGGAGCTGAGAAAATGAGTACTCATCAGAAGTTAATGGAAGTCTCTGATCTGTCGATGCGCTTCGGAGGGTTGCTGGCGGTCAACGGGGTCAAGCTGGACGTGGACAAGGGGGAGGTGATCTCCATCATAGGTCCCAACGGGGCGGGCAAGACCACCGTCTTCAACTGCCTGACCGGCTTCTACCGCCCGAGCGGCGGCATCATCCGCTACAAGGGTGAGGAGATCCAGGGGCTGCCCGGCCACCTCATCGCCCGCAAGGGGATAGTGCGCACCTTTCAGCACGTGCGACTGTTCAAGGACATGACGGCGGTGGAAAACCTGCT
This sequence comes from Aeromonas sp. S41-2, assembly GCF_027705845.1. Classification (NCBI taxonomy): domain Bacteria; kingdom Pseudomonadati; phylum Pseudomonadota; class Gammaproteobacteria; order Aeromonadales; family Aeromonadaceae; genus Aeromonas; species Aeromonas sp. S41-2. The sequence continues at coordinate 31,436 of NZ_JAPDCG010000013.1, read as the reverse complement.
GGTAGCCCAGCACAGGCACCTGAACACCGGCTTTCTGGCCGGGCTGTTCAAGACCCCGGCCTTTCGCCGCGCCGAGCGGGAGGGGCTGGAGCAGTCCGCCTTCTGGCTGGAGAAGGTGGGGCTCAAGGATCTCGCCAACCGCGCCGCCGGCAACCTGGCCTATGGCCAGCAGCGCCGGCTCGAGATTGCCCGCTGCATGGCGACCCGGCCCGAGCTGCTGATGCTGGACGAACCGGCCGCCGGCCTCAACCCCCACGAGACCGACGAGCTGAACGAGCTCATCTCCAACCTGCGGGACGAGTTCGGGGTCTCGGTACTGTTGATCGAACACGACATGAAGCTGGTGATGGAGATCTCCAACCGCATCTTCGTGGTCAACCAGGGTACCCCGCTGGCCCACGGCAAGCCGGACGAAATCCGCAGCAATCCGGCAGTGATCAAGGCCTATCTGGGCGAGTCGTAAGGACAAAAAGATGTTAGAACTTCGCAACGTATCGACCCACTACGGCAAAATTCAGGCGCTGCACGACGTCAGCGTCCAGGTCAAAGAGGGGGAAATCGTCACCCTGATCGGCGCCAACGGCGCCGGCAAGACCACCTTGCTGATGACCCTGTGCGGCGAACCCAAGCCCAGCAGCGGCTCCATCTGGTTCGAGGGAGAGCAGATAGACTCGCTCTCCACCGCCCGCATCATGCGCAAGGACATCGCCGTGGTGCCGGAGGGGCGCCGCATCTTCGCTCGCCTGACGGTGGAGGAGAACCTGCTGATGGGGGCCTTCTTCGTCGACAAGGCCGAGCAGCGCGGCCTGCTGGATCAGATTTTCACCCTGTTCCCCCGCCTGCACGAACGCCTGGAGCAACGCGCCGGCACCATGTCCGGCGGCGAGCAGCAGATGCTGGCCATCGGCCGCGCCCTGATGAGCAAGCCGCGCCTGCTGCTGCTGGATGAACCCTCGCTGGGGCTGGCCCCCATCGTCATCCAGCAGATCTTCGACACCATAGAGCAGCTGCGCCGCGACGGCATGACCATCTTCCTGGTGGAGCAGAACGCCAACCAGGCGCTCAAGCTGGCCGATCGCGGCTATGTGCTGGAGAACGGCCACGTGGTACTGCAGGACACCGGGGCGGCCCTGTTGGCCAACCCGGCCGTCCGCCAGGCCTATCTCGGCGGCTGACCCATGAGCAGGGCCGACACGGCGCCGGATCACCACAGTTTCTGGCACGATCCGGCCCTGCCTTTCATCGAGGCGCGGGCGGTGCAGGATGGCCGCCGCGTCTGCTACGACAAACATAGCCACCCCCACTTCTCCATCGGCGCCATCACCGGTGGCCACAGCCACTACCTCAACCAGCGCAGCCGGCAGGAGGTCGGCCGCGGCCACCTGGTGCTGATGAACCCGGAAGAGGTGCACGCCTGCAACCCCGTTGCGGATCAGCCCTGGTCCTATCTGATGTTCTACCTCGATACCGGCTGGCTGCAGCGCCAGCAGGAAGAGGCGGGGCTGGGTGACGCCTTTCGTCCCTTCGACATGACTGCAAGCCGGGATCCCCTGCTCTACCAGGGGCTGTGCCGGCTCCACCGGCAGCTGTGGCAGGAGTCGGAGCCGCTCGCGCGCGAGGTGGCCTGCCACCAGTTCAGTCGTCAGCTGCTGGCCAGGCTCACCCCGGCCAGCTGGGACGATCGGCCGCCGCAGCACCTGCAGCGGGCCGCCGAACTGATGCAGGACGACTGCAGCAGCACCCTCACCCTCGCGCAATTGAGTGTGGTGGCCGGGCTCACCCCCTCCCACTTCGTGCGCAGCTTCAGCCGCCATTACGGCATGACGCCCCACGCCTACCTGCTCGATCAGCGCATCCGCCATGCCCGCACCCTGCTCAGGCGGGGAGAGCCGCTGGCGGAGGTGGCGCTGGCCAGCGGCTTTGCCGATCAGGCTCACTTCCAGCGCCAGTTCAAGCGGCGGGTGGCTGCCACCCCGGGTCACTACCGCAATCAGCTGACCCGGCTGGGCTAGCGCACCAGATAGGCGGCGCAGAGCAGCAGCAACAGCGCCATCGCCCGGTTGAACCAGCGCAGCCGCTGCGGCGCGAGCAGCAACCCCTGCAATCGGCTGCCGGCATAGGCCCAGCAAGCGATGGAGCACAGACAGATGACCAGATAGAGGCCGCTGAACAGGGCCACCTGCCCCACCCCGCCCGCACTGCCATAGGCACCCATCCCCATGCTGGCGGCGAGCCAGGCCTTGGGATTGAGCCACTGCATCAGTGCCCCGTACCAGAAGGAGGGCGCCACCCCGTCGACCCCCTCCACCCGGCCGCTGTCCACCAGCAGTTGCCAGGCCATCCAGCCGAGAAAGATCACCCCGGCCCAGCGCAGTGCATCCGCCGCCAGCGGCCACTGCAGCAGGGTGGCGCCCAGCCCCAATCCCATCAACAGCAGCAACAGAATGAACCCCAGGCTGGCTCCGACCACGTGGCGCAGGCTGGCCGCAAAGCCATGCCTGGCGCCGCTGCCGAGGGCAACCAGATTGACCGGCCCCGGGGTGATGGACATGGCTAGGGCAAACCCGGCCATGGATAACAGCAGACTCGTCTCCATGAATAACGCTCGTATCGGCAAAAGGAGCCCCCAGCCTAGCCGGCCCCCCGCCCCCGGTATTGAAGGAAATTGCGATCGGTCACGGCAATAACCGGACACATTGCGGGCTTAGCGCCGGCCCCTGCTTGCGGTAAACTGACCCTCAATCACCTATTCGCAGGACATGTTAATGGACCAGTTTGCCCATATCAGTGCCCATGATGCCCACCAGAAGCTTGCCGCCGGTGCAGCCCGCCTCGTGGATATTCGCGACCCCCAGTCGTTCGAGACGGCCCACGCGGTCGGCGCCTTCCACCTCACCAACGGCACCCTGGTGCGTTTCATGAACGAGGTGGACTTCGATACCCCGGTGATCGTGATGTGCTATCACGGCAACAGCAGCCAGGGCGCCGCCCAGTACCTGCTGCAACAGGGGTACGATGAGGTCTACAGCCTGGATGGCGGCTTCGAGGCGTGGCGCAGGGAGTTCCCGATCCAGGCGGGCGACGCATGATCCAGCTGCTGGTGCTCGACAATGCCCGCATGGCCCAGGCGCTGGTGGACTATCTCTCCACCCTCGGCATCTCGTGCGAGCTGACCCAGTCCGAGCTTGGCGTCTCGGTCTGGCTGGCGGACGAACAGCGCCTCGCCCAGGCCCAGCTGGAGGTGAAACGCTTCCTGGCCGAGCCGACCCACCCCCGCTACATGGAAGCCTCCTGGCAATCCGGCCGGGCCGATGCCCGTATCGACTACAGCAAGGGGATGACCGACCCGGTCACCGACTTCCTGCATCAGGCCGGGCCGCTGACCCTGGTGGTGATCATCGCCTGTCTGGCCATCTACGGGCTCGATGCCATTGGCCTGCCGATCTTCGATGAGCTGGCCTTCCACCCGACCCTGGCCCAGTTCACCGACTGGCAGGCGTGGCGCTACTTCACCCCGGCCTTCATCCACTTCTCGGTACTGCACCTGGTGTTCAACCTGCTGTGGTGGTGGTATCTGGGGGGCCAGATCGAACAACGGCTCGGCAGCGGCAAGCTGCTGATCCTGCTGCTGGTAGGTGCCGCCCTGCCCAACCTGGCCGAGTTCTTCGCCAGCGGCCCGCTGTTTGGCGGCCTTTCCGGGGTGGTCTATGCCCTGCTCGGCTACTGCTGGCTGCGCAGCAAGTTGCAGCCGGCCTGCGGCCTCACCCTGCCACCGGCGCTGATGGGCTTCATGCTGTTCTGGCTGGCACTCGGCTTCTTCGATCTGCTCGGCACCCGCACCGCCAACATGGCCCACCTGGCCGGCCTGCTGGTCGGGCTGCTGCAGGGCTGGCTGGACAGACACCACCAGCCCGCCTGAGCGCTAGTGGTCATCAAGGTGCAGCAAGCTGCTCGGCAGCCTGAGCGGCCACCAACCAGGCCAATCTGAACCAGCGACAAGCGCGATGCTGGAAAACAAAACGCCGCCCCGAGGGGCGGCGTTTTTATTGGCCAACTGGCTTACTGCTTGAGCAAATAAGGCTTGGAAACCACAACTGCCGTGCCGCCGCTCATGAAGAAGCTGGCGAACTGGGACTGCATCTCGGTGGTCACATCGCCGTTCGGGTCGAAGTTCTCGTCCGGCGCCAGCAGCGAGCTGTGGCCACCGGCCACGAAACGGGCCGCGTTGTGGCTGGCCGCACCGGTGGCGGTCAGCGGCTGCAGAGCCAGCACCTTGAACAGCGGCTCGGTACCACCCAGCGGGGCGGAGGCGATGCTGTTCGGGATCACCTGGTCAGACAGGCTCAGCGCGCCATCACCGACGATCTCGGTAGCGAACAACCGGAAGTCGCTCTTGATGCCGCTGCCGAGGTTGATCGGGTCAGCCGAATCCAGCACCGACTGAGCCGCGAAGCTGTAGCTCTGCAACGTGCTGGCCGCCGCCGCCTGCTGGGTAGTGCTCAGGCTTGGCAGGAACTCGTTGACGAAGCAGGTCGGCACCGCGGTCTTGCAGTTGGGTGCGTAGGCGGTGAAGCCCGCTTTCAGCTCGGCACTGCCGCTGGTCAGCACGCCCATCTTGATGGTCGGGCCGAAGGTCGGCGAGTTCAGCAGCAGCGGCGCGATGCCGCCACCCGGCATGGCCAGGCCGCCGGTATCGAACTTGAACAGGGCATCCGCCTGCGCATTGCCGATGGGCTGGTTGGCAACCGCCAGCAGGTTGGTACCGGAGATGGCACCCAGGGAGTGGCCCAGGAAGTGCACCTTGAGACCTGCCCCCCCGATCTGGGTTCCCAACCCCTTGGCATTGGCCAGACCGACCGCCAGACGCAGGCCCAGCAGATCCGCCACGCTCTGTTTCAGGTTGTCGCGGGCCACGGTCAGGTAGCTCAGGTTCAGATACGGGGTCGGGTTGTCGGAGGTGGTCACGGTCGCCATGCTGCCGCTCAGGGCGAAGCCGCGCTCACCGTGCAGTGGGTGATCGATCACCACCAGCGCCACCTTTCTGTTTGCCTGCATGCCGGCATAGATCTGGCCCAGCGCCAGTGCATAGGCGTTCTCTTTCACCGAGGTGACGCCGTGCTGGTAGATGATCACGTCGGTGATGGTGTTGAGGTCATCCTTGGCGAAGATGCGCATCGGCACCGACTGCACCTCTTCCAGCATGGGCAGCGGGTTGAAGCGGCCGATGTTCTGCTCGGCATCCAGCGGCTTGCCGCCGGAGGTGAGGGTCACCCCGATCAGCTTGCTCGCCTCGGCCAGCAGCTCGGCCTGACGGGTCGGATCGGCAATCAACGTCGCCAGCAGGGCAGGATCCACACCCGCGCCCACCAGCCCGGCGATCACTTCGCTGTCGGAGGCTTTCAGGGCATTGGCGATGGCATACAGGCTGGGGATGGCGCCGTGCCAGGACTGGGTCTTGGCCTTGTCCCAGGAACCGGCGGTGGCCGGCGAGGCGAGGAAGTAAGGCAGCTTGACGGTGCCGGTATAGACCTTGGTTCCTTGGGCAATCGGGTAGAGCTGAGCACCGGGGCCGAAGGCGGTGGCGATCGCATCTTTCTGCTCCGGCGGCAGGAACTGCTCTGCGTCCAGCTGGGTCAGGAAGGGGTTGTTGCCGGTCACGCTCAGGGTATAGGTGCCCGGCAGGCTGGTGTTACCCTTGGCATCCTGCTTCCACAGGGCGGCCGCATCCAGGGTCGGACTCTTCAGCACGGACGCCGCAGCCCCTTTCACCGCCACCAGCACGTCGGCACCGGACTGGGTACCGAACCAGTCAGAGAAGATGACGTGATCGGTGGAGACGCCGGTGGCAGCCTTGAACAGGCCTTCCTGCAGGGCGATCAGACCGTTGATGGTCTGCTCCTGGGCATTGCTGCCGACGTTGTTCTTGTAGTTGCCGTAGTCGTTGCCGGCCTTGACCGCGTTGCCGCTGCTGTCCTTGAGGGAGTCGGTGGCCACGATCATGTAGTAGGAGGAGGGATTCAGCGGCTTGAGCGGCACCAGGTTCAGCTTGCCGGCCGAAGCGGCCACCACGAAGTCCACCCCGTAGGTCAGCACCTTCTTCACGCCGTTCGGGCGCAGGGCGGCGCTGTCAAAGCTCAGCTCCAGCAGGTAGAGCGGCGCGACCGAAGCGGCAAACTCCGCCGCGGCCGGGGCCTGCACCTGGATGCCGGATGACGTCACGGGCACGATCTGGATAGCCTGGGTCGTGGACCAGCCATCCAGGGTCGACATGGCCGAGACCGGGTTGGAGAGATCTGCCGTTTCGGTGGAGAATTTCAGGGTGCCATCGCTGGCCCGGGCTGCCAGAGCACTGGGGCGCACGGCGTTGGAACCGGTCAACAGATAGTCGAGATAGCTGGAGGTGTCGCCTTTGTTATCGTCACTGCCACCACAGCCAGCCAGCATAGCACTGACAACCGCGGCATAAATTAGCTTCTTTTTCATATCCTTATCTCTTTTTAGTTGTTATCCATGAAATGCTGACTGAGTTGGGTGAGAACCCGACCGGTACATCTTAACAGCAACGCAACAATTATTAAGCCTCTGGTCGGTTATCTGATCTGCTTTTTTTGTGTACAGCATCAAGGAATTGGAATAGAAACGGGACTCGATAGGTTAACAGCTTCATCCCGAATACCAGACCCGACCAGCGACTGCCCGTATGGCAGCTGGCAAAAAGCGACCCTCGATCTCGGCAAAGCGGATCAATTGCCGGTAGAATGGCGCATTGCTTAAGGAGAACCACATGATCGACCCGAAGAAACTGGAAGAGATCGCCAAACAGGTGCACAACTCCCTGCCGCCCGGCATTCGCAGCATGGGTGAAGAGGTGGAGAAGAAGATCCGTCAGGTGCTGCAGTCCCAGCTGGGCAAGCTGGATCTGGTCAGTCGCGAAGAGTTTGACGTGCAGACCAAGGTGCTGCTGCGCACCCGCGAGAAGCTGACCGCGCTCGAGGCCAAGCTGGCCCAGCTCGAGCAGCAGCTCGGTGCCAAGGGCGAATAACGCAGGTCGCCCATAAAGCAAACCCCAGCCAGGCTGGGGTTTGTTGTTTCTGGCCTGCCGCAAGGCAAGCAGCAGGCTGATTCAGCGAGGCCGCCTCGGTCACGCTATGTGACCGGCCTCATGCCGAACTCAGATGAATTCGTAGGCGTCGCCGAAGATGCGCTCTGGCTCGGCGCCCAGGATCTTGAACTCCTCCCGCGCCGCGCCTGCCATCTCGAAACGACCGGCGACATAGATGTCGTAGTCGTGCAGGCTGACGAAATCATCCATGATGGCCTTGTGCACCAGCCCGGTCTTGCCGGTCCAGTCCGCTTCCGGCTCCTGTACCACCGGGATGAAGGTGAGCGGGGCGTAGTCGCGCTCCCACTGCTGCATCTGCTCCTGCTCGTAGAGCCAGTGCGCCTGGCGCACGCCCCAGTAGAAGAACACCGGGCGCTTGCTGCCGGTATCGATCAGGTATTCCAGAATGGAGCGGGCATAGGAGAAACCGGTGCCACCCGCCATCAGGATCAGCGGCCGGGGTGACTCTTCCCGCAGAAAGGCCTTGCCCGCCGCCAGTTCAATCTCGATCTCCCCCTGCTCGCGCATGCGGGCCAGCACCTGACTGGCATAGGCGTTTTCCGGGGTGGCGCCGATCTGCAGCTCCAGCATGCCCGGACGGGTCGGCGAGTTGGCGATGGAGAAGGGACGCTTGTCCGAATCGCTCATCACCACCAGCAGATACTGGCCTGGCTTGAAGCTGACCTCTTGCAGTGGCGTCAGGGCCACGTGCCAGATGGTGTCGACATATTCGCGCAGTTCCTCTACGCGGCACTTGATACGTTGCATTCTTATCCTTGTGACGGGCTCGCTCGGCCCGCTTTCGCTCTTGATTCACTGTGGACTGGCGACCAGCAAAGTGGTCAGGTCAGTCGAGCATACCCAATTCAGCTCAAATGGCATCAATCTTTTGCATCCCGGCCAGGCGGCACGGCCCGTCGGGCCTGCCGCCGGTCTTCAGCCGAGAATGTTCAGCTCGTCCCAGAGGGCATCGATCTTCTGCTTGACCGCCTCGTCCTGCACGATGGGCTGGCCCCACTCGCGATTGGTCTCCCCCGGCCACTTGTTGGTGGCGTCCAGGCCCATCTTGGAGCCGAGCCCCGAGACCGGCGAGGCGAAGTCCAGGTAGTCGATCGGGGTGTGCTCGATCAGGGTGGTGTCGCGGGCCGGGTCCATCCGGGTAGTGATGGCCCAGATCACGTCCTTCCAGTCGCGGGCATTGATGTCGTCGTCGCAGACGATCACGAACTTGGTGTACATGAACTGGCGCAGGAAGGACCAGACCCCCAGCATCACCCGCTTGGCGTGGCCAGGGTAGCGCTTCTTGATGGTCACCACCGCCATCCGGTAGGAGCACCCCTCCGGCGGCAGGTAGAAGTCCACGATCTCGGGGAACTGCTTCTGCAACAGCGGCACGAACACCTCGTTGAGCGCCACCCCGAGCACCGCCGGCTCATCGGGCGGACGGCCGGTGTAGGTGCTGTGATAGATGGCATCCTTGCGCATCGTCATGTGGGTGATGGTGAACACCGGGAACTCGTCCACCTCGTTGTAGTAGCCGGTGTGATCGCCATAAGGCCCTTCGGGGGCCATCTCGCCCGGCTCCAGATAGCCTTCCAGCACGATCTCGGCGCTGGCGGGCACCTCCAGATCGCAACTGACGGCCTTCACCACCTCGGTGCGGCTGCCACGCAGCAGACCGGCAAAGGCGTATTCGGAGAGGGTATCCGGCACCGGCGTCACCGCGCCTAGGATGGTCGCCGGATCGGCACCGAGCGCCACCACCACCGGGAAGCGCTCACCCGGGTGCGCCTCCTGCCACTCGCGAAAATCGATGGCACCGCCGCGGTGATCTAGCCAGCGCATGATCAGCTTGTTCTTGCCGATCTTCTGCTGGCGATAGATGCCGAGGTTCTGCCGCTTCTTGTAGGGGCCGCGGGTGATGGTCAGACCCCAGGTCACCAGCGGGGCCACGTCGCCGGGCCAGCAGTGCTGGATCGGGATCTGGTCCAGATCGACCGCCTCTCCCTCCAGCACCCGCTGCTGGCAGGGGGCAGAGGAGAGCCGCTTGGTCGGCATGTTGAGCACCTGCTTGAAGATCGGCAGCTTCTCCATCAGCTCCTTGAAGCCACGGGGCGGCTCCGGCTCCTTCAGGTAGGAGAGCCAGATCCCCACCTGGCGCAGGGCGGCCACGTTGGGCTGGCCCATGCCCATGGCGACCCGATCCGGGGTGCCGAACAGGTTGGTCAGCACCGGCATGGCGTAACCCTTTGGATTTTCAAACAGCAGGGCAGGGCCGCCCGCCCGCAGGGTGCGGTCGCTGATCTCGGTCATCTCCAGATAGGGGTCTATCTCGCGGCTGATGCGCTTGAGTTGTCCGCTTTGTTCCAGCTGCGCGATGAAATCACGCAAATCCTTGTATTTCATGCAGGTACCCTGTGTTCAGGCGATGCCGCATTATAACCCTGGGCGGGCGGCGGGTGTACCCGAATCGGGCAGCATCACCGGACTTGCATGGCGCTTTTCCTGCCGGGTCAGCCGATCGGCAAGCTGGGCCAGCAGCCTGGGTTCGTCCATCTGCAGCAGCAGGCTGGCCACCTGACCGCTGTATTGGCGATTGCCCAGCTCCGCCAGCAGGAACTGCTGGGCCGTGTCTGGCAGCGGCGAAAGTTGACTGAGTTGCTGCAGAGCGGGCAGCTTGAGTCGGGCATTGCGACTGGCGGCAATCAGCAGATCGCTGGCCGCCTGGCCCTGATGAAAACGGCTCACGCTGGCGAGCGCGGCCACGCTGTCGTGATCCACCGGTTGATGCCACAGCTTCTGATAGAGGGCGCTGTCACCGGTACGCTCGGCCAGCAGCCGCAGCAGCCGGTTGTCGGGCAGGAAGATGCTCATGGCGGCCAGCGTGTGCGCCTCCCGTTGCAGGAGCGGAAGCGGCTGCCGATCGAGTACGGTCAGCAGCGCCGGCTGCTGCTGGGCCAGATCAGGATTGCGGCTGTTGTAGATCTGCTTGAACTCGAACGTGCCCTCTTCCAGCTGCTGGCGATAGTTGTCCTGCCAGGCCTGCTGTTGCCAGCGGCTCAACACCTGCCGCGCGACGGCGGCAAAGTCGTAGGCGGGTTGCTGCACCAGAAAGCCGTCCACCTCTTTTTCCACCAGCCAGCTGGGGGCCTTGAACGACTGGGCGCGCACCCAGGCCAGCAGTTGTGGACTGGTGGCCCTGGGTTGGCTATTGAGGGTGGCCAGCAGCTGGCACAGCAGATACTCCCGCTGCCCCACCGCCAGGGAGTCCAGCAGGGTATCGATGGCGGCAAACTGCCCCAGCTGCAGCCGGCCGGTCAGGTAGTCGAGGTGACCCTGCAGCCCCTCGTCGGCCACCAGTGCCGCCCGGGGAGACTGCGTCTCGGCAGCCCCGACCGGCAGCACCAGCAGCCAGCTCAGCAATATCAGGAGTACATGCTTCATGACGTCCCTATCCTTGTGACATCGAGGTTTCATACTACTCAGGCGACCGTAAAATAGATAAACAAAAACCGCGACCTGGGCCGCGGTTTGATGATTTTCGAGTCGGTTACTTCTGCTGGCGCCGCATGGCGTCGAAGAACTCGTCGTTGGTCTTGGTCATGGCCAACTTGTCGATCAGGAACTCGATGCCGTCGATCTCGCCCATCGGGTGCACAATCTTGCGCAGGATCCACATCTTTTGCAGCTCGTCGCCGGTGGTCAGCAGCTCTTCCTTGCGGGTGCCGGAACGAGTGATGTCGATGGCCGGGTAGACGCGCTTCTCGGCAATCTTGCGCGAGAGGTGCAGTTCCATGTTGCCGGTACCCTTGAACTCTTCGTAGATGACTTCATCCATCTTGGAGCCGGTATCGATCAGCGCGGTGGCGATGATGGTCAGGCTGCCGCCCTCTTCAACATTGCGCGCGGCACCGAAGAAGCGCTTCGGACGGTGCAGGGCGTTGGCGTCCACACCACCGGTCAGTACCTTGCCGGATGACGGGATGACGGTGTTGTAGGCACGGGCCAGACGGGTGATTGAGTCCAGCAGGATCACCACGTCCTTCTTGTGCTCGACCAGGCGCTTGGCCTTCTCGATCACCATCTCGGCGACCTGGACGTGACGGGAAGCCGGCTCGTCGAAGGTGGAGGCGATTACTTCACCCTTCACCATGCGCTGCATCTCGGTCACTTCTTCCGGACGCTCGTCGATCAGCAGGACGATCAGTTCGCAGTCAGGATGGTTGTAGGCGATGCTCTGGGCGATGTTCTGCAGCAGCATGGTCTTACCGGCCTTGGGCGGTGCGACGATGAGACCGCGCTGGCCTTTACCGATCGGGGAAGCCAGGTCCAGTACGCGGGCGGTGATGTCTTCGGTAGAACCGTTACCCCGTTCCATGCGCAGACGCTCGTTGGCGTGCAGCGGAGTGAGGTTTTCAAACAGGATCTTGTTGCGGGAGTTTTCCGGACGGTCGTAGTTGACCTCGTTGACCTTGAGCAGCGCGAAGTAACGTTCGCCCTCTTTCGGCGGCCGGATCTTGCCGGAGATGGTATCGCCGGTACGCAGGTTGAAACGGCGGATCTGGCTCGGGGAGACATAGATGTCGTCCGGGCCGGCCAGGTAGGAGCCGTCTGCACTACGCAGGAAGCCGAAACCATCGGTCAGGATTTCCAGCACACCGTCGCCAAAGATATCCTCGCCACCCTTGGCGTGCGCCTTGAGGATCGCGAAAATAATGTCTTTCTTGTGCGCCCGAGCCAGATTTTCCAACCCCATGGATTCGCCAAGCTGTACCAGCTCGGACACAGGAGTGTTCTTTAATTCAGTCAGATTCATAGTGGTGAAAGTCTGTAAGCAAGGATTGAAATGAGGAGACAGTCTGCTGGATTGATGCTGATCGGATTTGATTTGCCAGGCTGATGTGTGAGCAAAGAGTCAGGCAAAAAGGTTAGCAAACGAGCGATAAATTAGCACCAATCGGGGTGAGCGTCTAGGTGATAAAACAGAAGGAGCGCATTATTGCAATGCGCTCCTCTTTGATTATTACAGGTTACCGTCCAGGAACTCTTTCAGCTGAGTCTTGGACAGGGCACCGACCTTGGTCGCTGCCACTTCGCCATTCTTGAACAGCAAGAGGGTCGGAATACCACGAATGCCATACTTGGGCGGAGTGTCGGCGTTATGGTCGATGTTCAATTTCGCCACGGTCACGCGACCGGCATACTCTTGGGCGACTTCGTTCAGGATCGGGGCAATCATCTTGCACGGACCACACCATTCGGCCCAGAAGTCGACCAGAACGGCGCCATCGGCTTTGATTACATCTGCCTCGAAGCTGGCATCGCTCAGCTGAACAATCTTGTCACTCATCTCCAACTCCAGTCAGTAATTAAGGCTTTATTGACGTATCAACAAAGGCAATAGTTGCCCTATTTGAAATGATCCTGTTTATTATTGCAAGCCTAACCTGATAACCTACCGCCATGAGCAAAACACATTTAACGACCGACAAATTCGCCCAAATGGGCCTCGAACCCGAAGTTCTGGCTGGTCTGGAATCAAAGGGATTTCACTATTGCACCCCCATCCAGGCACTGTCTCTACCACTGCTGGTAGAAGGTCATGACCTCGCCGGTCAGGCCCAGACAGGGACCGGCAAAACCCTTGCCTTCCTGGCTGCCACCTTCAACTATTTGTTGACCCATCCGCTGACCAAGCCGCGCCTCATCAACCAGCCGCGCGCCATCATCATGGCCCCGACCCGGGAGCTGGCGGTCCAGATCTACAACGATGCGGAGAGCATGTCCGCCTCGACCGGCCTCAAGCTCGGCCTCGCCTACGGTGGCGAAGGGTACGACAAGCAGCTGGCCGTGCTGGAGCAGGGCGTCGACATCCTGATCGGCACCACCGGCCGCATCATCGACTACTTCAAGTCCAAGGTCATCGATCTGAGCAATATTCAGGTCGTGGTGCTGGACGAAGCGGATCGCATGTTCGATCTCGGCTTCATCAAGGACATCCGTTTCCTGTTCCGCCGCATGCCGCCCGCCACCGAGCGTCTGAGCATGCTGTTCTCCGCCACCCTCTCCCTGCGGGTGCAGGAGCTGGCCTACGAACACATGAACCACCCGGAACATGTACAGATCGAGCCGGAGCAGATGACCGGCGTGCGGATCAAGGAGGAGCTGTTCTACCCCTCCAACGAAGACAAGATGTTGCTGCTGCTCTCCCTGATGGAAGAGGAGTGGCCGGAGAAAGCCATCGTCTTCGCCAACACCAAGCACGTCTGTGAAGACGTTCATGCCTGGCTGGAGAACGACGGCCACCGCGTCGGCCTGCTGACCGGTGACGTGCCGCAGAAGAAGCGGATGAAGATCCTGGAAGAGTTCACCAAGGGCACGGTCGACATCCTGGTTGCCACCGACGTGGCCGCCCGCGGTCTGCACATCCCGGACGTGACCCACGTCTTCAACTATGACCTGCCCGACGACGCCGAAGACTACGTACACCGCATCGGTCGTACCGGTCGTGCCGGCAAGAGCGGTCACTCCATCAGCCTGGCCTGTGAAGACTATGCCTTCAACCTGCCGGCCATCGAGGAGTACATCCACCACCCCATCCCGGTCAGCAAGTATGACCGCGAGGCGCTGCTGGATGACGTGACCGCACCGAAGCGGGTGTTCCGCAACCGTCAGCCGGTGAACCGCAACATGCGCGATCGCCAGGGCGGTGGCAACAGCAACAACCGCCGTCGTCCGCCCCGCAAGAGCTGAAAGGACTGGCCCAGTTGCACAACTCGCCGCTCTATGCCGCCATCGACCTCGGCTCCAACAGCTTTCATATGCTGGTGGTGCGCGAGGTCGCCGGTGCCCTGCGCACCGTCACCAAGGTAAAGCGCAAGGTTCGCCTCGCCGCCGGGCTCGATCCGGAGTTTCGTCTCAGCCGTGCCGCCATGGAGCGGGGCTGGGACTGCCTGCGCCTGTTCTCCGAACAGTTGCAGGACATTCCGGCCGACAACATCCGGGTCGTGGGCACCGCCACCCTGCGCCTTGCCACCAACGTCGACGAATTCCTCAGCGAAGCGGAACGGGTGCTCAACCACAGCATCGAGATCATCTCGGGCGAGGAAGAGGCCAAGACCATCTATGAGGGGGTCTCCTGGACCTCGGCCGGGGAAGGCAACCGGCTGGTGATCGACATCGGCGGCGCCAGTACCGAGCTGGTGATCGGCGAGCACAGCGAAGCGAAACTGCTCAACAGCCTGCACATGGGCTGCGTCACCTGGCTCAACAACCACTTCGGTGACGGCGAGCTCTCCGAGGTCCGCTTCAAGCAGGCCATCGCTGCCGCCAAGGCGGTGCTGGAGAAGGTGGCGGAAGATTATCGTGCGCTCGGTTGGCGTACCTGTGTCGGTGCCTCCGGCACGGTGCAGGCATTGCAAGAGATCATGCTGGCACAAGGAAAGAGCGAGCGGGTCACCCTGCCCAAGCTGCAGGAGCTGATGGGTCAGGCCATCGCCTGCGGCAAGCTCGACCAGCTGCAACTGGAAGGACTGGCGGCCGAACGGCTGACCGTGTTCCCCTCCGGTCTCGCCATCCTGATCGCCATCTTCGAAACCCTCAACATCGAGAGCATGACCCTGGCGGGTGGCGCCCTGCGTGAAGGCCTGATCTACGGCCTGCTCGGCAACAATCACGACTGTGATGCCCGCGATCGCACCGCCGACAGCCTGATCAATCGCTACCAGCTGGACAAGGAGCACGCCGAACGGGTGCGCGACACCGCCGTCGAGGCGTTCAACCAGCTGCAGCCGGCCTGGCGACTCTCGAAACGCTACGGGCGCCCGATCCTGCGCTACGCGGCCCTGCTGCACGAGATCGGTCTGTGCATCGAGTACAAGAAGGCGCCGCAACACGCCGCCTACATCATCGACAACATCGACATGCCTGGCTTTACCCCGGCCCAGAAGAAGCTGTTGTCGGCCCTGCTGTTCAACCAGCGGGACGAATTCAAGCTGGAACCACTGGAGAAGCAGGGTGCCGTCACCGGTCGCCAGGCGATCCGGCTGGCCCGCATCCTGCGCATCGCGCTGATCCTCTGCATGCGCCGCACCCAGGGCACAGTGCCCCGCTTCACCCTCGAAGCCGATGAAGATGCGCTGACCCTGACCCTGCCGAGTGGCTGGCTGGACGAGCACTACCTGCGCGCCAGCGAGTTGCGCTTCGAGGTGGAACGCCAGCAGAAGATGGGCTGGCCCACCCGGCTGCTGGAAGCCTGATTGGGCCTCGCCCAATCAGTGCCCCAACTACCCGCCCCGCCGTTCCGACAATCTCTTTCGCAGCCATGACTGGCGCCGTTCAAAGCTGCCCCTTGATTTCATTGGGCTGGCGCACCGACCTCATCCTTTTCCCGCTGGCTGCCACCTGCGCCATTAGCACCGCTCGACTAGAGTAGGGTTGTCTTCACAACCGGAATGGACGCCATGAAACCCTTGACCCTGATCGGCCTGACCGCCCTGCTCACCGCCTGTGGCGGCGGAGGCGGCGGCGACAACAACAGCCCGCAACAGGCCCAGCTCTCGCTGGCCTTCTCCGACGCCCCGGTGGATGCCGTCAGCAAGGTCTGCATCGCCGTCGCCAACATCAGCATCCACCCCGTCGCCGGTACCGAGCAGAGCTGGACCACCGCCAGTTTCCTCACCTCGGCCCAGGACGATGGCTGCACCCCGAGCGGCGAGACCATCCCGCTCGACAGTGCGGGCCGGCCGCTGTTCACCTACATCGACCTGCTGCACTACCAGGGTTCCGTCAGCCGCCCGCTGCTGGCCAGCCAGAGCGTGGTGCCCGGCGACTACAGCCAGATGCGGCTGCGGGTGCTGGACGGACGAGAGGTTGCCAACCAGTTTCTGGATGGCACCCCCTACTCCTACGTCAAACGGGATGATGGGGTGATCAAGCCGCTGGAGGTGCCCAGCAGCGAACTCAAGCTGGATGCCTTCACCATCGCCGCCAACGGCCTCAGCGCCTTCACCACCGAGTTCGATCTGCGCCAGGCCATGGTGCTGCCGGGCCACGAGCAGTACTACAAGCTCAAGCCAAGAGGGGTGCGACTGGTGAACAACACCCAGGTCACCACCGTCAAAGGCACGGTCGCGGCCGGGCTGTGCGGTGGCCAGCTGACCGACAAGGCCTTCGTCTACTTCTACCAGCCCAGAAGCGATGACAACTACCCCGACATGGCGGACAGCGACAACGGCTTCTATGCCAGCGCGCCCGTGCTGCCGCAAAGCGGTGGCGGCTTTGGTTACGAACTGGGATTTGTTAATCTCGGCAGCTACGATCTGGCGCTGGTCTGCAATGGCAACGAGGACGATCCGGCGCTGGCCGGCGACCCGCTGCAACTTGAACAGGTGCAGAAAGCCCAGCCGGTGGTGGCGCCCGCCACCAGCATCAACTTCCAGTAACCGGCGACCAGAGGGCGACCCGCACATGAGCACCTATCAACCCATCAGTTGCGATCTCTACGACTGGCTGGAGATCGCCGCCAGCTGGCAGCTGCCGGTCACCCTCACCGGCCGGGATGGCCGCCAGTGGGCGGACAGGATACGCACCATCGAGGCCAGAGCAGGGGTCGAGTACCTGCTGCTGCACGGTGGCGAGCGACTGAGCCTGGCGGAGCTGGCCACCATGGCGCTCAGCTGGCAGGGGGAGGAGAAGCTGATCCGCTTTGCCCCGCCGGCCCCAGCCGACAGCCAATAGATGGCAAGAGGGCCAACCCCATCGGGTTGGCCCTCTTCTTTTACCCTCGCGTGCGGCGTTATCCCACCAGCGCCGCCATCACGTAGACATCGAAGCGGTTGCTCTTGGTCTCGATGGCCATGCTCGGCTTGTGCTCGTTGAGCCAGCCGGCGTAGTCCGGCCGTTTCACCACCACCCGCTTGTCCGCCATGGCGAGCGCCGCCGGCAGCAGGGCATCGGCGTCAAGATCCGGCCCCACCAGCGACTGGAACACCCGCATCTCTTTTTTCACCAGCGCCGACTTCTGCTTGTGGGGGAACATGGGATCGAGGTAGATGACGTCGGGCCGCTCGGTCAGCCCCAACAAGGTCTCCACCGCCGGGCCGTGCAGCAACTGCATCCGCTCGCGCACCCAGGGGCCGATCTCGGGATCCAGCGCGGCCCGCGCCAGCCCGTCCTGCAACAGGGCGGCCACCACGGGGCTGCGCTCGATCATGGTCACCTTGCAGCCGAGGGAGGCGAGCACGAAGGCATCGCGCCCCAGCCCGGCGGTGGCATCCACCACGCGCGGCATGGCACCCGCCTTGAGTCCCACCGCCTTGGCGATGGATTGGCCACGGCCGCCGCCGAACTTGCGGCGATGGGCGACCGCTCCTTCGACGAAGTCCACGTAGACCGCACCCAACTTGGGCTCGTCCAGCTTGCGCAGCTCCAGCCGCGCCGCGGTGAACACCAGGGCAAACTGGGGAAGGTCGGTCTGGCCGAGCTGGCTGGCCAGGGCTTCGGCCTGGGGCGCCTTGGCGGGGTCTTCGAGGAGGATCTGCATGGTATCGACTGTGTGGCGGTATCAGTGGGCGGAGTGTATCACAGCCCCCGAAGGTCGCTGTAGGGGCTCTGGCCGAAGGAGGGCAGCAGAGGGGCTAGCTGGTCTGCAGGAACATGCTCTTGTCGTTGAGCTGCAGGTACTCGGTGAGGTCGTCGTAGGCCAGTGGCCGGCTCAGCAGATAGCCCTGGGTGAAGGCGCACCCCTTCTGGCAGAGGAAGTTGAGCTGCTCGCGGGTCTCCACCCCCTCGATCACCACCTGCATGCCGAGGTTGTGCACTATGTTGATGATGCCGTCCAGCAGCAGCCGGTCCTGTTCATTGAACGGGATGTGGCGCACGAAGGCCCGGTCGATCTTGACCAGGTCCACCGGGAAGTTGCGCAGATAGTTGAGCGCCGAATAGCCAGTACCAAAGTCGTCGATGGCCAGCTTGCAGCCCGCTTCGCGCAGGGCATCGATCCGCACCCTGTGCTGATCGCTGGTCTCCATCAGCAGGGACTCGGTGATCTCGATGACGATGTCCGCCGGGTCCAGCCCGAAGTGGTGGATCACCTTGAGCCACTCGCTCGCCTCCGGATCTATGGTCTGGAACTCCAGGGTGGAGCGGTTGATCGACATCTGCAGATCCGGGAAGCCGGATTGCTGCAGCCGCGCCAGATCCCGGCACGACTGCCACAGTACCAGCGCCCCCAGCCCCTGGATCAGCCCGGCCTCCTCCGCCAGCGGAATGAAGTCCGCCGGCGACACCTGGCCCCAGTGCGGGTGATACCAGCGCACCAGCGCCTCCAGCTTGGCGACCCGGCCGCTGCGGTTGTCCCAGATCGGCTGGTAGGCCATGGTCAGCTGCTCGAGCTTGATCGCCTCAGCCAGATCCTGCTGCATCTGGTGGCGCTGGCGCACCTCTTCGCGCATGGAGGCACAGTAGCTGCCGAGCAGCCGTCCCTGCCGCTTGGCGGCAAACAGCGCCTGCTCGGCGTTGCGCAGCAGCTCGTCGCTCTCCAGACCATCGCCCGGGCAGAGGGTGATGCCGATGGTGGCCGTCACGTAGAGGTGCTGGTTGGCCAGCATGAAGGGACGGGCGAAGCCGCCGATCACCTGCTTGGCAAACACCTCGGCCTGACGACGGTTGACGATGCCGGGCACCAGGAAGGCGAACTCGTCGCCGCCGATGCGGGCCACCAGGTCCTCGGTGCGCACCCGGCTCACCAGCCGATCCGACACCTCCCGCAGCAGGGCGTCACCGGCGTGGTGATCCATGCTGTTATTGACCGCCTTGAAGTTGTTGAGGTCGAGCACCATCAGCGCGAAGCGCTCGCCCCGCTCGCAGAAGCGGCTGAGGCAACGGCCGAACAGCCAGCGGTTGGGCAGCCCGGTGAGGTTGTCGTAATTGGCCTGGGCGGCGATCTTCTGCTCCGCCAGCTTGGTCTGGGAGAGATCGCTGAAGATGGCGATGTACTGGCTGATCCGCCCCCCTTCCCGCAGGGTGCTGATCATCAGCTGCTGGGGGTAGAGCTTGCCGTTCTTGCGCTTGTTCCACACCTCGCCGCGCCACACCCCCACCCGCTCCAGCGCGTGGTACATGTCGGCGTAGAAGGCCTGATCGTGCAGCCCGGACTTGAGCATGCTGGGCCGCTGGCCGCACACCTCCTCCTCGCTGTAACCGGTGATCTGCTCGAACGCCGGGTTGACCGAGATGATGCGGCTGTCGGCATCGCACACCAGGATCGCCTCCGAGAGGTTGTCGTAGACCCGGTGGGAGAGCTTGAGCTGTTCTGCATGGCGCTTGAGGGGATCTATGTTCTCCAGCACCACCATCAGGTAGTCGGGCTGCAGCTGATCGTCCCGCACCAGGGTGACGGTGACCCGCCCCCACAGCACCTGGCCGTCCCGGTGCAGGTAGCGCTTCTCCTGGGTGAAGGCGGTGCGCTCGCCACGCTTGAGCTCTTCATAACAGGCTACGCTGCGCAGCCAGTCTTCCGGGTGATTGAGCTCGGCGGCGGTGCGGTGCAGCAGCTCGCTTTGGCCGTAACCCAGCATCTTTTCGATGGCCGGGTTGGTCCAGAGGATCTTGCCGTTCAGATCGAGTTTGCCGATCCCCACCGGCGCATGGGACATCATGGTGTGCAGAAAATCGTGGTACTCGGGCTGGGGCGGTGCCGGCTGTTGCAGCATCAGCGCCAGTTCGCGCCCGGCCAGCGGAGCCAGCAGGCGCAACAGGCCCATCACCTTGTCCATGTTGGTGAGCGGCCGCTTGAACAACACGCTGCAGATACCGACCGTCTCCCCCTGGGCACTCTTGAGGGCGATGCCGGCATAGGCCTGGATGTGCCAAGCCTGCAACACGGCGGCATGGGGAAACAGCTGCTGTACCCGATCGCTGAACCAGGTCTCTCCCTCCTGCAGGGTGATCTCCCCCAGGGTGGCGCTGACCGGAAAGCTGAAGTTGGTGATGTCGAGAGAGGCGGGGTGGGCGGCGTGCACCTTGAAAGAGAGCCCCGCTTGATCCCTGCCTGAAATCAGGACGAAGTCGGCCCCGACCGCTGCTGCGATTTCACTCACAAAGGTATCGAAATATCCCTGACCACTCGAATGAGACAGACTTGAGATGATTTGATAGACAGACTCGAGTGCTCGCCTCATGGCAAGGTTCTTTCTCTCCTTGGAAGGTAGGACCCGACTCTACTGAAGAGCCGGGGACAGTGCAAACATGCTATCCGCAAGATATTAAAAAGCCTTGAGAAAAGGGACCAAAAGGTCCCTTTTTATCTCAAAAATCACGCTGCGATCCCACTATGTGGCAAAACTGTACCTGCTTGAAGCTCACGCCAGCCGGGGCCCGCAAACTCACGCGGCAATCCCGCTGTGGCGGAGCAGCGCATCCACCTGAGGCTCGCGGCCACGGAAGGCTCGGAACAGCTCCATCGGCTCCTTGGAGCCACCCTTTTCCAGGATGTTCTTCAGGAAGGACTGACCGGTAGCCGGGTTGAAGATCCCCTCCTCCTCGAAGCGGGAGAAGGCATCCGCAGAGAGCACCTCGGCCCACTTGTAGCTGTAGTAGCCCGCCGCATAACCGCCGGCGAAGATGTGGGAGAAGCTGTGCTGGAAGCGGTTGAACGCCGGCGGTGTCATCACCGCCACCTGGCTGCGCACCTCATCCAGCAGCGCCGGGATCTGATCCGCGCTGGCCGGGTCAAACTCCTGGTGCAGACGGAAGTCGAACAGGGCGAACTCCAGCTGACGCAGCATCTGCATCGCCGCCTGGAAGTTGCGGGCGGTCAGCATCTTCTCCAGCAGATCGGCAGGCAGCGGCTCACCGGTCTCGTGATGGCCGGAGATGAAGGCCAGCGCCTCGGACTCCCAGCACCAGTTCTCGAGGAACTGGCTCGGCAGCTCCACCGCGTCCCAGGCCACGCCGTTGATGCCGGCCACGCCGGCCACGTCGATGCGGGTCAGCATGTGGTGAATGCCGTGGCCGAACTCGTGGAACAGGGTGACCACTTCGTTGTGGGTGAACAGGGCGGGTTTGCCGTCCACCGGACCGTTGAAGTTGCAGGTCAGGTAGGCCACCGGCTTTTGCAAGGATCCATCCTGACGGTAGCGACGACCTAGGCAGACATCCATCCAGGCACCGCCCTGCTTGTGCTCGCGGGCATAGAGGTCGAGGTAGAAGCTGCCGCGCAGCTCGTCCTCGGCGTCGAAGATGTCGTAGAAGCGCACATCCGGGTGCCAGGTGTCGATGCCGAGGCGCTCACGCACCTTCATGCCGAACACCCGCTTGACCACCTCGAACAGCCCCTTCACCACCTTGCTGGCGGGGAAGTAGGGGCGCAGTTGCTCGTCGGAGATGGAGAACTTGTGCTGCTTGAGCTTCTCGGCGTAGTAGGCGAGATCCCAGGCGGCCAGCTCGCCCTGACCATGTTGCTCGGCGGCGAAGGCGCGGATCTCTTCCAACTCGGCCTTGCCCTGCGGCAGGGACTTGGCCGCCAGATCGGTGAGGAAGTTCACCACCTGCTCGGGCTTGTCCGCCATCTTGGTGGCTAGTGACAGCTCGGCGTAGTTGGCAAAGCCGAGCAACTGGGCCAGCTCGCGGCGCAGGGCAAGCAGCTCGGTCATGATGGCGGAGTTGTCCCACTTGCCGGCGTTGGGGCCCTGATCCGAGGCGCGGGTGGTGAAGGCCTCATACAGCTCGGCACGCAGCGCGCGGTTGTCGGCATACATCATCACCGGCAGGTAGGAGGGGATGTCCAGGGTGAACAGCCAGCCCTCCTTGCCCTTCAGCTCGGCCAGCTGGCGGGCGGCGGCCTGCGCGCTCTGCGGCAAACCGGCCAGCTCGGCCTCGTCGGTCACCAGCTTGTTCCAGCCCTGGGTCGCGTCCAGCACGTTGTTGCTGAAACGGGAAGCCAGCTCGGAGAGGCGGGCCTGGATCTCGCCGTAGCGCTGCTGCGCCTCGGCGGGCAGGCCGATGCCGGACAGGCGAAAATCGCGCAGGGTGTTCTGGATCTCCTTGCGCTGGGCGCCGCTCAGCAGCGGGAAGTCGTCGCTCTCGGCCAGTTCGCGATAGGCCTGATAGAGCCCCTCGTGCTGGCCGACATAGGTCTGGAATTCAGACAGCAGCGGCAGGCAGGCGTCGTGGGCCGCGCGCAGCGCTTCGCTGTTGAGTACGGAGTTGAGGTGACTGACCGGCGACCAGATCCGCGCCAGGCGGTCGTTGACCTCTTCCAGCGGGGCGATCAGGCTGTCCCAGGTGTGCGGGTCGCGCTGGGCCAGCACATCGCTGATTTTCTGTTTGCAATCGGCGATGGCCTGCGTCACGGCAGGCTGGACCTGATCGGGCTGGATCTGGCTGAAAGGGGGCAGCGAGTCCATTGTCAGCAAAGGGTTGTTCATCCTGCGATACCTCTAAATTCTCTACAGCCCCTGCCGTCCAGAAGCTTGCTTGGACTACCTAAGATGTAGGCAGAAACCTCATTAATCAAGCCTTTGCCTGCCAGAGCGCGGCCTGTTGTCCACTTTTCGCCGAGATCTGCTCATTAAAACGGCGATCCGGATGCCAAAGACGACAATGCCGGCCCTTGGGCCGGCATTGTGGGTGGCATCAGACAAGATGCATCAGCGTCTGGCGTCTTCCTGCAGCCACTGGGCAGCCCGCTTGGCGAAGTAGGTGAGGATGCCGTCGGCACCGGCCCGCTTGAAGCAGAGCAGGGACTCCATGATGCTCTCCTTCTCCTTCAGCCAGCCGTTCTGGATGGCCGCCATGTGCATGGCGTACTCGCCGCTCACCTGATAGGCGAAGGTCGGCACGCCGAACTGATCCTTCACCTGACGGATCACGTCCAGATAGGGCATGCCCGGCTTGACCATCACGCTGTCGGCCCCTTCTTGGATATCCAGCGCCACCTCGTGCAGGGCTTCGTTGCTGTTGGCCGGATCCATCTGGTAGGTGGCCTTGTTGCTCTTGCCGAGGTTGCCGGCAGAGCCCACCGCGTCGCGGAACGGGCCGTAGTAGCAGGAGGCGTACTTGGCGGAGTAGGCCATGATCTGGGTGTTGATGAAGCCGTTCTCTTCCAGCGCCGCGCGGATGGCGCCGATGCGGCCGTCCATCATGTCGGACGGTGCCACGATATCCACCCCGGCAGCGGCGTGGGAGAGCGCCTGCTTCACCAGGATCTCGGTGGTGATGTCGTTCAGCACATAGCCTTCGTCATCGATGATGCCGTCCTGACCATGGGTGGTGAACGGATCGAGCGCCACGTCGGTGATGACCCCCAGCTCCGGGAAGCTTGCCTTGAGGGCGCGCGTCGCCCGCTGGGCCAGCCCGTCCGGGTTGTAGGCCTCTTCCGCCAGCAGACTCTTCTGCTCCAGCGGGGTGACCGGGAACAGGGCGATGGCCGGCACGCCCAGCGCAACCAGCTCGGCAGCCTCTTTCAGCAACAGATCGATGGAGAGCCTGTCCACCCCCGGCATGGAGGTGACGGCCTCACGACGGTTCTCCCCCTCCAGCACAAACACGGGATAGATGAGATCGTTGGCGGTCAGTACGTTCTCGCGCACCAGACGACGGCTGAAATCATGTTTGCGCACCCGGCGCAGACGGCGACCCGGAAAGGCGCCTGGAAGAGTTGTAGCCATGAATCACTCCTGAAGAGGAAGTTGGAAGAACGCGGCGGAGGTGGCCCGGGTGTGGGCCAGCAAGGCCTCGGGCGCTTCACCACGGCAGGCCGCCACCACCTGGGCGATGTGCGGCAAAAAAGCGGGTTCGTTGCGTTTTGGTCTGGGCTTCAGATCCCGCGGCACCAGATAGGGGGCATCGGTCTCGATCATCAGCCGGCCGGCCGGAATGCGGGCCACCTGCTCGCGCAGCAGCTGGCCGCGACGCTCGTCGCACAACCAGCCGGTCACCCCGATGTGCAGCCCCAGCGCCAGACACTGATCCAGCTCCTCATCGGAGCCGGTGAAGCAGTGCAGCACGGCCCCCGGCAGTTTCGGCAGCCAGGGGCGCAGGATCTCCATGAAACGGGCGTGAGCATCGCGGCAGTGGAGAAACACCGGCATCCCGAGCTCGGCGGCCAGCGCCAGCTGGGCGTCGAATACCGCATCCTGCACCGGACGGGGGGAGAAATCGTGATTGTAGTCGAGCCCGCACTCGCCGATGGCCACCACCTGCGGCAAGGCGGCCAGCGCGCGCAGGGCGGGCAGGGTCGCCTCATCGACACTCTTGGCGTCGTGGGGGTGGACCCCGGCGGTGGAGAAACAGTAACCCGGCCAGCGGGCGGCAAGGGTGGCGCTCTCGCGGCTGCCGACCAGATCGGTGCCGGTCAGGATCAGCGCCTCCACCCCGGCGGCGCGGGCGCGGGCCACCAGATCGGCCTGTTCATCGGCAAACTGGCTGCTGGTCAGGTTTACACCTATGTCGATCATGGGGTCAGCGGGTCCGAACAAAAGGAAGACATATCAGGTATTTGAAAACCATCTACTCAATGGGGCCTTACCATACGCCTCGAACGGGGGCATGAAAAGAGGAAGGGAGCCTTAGCTCCCCTCTTCAGTCTGTTCCTGCTTCTCTTCGCTCTCTTCTTTCACGTAGAAGCGGGCGAAGAACAGACCGATCTCCCACAAGCCCCACATGGGGATCGCGAGCAGGGTCTGGGAAAAGACATCGGGCGGCGTCAACAGCATGCCGACCACGAACACCCCAACGATGACGTAGGGACGCTTCTCCCGCAGGCTCTTGGGACTGGTCACCCCGGTCCAGCACAGCAGTATGGTGGCCACCGGAATTTCGAACGCCACCCCGAACGCAAAGAACAGGGTCAGTACGAAGTCCAGATAGCTGGCGATGTCGGTCGCCACCGTCACCCCGGCAGGCGCGGTGCTGGTGAAGAAACCGAACACCAGCGGGAACACCACGTAGTAGGCGAACGCCATGCCGGCATAGAACAGCACGGCACTGGAGGCGACCAACGGCATGATCAGGCGCCGTTCATGCTGGTACAGACCGGGGGCGATGAAGGCCCAGGCCTGATAGAGCAGATAGGGGATCGCCACGAAGAAGGAGACCACCAGGGTCAGCTTGATCGGCGTCAGGAAGGGGGTCGCCACATCCGTCGCTATCATGCTGGTCCCTTCCGGCAACTGACTCAGCAGCGGCTGGGCCACGAAGTCGTAGATGTTGTTGGAGAAGTAGATCAGCGCGATGAATACCAGCAGGATGGCCGAGATGGAGCGCAGCAGGCGCGTTCTCAGCTCGACCAGATGGCTGATCAGGGGTTGCTCGGCCTGACTCATGGCTTCACCTCCCCTTGTTCGGCGCTCGGCTGGGCACTTGCGGCGGGGATCACGGTAGGCTCCTCATCAGGTGTCGCCACACTGACGGGGGCTACCGGCTCTTCCTTCACCTCGGCGGCGGCCGGCGCTGGCTGGATGGTATTTTGTTGTTCGTATGGACGGGTCACCGATTGTGCGGCCGTTTTCAGCTGCTCGATAGACTCCTGCAGCTCGGGGCTCAGGTTGTTCATCTGCAACTGTTCGGCCTTCTTCAGGTCGTTGTGCAGATCCTGCAACTTGAGCTCCTGCTCCAGCTCGGCCTTGACCGAGTTGGCGGTGCTGCGGATCAGTCTGATCCAGTGGCTGGCGGTACGGATCGCCACGGGCAGCCGCTCGGGGCCGAGCACCACCAGGGCGACGACACCAATGACAACCAGCTCCCAGAAACCGATATCGAACATGGCTTAGGCCTGATCTTTATCTTTCTGCTTGGCAGCATCGCTAGGCTGACCGGCTGCTTCGTTCAGCTGTTTCGGCGGAAACTCGGCATCCTTCTGCTCGGACTTGGTCTCCGGCTCGTCGGACAGCGCCTTCTTGAAGCCCTTGACCGCGGCACCCAGATCACCGCCGATGCCGCGCAGTTTCTTGGTACCGAACAGCAGCACGACGATGACTGCAATGATCAACAATTGCCAAATACTGATACCACCCATGACTTTCTCTCCAGACAGGCGCCTGCTGGCGCAGTTTATTTAATGAGAACGGGTTCGCAACCAACCCAGCAGCCAGCATAACCCGGCGCCGGCGAGGCTGATTTGTCCCCACTCAATGTGTTGTTTTTGGGTCAGCAAGAATACACCGGCCAATAGCAGGCTGGCTCCAACCCCTAAGAGGTAGCGAGCCTGACCCTGGCGGCGACTGTGCCGGCGAAAATCGGCAAACATCTGGTCGAAGTGACGCTGCTGATGACGGGTCTGGCGCAGGGTCTCGTAGACCAGCTCCGGCAGTTCCGGCAGCTTTTCCGCCCAGAATGGCGCCTTCTCCTTGATGGCATTCCACACCGCCTTGGGCCCCACCTGCTGGTACATCCAGTTTTCCAGATAGGGCTTGGCGGTCTGCCACAAATCGAGCTGCGGGTAGAGCTGGCGACCCAGCCCCTCCACATAGAGCAGGGTCTTCTGCAGCAACACCAGCTGCGGCTGCACCTGCATGTTGAAGCGGCGCGCGGTGTTGAACAGGTTGAGCAGCACGTGGCCGAACGAGATCTCCGACAACGGCTTCTCGAAGATGGGCTCCAGCACGGTGCGGATGGCGAACTCGAACTCGTCCACCTTGGTATCGGGCGGCACCCAGCCGGACTCCACGTGCAGCTCGGCCACCCGACGGTAGTCACGGTTGAAGAAGGCGAGGAAGTTCTCGGCCAGGTAGCGTTTGTCTTCCCGGTTGAGGGTGCCGACGATGCCGCAGTCGATGCCGATCCAGAGCGGATTCTCCGGATGTTCGTAGGAGACGAAGATGTTGCCCGGGTGCATGTCGGCGTGGAAGAAGCTGTCGCGGAACACCTGGGTAAAGAACACCTCCACCCCGCGCTCGGCCAGCAGCTTCATGTTGGTGCCGTTGGCCTCCAGCGCGGAAATGTCGGAGACCGGAATGCCGTAGATCCGCTCCATCACCAGCACCTGCTCACGGCAGTGCTCGGTGAACACCTCGGGCACGTAGAGCGCCTCGGAGCCGGTGAAGTTGCGGCGCAGCTGGATGGCGTTGGCCGCCTCCCGCATCAGGTTGAGCTCGTCGAGGATGGTCTTGCGATACTCTTCCACCACCTCGATGGGGCGCAGTCGTCCGCTCTGGGGCACGAAACGGGCCACCAGACGGGCCAGCGCCTGCATCAGCCGCAGGTCGGCCTCGATGACCGGCTCGATGTCGGGACGGATCACCTTGATGACGATCTCGCGGCCATTCTCCTTCAGCCGGGCGGTGTGCACCTGGGCGATGGAGGCCGACGCCAGCGGCGTCTCGTCGAAATCGTCAAACAGGGTCTCGATGGTGCAACCCAGGCTCGCCTCGATCTGGCGGCGGGCCGCCTGACCACAGAAGGGAGGCACCCTGTCCTGCAGCAGTGCCAGCTCCTCGGCGATGTCCGGCGGCAGCAGATCGCGCCGGGTCGAGAGCATCTGACCGAACTTGATGAAGATGGGGCCGAGCGCTTCGAAGGCGAGCCGGATGCGGGCACCGCGGTTCAGCCCCTG
This sequence comes from Aeromonas sp. S41-2, assembly GCF_027705845.1. Taxonomy (NCBI): domain Bacteria; kingdom Pseudomonadati; phylum Pseudomonadota; class Gammaproteobacteria; order Aeromonadales; family Aeromonadaceae; genus Aeromonas; species Aeromonas sp. S41-2. The sequence goes on along the minus strand of NZ_JAPDCG010000013.1, from coordinate 3,780 downwards.
GCGTTTGTTCTTGAGCCAGAACAGGCTGCGACGGGCCAGCCGGCCGGGCCAGGGCTGGTAACGGGCGGGCACCAGCTCGTCGATGCCCTGTTCCAGCAGGATGCTGATGATGCGATAGAGGCGTTTGAACTCCTTCGGGGTCATCAGGCTACCTGCTGCTCGAAGCGGGCCAGCCGCAGCTCGACCGCTTTCATCTGCTGGGCCAGCAACTCGACATCGTCGTTGAAGCTGGCCACTTCCAGCGGACCCGGCGCAAGCCGGATCTCTTCGATCAGGTATTCGGCCAGCTGGCGCTGGCTGCGGCACAATTCACGTCCCAGCAGCCGACGTGCCTGACTGGCGCCGCGCAGCAGGGTGTGAGCCAGCACATCGCCGGTATAACGGGACAGCTCCTCTTCCCAGTCGATATTCAGCTCGCCCAACAACACGCTGAACGCCTGCACCAGCTGAGGGTCGCCGCTCAGATCCAGCTTCTCCTCGCGGATGTAGCGGGTCAGGGCGGAGGGATCCTTGAGCAGGCCGAGCGCTGTCAGGGAGAGGCTCAGCACCGCATCGGCCTCCCCTTCGAATTTGGCCAGCACATCCAGCCGGCGCTCGGAGAAGACAAACCAGAGTGGCTTGAGCTCGCGCAGCTCCAGCTTGAGTACCTTGCCCGTCAATTTGCGCAGCCGCTCCGGACTCTGCTTGTTGAGTCGCAGCAGCTGGTTGAGGCTGGTTTCGATCACCGCGGTGACCATGGCATCCATCGGCATAGGCGACCTTAAAACTTGTAACCGCGGTGCAGGGCGACCACGCCCTGGGTCAGGTTGTAAAACTCAACCTGCTCGAAACCGACATTCTCCATCATGCCTGCCAGAGTCTGCTGATCCGGATGCATGCGGATCGACTCCGCCAGGTATTTGTAGCTTTCGCTGTCGTTCGCAACGATTTCGCCCATTTTCGGCAGCAGTTTGAAGGAGTAGAGATCGTACAGCTTGGCGATCACTTCGCTGACCGGCTTGGAGAACTCCAGCACCAGCAGGCGGCCACCCGGCTTGAGCACCCGGAACATGGAGGCGAGCGCCTTGTCCTTGTCGGTGACGTTGCGCAGGCCGAAGCCGATGGTGATGACGTCGAAATGGTTGTCAGGGAACGGGAGCGCCTCGGCATTGGCCTGTACGTAGGAGACGTTGTTGGCCACTCCCAGATTGCGCAGCTTGTCGCGGCCCACCTTGAGCATGGAGTCGTTGATGTCCGCCAGCACCACCTGACCGGTCTCGCCGACGATGCGGGAGAACTTGGCGGTCAGATCGCCGGTACCACCGGCCAGATCCAGCACCTTCTGACCCTTGCGTACGCCGGAGCAGTCGATGGTGAAGCGCTTCCACAGGCGGTGGATGCCGAACGACATCAGATCGTTCATCAGATCATACTTGGCTGCCACCGAATGGAAGACGCCGGCGACCAGGGTTTCCTTCTCGGTCGAGGCCACGGTTTTAAAGCCAAAATGCGTTGTCGTAGTCTGTTCTGACATCCCTTAAACACCCATAGAGCAAAGAATGGCCGCCAGTTTACCAGAGCCAATGGCGTGCGGACACCTTAAACCCGGCTGGCGACCAACTGCATCCCCAGCACCACCATGGCCAGACAGAGAAACAGGTTGAGGCCGATATTGAGGGCGGCTTTCAGATAGGCCCCCTGCTGGGCCAGTACCACGGTATCCAGCGCAAAGGAGGAGAAGGTAGTCAGGGCGCCGAGGATACCCACCATCAGCAGCGGTTTCAGCGGGTGCTCCACCACATGACCATGGCTGATCAGCGCAAAGGCAATGCCCATGATGAAGGAGCCGACCACGTTGACCATCAGGGTGCCATAGGGGAAATGACGTCCCAACAGCAGCGCCATCAGTTCGGCGATACCAAAGCGCAGACAGGCGCCGATGGCCCCGCCGGCGGCAACATATAACCAGGTTTGCATGGGAGCACGCCTCCATAGTATCGGGCCGACATTATGCAAAATGTCAGGCCCGGGGGACAGCAGGGCAATTAATCGACTTCACCCGCATCAGCGGCGAAAGTCGACCGGCTCGACCTGAGCGAGATGAATCGAGGTGCGGGATGGAGTGGTTTGTGCAATCACCCGGCCGTGGCGAATGGAGTAACGCACCGCCACCTGGCGGCGCACCGCATCAAAGCCGTTCTCGGCGGGCAGGATCAGCAGGTTGGCCGGTTTGCCCACCTCGATGCCGTAGCGATCCAGCACGTTCAGGGTGCGTGCACTGTGGCTGCTGATCAGCTTGAGGCTGTCGTTGATCTGCTCGTAGCCCATGATCTGGCAGACATGCAGCCCCATGTGCAGCACCTGCAGCATGTTGGCGGTGCCCATGGGATACCAGGGATCGAACACGTCGTCATGACCGAAACAGACATTGATGTTCGCTTCCAACATCTCCTTCACCCGGGTGATGCCGCGACGCTTGGGATAGCTGTCGAAGCGTCCCTGCAGGTGGATGTTCACCAGCGGATTGGCGACGAAGTTGATGTTCGCCATCTTCAGCAGCCGGAACAGGCGGGACGCATAGGCACCGTTGTAGGAGTGCATGGCAGTGGTGTGGCTGGCGGTCACCCGCTGACCCATGCCCCGCTCGTAGGCCAGGGTCGCCAGCGTCTCGATGAAGCGGGACTGCTCGTCATCGATCTCGTCGCAGTGCACATCCACCAGAACCTGATACTTCTCGGCAAGATCGAACACATAGTGCAGACTTTCGACCCCATATTCCCGGGTGAACTCGAAATGGGGGATGGCTCCTATCACGTCGGCGCCCAGCTTGAGCGCCTCCTCCAACAGCACCTTGCCGTTGGGGTAGGAGAGGATTCCCTCCTGCGGGAAAGCCACTATCTGCAGCTCCACCCACTCCTTCATCTCCTCCCGCACCTCCAGCATCGCCTTCAGGGCGACCAGATTGGGGTCGGAGACATCCACGTGGGTGCGGACGAACTGGATGCCATTGGCAATCTGCCACTTCAGCGTCTGGATGGCCCGTTGCTTCACATCCTCATGGGTCAGCAGTGCCTTGCGCTCGGCCCAGCGTTCTATCCCCTCGAACAGGGTGCCGGAGAGGTTCCAGCTCGGCTCACCGGCCGTCTGGGTGGTATCAAGATGGATGTGAGGCTCGATAAAGGGGGCGATGGCGAGCCCCTCCTCACCATCAAGCTCGTGGGCTGCGAGCAGAGGGGTGCTCATGGGTTCGATGGCTCGGATCAGGCCATCCTGGCAGAGGATCTGCCACATCCCCTCCCTGCCGACCAGACGCAGGTTCTTTATCAGCATGTTTTTGCTTCCTTTTTTCAAACACCAACGGCTTTTTCAATCCACAACTTAGCTTGGATCAATTTGATAGAAAAGCGTTCATATTGAATACATATGAGACTGTTACTATTGATAAACAGCAACAATAAAAGGGAGTTGATTGGGATGAAAGCAGGATTGACCGAGATCGGCAGCGCAGGCTTGTTTCACGAGTATCTGCAGACACTGGGTATCAACAAGCCACCGTTGACGTCGATCGACAAGCAGTGGGAATACACCCGCAATGAACGACTGGTGGCAGCCATTCAGATAGAAGCCTCCGGACAGGCTCGGTTCTATCTCGATGCCAGGCAGATTTCGGTAAACTGAGAAAAGCGGATACAAAAAAGCCTCCCGATTGGGAGGCTTTAATATTTAATGGTGCTGATACCCAGAGTCGAACTGGGGACCTCATCCTTACCAAGGATGCGCTCTACCAACTGAGCCATATCA
>NZ_JAPDCG010000012.1:0-106811 GCF_027705845.1 Aeromonas sp. S41-2 | reverse complement strand
TTGAATGGGTTCATGTGCAGCTCCATCAGCAAAAGGGGATGATAAGTTTATCACCACCGACTATTTGCAACAGTGCCCATCGGCGTAGTAGTGGATGTGGTCGATGACAAAGCCGGTGCGGGTCAGCGTGCGCCGGAGGATCGGCAGAAAATCGACCAGGAACGAAGTAGCGCGTGTGACGACGGCCGGTACGCCGACACGCGCCACGGCCTCGGCCCAGCGCGCGGCCGGCGGTTGGAGCAGGCCGTTGTGCACCGAACCGTGGTAGGTGCCGACCGCCAATGTGAGCCAGCGCTCTAGCTCGCGCAGCGTCAGGGCGGCCTTGTTTTCGGAATCGTAGTCGCCGCGCTGGTCAGGGTTGGAGAAGGTCGTTCCCGGCAGTTCGTCGTGAATCATCTGCATCGCCGTGCCGATGATCCGTTCCACGATGCCGCCATAGTGCGGCTGTCCCAGCGGGCGATAGTCCAGCCGGATGCCATGCTGCTCGCAACCCCGGCGCAGGGCCTCGCTCTTGAACTCGGCCGCGTTGTCTAGGTAGAGCAGCAAGGGCTTGCCGCTCATCTGCCAATCCATTTCCACGTTCAGTCCTTCCAGCCAAGGGCGCTTGTCGCAGGCGACATGCACGAGGCACAGGCCAACCGAAACGGCAGACGGCGCTTCCAGCGTGACGACCATGCCGAGCACGCAGCGGGTGAACACGTCGATGGCGAGGGTCAGGTACGGGCGGCCAATAGGTTGCCGGTCGCGGTCATCGACCACGATCAGGTCGATGACCGTATGGTCTATCTGCACCTGCTCCAGCGGCGCGGTCACGGCAGGAGGCTCGCCGCCCACACCTTGTAGGTCACGAGCGGCATCCTGGCCTTCCCGCCGGCGGATGACCTTGCGCGGGTCAAGGCTAGCGATCCGTAAGGCCACGGTATTGCGCGCCGGCACTCGCAGTTTTTGAGCCTTGCACACCTGAGTGACTTCGCGGTGAAAGGCCGCTAGGCTGCGCTTCTGCTTGGTCAGGAACCGCTTTTGCAGTAGCTCGTGGATGACGCGCTCGACCGGTTCCGGCAAGCGCCCCTTACCTTTACCTCCACCGGACTGGCCGGGCACCAGATCCGTCACGAGGCCGCTGCCTTGCCGGGCACGCCGGATCAGAACGTATACCTGGCGCCGAGACAAGCCCAGCGCCTGAGCCGCCATATCGGCCGCTTCGTGCCCGACCGTCTCCGACTGCGCCAACGGACTGATGATCTCCGCACGACGGCGCGCACGCTCCCAAGCCTCATCAGGCAGAGTGGCCACGCCTTGTTCTGGAATCCGTGGGGTGTCCGTCGCCATGCTCACCTCGCTTTGGTGCACACGAGTATTGAGCATAGTCGAGATTGGTGCAGATCACTTCTGATATTGAACTGTCAGGAGCTGGCTGCACAACAGCCATTACGCCCAATCAACTGGTGCAGTCGTCTTCTGAAAATGACATATTGAACCAATAATTAGGAACCACTTTAAACAGACCGATGGGGGTTTCAATGTTCATACGGGCGTATTTACGTGCATCGACAGTGGAACAGGATGCTGAGCGGGCACGAGAGCTTCTGATAGGTTTTGCTGCTGAGCATGGCCATCAGATTGCCAGTTTCTATGTGGAGAATGAGTCGGGAGCGACGCTGGACAGGCCTGAGCTTATGAGGCTGATCCGCGACGCTGCAGATCGTGACATTGTGCTGGTAGAGCAGATTGATCGTCTGGCCCGTCTCAATCAGACGGATTGGCAAACACTGAAGCAGCTTTTGGCACAGAAACAGCTCTCCATCGTTTCTCCTGAGCTTCCGACTTCCTGGGTGGCATTACAGGGGGACAGCCGCTCCGAGTTCACCAGCGCCATTTTGCAGGCTGTAAATGGCATGCTGTTGGATATGCTCGCAGCCGTCGCTCGTAAAGACTATGAAGATCGCCGTCGCAGGCAGCAGCAGGGTATTGCCAAGGCCAGGGATGAAGGGAAATACCGTGGTAGGCAGAAGGATGAGAAGAAGCGTCAGCACATCGCCAGGCTGTTGGTGACAGGCCACAGTTATTCCGCGATTCAGGAGATGCTTGGTTGCTCAAGGTACCTTATCGCCAGTGTGGCCAAGGAGGCGCGCAGTTAGCTCCAGAAGTAGTAATTTTTGATGACCGGCCCACCCTTGCGTTTTGGGCGTGGGGTTGTCTTGAGGGTTTTCGCTGTCCAGATAAGAGCGATGCTCAGCGCAGTGAACAGCCCGGCGGGCCAGTGCCAGCAGGCGAGTGCGGCAAGAGCCATTAACTGCAACCTGGCCGTGATGGGGCGCCTGGTAGCCCAGGCCAGTATTGGCCAGCACCAGTAAACCGGTGGCAGGCAGATCAGTAGCCATGCAAACAGCGTGTCGCCAAGTGCCATCAAGCCCAGCGCAACCAACGCCATGAGGGCGATATCAGCGATCGGTTTCATGGTGTCTCTCTTTTGCATGCGCCTTGTAGCTATACAGACTCCACACGAAGACAAGCGTGAAGAAGGCCAGCAAGCCTACCATTCCCCAACTGAACGCATCCATCGTGTTACTCCACCAATGAACATGATTTCAGCATGGCACTGAAGGTCTTGGTATTCAATCAACTTATTGAAAATGTTGACTTTGTTCGTTCGTGACAAAGTTGGAGTACTGGAATCCAGTGGCTTATTGACCAGTGGAATCAGCGCCCTTATCCCCGGCCAATCCCTGTCCAATTCCTTTCCACATAACTATCTATCTGGAATCTTGGTGCGGATATTCCAGATAGTGGAATGTCGCTTCAGAACGAGCACCTGGAATATTGATAGGGGCCTTCCCATCTATCTGGAATGTTCGTGCTGTTTTTCGCTCTGGAATGTTGGCCACTCTGTCTGAGGTGAGTGGGAAAACCCGGTGTGCTGGAATTGATGGGGGCAGATTCCTATCTATCTGGAATCTTGGCCTCTGCATTCAGCGAGAGCCAAACCGGCTGACTTGCTATGGGACTAACTCAAGCGATGCCCTTCAACAATCATTCACTACGACCTAGTTACGCCATTACCAGACGTTTCCTTGACCCGAAGGCATGCCATCAAGAGCTGCACCCATGTTGCTTTATGAGTCTGAAATCAATAAAACCCGGCTGAATTTATGAGAGAATCTTGAGCAATATTGTCCCCCGACCGGAAGAGTGCTCATGGCCGAGATCAACAAAGCAACCCTCACCGAAGCCGACATCATCTCGAAATACCTGCTGCCTGCTATCAAGGCTGCGGGGTGGGATGACCTGACTCAGGTTCGCCAAGAGGTGAAGCTGCGGGATGGCAAGGTGGTGGTGCGCGGCCAGATGGCGGCACGCAAGAAGGTCAAATCGGCCGATATCGTGCTCTATCACAAGATGGGCTTGCCACTGGCGGTGATCGAGGCCAAAGCCAACAAGCATGAGATTGGCAAGGGGATGCAGCAGGGGCTCGATTATGCCCGTCTGCTGGATGTGCCGTTCGTATTTGCCAGCAACGGCGATGGTTTTGTATTTCATGACAAGACCAATCCGGCCAAGCTGGAATCCGAGATCGCGCTGGAGGACTTCCCCAGCCCCGGCCAGCTTTGGGACAAACTCTGCACCTGGAAGGGTTACACCCAGGCACAGTTGCCTGTCATCAGTCAGGACTACTACTCGGATGGCAGCGGCAAATCTCCCCGCTATTACCAGCTGCAGGCCATCAACAAGACCGTAGAAGCCATCTCGAAAGGTGAGGATCGGGTATTGCTGGTGATGGCCACCGGCACCGGCAAGACCTACACCGCATTCCAGATCATTTGGCGTTTGTGGAAGGCGGGCGCCAAGAAGCGCATCCTGTTTTTGGCCGATCGGAATGCGCTGGTGGAACAAACCAAGCGTAATGATTTTCAGCCTTTTGGCTCGGCCATGGCCAAGGTCACTGGGCGTACTGTCGATCCTGCCTATGAGATCCACCTTGCCCTCTATCAGGCGCTCACCGGACCAGAAGAGTCACAGAAAGCCTTCAAGCAGGTCTCACCCGGTTTCTTCGACCTGATCGTGGTGGATGAGTGCCATCGGGGCAGCGCCGCCGAAGACAGCGCCTGGCGCGAGATCCTCGAATACTTCTCATCGGCCACCCAGATTGGTCTCACTGCCACGCCCAAAGAGACCGCAACCGTCTCCAGCACCGATTATTTCGGTGACCCTGTTTATACCTACTCCCTCAAAGAGGGAATCGAAGATGGTTTTCTTGCCCCCTACAAGGTGGTGCGGGTCGATATCGATGTCGATCTGCAGGGGTGGCGTCCCACCAAAGGGCAGATGGACAAACAGGGCAACCTGATTGAAGACCGTATCTATAACCAGAAGGATTTTGACCGCACTCTGGTGATCGACGAGCGTACCCAGCTGGTGGCCGAAACCATCACCAACTACCTCAAGAAAACCGACCCGATGGCCAAGACCATCGTGTTCTGCAACGACATCGATCATGCCGACCGGATGCGACGGGCGTTGGTCAACCTCAACCCGGAACAGATGGCCAAGGATGAGCGCTATGTGATGAAAATCACCGGCGATGATGAGTTGGGTAAGGGGCAGCTTGAGAACTTCATTGAGCCGAAAAAGCCCTATCCGGTCATCGCCACTACTTCCGAGCTGATGACCACTGGCGTCGATGCCAAAACCTGCAAGCTGGTTGTGCTGGACCAAAATATCCAGTCCATGACCAAGTTCAAGCAGATCATCGGCCGTGGTACCCGCATCGATGACAAGTACGGCAAGCTCTGGTTCACCATTCTCGACTTCAAGAAGGCCACCGAGCTGTTTGCCGATCCCCGTTTCGACGGCGAGCCGGAGCGCGTCATGGTGATCAAACCGGCAGACATCAACAATCCGGATGAAGGCTTGGGCGATATCATCGGCGATGTCGATCTGCTGCCAACCGATGAACCCGGCGACAATGACGATCCGTTTGCTCCCGGAGTCGATGAACAACCCGGCAGCTACACAACCGGTAGTGATGGTGGCCAGAGTAGCGCTGGGGGCCAGGGCGCAGGCCCGCTGGGTGGCCCCGAGCCCGGGGTCAGCAAGTATTATGTCAACGGCGTGGCGGTCAGCGTCATCGCCGAGCGGGTGCAGTATTACGATGCCGATGGCAAGTTGGTGACCGAATCCTTCAAGGACTACACCAAAAAGACCCTGCTCAAAGAGTTTGCCACCCTCGATGCGTTCACCAAACGCTGGCAAGCCGCCGAACGCAAGCAAGCCATTATGGATGAATTGGCTCAGGCGGGCGTGCTGTGGGAGGTGTTGGAGCAGGAAGTGGGCAAGGAGCTCGACCCGTTCGACCTTATCTGCCATGTGGTATACGATCAGCCGCCACTGACCCGCCGCGAGCGGGCCAACAACGTCAAAAAGCGCAACTACTTCACCAAGTACAACGACACCGCCCAGCAGGTTCTTACCAGACTGCTCGACAAGTATGCCGATCAGGGGGTGACCGAGATTGAGACCAAGGATGCGCTAAAAGTCGCCCCCTTTACCGAGTTGGGGCGCCCGCTGGAGTTGGCCAAGAAGGGTTTTGGTGGCCCCAAACAGTTCGAGCAGGCCATCACCGAACTGGAGCAAGAAATTTACCGTGAGCAGCAGAGCGCCTGACGACCTGACTGCTTCTGAACTACCATGCGGCCATTCCAATGATGGCCGCTTGTTTTATCGATACTCCTGACGCATTCGCCCCTGTATTCGTCATCATTTTTGTAAAAAGCAGAGAATTCCATGTCATCCATCAGCTCAGTCATCAAATCCATTCAGGACATCATGCGCAAGGACGCCGGTATCGACGGCGATGCCCAGCGCCTCGGCCAGCTCTCCTGGCTGCTGTTTTTGAAAGTGTTCGACGCCCAGGAAGAGGAGTTGGAGTTTGAGCAGGATAACTACCGCTGCCCCATCCCCGAGCGCTTCCTGTGGCGCAACTGGGCGGCCGATAGTGAAGGGCTGACAGGCGATGCCCTGCTCGATTTCGTCAACAACGACCTGTTCGACAGCCTGAAAAACCAGCCTGCCAATATCGATCTCAACCCCCGTGGCTATGTGGTGAAAGAGGCGTTCAGCGATGCCTTCAACTACATGAAGAACGGCACCCTGCTCAAGCAGGTGATTAACAAGCTAAACGAGATCGACTTCACCGACAGCAGTGAGCGCCACCTGTTTGGTGATATCTACGAGCAGATCCTGCGCGACCTGCAAAGCGCCGGTAACGCGGGCGAGTTCTACACCCCCCGCGCCGTCACCCGCTTTATGGTCAACCGCATCGACCCCAAACTCGGCGAGCGGATCATGGACCCGGCCTGCGGTACCGGCGGCTTTCTCGCCTGCGCCTTCGATCATGTCAAAGAGCACTATGTCGAGACCTCAGCCGACCACCAGACTCTGCAGCAGCAGATCTTGGGGGTCGAGAAGAAGCAGCTGCCGCACCTCCTTTGCACTACCAATATGCTGCTGCACGGCATCGAGGTGCCGGTGCAAATTCGCCATGGCAACACCCTCGACAAACCGCTGTCGAGCTGGGATAGCGATATCGATGTGATCCTCACCAACCCGCCCTTTGGTGGTACCGAAGAGGATGGCATCGAGCAGAACTTCCCGGCCGATCTGCGCACGCGCGAAACTGCCGACCTGTTCCTGCAGCTGATTATCGAGATCCTGAAAAAGGGCGGTCGCGCCGCCGTGGTGCTGCCTGATGGCACCCTGTTTGGCGAAGGGGTCAAAACCAAGATCAAGCAACTGCTCACCAGCGAGTGCAACCTGCACACCATAGTGCGGCTGCCCAACGGCGTGTTTGCCCCCTATACCGGCATTAAGACCAATATCCTCTTCTTCACCAAGGGTCAGCCCACCAAGGATGTCTGGTTCTATGAGCACCCCTATCCGGCTGGGGTGAAAAACTACAGCAAGACCAAACCGATGAAGTTCGAGGAGTTTGAAGCCGAGATCGCCTGGTGGGGCGATGAGGCGGACGGCTTTGCCGCCCGGGTAGAGACCGAGCAAGCCTGGAAGGTCAGCATCGACACCATTATCGAGCGCAACTTTAACCTCGATATCAAAAACCCCCATGTTGGTGAGCAGATAAGCCACGACCCTGAGGAGCTGCTGGCGCGCTATGCCAAAGAACAGGCTGAAATTCAGACCCTGCGTAACCAGCTAAAAGCCATTCTGGGCGACGCCTTGGGCAAAGGTGCGGCCAAGCAAGGGGGGCAGGCATAATGGCGATCGAGAATCTGATTACCGACCACCTGGATCTATGGACCGCGGCGGTTCGCCCCAAAAGCAGTGCCGGGCGCGGTAGCAACAGCAAGCTGGAACTCACCGGCATCAAAAAGCTGCGAGAGCTGATCCTAGAGCTGGCCGTGCGCGGTAAATTGGTGCCGCAAGACCCCAGCGATGAACCGGCCTCCGTGCTGTTGGAACGGATCGCCGCCGAAAAGACGCGGCTGGTGAAAGAGGGCAAGATTAAAAAGCCCAAAGCCTTGCCAGAAATTGGTGAGGAAGAGAAGCCGTTTGAATTACCGGATGGGTGGGTGTGGTCAATGCTTGCAGAGATCGCAGAGATCAATCCACGTAATGAAAGCGATGATACTGTTGACGCATCATTTGTACCCATGTCTTTAATCAGCACCGCATATAACGGGCAGCATGAATTTGAAGCAAGGAAGTGGGGCGAGATAAAGAAAGGTTTTACCCATTTTTCTAATGGGGATATTGGCATAGCAAAAATAACACCATGCTTTGAGAATAGTAAGGCTGCAGTTTTTCGTGGTTTAACTAATGGAATAGGTGCAGGAACGACAGAGCTTCATATAGCTAGACCATATACAGATTATGTTTCAGCATTCTTTATATTATTAAATATAAAATCGCCTATATATCTCAAAAAAGGTGAGGCAGGAATGACCGGAACCGCAGGTCAAAAGCGACTTGCCAAGGACTTTTTCTCATTCTATCCATTGCCAATTCCGCCATTTGCAGAACAGCACCGCATCGTTGCCAAAGTGGATGAGCTTATGGCCCTCTGCGACCAGTTGGAGCAGTGCAGCGAATCGCAGTTGGCGGCCCATCAGACGCTGGTGGAGACCCTGCTCGCCACACTGACAGACTCCTGCGATGCCGACGAGTTGGCGCAAAACTGGGCGCGGCTAAGCACTCATTTCGATACCCTCTTTACCACTGAGGCCAGCATCGACGCCTTGAAACAGACCATCCTGCAACTGGCAGTAATGGGTAAGCTGGTACCGCAAGACCCAAGCGATGAACCCGCCTCCGCCCTGCTGGAACGCATCGCTGCCGAAAAGGCGCTGCTGGTCAAAGAGAAGAAAATCAAAAAAGAGAAACCGCTGCCGATGATTCGGGCGGAGGAACAGCTATTTGAGCTACCAATAGGTTGGGAATGGGTTAGATTTAGCCAAGTTGCACACTCTCGCCTTGGAAAAATGCTCGATAATGCAAAAAATATTGGCAATGAATTGCCATATTTAAGAAATACAAATGTGCAGTGGGATCTGATTGAGCTTGATGATATAAAACAAATGAAAATCGATGATAATGAAAAAGATGAGCTAGCTCTTAGGTATGGTGATTTATTGATATGTGAAGGTGGTGAACCTGGAAGATGTGCTATTTGGAAGCATCATAATAAGGAAATGTATTTTCAAAAAGCACTGCACCGAGCAAGGCCTTATCAAGGGGTAATGGCAGAGTATTTACAAATTTGTTTAACTAATGATGCTGCTACGGGAACCTTAGAACAGTATTTTACAGGAGCAACAATTAAGCATTTTGTTGGTGCAAAACTGAATGAATATTCAATTCCTCTACCTCCTACTGCGGTACAAAAATTGATAGTAGCTAAAGTCGATGAACTGACGACACTCTGCGATCAACTTAAATCCCGCCTGCAAACCAGCCAGCAGACCCAACTTGCCTTGGCCGAGTCGCTGGTGGAAGGAGCCCTTGCCTGATGAGCCGCATATTTAATGTCTATTGTGATGAGTCCTGCCATCTGGAGAACGATGGTCAATCGGCCATGGTGCTTGGGGCTGTATGGTGTCCGCTGGATAAGCGCCACGAGATCGTGCGTCGCTTGCGGGAGATCAAGCAAAAGCATGGGTTGGCGCCGGATTTCGAGGTGAAGTGGACCAAGGTTAGTCAGTCGAAACTCGCCTTCTATCGTGACCTGCTGGATTACTTTTTCGATGATGATGACCTTCACTTTCGTGGTCTGGTTATCCCGGATAAATCACAGCTAAATCATGAAGCGTTTGGGCAGAGTCATGACGACTGGTACTACAAAATGTATTTCGTCATGTTGAAGACGATCTTTGAGCCGCAGAATGGCTATCGAGTCTATATCGATATCAAGGATACCTTGGGGCATGAGAAGATCAGCAAGTTGCATGATGTTTTGTGCAATAACACGTATGACTACTCGAAGAAAATCATTCATCGGGTGCAGCGGATCCACTCTCATGAAGCCGAGTTGCTGCAAGTTGCGGATCTTTTGATCGGAGCCCTGAGCTATCTGCATCGAGGGTTGACCAGCAGCCAAGCCAAGCTGGCGTTGATTGAAAGAATACGGCAACGAAGTGGTTACAAGCTGACACACAATACCCTTCTACGAGAGAGCAAGTTCAATCTGATGGTCTGGTGCAGCAGGGGTGGATGGTGATGCAACCTATATGGCTACCTGACCTCATTCTGATGACCGCCTCTGGCGGTGATTGGGGGCGTTTTTTCTCTGCTGTTTATGCGGCCTTCGAACAAGACTTTGTACTCAACAAACCCGAGTTCAGAGGCAAGCGTCTTGGTCTGAAACGTCATCCTGAATATGCCGGGAAATCAGCGACCTTCTGGCACATGATTTCAACTGGAGAAGTTGAAGCAGAGCGAGAACCCGATTTACGTCGATGCGAACGCATCCGCTGGCCCAAACCCATCATCGAGAATGATAGCGATCCTGAGCTGAAGGTGTGGGCTGAGCCTCGTGGCAAGCAACAACGCATCCATATCTGGTTTGAAGCGGAAGGCTACCTAGTCGTGCTGGATGATCGAGGAGAATACATCCTGCCGTGGACGGCATTTTTCATCGAACATGAGCACGAACGGCGCAAGTACAACAAGCGCTGGGAACGGTATGGGAGTTATTGACTGCTAGGGGAGGGAATTAAGCTGGCCGCGCCCTCCGGAGAGGACGGGGCCGTAACTCCTTCTACGCTGACGCCAAAGGCTGGTAGATGAGATGCGCAAAGTGTAACGGTTACCCCGATGATTAGCAACCGACTGGCTGTATGGCGAAGTAATAAGGCGTGTATGCCGACACAAAGACAGATTCAAAAAAACAACCCCGGCGTAAGTTGCAAAGCAACCAAGAGGCCGGGGTCATGTTGCGGGAAACCTTAAAGAGACGCCCTCTTTCAGTCAAACATTTTTACCCCATTTTGTGATGGATAGAGTGGTAGTCGAGTGGATATCAAAGCAGGATCTCGAAGGCTCTTCAGCTAAGTGAGAGCCTGCTTGAAATATCAATATTACAAGGAGTTGCGATGCTACATGCAATCCTGCATGGCAAGGCTGGGCGTATCGAGCGGGAAGGGGAATCCCTGCGCTGGCGCGACCTGTTTAAAGGCAGCGAAGATCTGCTAACTGCCACTTTCTTTGGCCGTCTGCCCCACCTCTCGGACGGTACTCTGGGGGCCGTGCTGCACTTTCTACTCGGTGACAATCCGCTAGACCCGGCCAGCTTTCAACGGCTGGAGCTGTGGCCAAAACTGGTATCGCTGCAGGATCGCCGTTATGTCGAGCCCGATGTGCTGCTCCACTTTGACGACACGCTGGTGGTTATCGAGGTGAAGCCCCCGTTCGGTGGCGACCAGTATCGGGAGCAGTGGCTGGCGCAGGTCAATGCTGTGGTCAGTGAAGCCGAGTTTGATGACTATGAAGACCGGCTCTATTACGTGGCACTTGGCAATATCCCTGTCGCTCCGCTGTCTCCCCCCGATCTGCCGAAGCGCTTTGTCCAGATGACCTTGCGTGAATGGGAGCCACTGCGCCGCTATCTGCAAACTGCCTCCGAGTTTGAATCCTGCCGTCAGGATCGCGCCATCCGCGATGAGTGGCTGCAGGCGTTTGAGCTGTTTGGCATGGCCCCGGTGGTACCTGAATGGGCGCCGTTGTTTGCCTACGCAGGGCGGCTGGATCTGGATTGCGGGGTGATGTCAGAGCGGCAAATTACCCCACCCGCTGAGCCTACTGGTTGGGCTGCTCTGCTCGATTATGCCGGGACATTCCACCTATCTCGCCCCGATTTCTCTTTTTTGAATCACTGACTCTGGCTAAGGATGCCGTCATGCCACACGATCTTGAACAGACCACCCAGCTGGTGACCCAACTGCAACAAGCTCACCGACTCGCAGCCGGTTTCTACCAGCGTATCCTCCCGCTATTCGATCAGATCGCCAGTCAGGCGCTGGACGCCGAGTTCTGGTATTGGGAGCCCAGCGAAAATAGCCGCCCCTGCCGCTCAGGAACCCGCCCTTCCAGCAGCTGGGCATGGGACTATCTGCCACTGTTTGCATCGAATCACGCTTACCGGGACAGGAATGGCGATAAGGCTCTGCAAGGTGATAAGACGCTGATTTTTCGCCTCTATATCGATGATGATTTCCGTCAAAACTCAGCCTTGCGTGCACATACGAAGGGTCAGCCTGATCCTTTGCAACTGTCTGGCAACGCCGTGGTTGAAGTAAATCTGTACCGTTGCCTGCAGGATAGTGATAACCACCTCTGGGATCTGCTCAAGCAGGTTAGCTGGCCTGCTCATCAACCTGACTGGCAGCAAAGTGACAAATGTCATCAGCTTGAGATCTGCTCCAATCATCTGCCGCTCGCCCAGCTGCTTGCCGACCCTGATAGCGTGGCCGATTGGATCAAAGAAATGAACCATCGCTGAGCCTGTGGTTGGCTTGGGATAGCCAACCTAGTGGAGCCTAATGACTTTACTGGCGGTCTCTCGCCCAAATGTCATTTGGCTCTACCAACCCCCCTTCCTGTTCCCATCTTAAATTTCACATCCGAAAATTTTCCAGAAAACGCTGTAAGTGCCCAAAACGGGCACTTACAGCGGTCTGGATTTCGTTAGGTCCCCGGTACGCTCTTGCATGCTGATGTTTGTAACTAGGAGACAATCTGCATGCGCGAACAAAATTCGTCAGTTTTCAGTGATCCGAATGGGGCAATCCTGAAAGAGCTTTATGAGCTTAAGCAGTTGGTAATCCAGCAAGGACAGGCGCAAAAAGAGGTGCTTTCTGCCGAGGAGTGCGCTGAGTTGCTGGGGGTTTCTGTCTGCTATGTGTACCGGCTGACCAGTGAAAAGCGTCTGCCGCATTACAAGCCACAAGGCAAAAAGATCTACTTCAAGCGCGTTGAGCTGCTGGACTGGCTGCTCTCCCACCGCATTTCACCAGACGCCGAACTCACTGAGCATGTAACCAAGCGTGTGCGGCAAGCTAGCCATGGGCGGTTGTGAGGTGGGTATGACACAGGATCTGATTACATCTCTCTGCCCCCGGGATCTCCGGTCGGCTTTTATTGAACCTCCGAAACCCCTCGATTTTGTCCTACCGGGGCTGCCTGTTGGCTGCGTTGGTGCGTTGGTGTCACCGGGAGGGGTGGGCAAATCGATGTTGGCATTGCAACTGGCAATGCAGATCGCCGGTGGGCCGGATTGGATTGGACTTGGCAAGCTGGGCAGGGGAACCGTGCTCTACCTGCCTGCTGAGGACCCTTGGCCTGTACTGCACCAGCGCTTGTTTGCCTTGGGCGGAGGTCTTGATGCTGAACTTCGTGCCAACGTCGAACGAAACCTTCGTCTTATACCGCTGCAGGGCTCCAGTCCGAATGTGCTGGATAGCCATTGGTGGGAAGCGATTGCTATATGGGCTGAAGGGGTGAGGTTGATTGTCATCGATACTTTGAGGCGCTTCCACGATGCCGACGAGAACGCGGCCTGTGCCATGACGCAGGTACTGGGTCAGTTGGAGCGGCTGGCCATGAGGCTGGGATGCGCTGTGTTGTTTGTACACCACACCAGCAAATCCGCAGTATTCCAAGAAGTTGGCGATCTGCAGCAGGCAAGCCGTGGTTCGTCGGTGCTGGTAGACAATGTGCGCTGGCAGGGCTACCTCGCCACTATGACCAAGAAAGAGGCGCAGCAGCTGGGAGTATCGGCAGAGAAGAGCAAGCTTCACGTGCGGTTTGGGGTAAGCAAAAGTAATTATGGGCCGCCACTACCGGAGCGCTGGTTGGTGCGGGGGGAAGGTGGCGTGCTGTATCCCGCTCCCGCTAGGTTGGGCGTAACACGCCGAGCGGGAGGCAAACGTGTCTTGCTTTGAATTGACTCATGCTAGGCATGACCATATGCACTGTCTTGCACCCGGGTTGTTTAGGGCGATCTCGCATGGCCAACGCCGCCGTGACAAGCTGGAGGTGATTTACCGTTTCGGTGGTGGCAATCAGATCGAGTTCTCCGGGCCTGAGCCGCTGGGTGCAGATGACCTCCGTGTGCTTCAGGGGTTGGTTGCCCTGGCTGGACTTGAGTCACAAAGTAACGAGATTGAGCCAGTTGCGGTGAGCGAAACTGGGGCGATATTGCGAGATCTTCTGGATCTTCGTTGGGCTGCCAACCAGCAAAGGGTATTGGTGGTCAGAAGCAGCCTGCGCAAACTGGCCAAGGAGGTTGGATACGCCAATCCTCGGGATACCAATACTGTACGTTGCTGTATCGAGCGATTGTGGAAGGTGTCGGTGATCGCAAAGGTGGCTGGCCAGCGTAGCGGCTTTCGCTTATTGGCGAACTATGTCAGTGACACTCAGACTGATGGACTTTTTTTGGCGCTTAATCCCTTGCTGACCTACGCCATTATGGGTAATGGTCGCCATGTTCGTATCGACATGACAGAAGTTCGGCACTTGAATGGCAGCATCGCTCGGTTGTTGCATCAGCGGCTATGTGCCTGGGTGGATTGTGGTCAGAAAAGGGCAGTGCAGTTAGACACCTTGGTCGCTTATGCCTTTCCCGATGAGGTCAGCACGGCCACCCATCGCAAGCGGCAATCAAGAGTTCGTAAGGCATTGGATGAGCTGACTGCTTTGGGCTGGTCTATCTGCGAACATGCCAAGGGGCGGTTTACCATCGGCCGGCCTGCACTATCACGATAACGGTCACAAACTATCACGAAAGTGGTCACAAAGTTCACGATAACGGTCACAAGCCAATTCAGTGAAACCCAGTTACCGCTTGGGCTGCAGGGCGATCCTGAAATCCGATCTATATTATCTAAGATAATCTAGGCCAGCGCATGGTCGCGCTGGCCTATTTGTTGGCTCTTCCTGGCCATGATCTCGTCGAGGGTGCTTCTATCACTCCAATACGTTGGGAAAATCGAGCATGGCATCTCTACGCCGTGATTCAAGGATGTCTGCATAGATCTCTGTGGTTCTCAGCTCACTGTGTCCCAGCAAGCGGGAGAGGGCATAGATATCGACGCCGCGGTTAAGCTGGATGACGGCGAAGGTATGACGCGCGCTGTGGAAGGTTACCTTCTTGGTTATACCCGCCTGCAACGCCCACCGGGTGAGCTCCATGTTGTGCCAAGCCGAGTACTTGAGGCCCTTGAAGATCCGCTCTGTTGCCTTGCCTGAGCGCCCCATCAGCTGCATCGCCATGTCATTCAAATCCAGGTATTGCAGGCCGCTGGTCTTTTTCTGGGTGAAGACGATACGGTAATGGCCATAGAAAGGCTCCAGCTCGGCCCAGGTCAGCTTGTGAATGTCGGACCAGCGCAAGCCAGTGCAACAAGAGAACAGAAAGGCGCGCTTAAGAACGTCATAGCGGCACTCAGCCTGGGCCATGGCCCGAACCTCATCTTCGGTCAGATAAACCCGCTTGTTCTTCTCCCCCTGGATGACTTTGACGCGTCGTACCGGATTATCCATCAGCAGCCGCTCCTGCTCTGCTTGGTTCAGGGCTGCCCTCAACTTGTTGAAGTAGGCACTTTGGGTGTTGCGGCTCAGTGGCGTGCCGCTTTTGGTGCGGGCCTTGTGCATCAGGTAGTGCCGAAAACCCTCCAGGAACAGCTGATCGACCTCCTCGAAAGTCAAATCAGGCAGTTTATGGTACTGGCGCAAATGCTTGAGGGTAGACACCCAGATGGAATAGTTGCTCTTGCTGCCTGCCGCCTTTTGGTCGGTCACTTCCTGGAAGTACTCAAAGAAGCTGGCCTTGTGGGCGCTCGATAAATCCAGATGGTGTTTGCCGGTCTCGTATTCGAAGAGCCGCTTGGCGCGAATGGCTTCGGCTGCCCGCTGGGTTTCTTTGTTGTGAAGCCGCTGTGCCGGGGTACGCGGCTTGTCGTACAGGAAGAGATCCAGGGGCTCTCTGCTGCGCTTGTGCTTGCGGATGCCTGTGGCGGGATCAAGGTAGGAGCCGGCGTAGTAGGTTAAGCGCGCAGTGCGCTTGCCTTCGGCGTCCGGTTCGCGGAATTCGATGCTGATCTTCATGAGTGTCCCCCAAAAGTACCCCAAGAGGTTACTTCGGGGTACTCTCGGGGTAAATTCTCACGAAACAAGATCAGGTAAGAACAGCCAGTAAAAACAAAGTCCAATATTTACAATGTCTTATGTTCTTTATGGCTGCTTTTTATTGCTGATTTTTCACCACATTACTTGCCGATGCAGAAGCTGGAGAAGATGCGACCAAGCAGATCGTCGGAGCTGAACTCACCGGTGATCTCGGAGAGGGACTCCTGCGCCAGGCGCAGCTCTTCGGCCACCAGCTCACCGGCCACGAACACCTCCAGCTGCTCCTTGGCCACCAGCAGCCGCTCGGCGGCACGCTCCAGCGCATCCAGGTGGCGGCGGCGGGCCATGAAGCCCCCCTCGGTGTTGCCCTGGAAGCCCATGCAGGCCTTCAGGTGCTCGCGCAGGGCGGGCAGCCCCAGCTCGGTCTTGGCGGAGATGCGATAGACGGCGTGACCCAGCTCATGACTCGGCGCCAGATCTTCACCGGTCAGGTCGGCCTTGTTGCGCACCACGGTGAGGCCGATCTTTTTTGGCAACCGATCAACAAATTCCGGCCAGATCTCCCGCGGGTCGACCGCAGCCGTGGTGGTGCCATCCACCATGAACAGCACCCGATCGGCCTGCTCAATCTCGGCCCAGGCACGTTCGATGCCGATCTGCTCCACCTTGTCCTGGGTATCGCGCAGGCCGGCGGTGTCGATGATGTGCAGCGGCATGCCATCCAGATGGATGTGCTCGCGCAGTACGTCGCGGGTGGTGCCGGCGATCTCGGTGACGATGGCCGACTCGCGGCCGGCCAGGGCGTTGAGCAGGCTCGATTTGCCGGCGTTGGGGCGACCGGCGATCACCACCTTCATCCCTTCCCGCAGCAGGGCACCCTGCTTGGCCTCGCCGCGTACGTCATCGAGCTCCGCCATGATGGCGTAGAGATCGCCCGCCACCTTGCCGTCGGAGAGAAAATCGATCTCCTCGTCCGGAAAGTCGATGGCGGCCTCCACATAGATACGCAACCGGGTGAGACTCTCCACCAGCTGCTGGATCTTGCCGGAGAACTGCCCCTGCAGGGAGTGCATGGCACTGCGGGCCGCTTGCTCGCTGGACGCCTCGATAAGGTCGGCGATGGCCTCGGCCTGGGCCAGATCCAGCTTGTCGTTCATGAAGGCGCGTTCGCTGAACTCGCCGGGACGAGCAGGGCGCAGCCCTTTTATCTGCAGGATGCGGCGTACCAGCATGTCCATGATCACCGGGCCGCCATGGCCCTGCAGTTCCAGCACATCTTCGCCGGTGAAGCTGTTGGGAGCCTTGAACAGCAGGGCGATGCCCTGATCCAGCGGCTGGCCTTGCTCATCCCTGAACGGCAGATATTCGGCATAACGCACCCGGGGGAGCTTGCCGAGCACTATCTCGGCGACCTGTTCGGCGGCGGGACCGGAGACGCGGACTATGCCGACGCCACCCCGGCCGGGGGCGGTGGCCTGGGCCACGATGGTATCTGTAGTCATCTTGCTTGGCTCATTTGTTCGCTGATGGTTCACAGCAGTGGGGTCATTGTAATAAAAAAGGCGGCCCGAAGGCCGCCTCTTTTGTCATCCATCTTGCCATCGGGAGCGATTAGCTGCGGGTATGCAGGCCTTTCTTCTCCAGCTGACGGTAGATGATGGTCTGCTGGGTAATGGAGATGACGTTGCTCACCAGCCAGTACAGGGTCAGACCTGCCGGGAACCAGAGGAACATGAAAGTGAAGATGATCGGCATGAACTGCATCACTTTCTGCTGCATCGGGTCGGTAATGGTGGTAGGGCTCATCTTCTGCAGGTACCACATGGACGCACCCATGAGGATCGGCAGCACGAAGAAGGGGTCCTTCACCGACAGGTCGGTGATCCACAGGGCGAACGGTGCGTGGCGCAGCTCTACGGATTCCATCAGTGCCCAGTAGAGGGCGATGAAGATCGGCATCTGCACCAGGATCGGCAGACAGCCACCCAGCGGGTTGACCTTCTCCTTCTTGTACAGCTCCATCATGCCCTGAGACATCTTCTGGCGATCGTCGCCGAAGCGCTCACGCAGTGCGGCCAGCTTGGGCTGCAGCATGCGCATCTTGGCCATGGAGGTGTACTGGGCCTTGGTCAGCGGGAACATGATGCCGCGTACCAGCAGGGTCAGCATGATGATGGCCACCCCCCAGTTCTGGACGAAACCGTGGAACACGGTCAGCAGCCAGTGCAGCGGTTGGGCGATGAACCAGAGCCAGCCGTAGTCGACGGTCAGGTCGAGGTGGTTTGCCACCTTGGCCATCTGGTCTTGCAGCTTGGGACCTACCCACAGCTTGCTGGTCACTTCGGCTTGCTGGCCGGCAGCCACGTCAACCAGAGGCGCCTTGTAGCCGATGATGGCCTGGTCTTTGCCAGGGATCACGCGGCTGTAGAAGCTGTTGGTATCGTCGGCATTCGGTGCCCAGGCAGAGACGAAGTAGTGTTGCAGCATGGCGACCCAACCACCCTTGGTGGTCTTGTTCAGGTCGGCATCCTTCATCTCGTCGAAGGTGTACTTCTTGTAGCGGGTATCTTCGCTGGAGAAGGCACCACCACGGTAGGCACTGGCCACCATGGCATGACCCTGCTGGTCTTTCGGGGTAGTCACGGTCTGCTTCAGCTGACCGTAGAACTGCACCTGGACCGGCTCGGCGGACTTGTTGTCGATCTTGTAATCGACGCCAACGGCGTAGTCACCACGCTTGAGGACGAACTCCTTGGTGAAGACCACGCCCTTGCTGTCGGTCCAGGTCATCGGTACGACGACTTGATCCTGACCATCGGCCAGCTGGTAGCTGGTCTGGGCGGCTTCGTAGGTGGGACGACCCTGGGCCTGGCTGTCAGGACCATTGCGACCAACCAGACCGCTCTGGGCAACATAGAGGTGCTCAGGTTGGCTGGTCAGCAGTACGAACGGTTGATCCTTGCCTTCTTCCAGCTTGTGGGCCAGCAGATCGGCAGAGACGATGTCGCCACCCTGGGTATCCAGGGTCAGCTTGAGCACGTCGGAGGAGACGGTGATCAGCTTGCGTGCGGTGTTCGCATTGGCTTGCTCGGAAACCTGAGGAATATCACCGGTCTGACCGGCTTCAGGTACGAAATGTTCGGTTTGGGCCACGGTAGTCGGGGCCGGCTTCGGAGCCTTGTCGGACTCCCACTGTTGCCAGAGCAAAAAGCTCACGAACAGCAAACCGATCAGGATGAGATTGCGTTGTGATTCCATAGTCTTCAGTTTCTTCGCTTTGGTTGCGGAACCGGGTCATAACCACCCTCGGATAAGGGATGGCATTTTAATAGACGTTTGCTGGCTAACCAAACGCCTTTTATGAAACCGTGAAGTCGGATTGCTTCTATCGCAAATTGGGAACAAGTCGGAGTGAAACGGCAGCGCGGCCCGAGCAGCGGGCTAATGATTAGCTGATACAGGCGTATCAGTTTGACAGCTACCCATTGCAACGGCGTGACAGAGTGCGCCATAGCTTTTCCAGTAACTTGAACAGTTCCTCGTTATCCATCTCTTTCACACCGGCCTTGGCGATCACGACGATGTCGATAGCGGGCAGATTGGCCTGATTGAGGCGGAAACTTTCCCGAACCACCCGTTTTACACGGTTGCGCCAGACGGCACGCTTGAGTGCTTTTTTGGGCACAGCGAGACCAAGGCGAGGATGTTCGAGGGTATTGGGACAGGCGAGAAGCGTAATTTGCGGAGAAGCGGCCCGGACAGGCTCGGCGAAAACGCGTTTGAAGTGTTCGGGAGTTAACAGACGTAACTCCCGAGAAAAGGTGTGCTGGGTAGGCATTAGACTACCAGGCGGGCACGACCCTTGGCACGACGAGCGGCCAGAACTTTACGACCGTTGGCAGTTGCCATGCGGGCGCGGAAACCGTGAGAGCGCTTGCGCTTCAGGTTGGACGGTTGAAAAGTACGTTTCATGATTCGATTCCGTATTTCTGTACAGTTTTGATTGTCACACTTAGCCGACGCGCCAGCTATAGCGTGTGACGACTAGCAAAAGAGGCCGAATTCTAAACAGAGTTCGGCTTTTAGTCAATCCGCCGTTCCCTCTCTTCCTGCCCTGACCTTGCAAAGGCCCGAACCGGCAGTGAGGATCCAGAGGATCGAGGGCTCCGGATTATACTGGCAACCCGGTGTTTAACAAGGATCCTCCAATAAAAAAGGCGGCAATGCCGCCAAAGAGAGAGCTATTTAAGCACTTTGCGCAGGAACTCCCGGGTGCGGGGATCCTGCGGATCGACCAATATCTGATCCGGCGGGCCCTGTTCCACGATCCGGCCCCCCTCCATGAAGATCACCCGATCGGCAACATCTCGAGCAAATTCAATCTCATGGGTTACCACCACCATGGTCTGGTGCTGGCGGGCCAGCTCCTTCATCAGGCCCAGTACCTCGTCGACCCACTCGGGGTCGAGGGCCGACGTGGGCTCGTCAAACAGGATCACCTTGGAGTGTGCGGCCATGGCCCGGCCGATGCCGACCCGTTGTTGCTGACCGCCCGACAGGGAAGCCGGATAGGCGTCCTGCTTGTCGGCTAGGCCGATGTCCTTGAGGATGCCGAGGGCGGTGGCACGGGCCTCTGCCTTCGGCTGTTTCCAGACGGTGATCAGCCCTTCGGCGATGTTGTCCAGCGCCGTCTTGTTGGCGAACAGGGCGTAGTTCTGGAACACGAAGGAGGCCCGCTTGCGCAGCTCTATCGCCTGCTGCTCGCTGGCTTTGGCCAGGTTGAGCTGCAGATCGTCGATGGCGAGGTTGCCGGCATCCGGGGTCTCCAGCAGGTTGAGGCAGCGCAGCAGGGTCGACTTGCCGGTGCCGGAGGGGCCTATGATGACCACTATCTCCCCCTTTTTCACCTCCAGATCGATGCTGTTCAGCACCAGATTGCCGTCATATGCCTTGGACAGGCCGGTTAACTTGATCATGATGGCCCTCCTTTAAACAGGCGCAGTGTTAAAGCGTACTGCCTGCGTGCATGGCAGGCGGGTCGGTTGCGTTGTCATGGCAACCCCCTAATAAGCGCGGTTGAGCCGCACTTCCAGCAGGTGCTGCAAGCGGGTAAAGAAGATCACCACCACCCAGTAGACCAGCGCCACCGCCATGAAGCTCTCGAAGAACTTGAAGGAGGAGGAGGCTTCCATCTGTGCCTTACCCATGATCTCGGCCACCCCCAGAGTAAAGGCCAGTGAGGTGCTCTTGATCATGTCGATGAAGTAGTTCATCAGCGATGGCGTCGCGATGCGGGCCGCCTGCGGCAATATGATGCGCTGCATCGCCTGGTAGCGGCTCATGCCGATACTGAGGGCGGCTTCCATCTGGCTCTTGTGGATGCCAATGATGGAGGCGCGGATCGATTCGGCCATGTAGGCGGCGAAGTGCAGGGTCAGGCCGACGATGGCGGCGGTAAAGGCATCCATCCCCACGAAGATGGGGAACAGCTGCGGCAGCCCGTAATAGAGCAGGAACAGCTGGACGAGTAGCGGTGTACCCCGGAAAAACGAGATATAGAGCATCGCCAGCCAGTGGATCACGGGAACGCGAAACACCCGTACTATCGCCAGGGCCAGCGACAGTACGAGTGCCAGGACGAATCCCCACAGGGCCATCTCCATCGTGGTGCCCAGATATTTGAGCAGGATGGGAAACAGCCCCAGCGTGTATTCGAGGTCAAATTCCATCATTTATTTGTCGGTGATGTCGGAAGCGAACCATTTTTCAGAGATCTGACGCAGGGAACCGTCCTTGCGCATGGCGGTGAGGGCATCGTCGACCTTCTTCAGCAGCGCCTGCTTTTCAGGAGTCTTCAGGAAGGGCAGGGCGTTCTCGATGGTTTCGAACGGTGCGCCGGCCTGCTGCAGCGGCAGCTTGGACTCTTTGATGAGCTGGGCGGTGGAGACGCGGTCCATCACGAAGGCATCGATCCGGCCCAGGGCGACATCCTGCTCGAAGGCGGAGTCATAGGTACGGATGTCGATCTTCTTGTTCGGGTCATTCTTGCGCAGCAGCTCTTCGAAGTTGGAGCCCAGGTTCACAGCCACCTTCTTGCCTTCCAGATCCTTGATGCCGTGAATGGTGCTGTTGCCCTTGCGGACCACGATCTGGGCGCCGTCATAGACATAGGGCTGGGAGAAGGCGTACTTGGCCTTGCGCTCGTCAGTGATGGTGATCTGGTTGGAGATGGTATCGACACGGCCGGTTTCCAGCATGCCGAACAGGCCGGAGAAGCTGGCGGTCACGAACTCGACCTTGTAGCCGGTGCGCTCACCGATCTGGTTCCACATATCCACCTCGAAGCCCTGCAGCTTGTCCTGCTTGACGAAGGTGAACGGGAAGTACTTGCCGGACATGCCGACCTTGATGGTTTCCTGGGCGATGGCTTGACCGGACAGGGCGGCCAGCAGAATGGCGGCGCCGGAGACCAGCTTGATGGATGACGTCATGGGGATTCCTCTCTCTCTGTTGTTCTGTATTTTTAGTTGTAAACACTGGATTTGCGCTGATGTTATTGGAATAAAAGCTAAAGAATAAATGATATTTGGTTATATAAAATAACCGCTTCAGGTCTGGATCTTTGGTGCCCCTGTCGATGGATCTGGCTGTGGGTAACTTTGGGGATGAAATCGGATTCGGCGCTGCTGGATCCTTGAAAGTCAAGGATCTTATTTGCTGGATCCGCGAGGTCGCGGCTAGAGATCCAGCCGCTAAAAACGTAGAATAGCCGGTCTTTAGTTAATCAATCGACGGGAGTTTAGAGTGACTGCTTCGCTATGGCAGCAGTGCCTTAACCGGCTGCAAGATGAGTTGCCCTCGGCAGAATTCAGCATGTGGATCCGGCCGCTTCAAGCGGAGTTGAGTGACAATACTCTGACCCTGTATGCACCGAATCGCTTTGTTCTGGACTGGGTTCGAGACAAGTATCTCATCCGGGTGAACGGCATCATCAATGAACTCTGCGGGGTCGACGGCCCCACTCTGCGTTTTGACATCGGTAATCGTCCCCATCCCGTCGCGGTCGCCAGAGCGCCAGCGCGGGGTGCGGATCCTGTGAATAACTCGCAGAAGAGCTGGGAAAGCAAGGCCGAGGCCAAACCCGAGCCGAACCACAAGAGCAACACCAACGTGAACTATACCTTCGAGAATTTCGTCGAGGGTAAGTCCAACCAGTTGGCCCGTGCGGCTGCCCGTCAGGTTGCCGACAATCCGGGCGGGGCCTACAACCCGCTGTTCCTCTATGGCGGCACCGGTCTGGGCAAGACCCACCTGCTGCATGCCGTTGGCAATGCCATCAAGGAGCGCAAGCAGGACGCCAAGGTCATCTACATGCACTCCGAACGGTTTGTGCAGGACATGGTGAAGGCGCTGCAGAATAACGCCATTGAAGAGTTCAAGCGTTATTACCGTAGCGTCGATGCCCTGCTCATCGATGACATCCAGTTCTTTGCCAACAAGGAGCGCTCCCAGGAGGAGTTCTTCCACACCTTCAACGCCCTGCTCGAAGGCAACCAGCAGATCATCCTGACCTCGGATCGTTATCCGAAGGAGATCAACGGGGTGGAAGATCGTCTCAAGTCCCGCTTCGGCTGGGGCCTGACGGTGGCGATCGAACCGCCGGAGCTGGAAACCCGGGTGGCGATCCTGATGCGCAAGGCGGACGAGAACCAGATCCACCTGCCGGACGAAGTGGCCTTCTTCATCGCCAAACGGCTGCGCTCCAACGTGCGCGAGCTGGAAGGTGCCCTCAACCGGGTGATTGCCAACGCAAACTTCACCGGTCGAGCGATCAATATCGACTTCGTGCGCGAAGCGCTGCGCGACCTGCTGGCGCTGCAGGAGAAGCTGGTCACCATCGACAACATCCAGAAGACGGTGGCGGAGTACTACAAGATCAAGCTGGCGGATCTGCTCTCCAAGCGGCGTTCCCGCTCCGTTGCCCGTCCACGCCAGCTGGCGATGGCGCTGGCCAAGGAGCTGACCAACCATAGCTTGCCGGAGATAGGTGATGCCTTTGGTGGTCGTGACCACACTACCGTGCTTCATGCCTGCCGCAAGATCGAGCAGCTGAAGGAAGAGAGTCACGACATCAAGGAAGACTATTCCAACCTGATCCGTACCCTTTCGTCCTGATCACGGAATGGAGAGCACAGATGCAGCCAGGATATTCCAACCTGATCCGCTCCTTTTCCTCCTAATAGCGGAACGGAGTGGACAGATGCAGTTCGAATATTCCAACCTGATCCGAACCTTTTCCTCCTAATAACAACGGAGAGCACAGATGCAGCTCGAAATTAGCCGTGAGGCCCTGTTACGTCCTCTGCAACTGGTGTCCGGTGCCCTCGGTGGCCGGCCGACCCTGCCAATTCTCGGCAACGTGCTGCTGGATGTCAGCAACGGTCTGCTGTCACTGACCGGGACCGACCTCGAAGTGGAGATGATCGGTCAGGTCTATCTCAACAGCGACAGTCAGGATGGCCGCACCACAGTGCCGGCGCGCAAGCTGCTGGACATCTGCCGCGGTCTGCCGGAGGGGGCGGACATTCGCCTCAATACCGAAGGTGAGCGCCTGATCATCCGTTCCGGCCGCTCCCGCTTCAACCTGTCGACCCTGCCGGCCACCGAATACCCGAACATCGAGGATTGGGAATCCGTGCTCGAGTTCGACATCGGCCAGCTGGAGCTGAAAAAGCTCATCGATGCCACCCAGTTCTCCATGGCCAGCCAGGACGTGCGTTACTACCTGAACGGCATGCTGTTTGAGAGCGAGGGCCACGGCCTGCGTACCGTGGCGACCGACGGTCACCGGCTGGCGACCTGCCGCCGCGAGGTGGTAACGGAATCGCTGCCCGATCATCAGGTCATCCTGCCGCGCAAGGGCGTGCTGGAACTGGTGCGCCTGCTGGAAGCGGAAGACAAGCCGGTACGGCTGCAGATCGGCCGCAGCAACCTGCGTGCCGCGCTGGATGGCTTCATCTTTACCTCCAAGCTGGTGGACGGTCGCTTCCCGGACTGGCGCCGCGTCATTCCGCGCAACAGCGACAAGGCCCTGATCGCCGGTCGTGAGGATCTGCGCCAGGCCTTTGCCCGTGCCGCCATCCTCTCCAACGAGAAATTCCGTGGGGTGCGTCTCAATCTGCAGGAAAACCTGCTGCGCATCACCGCCAACAACCCGGAACAGGAAGAAGCCGAAGAGCTGCTTGACGTACAATACGAAGCCGGCGAGATGGAGATTGGTTTCAACGTCTCTTATGTGCTGGACGTGCTGAATACGTTAAAATGTGACCAAATCCGGATCAGCCTGAGCGATTCCATCAGCAGCGCCATTATTGAGGATTTTGACAGTCAGGATGCTCAGTACGTGGTAATGCCGATGCGGATCTAGTCGTGTCCCTGGTCAAACTCCAGCTCAGCGACTTTCGCAATATCCAGCAGGCCAGTCTCGCGCTGTCGCCCGGCCTCAATATCCTGGTCGGGTGCAACGGCAGCGGCAAGACCAGCGTGCTGGAAGCCATTCACTACCTCGGTCTCGGTCGCTCCTTTCGTACTCACCTGACCGGGCGGGTCATCCGCCAGGGGGAGAGGGCGTTTACCCTGTTCGCCCAGTGCGAACTGGAAGGGCGCCAGGTGCCCATCGGCCTCGCCAAGGACAAGAGTGGCGAGACCCAGCTCAAGATCGCCGGTGCCCAGGCCCAGCGTCTGGCCGAGCTGGCCGAATTGCTGCCGGTGCAATTGATCCATCCGGATGGCTTCAATCTGCTGACCGGCGGGCCTCAGGCTCGTCGGGCCTGGCTCGACTGGGGTGTTTTTCATCAGGAGCCGACCTTCTTCTCCCTGTGGGGGCGAGTGCGGCGGCTGCTGAAACAGCGCAATGCGCTGCTGCGTCAGAGCAGCCAGTATCGCCAGCTGGCGTACTGGGATCAGGAATTGGTACGGCTGGGCGGTGAATTGGCCGAGTTTCGCGCCAGTTATTGTCAGGCCATTACGCCCCTGATCAAGGAGATGACGGCGGATTTTTTGCCGGAATTCGATATCAGCCTTGGATTCTATCGAGGCTGGGAAAAAGATACCCCGCTCAATGCATTGCTGGAGGCGGGGTTTGAGCGGGATCGGGCGCTGGGTTACACAGGAGTAGGCCCACAGAAGGCCGATGTGCGACTCAAGGCGAACGGCGTCCCCGCTCAGGATATTTTGTCCAGGGGTCAGTTGAAGTTGCTGGTCTGTGCCATGCGACTGGCCCAAGGGCTCTATTTGAATCAACATAGCAGCCGTGGCTGTATTTTTTTAATTGATGATTTTGCCTCTGAACTGGATGTCGACAAGCGCCGGTTGCTGGCCGCAAGGCTGAAGCAGTGTGCGTCCCAGGTATTCATTACCGCCATCGACACCGGTCAGCTCGCAGACATGATGGATGCGAATGACTGCAAGTTGTTCCACGTGGAACAAGGCAAGATCTCCGAAACGTTAGAGAAGGCAGAGAGTAAGCTATGAGTGAAAATACTTACGACTCCTCGAATATCAAGGTACTGAAGGGCCTGGATGCGGTCCGCAAGCGCCCGGGGATGTATATCGGCGATACGGATGATGGCTCGGGTCTGCACCACATGGTGTTCGAGGTCGTCGACAACTCCATTGACGAGGCTCTGGCCGGCTACTGCTCCGATATTCAGGTCAAGATCCATTCCGACGGTTCCGTCTCCGTCCGTGACAACGGTCGTGGTATTCCTGTCGACATCCACCCGGAAGAGGGTCGCTCCGCTGCCGAAGTCATCATGACCGTGCTGCACGCGGGCGGCAAGTTCGACGACAACTCCTACAAGGTCTCCGGCGGCCTGCACGGTGTCGGCGTCTCCGTGGTAAACGCCCTCTCTGACAAGCTGCTGCTGACCATCCGTCGCAACGGCCATGTCTACGAGCAGACCTATCACCTGGGTGAGCCGCAGGCACCGCTCAAGCAGATTGGCGACAGCACCGGCACCGGGACCGAAGTCCGCTTCTGGCCGAGCCCGACCATCTTCAGCGATACCCTGTTCCACTACGAGATCCTGGCCAAGCGTCTGCGCGAGCTCTCCTTCCTCAACTCCGGCGTCTCCATCCGCCTGCTGGATGAGCGTGACGGCCGCGAGGCGCACTTCTGCTACGAAGGCGGCATCAAGGCGTTCGTCGAATACCTGAACCAGAACAAGACCCCGATCCACCCGAAGGTGTTCCACTTCACCACCGAGCAGGATGGCATCGGTGTGGAAGTAGCGATGCAGTGGAACGACGCCTATCAGGAAGGGGTCTACTGCTTCACCAACAACATTCCGCAGCGCGATGGTGGTACCCACCTGGTGGGCTTCCGTACCGCGCTGACCCGTACTCTGAACTCCTACATGGACAAAGAGGACTACAGCAAGAAGGCCAAGTCTGCCGCCAGTGGCGACGACGTGCGTGAAGGTCTGATTGCCGTTATCTCCGTCAAGGTACCGGATCCCAAGTTCTCCTCCCAGACCAAGGACAAGCTGGTCTCTTCCGAAGTGAAGACCGCCGTCGAACAGGCGATGGGTGAGAAGCTGGCCGACTTCCTGCTGGAAAACCCGGGCGACGCCAAGATCGTGGTCAACAAGATCATCGATGCGGCCCGTGCCCGCGAAGCGGCCCGCAAGGCCCGCGAACTGACCCGCCGCAAAGGCGCGCTGGATATCGCCGGTCTGCCCGGCAAGCTGGCCGACTGTCAGGAAAAAGACCCGGCGCTCTCCGAACTCTACATAGTGGAAGGGGACTCTGCTGGCGGTTCCGCCAAGCAGGGTCGCAACCGGAAGAACCAGGCCATCCTGCCGCTCAAGGGCAAGATCCTGAACGTGGAGAAGGCCCGTTTCGACAAGATGATCTCTTCCCAGGAGGTGGGCACCCTGATCACCGCACTGGGCTGCGGCATCGGTCGTGACGAGTACAACCCGGACAAGCTGCGTTATCACAACATCATCATCATGACCGATGCGGACGTCGATGGTGCGCACATTCGTACCCTGCTGCTGACCTTCTTCTATCGTCAGATGCCGGAAATCATCGAACGTGGCTACGTCTACATCGCCCAGCCGCCGCTCTACAAGGTGAAGAAGGGCAAGCAGGAGCAGTATCTGAAAGACGAAGATGCGCTGCTGCAGTACCAGACCGCCATGGCGCTGGACGGTGCGACCCTGCACGTCAACGAGTCTGCCCCGGCCATCGGTGGCGAGGCGCTGGAGCGTCTGGTCAACCAGCATCGCTCGGTGTCTCACCTGATCACCCGCATGTCTCGCCGCGCGCCAGAAGCCGTGCTGACCCAGCTGATCTATCAGCCGGAGCTGAACGAAGCGCTGCTGAGCAGCGAGAGCGATCTGCTGGCCTGGTGCCAGAGCATGGAAGCCGTGCTCAACGAGAGCAACCATGGCATCCAGTACCAGATGCAGGTTCGCCACGACGAAGAGCGCCGTCTGTTCGTGCCGCACGCCGTGGTACGCCAGCACGGGGTCGACCGCGAATACCCGCTCAGCTACGACTTCCTGCAATCCTCCGAGTACCGTCAACTGGTCTCGCTGGGCAAGGAGATCGCCAACCTGATCGAGGAAGGTGGTTACATCAAGCGTGGCGAGAAGGTGAAGCCGGTCGCCAGCTTCGTCGAAGCGGTCGAGTGGCTGATGGGCGAAGGCAAGCGCGGCATCTACATCCAGCGCTATAAAGGGCTGGGCGAGATGAACCCGGACCAGCTGTGGGAAACCACCATGGATCCTGAAGCCCGTCGCATGCTGCGCGTCACCATCGACGATGCCGTCGGTGCCGACCAGCTCTTCTCCACCCTGATGGGTGATGCCGTTGAGCCACGCCGTGACTTCATCGAGACCAACGCCCTGCGCGTTGCCAACCTCGACGTCTAATTCGACGCTGTCAGCTCGATATAAAAAAGCCGCTCCCTGTGAGCGGCTTTTTTTTTCTGGCGAAGGAGGTGGCACGTTCCACGTGAAACATGGCTCCGTCTTGATAGTGCCGGCTCAGCCCAGTTCGGGGGCCGGGCAGTAGAGGCGCAGACGATGGCCATCCGGATCGAGCGCCATGCAGGTGTAGCCAAACTCCATCCGGGTCGGCGCCTGGATCAGGGTGAGCCCGCGTGCCTGCCACTCGGCAGACTGTCTATCGACCGCGGTATCATTGGGGAGGGCGAAGGCCAGCTCCATGGCCCCGGCCGTTTGGGTCACGGCAGGCTCGACCGTGGCGCTGGACCAAAGTGCCAGTCTGGCGCCCGATTCGAACACGAACATGGCAAAGGTGGGGGACTCCTCCACCGGTGGGCGTCCGAAAAGCTCGCGATAGAAGAGCGTGCTGCGAGCCGGGTTGGCAACATAGAGGATGGTGAACTGGGGGACTAACATGGTGATGCTCCTTGCTGATGAGATGGCGCATCGGCGCCGACCCCGTCAGCATGGCGCTGCCTGCTGTCAGTTTCTGTCAGCAATGAATCTGGGCTGCGGGATCTGCTGGCTGGCGCGCCACTCCTTGAGCAGCCGCCCCCGGTTGCCCGGATAAGGTTCCGCCTCCAGCCGCATTGCGCTGATCCTGTCCACCCTAAAGTGGCGAAAGCCCTGGCGCAGCTCGCACCAGGCCACCAGTACCCGCACCTGGTCGAAGTAGCCGAGGGCACAGGGCCAGACAGTGCGCTCCGAACTCTCCTCCTTGAGATCCCGATAGTTCAGGGTCACCTTGCGCTGCTGGCGGATGGCGCTGCGCAGCGGAGCCTCATCGACGGGGCTGTCACCGCGAGAGGTGCCGATCAGCAGGGCATTGGCATGCAGCTGTTGGCGATAGTCGGCGGGTAGCACGGCCTCTATCTTGGCCAGCGCGCTGCTGGCGGCGGTACTGAGGGCATGGTCGGCATGGGCCGCCACCCAGCGTGAGCCCAGCACCAGCGCATCCAGCTCCTCTTCGCTGAACATCAGCGGCGGCAGCATGAAGCCGGGGCGCAGCACATAGCCGATGCCCGCTTCCCCCTCGATGTGGGCGCCCTGTGCCTGCAGGGTAGCGATATCCCGATAGAGGGTGCGCAGACTGATGCCAAGCTGGCTGGCCAGCTCGCTGCCGGTGATGGCGTAGCGGTGGCCGCGCAGCAGCTGGAGCAGGGCCAGCAGGCGTTCGGAACGGGACATGATGTGGCTCCTCAAGATCTCCGCTCAGGGTGCCATGTTGTGACTGGGGGAGAAAGTTGAATGTGGAAAAAGCCTGCAACGGGCGGCGAGAAGATTTTTCGATCAGGACCCTTGAAAGCCGAAAGCGGGCCCCTATATAGATAACAAGGCCGGAACGCTCGACAGAGGTTTCGACCAGGCGCCCGTCCATCAGGAGGGCAAACAATCAGTTATCGCTCAAAAGAGGATAATACTATGCGTTCTATCGACTTTTCTCCGCTCTATCGTTCTGCCATCGGTTTCGATCGTCTGGCCAATCTCATCGAATCTGCGGCCAGCAATGGCAATGCCGGTTATCCCCCCTACAACATCGAGCAGCTGGGTGACAGCGACTACCGCATCAGCATGGCGGTGGCGGGCTTTACCCAGGAAGAGCTGGAGCTGAGCTTCCAGGAAAATCTGCTGACGGTGAAGGGCAACAAGCAGGCCGATACCGAGCGCAACTACCTCTACCAAGGCATAGCCGAACGCGGTTTCGAACGTCGCTTCCAGCTGGCCGACTATGTGCGGGTGAAGGGAGCCGACCTGAAAAACGGTCTGCTGCACATCGACCTGGTGCGCGAAGTGCCCGAGGCGATGAAGCCCCGCAAGATCGAGATCAACGGCTGATAGCCTGACCTCATTGAATTGTTGACGTTTCCCGGGTGCCGATGACGGGCCCGTGGAGAAGTGAAACCTGTTGCTTATAGAAGGATAGGATTATGCGTAACCTCGATTTTTCTCATCTCTATTCCAACGCCGTCGGCTTCGAGCGGATGGCCCGTGAGCTGGAAGGTCTGTTCGAGCAGAAGACCGCCGCTTACCCCCCGTACAACATCGAAAAGCGCGATCAGGACGGCTATCGTATCACGGTTGCTGTGGCCGGCTTCGAGCGCGAAGAGCTGGAGCTGGAAACCGAAAACGGCACCCTCAAGGTGAAGGGGCGCAAGGCCGCCGCCGATGAGCGCCAGTTCCTCCATCAGGGGATCGCCGAGCGCGACTTCGAGCTCGCCTTCAAGCTGAGCCAGCATGTGGAAGTGCAGGGCGCCAAGCTGGAGCATGGCCTGCTGACCATCGATCTGGCGCGTGAGCTGCCAGAGGCGCTCAAGCCCCGTGCCATCCCGATCGGCAAGCCCGATCAGCTGGCACTGCCCGGTTAAGCCAACCGGATCGCGATAAACAAGAGAGGCCTGCATGTGCAGGCCTCTCTGTTTTTGTATCGCCGAACTGGCTTAGCCGGCGTAGAGGGCGTTGATCTCGTCGGCCAGGATGGCGATGCCGCGCCGTACCAGCTCCTCGCTCTGGGAGTAGTTGAGGCGGATGCACTCCTGGCTGTGACGCCACTCCGGGTCGTCGATGCCGGGGAAGAAGTAGTGCCCCGGCACTATCAGCAGGTTCTTCGCCTTCAATCGCTCGTACAGCTCCTGACAGTGGATCGGCAGGCCCTCGAACCAGAGCCAGAGAAAGAGGGCGCCTTCCGGCTTGTGGATGTGGAAGCGCGGATCGGGGATCGCTTCGCGCAGCAGCTGTACCGCCAGCTCGGCCTTCTGCTGATAGAAGGGTTTCACCACCTGTTCGCTGAGGGCGATGATCTCGCCGCTCTCGATCATCGGAATGGTGATGGCGGGGCCCAGACTGCCCGGCGCCAGATTGATGATGCCGCTCAGGTTGGTGATGGCCTGGATGATCTGCTCGTCGGCGATGACGATGCCGCAGCGAGTGCCCGGCAGGCCGAGCTTGGAGAGGCTCATGCAGAGGATGGTATTGGCGTTCCAGAACGGCTTGGCCTCGCTGAAGATGATGCCCGGGAAAGGGACGCCGTAGGCGTTGTCGATCAGCAGCGGAATGCCCTTGTCGCGGGCAATCTGGTCGAGGTGTTCGATCTCTTCGTCGGTCAACACGTTGCCGGTGGGGTTGGTGGGGCGGGAGACGCAGATCACCCCGATGTCGTCGCCCACCTGCAGGCTCTCGAAGTCCACGTGGTACTTGAACTGGCCGTCGGCCAGCTTCTCAATGGTGGGCTTGTAGGCCACGAAGTAGTCGTCTGCCAATGCCGAGTCGGCATAGCCGATGTACTCGGGGGCGAGCGGGAACAGCACCTTTTTCTTGCGGCCATCGGCAAATTCGCCCGCCAGCAGGTTGAACAGATAGAAGAAGGCGTTCTGGCTGCCGTTGGTCAGGGCGATGTTGCGGGCGGAGATGTCCCAGCCCAGCTCCTTGCTGAGCAGGGCCGCCAGCGCCTTGGTGAACCTGTCCTTGCCCTGGGGGCCATCGTAGTTGGCCATCGCCTTCACCAGCTCGCCGTTGTCGAGCAGGCTCTTGGCCTCGGCCTGAAAGCGTTCCAGCATGGTGGGGATGGGGGCCGGGTTGCCGCCACCCAGCATGATGGCGTCCGGATTGGTCAGCCCCTGATTTAGGTCATCCATGAGTTGGGTAATACCGGCATGGCGAGTGAACTTCTCGCCGAACAAGGAAAATTCCATTCGGTGACAGATCCAGAGTCAGTTACGGGGGAGCTAGCACCATAGCTCAGTTTAAAAGCGGGTGTCGATCAAAAAAATGGGACGTTCCACGTGGAACAGCAGACAAAAATTAAGCGTGGTGAAAATGACCACTTGTTGGTTCAATCCTGACTACAGGATGTTTTCCAACTGGTGCCAATTTCCATCTAAAAATTATTAATTTAAACAAAATCATGTCGTTATAGATGTGGCACAACAATTGGAATAGCTATCTGGTCATCTCAACCACACCGGAGCACACCAGATGAAAATCCTGATCGCAACCTTGATTGCCAGCAGCCTGAGCCTGAACGTCATGGCCGACGAGTACCCCAGACCCGAACTGGACAGCGCCAAGCTGGCGCAGGAGATAGCGGCCCAGCAGCAGCAGGCCTCCCATGCGGTGGTGGATGAGGCGATCCACAACCTCAAGCCGCTGGCGCTGGAGACCCTGGTGGTGGAGGCGAACTCGGCCGATGCGACTCACCCCGAGAGTTGAGATAGCGCAGCGGGGTCTGCCCCGTGTGCTGTCTGAAGAAGCTGATGAAGGCGCTGTCACTGGCGAATTCCAGCGTTGCCGCCACCCGGCTGATGGGTTCGGCCTCGGCCAGCAGTTCCAGTGCCCGCAGCAGTCGCCACTGCTGGCGCCAGGCCTGGTAGCTCATGCCGGTCTCCCGCATGAAGATACGACCTATGGTCTTGTCACTGGCACCCACCCGTTCGGCCAGCCGGTTGAGCCGATCGGGCAGGGTGTCGCCCCGCTTCACTTCCTGCAGCCAGCCGGCCAGACGTGGGTTTGACGGCAGCGGCAACTGCCAGGATTCCCGTGGCGCTTGCGCCAGCTCCTCCTGCAACAGCGCCAGCGTGCAATGCTGCTCCGCTGCCGGCTTGTCCCACGGCCAGATCGCCATCCGCTCGATGATCTCCCGCAGCAGCGGGTTGACCGCCAGCACCGCCATCTCGGTCGGCAAGCCGGGCTCCGGCTGGAAGTAGAGGGAGCGATACGCCACCACTCCGCGCATCATCACCCGATGGGGCAGGCCTGCCGGCAACCAGGCCGCCCGCGTCGGCGGCAGCAGGCAGACCTGATCGTCCAGCTCTATGGTCATGCAGCCGGCCTGGGCGAACAGTAGCTGATGGCGTTTGTGCTGATGACGGCCGGAGTCATGCCAGCCGAGGGCGGAGGCAATCCCTATGGCGCTGCCATCGTGCTGATCCGGGTCAAAAGGGTGATCGGGAAGAATAAAAGCCATGTGTCCGATTATTGATGTTTATAGTCCTGCTTATTGTAATCGGACAATCGGCATCACTCTAGAATGACGGCCTCTTGTGAAGGAGGTTTGTCATGAACAACAAGTTGCCACCGCTCTGGCTGGTGGTCGGATTGATGATGTTTCCGCAGATAGTGGAGACCATCTACAGCCCGGTGCTGACCCATATCGCCAGCCAGTTTCGGGTGAGCGAGGGGCAGGCATCCCAGACCCTGTCGGTCTATTTTCTGGCGTTTGCGGCGGGCGTGGTCTGCTGGGGCCGACTGTGCGATCTGGTCGGGCGGCGTCCCGCCATGCTGGCGGGGCTGATGACCTATGGCGCCGGCACTCTGCTGGCTTTGCTGGCCACTCAATTTGAAACCCTGCTGCTAGCCAGGGTCATCGCGGCCTTCGGCGCCGCCGTGGGTTCCGTGGTGACCCAGACCATGCTGCGCGACAGTTATCAGGGCAGCGATCTGGCGCGGGTCTTTTCGGTGATGGGCATCGCGCTCTCCCTCAGCCCGGTGCTGGGGCTGGTGAGCGGCGGCCAGCTGGCGAGCGGGTTCGGCTATCTCGGGGTATTCAGCGCACTGATGGTATTGGCAGTTGGATTACTGCTGGTCACTTGCTGGCAACTGCCGGAAACCCGGCCGGCCATCACCCAGCGGGTGGCGCTCTGGCCGCTGGCACAACGAATGGTGCGTGATACCGGCTTGTGGCGCAGCGCGGCTCTGGTGGCGCTGTTCAACACCATGCTGTTCGGCTACTACAGCCTGGCTCCCTTTCTGTTTGCCGGGCTGGGGTTGAGTGCGGGCGAGTTTGGTTACTCCGGCATCTTGCTGGCGCTGGCGACCCTGGGGGGCAGCCTGCTCAACAAGCGCCTGCTGGGGCGTGGCTGGTCGCCAGCCTCGCTAATACAGCTCGCCGCCGCGTTGGCGCTGGGGTCCGGCTGGCTGGTGTGGGCCAGTCAGACTTCGCTCTGGTTCCTGCTGCCCATGATGGGGGTGGTGGTGGCGTTCGGGCTGGCGATCCCCAATGTGCTGAGCCAGGCGCTGCTGGCCTATCGGGAGGTGGCAGGCAGTGCTGGTGCCCTGTTCGGGCTCGGTTACTACCTGTTGCTCAGCCTGGGGTTGGCGGTTGCCGCCAGCTTGCAGGATCTCGGTCTGCTGCTCGGTGGTTGCGGTCTGCTGGCACTCTGCTGCTGTTGGCGTCGTTCCACGTGAAACATCAGCTGCCAATAAAACGGTAGCCGATGCCGGACTCAGTTTCGATCAGCGTAGATTGCTGGGAATGTTGCCACCCAGCTTCTTGCTGCAACATCAGCTGCCGATAAAGCGGTAGCCGATGCCGGATTCGGTCTCGATCAGCGTGGGTTGCTGGGGGTTATCTCCCAGCTTCTTGCGCAGGCTGGCGATGACGATGCGCAGGTAGTGGGTGTCTTCCTTGTGGCTCGGTCCCCAGATGTCGTTGAGCAGTTGGGTCTGCAGTACCAGCTTGCCGGGGTGGCACACCAGGGCCTGCAGCAGGGCGAACTCCTTGCGGGAGAGGGGCACCTCTTCCTCTCCCAGGGTGACCCTGTGGCTGCTGCTGTCCAGAGTCAGCCCGCACTGGGGGAAGTGGCGCTGCTCGCCGCTGCTGACCCCGGCCCGCTGGCGCAGCAGCACCCGGATGCGGGCCATCATCTCGCCGATGCCGAACGGCTTGCTCATGTAGTCGTTGGCCCCGGCATCCAGCAAGCGTACCTTCTCCTGTTCAGAGTCCCGCGCCGACAGCACCAGTACCGGGTGCTGATGGTGCTCGCGAATGGCCTGCAACACCTGAATGCCGTCTCCGTCCGGCAGGCCGAGGTCCAGGATCACCAGATCGGGATTGAGGTGGCGATACTGCACCAGCCCCTCGTTGACGCCGACCGCCTCGCTCACCTGATGCCCCTCGGCGATCAGGCTGATCCGCAAAAAACGGCGGATGGCCGCCTCATCATCGATGACCAGTATGTGAGCCATTCAGCCTCCAGCTGGATAGAGTAAAAAGGTTCAGGCCGCGGCTGCATTGAGCGCCAGCGGCAGGGAGATGCGCATGCAGGTGCCGTTGCCGTTGGGGCCGGAAAATGCCCAGATGCGGCCGCCGTGGGCCTCTATCATAGCGCGGGAAATGGCGAGGCCAAGCCCGGTGCCGCGGCTGCCGCAGTCGCCAACTGGCTGGGTGTAGAACAGATTGAAGATCTTGTCCCGGTCCGACTCGGCGATGCCGACCCCGATGTCGATGATGTCGAGGATGAGATCGGGGTCCGCCAGCATCACCTTGAACTCGATGGGGGTGCCGGCCGGCGAGTAGCGGGAGGCGTTGTCGAGGATGTTGACCAGCACCTGCTCGATCAGGGCGCCATGCACATAGAGGCGGGGGATCTGTTGATCGAAGTGCACCAGCAGCTTGTGCTGGCGCCAGGAGGAGTCGAGCCGGCGGCGGGCGTTCTCCACCAGATCCGCCAGGTCGACCCAGTCCCGTTTGAGCTGGAAATCCGGCGAGCCGATGCGGGTCATGTCCAGCAGGTTCTGCACATAGCTGTGCAGGCGGCGCGCCTCGTCCTGCACCGAGTGCAGCAGCTCGCTGCGATCTTCGCTGCTGATCCGGTCACCATATTCCAGCAGGGTGCTGCCGGCCCCCATGATGGTGGCCAGCGGCGTCTTCAGATCGTGGGAGACAGAGGAGAGCAGGGCGGCACGCATCCGGTCGGTCTCCGCCTGCAGCTGGCTGTCGGCCAGCCGTTCGTTGAGATCGATCCGGGCCAGCGCGGCGCGGATATCGGTGAGCAGGGCCTGCAGCTGATGCTCGGCCGAGGAGGCGAGCGGATTGGCCAGCACTATCCCCAGCACCAGTTCATCGCTGAGGTGATGGTACTGGGCCTCGGCCGCGTTGAGGGTGGCGGTGTGGGCGCCGGCGCTCTGCTTCTGGGCCAGACACCAGTCGATGGCCGCCTTGTCGGTCTGCCCCGGCTTGTGCTGGGTCGAACCGGCCCTGTGCTGGTAGTGCTGATCGAGGGCGAACACCGGCTGGCCCAGCGCCAGTGAGATGGCCTGGGAGCCCTGTCTGAGCACCTCTTCCGGGCTGCTGGCGGTGGCCAGCCCCTGGCTCAGCGACAGCAGTGCATTGCCCAGCTGCTGGGTCTCGCGCAGGCCGATCAGCTGTTGGCGCTGACGGGAGGCGAGCCGCCCGGCCGTGATGCCGACGATCAGCAGCACGAACAGGGTGAGCAGATCGCTGTGGCTGGCGACGCTCAAAGAGAAGTAGGGGGCGGTGAACAGCAGATTGTGGCCGACGAAGCCCAGCACGGCGGCCAGGATGGCGGGCATCAGGCTGGTGGTGAGCGCGGTGGCCAGCACCCCCAGCACGAACAGCATGGGCAGGGAGGCGGGCGGCAGCCAGTGGGAGAGGCCCCAGACGGCGGCCGAGGTGGTCCCCATGATGGCTACCGCCAGCAGGCTCTGGCGAATGTCCTTGGGGTGGAGCGGCTGCAAGCCCAGACTGGGCTTGCGCTTCTCGGTATCCACCAGCGTGATCTCGAGTCCTTGCGCCTGCTTGAGCAGATGTTGCACCAGCGAGCGACGCCAGGGCGCCTTGTGGGGTTTGCCCAGCAGCAGTTGCGACACCTGCTGCTGCTCGGCGGTCTCCAGCAGGGTGTCGGCCACCGCCGGACTGGAGAGGGTCAGCACCTTGGCCCCCAGCTGGGAAGCGAGCGCCAGCGCCTGCTCCAGCTCGACCGAGCGCTGCCCCTTGCTGTCGATGTGCACCACCAGCCAGGGCAGCTGGCGGCGCTGGGCGAAGCGGTGACCGTAGCGCACCAGGGCGGCGCCGTGCTGATCGCCGAGGCAGACCATCAGCTTGCCCCGCAGCGGCAGTGTGGTCTTGCCGGCCGCC
The DNA here is from genome assembly GCF_027705845.1 of Aeromonas sp. S41-2. NCBI lineage: Bacteria > Pseudomonadati > Pseudomonadota > Gammaproteobacteria > Aeromonadales > Aeromonadaceae > Aeromonas > Aeromonas sp. S41-2. The sequence continues at coordinate 69,287 of NZ_JAPDCG010000012.1, read as the reverse complement.
TGCCACTGCAGTTGCAGATCCCCCTCCACGTGGCTGGCGGCGGTCTGCATCGCCAGCTCGCGCAGGGCGGTCAGGTTGTTCAGAGAGAAGAAGGACTGCAGGGCTGCTTTTGCCTGATGGGGCACATAGACCTTGCCCTCCTTGAGGCGGCCGAGCAGCTCCTTGGGGGGGAGGTCGATCAGCACCAGGCTGTCGGCCTCCAGCAGCACCTGATCCGGCAGGGTCTCCTTGACCCTGACCCCGGTCAGCTGCCACACCAGATCGTTGAGGCTCTCCAGATGCTGCACGTTGAGGGTGGTGTAGACGTCGATGCCGGCACCGAGCAGCTCCTCCACATCCTGCCAGCGCTTCTCGTGGCGGCTGCCGGGGGCGTTGCTGTGGGCCAGCTCGTCCACCACGGCGATGGCGGGCTTGCGGGCCAGCAGGCCGTCCAGATCCATCTCCTCCAGCCGCTGCTGGCGGTGCAGGTGCAGCTTGCGCGGCTGGATGGCGAGCTTGTCGAGCAGGGCCAAGGTCTCCTGGCGGCCGTGGGTCTCCACCACCCCGATCAGGATGTCGACCCCCTCCTTGGCCTGCTCCCGCACCGCCTGCAGCATGGCGTAGGTCTTGCCGACGCCGGGGGCGGCACCGAGAAACACCTTCAGCTTGCCCCTGTGCTCCTGTTCCAGGCTCGCCAGCAGGGCGTCCGCCCTCACCTCATCACGCATCCCCGTGCTCCCGTTGCATCGGCCGAACCGCGGCCGTGACCTCATTGCTCATGCTTGTCCCCGTTGTCGAAAGGGAGCCTGTCCCGAACGGCAAGGAGCGCCCTCAGGCGCCCTTTTGATGATCGAGTTGCAGGTTCAACTGGAGAATGTTGACCACCTGCGGGCCAAGGATACCAGCTTGTGCCGCCGACTTGACCTGCTCCGTCAATTGAACGGGATCCAGCCCCCGTTGCCCGGCGACCCGCTCTACCTGAGCCAGCGCTGCAGCGAGCGGCAGATGGGGATCGAGGCCGGAGGCGGAGCGGGTCAGCAGGGCGGGGACCCTGGCTTCCGGCTGCGCCCTGACCGCGGCGGCGGCAAACTCGGCCCGCAGCGGCGAGCTCATCCCCAGGTTGCTGGCGCCTCCGCCTATGGTGGCGAAGTCGCTGGCGGAGGGGCGGGAGTGGAAGTAGTCGGCCCGCTCGAACTTCTGTGCCAGCAGGGCGCTGCCGACCACCTGCTGCTTGGCGTTGGTGAGCAGGCTGCCGTTGGCCTGCCAGGGGAAGACAAGCTGGGCCAGCCCGGTGACGGCCAGCGGATACGCCACCCCCAGCAGCAGGGTCAGGGTCAGCAGGGTTCTGATTGCTATCATGATTTTCTTGCTCCAAATACGTTGGTTGGATGCGGGTCTGCCCCGCATCCGGTAATGCCGTTACACCAGCCCCAGGCCGGTGATGACCAGGTCGATCAGCTTGATACCGATGAAAGGCACTATCAGGCCGCCGACGCCGTAGATCAGCAGGTTGCGGCGCAGCAGGCTAGCGGCCGAGCCCTGCAGGCTGACCCCGCGCAGGGCCAGCGGCACCAGCGCGACGATGATCAGGGCGTTGAAGATGATGGCCGACAGGATGGCGCTTTCCGGGCTGCCCAGCTGCATCAGGTTCAGCACCCCCAGCTGCGGATAGGCGGCGATGAACAGGGCCGGCAGGATGGCGAAGTATTTGGCCACGTCGTTGGCGATGGAGAAGGTGGTCAGGGCGCCACGGGTCACCAGCAGCTGCTTGCCCACCAGCACCACGTCCAGCAGCTTGGTGGGGTTGGAGTCGAGATCCACCAGGTTGCCCGCCTCCTTGGCGGCCTGGGTCCCCTCGTTCATGGCCAGGCCCACGTCGGCCTGGGCCAGCGCTGGTGCGTCGTTGGCGCCGTCCCCGCACATGGCGACCAGCCGGCCGTCGGCCTGCTCCTGACGGATGTAGGCCAGCTTCTTCTCCGGTGTCGCCTCGGCGATGAAGTCGTCTACCCCGGCCTCGGCAGCGATGGCGGCGGCGGTCAACGGGTTGTCACCGGTGATCATCACGGTGCGGATCCCCATGTGGCGCAGGATCTGGAAGCGGGCCTTGATGCCCGGTTTGATGATGTCCTTGAGGAACACCACCCCCAGCAGCTTCTCGTGGGTACAGACCAGCAACGGGGTACCGCCCTGGCGGGCGATGTTGTCCACCGATTTGAGGATGAGCTCGGGCACCGCCTTGCGATCGAGCGAGAGGTAGCGGAGCACAGCGTCTACCGCCCCCTTGCGATAGTGATGGCCGTTGCGATCCAGCCCGCTCAGCCGGGTCTCGGCGCTGAAGGGGATGAGGATGTCGCTCTCCAGCTGGCTCGGTCTGGTGTGGTTCTTGCCCGCCAGGGTCAGGATGGATTTGCCCTCCGGCGTATTGTCACCGAGCGAGGCCAGCATGGCGGCCTGGGCCAGCAGGGAGGGGTCCACGCCGGGGGCCGGGATCAGCTCGTCCGCCATCCGGTTGCCGAAGGTGATGGTGCCGGTCTTGTCCAGCAGCAGGGTGCGCACATCACCGGCTGCTTCGACGGCACGGCCCGACTTGGCGATCACGTTGAGCTTCACCAGCCTGTCCATGCCGGCGATGCCAATGGCGGAGAGCAGGCCGCCGATGGTGGTCGGGATCAGGGTGATGAACAGCGCCAGCAGATAGAGCCGGGGCACCTGGGTGCCGTTGTAGTCGAGGAACCAGGGCAGGGTGGCCACCACCAGCAGGAAGATCAGGGTCAGCCCCACCAGCAGGGCATCCAGCGCCATCTCGTTGGGGGTCTTCTGCCGCTTGGCTCCTTCCACCAGGGCAATCATCCGATCCAGCGTGCTTTCGCCCGGGTTGTTGCTGATGTGCACCCAGATCTGGTCGGAGACGACGGTGGTATTGCCGGTCACGCCGCTGCGGTCGGTGCCCGACTCGCGGATGACGGGGGCGGATTCGCCGGTGATGGCCGCCTCGTTGACCGAGGCGATGCCGGCGACCACTTCGCCGTCGGCCGGGATCATCTCGCCGCTGCGCACCAGCACCAGATCGCCCTTGAGCAGGCTGGTGGCCGGTACCCACTCGCCTTTGTCATCCTGCGGGCTGGTGACTCGACGTGCCTTGAGCTGGCTCATGCCGGCCTTCAGGCTGTCGGCCCGCGCCTTGCCGCGCCCCTCGGCCAGGGTCTCGGCGAAGTTGGCAAACCAGAGGGTGAGCCAGAGCCAGGCGGTCAGCTGCCAGGCCAGCGAAGGAGCGACGCCGGAGAGCGGCTGCCCCAGCAGCGACTCCAGGGTCGCCATCACGGCCGCCAGCCAGAGGGTGAACAGGATGGGGCTGCCGAACAGCGCCCTGGGGTTGAAGCGATAGAGGGCTTCCACCATGGCCTGCAGGATCTGTGATTTCTGTTTCTTGCCCTTCACCTGAATGGTGTCGGTGCTCATTGAAGCGGACTTGCTCATTGGAAAGCTCCCTGCATCGAATAGTTGGTCACGCAGATCAGTCGGGTGTGCAGCATCAGAAGGCTCCTCCCAGCAGGCTCAGGTGTTCCGCCACCGGGCCCAGCGCCAGCACCGGCAGGAAGGAGAGACCTCCCATCAGCAGCACGGTGACGATCAGCAGAGTGATGAAAAGCGGGCCGCTTACGGGGAAGTCCCCCTCGCTTCGCTCCTGGCGCGGGGCGCGGGCCAGCTGGCCGGCGATGGCCAGCACCGGAATGATGTAGCCGAAGCGACCGAGCAGCATGGCCAGCCCGATGGCGATGCACTGCCAGCTGTCGGCGGCGGCAAAGCCGGCGAAGGCGGAGCCGTTGTTGCCGGCGGCCGAGGCGTAGGCATAGATCAGCCGTGACAGGCCGTGGGGGCCGTCGTGACCGATGACGATGGCGGAGTTTGGCATCAGCAGGGTAATGCCGCCGATCACCAATACCCCGACCGGCATCACCAGCATGCTGGCGACCACCCATTTCATCTCGGTGATGCCGAGCCGCTTGCCCAGATAGGTCGGAGTGCGCCCCACCATCAGGCCGCACAGGAACACGGTCAGCAGCACGAACAGCATCATGCCGTAGATGCCGGCCCCGACGCCGCCGAACACTACTTCACCCAGCAGCATGTTGATCATGGCGACCATGCCGGCGAGCGGGGCGAAGCTGTCGTGCATGGCGTTGACCGAGCCGTTGGAGGCGGCGGTGGTGGCCACTTCCCAGATGCTGGACAGCACGGGGCCGAAGCGGCTCTCCTTGCCTTCCCAGTTGCCGGCTTCGCTGGTGAGGTGGGCGAGGGCCGGATCCGGTTTCAGCTCCTGGCTGATGGCGAGGCAGAGCCCCAGCACCAGCATGATAGTCATGGCGATGAGGATGGCGCGGCTGTGGGCCAGATCCTTCACGTAGCGCCCCAGGGTGCAGACCATGGCGGCGGCCAGGGTCAGCAGGGCGACCATCTCCAGCCAGTTGGAGAGTGCGGTCGGGTTTTCGAACGGATGGGCCGAGTTGATGCCGAAGAAGCCGCCGCCATTGGAGCCGAGCTGCTTGATGGCGATCTGGGAGGCGGCCGGGCCGAGCGGCAGCAGCTGCTCCTGGCCTTCCAGGGCGTGGAACGGCAGGTAGGCAGACAGGCTCTGGGGCACCCCCTGCCAGACCAGCAGCAGCGCCAGGATCAGCGCCATCGGCAGCAGCACGTAGAGACAGAAACGCACCAGATCCTGCCAGAAGTTGCCGAGGTGGGTGGTCTGCTGGCGGGCGATGCCGCGAAACAGGGCGATGGCGACCGCGGCGCCGGTGGCGGCGGAGACGAAGTTCTGGGTGGTGAGCCCCACCATCTGGCTGAAGTAGGAGAGGCTGGCTTCGCCGGAGTAGGCCTGCCAGTTGGTGTTGGTCATGAAGCTGACCGCGGTGTTGAAGGCGAGTTGCCAGTTCAGCCCGGGCAGCTGCTGCGGGTTGAGGGGCAGCAGCCCCTGTGCCAGCAGGATCAGGAACAGCAGGCCGAAGCCGGCGCCGTTGAAGGCCAGCAGGCTGAGGGCGTAGGACTTCCAGTCCTGCTCGCGCCCGTCCGTGCCGCAGCAGGCCAGGGTGGCGCGCTCAAGCGGGGCCAGCCAGCGACTCTTGCCTTCAAACACCCGATATAGGTAGTTGCCAAGCAGAGGCGCCGGCAGCAGCACCAGCAGCACGAACGCGACGGGATAGATGATCTCTTGCCACATATCCGGTTCCTCACTCATGGGTGCGCGCGAGGGCGCGCAGCAGATAACCCGCGAGGGCGAGGACCAGCAGCAGATATAGCCAATTCATAACGACTCCGTTGAGGTAATTAGCGTCAGGGATCGATGCATATCCGTGTCGATCCCATAGGTCTCATTGACGCTGAAAGGGTATGTAAAACGGGCGTAAAGGCGCCATAAAGCCCGATTTGGCTGGCGTAAAATCGGCGTAAAAAAGGAGGGGATTGGCAGAGTGGAGGGATGGGCTGCGATCAAAAAACCCGGCCTGGGCCGGGTTTGGTAGCAATTGACTGAGACTGGTCTGAGAGTGACAGGCCAGTTTCAAACATGCTTATCGCATGGTCACAAACTCTTCCGCACTGGTGGGATGAAGAGGGAGAACGCAGTTGTCGAGACCGTCCTCGAGTTTCTCCCCTCACACGGCCATCAGCGCATAGTCACAAACTCTTCCGCGCTGGTCGGGTGGATGGCGACACAGTTGTCGAAATCCGCCTTGGTGGCGCCCATCTTCATGGCAACGCCGAAGCCCTGCAGGATCTCGTCCATGGCGAAGCCGATGCCGTGCAGGCCGACCACCTTCTCTTCCGGCCCGACGCAGACCAGCTTCATCCGGGTGGGCTGGCGATGCTGGGTCAGCGCCGAGTACATGGCGGTGAACTGGCTGCGGTAGACCTTGACCTGATCTTCACCGTATTCGGCGATGGCTTCCGGCTCGGTCAGGCCGATGGTGCCGATGGGCGGGTGGCTGAACACCACGGTCGGCACCAGATCGTAGTTGAGGTGCTCGTTGGGTTTGTTGTTGAACAGCCGTTCGGAGAGGCGGCGGCCCGCCGCGACAGCCACCGGGGTGAGCTGGATGCGGCCGGTGTTGTCACCGACGGCATAGAGGTTGGCGACGGCGGTGTTCTGGAACTTGTCGGTCGGGATAAAGCCCTTCTCGTCCAACTCGATGCCGGCGGCGGCCAGATTGAGGTTGTCGGTGGCCGGGACGCGGCCGATGGCCCAGATCAGGCAGTCGACGGTGAGGTGGCGGCCATCTTCCAGCTGCAGGGTCAGGCTCTCATCGGCGTTCTTGACCACGGCTTTCGGAATGGCGTGGGTGTGCAGCTTGGGCCCTTCCTGCGCCATGATCTCCACCAGAGTCTCGTGGATCATGGGGTCGAAGTTGCGCAGTGGCGCATGTTTGCGCACTACCAGATGGGTCTCGGAGCCGAGTGCCTGCATCACGCCGGCGATCTCCACTGCGATATAGCCGGCACCAACCACGGCAACCCGCTTGGGCTGGCTCTGCAGCTCGAAGAAGCCGTCGGAGTCGATGCCCAGCTGGGCACCCGGGATGGCCGGCACTTCAGGGCGGCCGCCGGTGGCGATCAGGATGTGATCGGCGCTGTACTGCTCGCCATTCACTTCGATGGTGTTGCTGCTGACGAAGCGGGCGAAGCCTTTGATGACGGTGATCTGGTTCTTGCCCAGCACGTTCTGGTAGGACTGATGAATGCGGCCGATGTAGGCCTGGCGGGACTCGACCAGCTTGGCCCAGTTGAAGTGGTTGAGGGTGGTGTCGAAGCCGTAGTCGGCGCCATATTTCAGGGCATCGGCGATCTGGCCGGCATACCACATGGCCTTCTTCGGCACGCAGCCGACGTTGACGCAGGTTCCACCCAACTCTTTGGCTTCAATCAGGGCAACTTTCTTACCGTACATGGCAGCCCGGTTGGCCGAGGCGATGCCGCCGCTGCCGCCGCCGATGGCGATATAGTCAAAATGCTGTGCCATTGCGAGGTTCTCCGCTCATTAAGAATGCAATCACAGCATGATGGGGATAAAGCGGCTGGCTCACAAGAGCCAGCGCTCAGTTATGTTGGATCGGCAGGCGAATATGGAACTGGGCGCCGTTGTCCGGCTCGCTGACGCAGTTGATGCGACCGCGCAGCAGCTGCACCACCAGGTTGTAGATGATGTGGGTGCCGAGCCCGCTGCCGCCCTGGCCCCGCTTGGAGGTGACGAAGGGGTCGAAGATGCGCGGCAAGATCTCGGGCGGGATGCCGCGGCCGTTGTCGCTGTAGTCGATCAGCAGCTCTTCACCCTGCTGCTCCACCTTGATGGTGATCTTCTTGGGCTTGTCCCAGTTGTCGAAGCCGTGGTTGATGGAGTTGAGGATCAGGTTCGAATAGATCTGGGTGAAGCTGCCAGGGAAGGAGAAGATCGACAGTTTGGGATCGCACTGGATATCCACCTCGCACTGGGCCTTCTTCAGCTTGTGGCCGAGGGAGACCACCACCTGGTGCAGGTTGTCGGCGAGGCTGAAGTTGTAGCGGGCCTCGGACGACTGATCCACCGCCACCTGCTTGAAGCTGGCGATGAGCTCCGAGGCGCGGCGCAGGTTGCCCTGCAGCAGCTGCATGGACTCGTCTAGGTTGACGGTAAATTCGGTGAGATAGGAGCGCGAAAGCTGCTTGGAGTCGATGTGCTGCTTGAAGTCGGCCACCCGCTCCTGCAGGTAGGAAGAGGCAGTCACGCTGATGCCGATGGGGGTGTTGATCTCGTGGGCCACGCCGGCCACCAGCGAACCGAGGGAGGCCATCTTCTCCGACTCCACCAGGGTCTGCTGGGCCTGTTTCAGGTCGTCGTAGGCCTTGCCCAGTTGGTCGTTGGCATCGCTCAGGCTGCGGGTGCGCTCCACCACCTTGCCCTCCAGCTGTTCGTTGAGCTGGATGATCTCCCGCTCCACTTTCTTGAGGCGGGTGATGTCGTAGCCAAAGCCGATCAGATACTTGAGGTTGGGCCCCTCGTAGAAGGGGGCGAAGGTCCACTGCAGCACCAGCTCGTGGCCCTGCTGGTCATGCATGATGACCTCTTTGTCCTCGATGGAGCCGTGATCGGCCAGGGTGGCCGCCAGCTCGTCGCGCTGGGCTTTGCTGACGAACAGATCCAGCCAGTTGTGCTGCAGTATCTCCTGCTGGTGGTAGCCGGTCAGCAGAATGGCCGCCGGGTTGATGCTGGCGATGTTGAGGTCCGGCTCCATGCAGCAGATGACCATGTTGGCCGAGTTGATCAGGGTGGCGGAGAAGTCACGCTCCTGTTGCAGCTGCTCGGCGGCCTGATGGCGCGCCGCAAATTCGTCGTTGAGCCGGGTTCGCATCTGGTTGAGGGTGGCGACCAGGGTGTCGAGCTCGTCGGGTTTCTTGCGGGGCAGGGGGCGCCCCTCCAGGGTCAGCTCGATGGCCAGCCGATCCAGATTGAACTTCTGGGCATAGTTGGCGATGCGGTTGAGGTGCCGCACCACCAGGTAGTAGATGATGATCAGGATGCAGAACGAGACCACCAGGGTCTTGATGGTCTGGCTGACCATGATCAGCACCGATTTTTCAATGAGGCGCTGGTAGATCTGCTCGAGGGAGGCGGCGACGAACAGCTTGCCTACCACCTCGCCCTGATAGGTGAGGTTGAACTCGCGGGAGATGTCGTAGCTTTCCCGCTCCACCCCCTGGGTCAGCAGCGGCACTTCCGAGTTGCCGAGCATCTCCTTCACCATCACGAACTGCATGTTGGGCAGGTTCATGATGCCTTCGATCTGTACCTTGACCTGCTCTTCGTCCAGGTTCCACAGACTGGCGGCGATGGGCTGCAGGAAGGAAGCCTCGATCTGGCCGATGCTGTCCTCGATCACGGCCACGTCCTTGCGGTAATCCCAGGCAAGCTGCAACACCGTAATGATCATCGCCAATACGGTACTGCACACCAGAATGTAGGAGAGCAGGCGGTATGAGAGTCCGTTACGGCCGACGGCCCTAGCGGTCTTGGAGAAGAGTCCTGACATGGCGTCCTTGCGGTCTGGATATATTGCCATTTAGTTTAACTGCTTCATGCACTTATGTCGTGTTTCGTTAGCGTGATAAAAACAAGGCCCCGAAACGGGGCCTTGTTGATTAGGGGTGGTTCTTAATGACTCCCTTTCGCCTTGGGCGGAATGGATTCGTCAAACACCGGCAGCGGTTTGTGCTCGGAGGCCAGGTAGGTGTAGATCACCGGCAGCACGAACAGGGTGAACAGGGTGCCGATGGCCAGACCGGCCACGATCACGATGCCGATGCTGAAGCGCTGGGCAGCCCCGGCCCCCGTTGCATAGAGCAGCGGGATGAGACCGGCGATCATGGCGGCCGTGGTCATCAGGATGGGGCGCAGACGCACCTTGGCGGCGGCCATCACGGCCTCCATCCGGTTGCGACCGTGCAGCAGCTGCTCCTCCTTGGCCACCTCGCAGATCAGGATACCGTGCTTGGTAATCAGGCCGACCAGGGTGATCAGACCCACCTGAGAGTAGATGTTCATGGTGGCGGCACCCCAGGCCAGCGCGATCAGTGCGCCACTGATGGCCAGTGGGACGGAGACCATGATCACCAGCGGGTCGCGGGCCGACTCGAACTGGATCGCCAGCACCAGGAAGATGATGGCCAGCGCCAGGGCGAAGGTGGCGTACAGGGCGCTGCCTTCGGTCACGAACTGGCGGGCTTCGCCCATGTAGTCGTAACGGTAACCCTGCGGCAGCTTCTCGCTGGCGGTGGCATCCAGCCAGGCGATGGCGTTGCCCATGGTGGTGCCCGGCATCAGCACGGCACCTATGGTGGCCGAGTTGAGCTGGTTGAAGTGGGGCAGGGCGCGCGGCTCGCCGACCACCTCGATGCTGATCAGGCTGCCGAGCGGGATGGACTGGCCGTCGGCCGCCCGCACGTAGTAGCCCTTGATCGACTCGGGGTTGAGGCGGTATTTGCGCTCGACCTGCGGGATCACCTCGTAGGAGCGGCCATCCAGGTCGATCCGGTTGACGTAACCGTCCGACATCATGGTACCCAGGGTGATGCCGATGTCCTGCATGGTAATGCCGTAGGCACCCGCCTTGTCCTTGTCGATCTTGATCTTCATGGTGGCGGAGTCGTACTGCAGGTCCAGCTCGGAGTAGACGAAGCGTCCGCTCCCCTGGGCTGCGGTCAGGATCTCGCTCGCCACCTGATAGAGGCTCTCGAAGTTGTTCGGCGTGGTGATGACGAACTGGATCGGCAGGCCACTCGAGGCACCCGGCAATTCCGGGAACTGGAAGGTGGTGATGGACATGCCGGGCACGTTCTCGACCAGCTTGCCAACCCGCTCCAGCACCTCTTTCTGGCTCGCTTCACGCTGGCTCCACGGCACCATGGAGGCGATACCGAACGCCTGGTTGGCGTTGAACACCCCGGAGAAGACCTGGGAGAAGGCCACTTCCGGCTGTTCGTCCAGCACCTTGTTCACCTGCTCCATGGTGCCCTGGATGTAGTCCAGGTTGACGTTGGAGGGGGCGGTGCCCAGCACGGCCATGACGCCCTTGTCTTCGTTCGGTGCCAGTTCGCTCGGAATGAACTTGAACAGCATCGGCAGGCTGGCGAAGACGATGACGGCGAACAGCACCACCACGATGCGCTTCTGCATCACGGCGTGCAGCATGGCATCGTAGCGGACCGTCATGCGGTCGAGCAGGTGATGCACCTTGCTCTCGAACTTGCCCGGTTCCTCGTTGGCCTTGAGCATCTTGGCGCACATCATGGGCGACAGTGTCAGCGCTATGATGCCCGACACGAACACGGCGCCAGCCAGGGTGAGGGCAAACTCCTTGAACAGGGAGCCGGTGATGCCCCCCATCAGGGCGATCGGCGCATACACGGCGGCCAGGGTGACCGTCATGGCGATAACCGGCACGGCGATTTCACGGGTACCTATGATGGCGGCCCGGAACGGTTCTTCCCCCTCCTTGACGTGGCGATCCACGTTCTCCAGCACCACGATGGCGTCATCCACCACCAGACCGATGGCCAGCACCATGGCCAGCAGGGTCATCAGGTTGATGGAGAAGCCGAACATCTGCATCACCATCACCACCCCGATCAGGCTGAGGGGAATGGTGATAATCGGGATGATGACTGCCCGGAACGAACCAAGGAACAGGGTGATCACCACCAGCACGATGGCGGCTGCCTCGGCGATGGTCTTGATAACCTCGCTGATCGACTCGTTGATGGCTACGGTCGAGTCATAGAGGACGTTGGCCTCCATGGTGCTCGGCATGTTGCTCTTCAGACTCGGCAGCATCTCCAGCACGTCGTGGGCGATGTTGATCGGGTTGGCGGTCGGCGCCGCGTTGATGGCCAGTACCACGGCTTCGCGGCCGTTGGCGGTGGCGCGATAGGTATCGTGGCTCTTCTCCAGGCTGACCTTGGCGATGTCTGCCAGACGGATCACCTTGCCGTCACGGGTGGCCACCACCAGGCGCTCGAGCTCCTCGGTGGTATTGACCTGGGTCTCGGCATTGCCGTTGTAGAGGGTGAAGTAGCCGGTGGCCTGACCAGTGGCGGACTGATAGTTGTTGCTGTTGAGCACGCTCATCACGTCCGCGGCGGTCAGGTTGAACGCCGCCATCTTGGCCGGATCCAGCCACACCCGCAGGGCGTACTTGGTACCACCGTACATGTCGACCTTGGAGACGCCGCCGACGGTGAAGAGCTGGGGCTTGATGACCCGCTCCAGGTAGTCGGTGATCTGGCTGGCGTTGAGCTCGGGGCTGGTAAAGCCGATGTAGAGCACCGCCGTGGTCGAGCCGGTCGACATGGTTACCGAGGGATCTTCCGACTCCTTCGGCAACTGGGAACGTACCGAGTTGACCTTGGCCAGAATGTCGGACAGGGCCGCATTCGGGTTGGTGTTGAGCTTCATGTAGGCAGTGATGGTCGAGCTGCCGAGCTGGGTGGACGACGTCATGAAGTCGATGTTGTCCGCCTGGGCGATGGCCTGTTCCAGTGGCTGGGTGATGAAGCCCTGGATCAGGTCGGCACTCGCGCCATAGTAGCTGGTGCTGACCGTGACGACCGTGTTGGTCATCTCGGGGTATTCCCGCACCTGCATCTTGAACACGGCCTGGACACCCAGCAACGCGATCAGAAAGCTGATCGAGATGGCCAGGATGGGCCGCTTGATGAATATATCGGTAAAGCGCATCTGTCTCTCCGCGTTTTACAGCATGGGAACCTGGTCCGGAACCTTCAGGCCCTGGTCCTGCACGATTTTCACTTTGGCGCCGTTGCTCAGGCGTACCTGGCCGGACATGACCACTTCGTCACCCGCCTTGATGCCGGAGACCACGTGCGCATCGTTGCCCTTGCGCTCGCTGACCTTGACCACCACCTGCTCGACGCGCTTCACGCCATCCTTCTCCTTGACCAGGTAGACGTTCTCGCCATACAGGGTAAAGGTGATGGCGGTCTGCGGCAGCACGATCTGGTCCTTCTGGGCCGGCAGCAGAATGCTGGCGCGGGCAAACATGCCGGAGCGCAGCTGGCCGTCGTTGTTGGGGATGTCCGCCTGCACCTGGATCAGGCCGCTCTGGTAGTTGACGGCCGGCTCGATGGCGCTGATGTGGCCCTTGAACTGGCGATGCGGGTAGGAATCCACGTTGATCAGGATGTCCTGATTCAGGCGAATGCGGGAGATATCGGTCTGCGGCACGGTGAAGCGCAGGCGCATCACGCTGGTGTCTTCCAGCCGGACGATGTCGGTACCCGGTTGCAGGTACTGGCCGAGGAAGACGTTGCGCAGGCCGACTACGCCGGCAAACGGTGCGCGCACTTCGCGGCGGGCGATGGTCGATTTCAGACTCTCGATATCGGCCTCGAGGGAGCGGTAGGTCGCCTCGGTGTCGTCCAGCTGGTCGCGGGAGATGGATCCCTTGGTGAACAGGTTCTGATAGCGATCGAACTTGGCCTTGGCCGCCGGCAGCTTGGCCATGGAGGCGCGCAGGTTGGCCTTCTCGACGCTGGCATCCAGGCTCAGCAGCAGCTGATCCGGCTTGACGGTATCACCCGACTCGAAGGAGATGCTGTCGATGGTGCCGGATTGCTCGGTTGACAGGGTTACCCCCTGGTTGGGTTCGATGAAACCGATAGCCTCGATGGTCGGCACCCAGTCGCGGGTCTCCACCTTGTGGGTGGTGACCGGAAACTCGGGCTCCGGCATGTTGGCCATGTAGTTGGCTATCATTTTTTGCTTGAACAGGTTGAAGCCAATCACGCTGCCGAACAGGGCCAGCGCGATGAGCAACATGATGCTCATCCACTTTTTCATGAACTCTCGCTCCTGAGATATGAGTGCAATGTTTAAGGGGTCAAAATAGCTCGCCAGCAGGCCCGGATCACGGCTTCCAGCTGGTCTTGCGTCAGTTCGAATTGGTGCACCTGGCTTTGCAGCGCCATATTTGCCACGCAATCCAGGCTCAGCACCTGCAGTACCCGGACGGGCAGGTCGATAAACAGACCCTGTTCCAGACCCCGTTCGAAGAAGCGATCCAGCGGGGCCCAGGCAGCCTTGATGACCGGGTCCTGCTCCAGCTCTGCTCCCAGCGGGGATGTTTCATACTGCAATTTGCATTTGAGCGCGTTCGGTTCGTCGACAAAGATGGCGTGGATGTTGAGCCACAAACGCCGAAATTGTTCGAACGATACCTCCTCTGTCTGCACGCCTTCCATGACCAGGGGATGACACTGGAGGATGGTGTGCCGATAGAGTTGGCGGATCAGGTCATCCTTGTCGCTGAAATAGCGATAGATGGTGCCTGCCGCCACCCTGGCTTTCTTGGCCACCACGGCAATGGAGAGACCGTGGAAACCCTGTTCGCCGAGTACTTCATGAGCCGCATCGAAAATGCGTTCTTTCTTGTTCATGACGGGATGATCACAACGGCTGAATGAACGTTCATTCATTCTAGGGGGGCTTTGAGGCAAGTCAAGTTTTGCCCATCATCGGATTGCTATGTGGGGGGAGCCAAAAGTAGCGGAGCTGGGCTGGATCCAGCCTGAATGAAACAAAAACGCTTAAAAAAAGCCAGAAACGATGGAAAAACAAGCGGTTGATTCTGTGGGATAAAAAAATAGTAGACAAGGTGGGTCCCCATCATTAATATTGCGCCCCGTTCGACAGCGTAGCGCCCGTAGCTCAGCTGGATAGAGCGCTGCCCTCCGGAGGCAGAGGTCACAGGTTCGAATCCTGTCGGGCGCACCATCAAAAGTGCGCCGGTTAAGCGGGCGAGTTGAAGAACGAAAACAGCTGTGGTGGCTGTAGCTCAGTTGGTAGAGTCCCGGATTGTGATTCCGGTTGTCGTGGGTTCGAGCCCCATCAGCCACCCCATTTTACAGCTTGTCAGGTATGCGAAGGTGGCGGAATTGGTAGACGCGCTAGCTTCAGGTGTTAGTGCCCCCCGGGTGTGAGGGTTCGAGTCCCTCTCTTCGCACCATACTTGCTGTATGACGAGGATGACCGTTCATGGTCGTCTTTGTGTTTTGAAAAGAAAGCTTTTTAAAGCCTCGGTGATTAGCGCAGCCCGGTAGCGCATCTGGTTTGGGACCAGAGGGTCAAAGGTTCGAATCCTTTATCACCGACCACATTCTGAAAAACCCCGCTCAGGCGGGGTTTTTTGCTTTCTGTCGTCTGCCAGCCTGCTGATGCAGGTTTCTGTCACGTCTGTTTACATTTCTGTTGGCACTTTCTCGCTGTCGCTTCGGGTATGCTGGGACGCAGACCCACGGCAAGTGGGCGTTATTGAACACAATTCAGGCCAACATGTCATATGCACCCAAATTCTTTTCGCGTCAGTACACTGGCGCTGGTTGTCGTGGCCCTCAGCGGCTGCTCATACAAACCCAAACCCGACGAGATCCTGATGGGGGCTGCCCCCATGCAGAGTATTGCCACCTCTGCGCTGGTAACCGATGCCGGATTCTGCGTGGCTCTCAATGACCACAATCAGCTGATCACCCAGCCTTGCGACCAGACTGTTCGCCAGCAGTTCAGCTGGGATGCCGGTGCCTTGCAGCTTGACCAGCGTTGCCTGGTGGCCAAAGGGGTGAGCGAGCTGACCATGGCCGAGTGCCAGGATGAGAGCCGGCAATGGCAGTGGCAGGAAGATCGGCTGTTCAACAGCAAGGCTGACCGCTGTCTGGATGTGGCCGGCCGTCGTCACAAGCCGGGCACCCCGCTGCGGCTGGCCGACTGCTTCGGCGGGGCCAACCAGAGCTTCGCATGGCAGAACAAGGGCAGCATGTTCGACAAGCTGAACCTGAAAAACCTCATCTGGTAGGGCGTCAGGCCAACCTGGCCAGCTCCCCGTGGCTGGCCGCGAGGCCATGCCCTGCCGGTTCCATCTCCTGTTCGGCGGCCAGCGCGATGCGGGCCATGGCGGCGACCGCTTCCACCGGATAGCGGCCGGTTGCCGACTCGGCCGACAGCATCACCGCATCGCTGCCATCCATGACGGCATTGGCCACATCCATGACCTCGGCCCGGGTGGGCATGGGGCTGGCAATCATGGATTCCATCATCTGGGTAGCGGTGATGACCGGGCGGTCGAGCGCCCGGCAGCGCCGGATCAACCTCTTCTGCACGCCGGGCAGTCTGGCATCGCCAATCTCTACCCCCAGATCCCCACGCGCCACCATGATGAGGTCGGCTGCGTGAATCAGCTCATCCATGGCGGCCACTGACGCCACCACCTCCGCCCGTTCCACCTTGGCCACGATGGCCGCCCGGCTACCGCTGGCACGAATGAGGGTTCTGGCCTCTTCGAGATCGGCGGCGCTGCGCGGAAACGAGACGGCGATATAGTCGGCCTCGAGCAGGCGGGCCGTCAGGATGTCGGCCTTGTCCTTGTCGGTCAGGGCCGGAGCGCTCAGACCGCCGCCCAGCACGTTGATGCCCTTGCGGCTGGACAGGGTGCCGCCGACCAGTACCCGGGTCTCGATGCGCTCGCCGATCACCTGTTCCACGCAGAGCTGGATGCGGCCGTCATCCAGCAGCACGACGTTGCCCGTCTGCAGTTCGCCAGCCAGCGCCGGATAGTCGGTACCGACCCGCGATTGATCGCCCAGGTGGCTGTCCAGGCCGGCATCGATGGTGAAGGGATCGCCCGGTTGCAGCCGGATGCTGCCGTCGGCAAAGCTGGCGATGCGGATCTTGGGGCCCTGCAGGTCGGCGAGTATGCCTATCTCGCGGTCGAGGCGGGCGGCGCAGGCCCGGATCTTGGCCGCCAGGGCCAGGTGTTGCTCCGGACTGCCGTGGGAGAAGTTCAGCCTGAATACATTGGCTCCCGCCTGGATCAGCTGCTCCACCATAGTGGCGGATGAGCTGGCCGGGCCCAGGGTGGCGATGATTTTGGTCTTGCGCATGGGATGCTCCTGTTGCGAGGAAAATGCACAAGGGTGGCCGACGGGCCACCCTTGTGCTGAACGGGGATCAGTGGTTGACGACTTTCTTGGCGTTCCACACCGTCATGGCGAGCAGCATGGAGACCACGGAGGCACCGAGCCAGAAGTACTGGGCGCTGCTGAAGTCGTAGTGGGTGACGCCGTCGATCTCGCTGGTCTTGATCAGGGCGGCAGAAACCAGCTCCTGGATGGAGGCGGCGATGTAGGAGCAGAGGCCGATGAAGCCCTTCACGGCGCCCACTGCGGTCTTGGGCATCAGGTCGCAGGCGGTCAGACCGGCCAGGAAGACCACCAGCCCGCCGATGGCATAACCGATCAGGGCGAGGGCAACGGCATCCATCATGCGGCTCTGCGGGCCCCAGAACATCAGGCACATACCGGCCACGTTGGCCAAGCCGTAGAGCAGGGTCGGGATGTGGCGGTTGGCGTTGAACAGCTTGTCGGAGATGATCCCGGCCAGAATGGCGCCGAGGAAACCGGCGATGGGATAGGCCGACATGGCAAAGCCGGCGTCGATCAGGCTGTAGCCCTTCTGCTCCTGCAGGTAGAGCACGGCCCAGGAGCTCATGGCGTAGCGGGACATGTACATGCAGGCGCAGGCGGCGGCGATGAGCCAGACGGCGGGCTGCTTGAGCACGAACAGCTGGGCGCGGCGGATTTCGGCCGGGTCCACCTTCTTGGCAATCTCGGGTGCTTCACCAAAGGCGACGGCCGGCTCCGGCAGGGCGTAGGTCTGCGGGCGATCTTTCAGCACCAGATACATGCACAGGGCGGCGATCAGGGAGGCGATGCCGGCGCCGATGAAACCGGCCTTCCAGCCGAAGTAGCTGACGATGGTGGCGGTCAGGATCCAGGAGATGCCTTCCCCTATGTTGCGCGAGCCGCCCCAGATGGAGTAGACCGAGCCCCGCTGCTTGGGGGAGAACCACTGGAAGATGGAGACGCAGGACGGGGCGGACCCGACGGACTGGAACCAGCCGTTCAGACCCCACATCAGCACCAGAAAGAAGGTGGCGGTGTTCATGCCCATCAGGATGGTGCAGATGGACGAGAGCCCCAGCGAGACCGACATGAAGCGGCCTATGTTGGCGTAGTCGGAGAGGAAACCGTTGGAGAACTTGCCGACGGCGTAGGTGAACAGGAAGGCGGAACCGATGACCCCCAGCTCTTCCAGGGTCACCACGCCGGAGTCCAGCATGGGCTTCTTGACCACGTTGAGGCTCATGCGCACGACATAGAACATGGCGTAACCGAGTACCAGACCCAGGAAGACCTGCCACTGGTACTTGCGGTAAATGGAGCGGATTTTATCGGGCGAGGCTTCCATGACCGGCAGGTCGGCTCGCGTCTTGAAAAAGTTGAACATGGGGTTCTCCGTTTATATTTGGCAGCTTGGTTTCAGAGGGAGCTCTGATAACGGCTGCCATCATATGAAGGGAGAAATTCAGCCGGCAAAAAGCCGGATATGGGTCAACTCTGACTCAATCATGGGAAAACCATGAGTCAAAAATGACATATTTGAACTGTCCTATTGATATTCGATGAATAACAATAGCGGCATGCCGAGGCATAATGAGTCAGAACTGGCTCATCCTCGTGGAAATAAAAATAACGGCATGTGCCAAATATTAGATGTACTGCACATAATCCTGAATTAAAGCGCGAGTCGACCGATACTCATGCACCTCTTTTTCCGCCGGCTGGCCCTGTTCATGGGCTGTGTTTTGTTGCCATTCAGCACCCTTCAGGCCGCCTCGCTGACGGTGCTTACTTCCTTTTCTGAGGCGCCGGTCAAGGCGGTGATCGAGGGCTTTGCCGAACAATATCCCGGGATCCGGATCGAGGTTATTTATCGGCGCACGATTCCCTCCCTGCGTTTATTAACGGAAGCCGGTGCACCGAAAGTCGATATTATCATGTCGTCATCGCCGACTTTTTTTAACACGCTGGACAAAGCCGGTTTGCTGGCCGCTTTGCCAAATGAAACTATGCCGCCCAAATAGCTCGCTCCTCATACTCTCGGGCTGGGCAATAAAGTGGCCGTGGTCGGTTATTCCAGCAGTGGCATCATGTATAACCGCCATTATCTGGCCAAATATCAGCTGCCGCTGCCCACCACCTGGCAGCAGCTGGCGTCCCCGCTCTTCATGGGGCACGTGATGATGAGCTCGCCCTCCCAGTCCGGCACCACCCACATGATGGTAGAGAGCGTGCTGCAGCAATATGGCTGGCAGCAGGGTTGGGCCCTGCTGATGCGGCTGGGCGGCAACCTGTCGGCCATCACGGCGCGCAGCTTCGGGGTGAGCGACGGCATCAGCCGGGGTCTGGCGGGGGCCGGCCTGGTGATCGACAGCTACGCCCTCAACAGCCAGGCCCGTTTCGATCATGTCGGCTTCAACATCATGCCCGACTCGGTGATCCTGCCGACCTACCTGGGGGTGGCACGCCACAGCACCCAGCCGGCCAGCGCGGCTCTGTTCATCCAGTACCTGCTCTCCGATAGCGGCCAAGCCATCATCGCTACCCCCGGCATGGCCAAGGCCACCTTGAGCCAACCCCGGCTGGCCCGGCAGACCCGCTATGTCACCGACAAGGCGCTGCTCTATCGGCGGGCCGGTCTGCTCAAGGCCTTGTTCGAGCAGACCATCACCCAGCAGTTACCCAGGCTGAAGATGACCTGGCAGGGGATCAACGGTCTGAATACCCATGGCGAGCCCTGGCGGGTCGCGCTGCTGGAGCAGGCCGTCGCCAAGGCGAGCACGCCGCCGCTGAGCGAGCAGGAGGCGCAGGATCCGGCGTTGCTGGCGCTGTTTGACGGCCTCTATGACCGGGAGCAGGGCAATCCGCAGGCGGAGCGGGTGATGCATCAGTGGCGCCAGGCGACCGAGGCGCGCCTGCACGAGGCGCAGCGCCTGGTCGAACAGGCAGCCAGACCATGAGCCGGCTGGGGCGCATGCTGGCCATGCCGCGCACTCTGGGACGGCGGCTCATCCTCGCCTTCGTGACCATCACGGCCCTGACCGGTGCCATGGGCATGGCCGCCTATGTGATGTGGGATCGGCTGGGCCGGCAGATCCACCTCATCGTGGAGGAGAGCCTGCCCGCCATCGACGGCGCCTACCAGCTGGAGCGGGCCAGTTCCCGCCTGTTGTTGTTGCTGGCCCAGCTGCGCGATACCCGGGACCCGGTGCAGTACCAGCGCCTCTCCAACGCGGTGTCCACCACCCTGCGGGATATCCAGCGCGCCTATCTGCTGGGCACCCCGGGGGATCAGACTCCCTCGCAGCGCCAGGCGTTCGAGGAGTTGAGCGCGCTGGTGGCGGATCACGGGCGCTATCTCAAGCAGCAGATCGAACATGCCGAAACACTGCAGCAGCTGCAGAAGCGCAGCAACTGGCTGCACCAGGATCTGGTTGACGATGCCGCCCCTCTGCTGCAGGAGGTGGAGTGGCACCTGACCAGCATGGTGGCCAGCCCGGACGACATGAGTGAATTTGGCAACGTCATCAAGGAGTTCTCCGCTCTGCAGGATCTCACCTTCAAGGAGAATGAGCTGCAGTCGCTGGTGGGCGAGGTGATCGCCCAGCGCTATCAGCAGGATCTGGAGAGCGCCTTCCTGTTCATCGGCTACAAGATTGACGAGATAGACGCACTGACCTCGCGGCTGGCGGAGTACCCCTCGACCGTGAGCTATCGCCAGATCCTGCAGGACATCATCACCCTGGTGAAGCCGGACGGTCCGCTGCACCGGCTGCTGCTGGCGGATGTGCTGACCCACCAGCAGCTGACGGCCCTGCGACCGCGGCTGGACGATTCCGTATCGCGTTATCATCAGCGGGTCAGCCTGATGGTGAGTGATGCCAACCGCTCCCTCAGTGCGCTGGGGGAGGACAGCAGCCAGCTGGTGGCGACCGGCAAGCTGGTGATCCTGGTGGTGCTGGCACTCACCCTGTTGCTCAGCATCTTCGTGTTGGTGGTGTTGATCGGCCGCCGGCTGATCAAGCGGCTCGACCTGTTGGGACAGGAGCTGGACAGGGTGGCGGCAGGCCGGCTGGACGTGCCGGTCAGCACCTGCGGCCGGGACGAGATCGGCCGGCTGGGCGACAGCCTGCGCCACTTCAGCCTGCAGTTGCAGCAGATGGAGCGGGCCAATGCCCTCAATCTCATCAACAACACCCAGGCCTGCCTCATCACCTGCCATCCAGATGGCACCATAGAGTCGGTCAACCCGAGCGCGCTCACCCTGTTCCAGCAGACCGGTGTCGAACCAGGTCAGCCGTTGTGGCAGGCCTTTCCGCCAGAGGCGGGGGCGGTGCTGGCCGATCAGTTCAGGGCGGGCCAGCCGCTGCACCGGTTCGGCCACAGCGAGTGCACCCTGGCCTGTGGGCTGGGTGAGACGCCCCGCTTTTTGCACCTCAATCTGCGCCGCTTCGAGCAGGGGCGCGGGTACAGGTTCATCATCACCATCACGGATGTCACCCGCCAGGAGCTGACGGCCAGGGAGCTCAGCCTGCGGGTGGCGGAGCGGACCCGCGAGCTGACCGAGAACAACCGGCTGCTGGCGGAGGAGGTGGTGCAGCGCCAGCAGGCGGAGCGCACTCTGCTGCAGACCCAGGATGAGCTGATCCAGGCGGCCAAGATGGCGGTGGTGGGGCAGGCGATGACCAGCCTGGCCCACGAGCTGAACCAGCCGCTGTCGGCGATGATGACCTACCTCTACACCAGCCGGACGGCGCTCGCCGCCGGTCAGCTGCAGGCGCTGGACCAGGATCTGGGCAAGCTCGACAAGCTGGGGCGGCGCATGAGCCGGATCATCAATGCCCTGCGCCACTTCGCCCGCAAGTCGCCGGCCGAGGAGGTGAGGGTCCGGCTCGAGCTGGGGGTGCTGGCCGAACAGGCACTGCTGCTGCTGGAGACGCGGGCGAAGCGCGATGGCTGCATCTTCCACAACGAACTGCCGTACGGGCTCTGGCTTGAGACCGACCCCGTGCTGCTGGAGCAGGTGCTGGTGAACTTGCTGGTGAACGGACTGGATGCGGTGGCCGGGCTGGCGCGGCGTGAGATCAGGCTGCAGTTGCTGGAACGAAGCGAGGCGCGGCTGCGGCTGGCGGTGGTCGACAGCGGCGCCGGCTTCAGCGAGGCCATTCTGCCGAGGTTGTTTACCCCCTTCACCACCTCCAAGGAGGTTGGACTGGGGTTGGGGCTGACCATCTGTCGCTCCCTGCTGGCCCGTTGCGGCGGCGAAATCATGCTGGGATCGGCACTGAGCGGCGGCGCCATGGTAATCATGGAATTTGCGTTGGCCGACCCTGCCGGGTCGGTCGCCCATCAGAACGAGGAGAACGCCATCGATGCTGTTGCCCGCTAACCGTCCTGCCAACGTGCTGCTGGTGGACGATGACGAGGACGTGCTGGAATCCTATTGCCACCTGCTGCGCCTCTCCGGCTACCACCCCAGGGCGACGACTTCGCCCCACGAGGCGCTGGCGCTGCTGGCCGATCAGTGGCCAGGGGTGCTGGTCTCTGACATCTACATGCCGGCCATGAACGGCATGGACCTGCTGGCCAGCGTGCAGGCGTTGGACGCCGAGATCCCGGTCATCATGATCACCGGCCACGGGGATATCCCGCTGGCGGTGCGGGCGGTCAAGCAGGGGGCGTTCGACTTTCTGGAGAAACCGCTCAATCCGCAGGATCTGTTGGGCCTGCTGGAGCGGGCCTGCCGACAGCGCAGCGCCGTGCTGGCGCGCTGCAGCGAGATCCAGGCGACGGTGGATGACGAGCTGATCGGCACCAGTCCGCAGATAGTGGCGCTTCGCAGCCAGCTCAACCAGCTGGCACAGACCGACAAGGACTTGTTGCTGGAGGGACCGGCCGGCTCGGGTCGTCACACCCTGGCCCGGCTGCTGCACCGGATCAGCGCGCGCCGGGAGCAAGCCTTCCAACTGCACGACTGTGTCTCGGCCCCCAGCCTGGCGGAAGTGCAGGCCAGCCTGGCACAGGCGGGGCAGGGTACCCTGGTGCTGCAATCCCCGGCCCGCCTGAGTGCCGACTGCCAGCGCTGGCTCGGCAACCACCTGCTGGATCAGGAGCGCAAGGGGAGCAAGTCGCTGCGTACCATAGGGTTGTTTGACGAGTCGCCGGAGGCGCTGGTGGAGCGCCAGCAACTGATGCCGGAGCTCTACTATTTCCTCTCCCAGGTGCGGCTCAAGCTGCCCCGGCTGGTGGAGCGCAGCTGTGACATCATCCCCCTGTTCCGGGCCTTTCTGCGACAGGGCTGCAAGCGCATCGGCCGGCCGGTGCCGGCGGTGGATCGCGCCTATCTGGAGACGCTCAAGCGGCATCAGTGGCCCGGCAACCTGCGCGAGCTGCGCAACGTGGCCGAGCTCTATGCGGTGGGCATCGTCAAGCTGGCCGGCGCGGAGCAGGTCATCCCCCTGGCCAGCGGCAAGGAGCCGCTGGACGACCTGGTGGAGGAGTTCGAGCGGCGGGTGATCGAGGATACCCTGTTCCTCTTTTCCGGCCGGGTGACCGATGCCGCCCAGTACCTTGGCATTCCGCGCAAGAAGCTCTATCTGCGCATGAAGAAGCACCAGCTCGACAAGGATCGGTTTAAGCCGGCCACCTGAGCCCGGCCGCCGGTCGAGTCGTTCAGACGGTTATCCGCATAGGAGCACACCATGAGATGCCCGCACTGCATGAGTGAAGGGGTAGCACGGATCGAGGATGAACGGGTGAAGCGAGCCTGCGCCCTGGGTTTGGGGGCCGCGGGCGGCTATGCCTGCGCCGCCACGCTCGCCAGAATGGGGGTTGCAACGGGCTCGGCGCTGGGCGGTGTCGGCACTGTTGTCGGTGCCCTGGCGGGAGCGTTGGGTGGTGCCGTATTGGGTGGATTGATAGGTGGAGGGCTGGGCTGGTGGCTGGGGCGTACTCTGGATCGACGCCTGTCCCGCCACTATCGCTGCGGGGTCTGCGGCCATCGTTTCAGCCGCTGAATGGGGTTGTGCGCCATGAGCCGCAGAGCTGCTCATGGCGCCTTGTCTCAGGCGACGTTGACGCCCTGCAGGGCGAACAACTGCTCCAGATAGACGGCGACGCCGTCCTCGTCGGAGCTCAGGGTCTGTTCGTGGTTGGCCAGCGCCAGCTTGAGCCGGTCGTGGGCATTGCCCATCACCACGCCGCGGCCGACCATGCTCAGCATCTCGAAGTCGTTCATGCCGTCGCCAAAGGCCACCGCCTGGGACATCTCCAGCCCATGCTGCTCCAGCACGGCGCGCACGGCATTGCCCTTGTGGACCCCTGCGTGCATCACCTCGAGGCAGTCCGGCAGGGAGAAGGTGACGTTGAGCCGATCACCATAACGCTGGTTCAGCTCTGCCTCGATCTGCAGCAGCTTCTCGTGCTCGCCGATGTAAAACACCTTGTTGACCTTGTCCAGCGGGTGGCTGGCGAGATCGGTCAGGCGATAGCTGAAGCCGGATTCATGATGGAACTGCAGCAGCCAGGGCATCTCCTCTTCCACCAGCCACTCGTCGCCGTAGTAGAGATTGATGTGGATGGAGGGGTCGCGCTCCAGCGCGATCAGCTCGGCCGCCACGCTGTCCGGCAGGGCCTGGTTGAAGATCAGCTGATCCTGCTTGTCGTGCACCACGGCGCCATTGGAGGTGATGAGATAGATGTCGAGCCCGAGCGTGTCGCGGATGCTGCGCACATCCACATGGTGACGGCCGGTGGCCACCACGAACTTGATCCCCTGATCCACCAGACGGTGCAGGGTATCGCGGGTGCGGGGGGAGATCTGGTGCTGCCCGTTGAGCAGGGTGCCATCGAGATCGGATACAACGACCTTATACATCATCACCTCGGGGTTACGAATGAAAGCGGGAGCAGTGTACAGCAACCGCTCCCGCGACCCCATTTATTTAGGGATACAAAAAATAACCAGCCGCTAGTAGCGTGCGAAGAAGGCCAGAGTCGCGTTGAGCGCGGCCTGGCGCTGGGGATCGGCCTCCATGAACAGCTCGTGCCAGGCCCCTTCTATGCGCAGCGGTTTGCCTCCCTCGCAGCGAGCGAGCGCGCAGAAGGCATCCTGCGCGGCGTTGTCCACCACGCCGTCGTCACCGGCCTGCAGCACCAGCAGCGGCGTCTTGATGACGCCGGCCTCGGCCACGGCGGCGTCCGCCCCCGTCAGCCCCTGATAGATCCAGTGGGCGGTGGCACCCCCCAACTTGATCTGCGGGCGCTGCTCATAGAGCTCGCGGAAGGCTTGATAGCGGGCTTCGCTGTGGCTCAGACCATTGTCGGCAAAGTCGTGGCTCTCGTACGGGCCCTGACCCGGGCCGTAGGGAGGCTCGCCCAGCCAGCCGCCGACCGTGCCGATGGTGGCTGCCAGCCCCTTGGCCAGCCACTTGGGCAGGCCGCCGAGATTGATGCCCATCATGGGGGAGGAGAGCACGGCCGCCTCGATATCATCGGGCCAGCGTTCCAGATAGCGGGCGGAGATGGCGCCGCCCATGGAGTGGGCCAGCAGGAACAGCTTGGCGGGCTGATCCTGGGCGATCACCTCGTCATGAAACTGCTTGAGATCGAGCACATAATCGTCGAACTGGTCGACATATCCCTTCTCCTGGTCGGCCAGCAGCCGATCGGACAAGCCCTGGCCGCGGTGGTCGATGAGGTAGAGGCTGTAGCCTTGGCGCCACAGATCCCAGGCCAGCTCCTGATACTTGAGGTAGCTTTCGACCCGGCCGTTGACGATGAGGATGGCGCGATCGACCTTGGCCTGGCGCAGGGCGGCATAGCGGAGGGTGACCCCGTCCTTGCCCTTGAAGGCGCTCTCAACGGCGTGCTGGCGCCAGAAGTCGGGCAGGGTCTGCTGATGAAGGGTGGCGGCGTCGGCTTCCGGCGTCAGCTGATAGGGATTGTTCACGGCGAGGGCTCCGGCAGAAAACAGGGTCAGGGCCAGCAGGGGCAGGTGGTTAAGCTTCATCAGTGTACTCTTCCGAAGGATCATCCGATTGCTGGGCGGCCCAGCCCTTGCGGGTCAGCTGCATCTGCTGCCACCACTGCTCGTCCGCCAGGATTTCGCCAGCCGGGCCGAGCTGGGGATAGGGCATCTCTTTCTCTTTGCAGAGCTGGGCATAGATGGGGTAGCCCCCCTCGAACAGTATGCTGTTCTGCTCCTCCAGGTCGAGCGGGCAGCCGCGCTGGTAGCAGCCGGCCAGTTCGCGCTGGCGCTGGGCCTCATAGAGGATGGCGGCGGCGGCCACCGAGACGTTGAGGGACTGCACCATGCCCACCATGGGGATGACGATATGGTGATCGGCCAGGGCCAGCGCCTCTTCGCCGATGCCGTGCTTCTCCTGACCCACCAGGATGGCGGTGGGCTTGGTGTAGTCGATGGTGCGAAAATCCACCGAGCTGTCGGAGAGGTGGGTCGCCAGGATCTGCATGCCGGAGGCTTTCAGCTCGGCCACCGCACTGCCGATGTCCGGGTGCAGCTTCACGTCCACCCAGTTCTGGCTGCCGCGGGCGGTACCCTTGCGCTTGTGGATCCAGGTTTTGGGCCAGACCGCGTGCACCCGATGGATGCCGATGGCATCGGCGGTGCGCACGATGGCGGCCAGGTTGTGCGGCTTGTGGACCTCTTCCATGCAGACGGTCAGATCGAGCTGGCGCTGGGCCAGCATGTCGGTGATGCGCTTGAAGCGTTCAGGAGTCATGTCGGTTTCTATGTCGTGAGGTGTGTGCACGCATCGCTTGCATGCACAGGATCAAATCGGGCTGGCGCGGGCCAGCCTGTCGTAAATTCGTTTGACGCGTTCCGCGGTCATGTCAGCTCTGCCGGCGCCGGATTTGTCCACGCGCCAAGTTGAACGGGTGTGCCTGCGGCGGTGGGCCGAGCTTGTCTCTGGAAAAGCAGCAGGCGGCTTACGCCGCCTGTGGTCAGTTTTTCTGTCGGCTCACCTTGAGCACGTTCGGCATCACCCGGATCTTGCGCATGATGTTGGCAAGGTGGATCCGGCTCTTGGTGGTGATGAGCAGGGTGACCAGATAGACCCGGCCATCCTTCTCCTCGGTGCTGATGGCGTGAATGTTGGCGCCGGTGGCGGCAATCACGTTGGCCAGCTCCGCCAAGGCGCCCTGGTGGTTGACGATCTCGATGCTGATGCCGGTGCGGAACTCCTGTTCCTGCTCCTTGTCCACTTCCCACTGTACCGGCAGGTACTTGTCCGGCTCCTTGCTGTAGCCCTTGATGTTGCGGCAGGCTTCCTGGTGGATCACCAGGCCCTTGCCCGGGCTGATGTGGGCGATGATGGCGTCCCCCGGGATCGGGCGGCAGCAGTTGGCGAAGGTGACCAGCATGCCGTCGGCCCCCTTGATCGGCATCTTCTTGCTGCTGGACTTGGGTTGCTCTTCCGGTGGCAGTTCATCCCCCAGCATGCGGCGCGCCACCATCACACTCATGGCGTTGCCAAGGCCCACGTCAGCCAGCAGGCCCTGCAGGTTTTCATGCTTGGTGTCGGCCAGCACCTGCTTGATGCGCGGTTCCGGGATGTCTTCGATGTTCTTGGCGCCGAGCGCATGGTTGAGCAGGCGGCGACCCAGCACCACCGACTCTTCGGTGCGCAGGTTCTTGAGGAACTGGCGGATCTTGGAGCGGGCCTTGGTGGTCACCACGAAGTTGAGCCAGGCCGCGTTGGGGCGAGCCCCCGGCGCCGTGATGATCTCCACCGTCTGGCCCGAGTGCAGCGGGCTGCTCAGCGGATAGGGGTGGCGATCGACCCGCGAGCCGACGCAGGCGTGGCCGATGTCGGTGTGTACCGTGTAGGCGAAGTCCACCGGGGTAGCCCCGGCGGGCAGCTCCATGATGCGGCCTTCGGGGGTGAACACATAGATCTCGTCGGGGAAGAGGTCGGTCTTGACCCCCTCGATGAATTCAAAGGAGCTGCCGGCACTTTGCTGCAGCTCGAGCAGGCTCTGCATCCAGCGCTGGGCGCGGATCTGGGCGGTGGTACCCGAGCTGTCGCCATCCTGCTTGTAGGCCCAGTGGGCGGCGACGCCCTTGTCGGCCATCTGATCCATGAATTCGGTGCGGATCTGCACCTCCACCGGCACCCCGTGCGGCCCCACCAGGGAGGTGTGCAGCGACTGGTAGCCGTTGGTCTTGGGAATGGCGATGTAATCCTTGAAGCGGCCGGGGCGGGGCTTGTAGAGACTGTGCATCTGGCCCAGCACCCGATAACAGGTATCTATGTCCTTCACCCTCACACGAAAGGCGTAGATATCCATTACCTCATGAAATTGCAGCTCTTTTTTCTCCATCTTGTTGTAGATGGAGAACAGGTTCTTCTCGCGGCCGCTAACCTGGGATTCAATGCCTGCCTCGCGCAGCCGGCCCTCAATCTCGCTCTGGATGGAGTCGATGATTTCGCGGCGATTGCCGCGGGCGCGGCGCACCGATTCGCGCAACACACGCGAGCGCATGGGGTAGAGCGCCTCGAAGCCCAGCTCTTCCAGCTCGTTCTTCATGGTGTGAATACCGAGGCGGTTGGCGATGGGGGCGAAGATTTCGAGGGTTTCCCGGGCGATGCGGCGGCGTTTGTCCGGTCGCAGGGAGCCCAGGGTGCGCATGTTGTGGGTGCGGTCGGCCAGCTTGATCAGGATGACCCGGATATCCTGGGTCATGGCCATCACCATCTTGCGGAAGTTCTCGGCCTGGGCCTCCTTGCGATCGCGAAACTTCAGCTTGTCGAGCTTGGAGACGCCCGCTACCAGCTCGGCGACGGCATCGCCAAACAGTTCGGCCAGATCGGCCTTGGTGACAGGGGTGTCTTCGATGACGTCGTGCAGCACGGCGGCCATCAGGGTTTCATGATCGAGGCGCATGTCGCCGAGAATGCGGGCAACGGCAACCGGGTGGGTGATATAGGGCTCGCCGCTGGAACGCATCTGTCCCTGGTGAGCATCACGGGCCACCACATAGGCTTGCCTGAGCTTCTCCACCTGCTCGGGTGGCAGGTAGGAACTGGCTATTTCTTTAAGATTTTCAAATAAATACAAGACAGTCCCCGCAGCGGTGAAACGGCAATCCGTGGATATAGAGGGTATAGTCCTGAGTTTGCGAGGTTTTCGAGCGGTTGTAAATGGGGGAGAACAGTCGGCACCCGGGCGGGCGCCGACTATAAGAAATAACTGACTTAACCGCGGCCTTCGGCGATGGCAGCAACGGCAGCCAGCTCGGCGGCTTCCTGCTCTTGCTGCTCGTAACGGTCCTGGGTGTCCATCACCTGGTTGTTCACCAGACCCAGTTCGATCTCGCGCAGGGCGATTACGGTCGGCTTGTCGTTCTCTTCATCAACCAGGGGATCTT
Organism: Aeromonas sp. S41-2; assembly: GCF_027705845.1. Taxonomy (NCBI): domain Bacteria; kingdom Pseudomonadati; phylum Pseudomonadota; class Gammaproteobacteria; order Aeromonadales; family Aeromonadaceae; genus Aeromonas; species Aeromonas sp. S41-2. The sequence goes on along the minus strand of NZ_JAPDCG010000012.1, from coordinate 40,426 downwards.
TGCCTTGAACCGCGATTTGGCGGGCGCGGCGGGCGGCGACCAGCACCAGGTCAAAACGGTTACCTACCTGTTTTACAGCATCTTCTACAGTAACGCGTGCCATGCAGGACTCCAGTGTTTGGGCTTTCTCGGTTTAAAAAAGCGGTGTTTAAAAATGACGCAAAAGTTTACTTGTTTTTGGCCTATTCTGCCAGTAGCTGTTGCAGCAAGTTTTGTTGGGCCTGCTGCTGCTGGCGCAATTCCAGCCGTTGGCACTCGATGACAGCCCTCAGCTGGAACAGTGCCTGCTCAAAGTCTTCGTTGATGATGACATAGTCATACTCGTCATAGTGCACCATTTCGGCAATGGCTTTCTCCATCCGGCCCTTGATCACCTCGGCACTGTCCTGGCCGCGGCCGATCAGGCGGCGCTCCAGCTCTTCGCGGCTGGGCGGCAGGATGAAGATGGACTTGGTCGGCATCTGCTCGCGGATCTGGCGGGCGCCCTGCCAGTCGATGTCGAGGAACACGTCGATCCCCTGCGCCAGGCAGGCTTCGATGGCCGCGCGGGAGGTGCCGTAGTAGTTGCCGAACACCTCGGCCCACTCCAGAAAGTCGCCGCGCTCGATCAACTCCTTGAACTCTTCCACCTGCACGAAGTGGTAGTGCACCCCGTTCTCTTCCCCAGGGCGCATGGCGCGGGTGGTGTGGGAAACCGACAGCTGCATCTTGCCTGCGCTGTTGTGCTGGGTCAGCAAGGCGTTGAGCAGGCTGGATTTACCCGCTCCGCTCGGGGAGGAGATGATATAGAGAGTGCCTTGTTGCGCCATGTCTGTACCTTTAAGCGAGACCGTGTTTTGGTTGTAGCAGAGGCCGCCGTCTTGTGCCCGAAAGGGAGACAGCCAAATCCGAAACGCGGAAAATTCTTGGATTAAGAGGGATGTAAAGGCGGCGAATTTTAACAGAAGGTGGCGGATAAAAAAACGGCCGGAATCATATTCCAGCCGATCAAAGTATTCGTAGCTTGCTGCGGGAGCGTCACCCACATCAGCCGCCATTCTGCCTGCCGCCGTGCGGGGGGGCCAGCAGATTATCCCTGCTTCACTGCTCGGAAATTCCGAGTTGCTGCCCGGCGGGCAACTGGCGATCGGCGCAGAGCCGGTCGAAGGCGGCGATGACCCGCTCGCGGGTTATCTTGCTCATGGCGTCCGGATCCTTGAGGCGGGTGCGCCAGCCGAGTTCGGCCAGCGGTTTACCGGTCTCCTGCTCGACCAGCTCCTGATAGACGCTGACCGCGTAGTCACGGCACAGATAGGGGCCGGTCCGATCCGGGTTGTGGTGGGCATAGAGACCGAGCACCGGGGTGCCCACCAGGGTGGCCATGTGGGTGGGGCCGGTATCGGGGGCCAGCACCAGGCTGGCCTCCTTGATCAGCGCCAGCAACTGCTTGAGGTTGGTCTGCCCCACCAGATCCACCGGCTTGCTGTGGCTCAGCCGCGCAATGTCGGCGGCCAGTTCCCGCTCCAGTTTGGCCGGCCCGCCACACAGATAGACCTGAAAACCCTTGTCTGCGGCGTGATCCGCCAGCGCGGCATAGCCGGCGGCAGTCCAGTTCTTGAATGCCTTGCTGGCGGCGGCGCAGATGAGCAGGGTCGGCTTGCCGTCAATCTTCTCTTTCGCCCAGGCCTGGTGCTCGGCGCTGATGGGTAGTTGCCAGTCCGGGGTCAGATCCTGGATGCCGAGCTCTTTGGCGAAGGCGAGAAAGCCGTCCAGCACGTGGGGTGAGGCGGGAGATGGCACCTTGTGGTTGGTGAACAGCCACTGGCCGTCGCTGGCCCGTTCCCGATCAAACCCGAGCTTGACCTTGGCCCGGATGCCGAGGGTGGCGATGCTGGCTCGCATGGCCGCCTGCAGGTGCAGCAGGGCATCGAATTGGCGCCCCTTGAGGGTCTGCCAAAGCTCGCGATAGCCGTGCCAGCCCTTGCTCTTGTCGAAGGCGATGACTTCGACCCCGGGCAGATCGGCAAAAAGCGTCGCTTCAATCTTGCCGGTGATCCAGGTGATGCGGGTCGTCGGCCAGGCCCGCTGGATGACGCGCACCAGCGCCAGCGCGTGGCAGCAGTCGCCGATGGCGGAGAGCCGCAGGATGCAGATGGAGGAGGGCGGCGTTTGGAACAGCGGCATGATGTGGCGCAATGGTGGCAAAATGGATGGATGGCATTATGCAAACTCCCCCGTGGATTGTAAAATTGCGCACGACCGGCAGCCGGTGCCCCTGACAGGACCTGTGTTGCCGTTGCCTGCCCTTGCCTTGTGTAGCCATGACTGACCGACCGGAATCGCCAAAAATGCAAATTCAGACCGAACACAACCAGATCTGCTGGTACGCCGAAGGGGCGTTTCGCGACCCTTCTCCCGAGCTGTTTGATCCGGCCTGGTGGCAGACACATCGCCAGGTGGTGGGGTCTTCCATCGGCCGCGGAGTGACCTGGTTCGTCAAGGATGAATCCCGCCATCTGGTGCTGCGTCACTACTATCGCGGTGGCATGGTGGGCAAGGTGGTGCGGGATCGCTTCTGGTTCGAAGGGGTCGAGTCGAGCCGGGCCATGGCCGAATACACGCTGCTGGCCAAGTTGAGCGCCCAGGGGTTGCCGGTGCCGCGCCCGTTTGCCGCCCGGATGGCCAAGCAGGGCCCCTTCTATCGGGCCGACATCCTGATCGAGCGCATTCGCGGCGCCAAGGATCTGGTGGCCCTGCTCAAGCAGGGGCCGATCGCCGGCGAAGTGTGGCACAAGGTGGGCCAGACGGTGCGCCGGTTGCACGACGCCGGGGTCTATCACGCCGATCTCAACAGCCACAACCTGTTGCTCGACAAGGAGGGCAAGGTGTGGGTGATCGACTTCGACAAGGGGGCCATCCGCTCCCCCGGCAACTGGCAGCAGGCCAACCTGGAACGGCTACTGCGCTCCTTCAACAAGGAGTCCCAGTTGCATACCAGTTTTCACTTCGTACCGGAGAACTGGCAGGCCCTGATGAACGGCTATCAAGGAAAAGCGAGCTGACCCTGTTGCTCGGCGCGAGAGCCAATGTTACTTATTGAGAAGGTCTTCAGATTCGGTGTCGAGGCGCTCGATGGACATGCTCAAGGCTCCCCTCAGGGAGGCAATTACCCGATTTGATCTGGCGCTGATGGCGGATGCCATCGCCTTGCTGGAGGCAGGGCTCTGGAGCTGGAGCCCGCAGCAGGGCGTGCAGCGGGATCTCTCCTGTCTGCGGCTGCTGGGATTGAACGAAGCCGGTCTGGACGATCTTGGCTGGCTGGAGCGGGTGCACCCCGACGACGTGGGGAGCCTGCAGGAGGCGCTGACCGCCTGCCAGAGCGGGCGAGTGGCCCAGATCCGGCTCGAATACCGCATCCTGCATCACGACGGCCACTATGTCCGGCTGGAAGAGCGAGCCAGGCGCGATGTTCACGGCCAGGTGCTGGGGGTGGTGCGTCTGCTCGACTCACAGACACTGTTGGTGGAAGAGCGGCACGGCACCGATCCCCTCACCGGGCTGGAGAGCCGCAGCCACTTTGAGCTGTTGCTCGATGAGCGGCTGGCCAGCGAGAGCGGCAGCTTCAGCCTGCTGCAATTCAGCGTCGACCACAGGGCCAAGATCCAGCAGCTGTTCGGCGAGGTGGCCTGCGATGCCATGCTGGCCAAGCTGGCCCGCATCGTGCGTCACGAGCTGCGGCGGGAAGACCCCTTCGCCCGCTGGGACGAAGACGGCTTCATCCTGATGCTCTCCCAGACCGATCGGCTGAGCGGCCTCGAGATTGCCGAGCGGCTGCGGCTCGAGATCGCCGATGCCAGCCTGCTGCCGCAGCGACCGGTGACCGTCAGCATCGGCCTGGTGCAGAGCCAGGCCGGCGAGCAGATCGATCATCTGCTCGCCCGGCTGGCTACCTGCCACGGTCAGGCCAGACGGGAGCACAACACCGTCGTTGGCTGATTTTTAGTCAGCGCTCACTTACCCCATGACGCTGGCATACCCAGAGGGAGGCCAGCATCAGCAGGCCGCCCAGGGTGAGCCTGAGCAGGTCGGTATCCTTGCCCCACAGCAGCAGATTGACCAGCAGACCCGCCGGGATCAGGGCGTTGTTCATGATGGCCAGCACACCGCTGCTGACCTGGGTCGCCCCCTTGTTCCACAGGAAGTAACCGAGCCCGGAAGCGCCTATCCCCAGCCACAACAGAATGCCCCACTGCAGGGTACTGGTGGGGTATTGCGGCGTGCCCAGCAGCCACCAGGCGGGCAGGGCCACAACCAGGGCGCCCAGATAGAAGCAACCGAACACGGCGAGCTGGGGGGGCTGTTCCTTCTCCCGTGCCAGCAATACCTTGTAGCCGACCTGGCCGATGGCGAAGCAAATGTTGGCACCCTGCACCACCAGGAAGCCCAGCACGTAGCTTTCGGTCAGCCCGTCGAAGCGGATGACGGCCGCCCCCAGCACCGCCAGCAGGGCTCCCCACAGATAGGTGGGCTTGAAGCGCCGCTCCAGCAGGTCATGGATCAGGGTGACGTAGATGGGGGTGAAGATGGTGAACACCAGCACTTCCGGCACCGTCAGCAGCAGGAAGGAGTGGTAATAGAACAGATACATGATGCCGAGCTGGGTAGCGCCGAGGGCCATCAGCTTGGCCACCAGGTCGGGGCGCAACCAGCGGCGTCTGAGAAAGGGCAGAAACACCAGGCTGGCGAGCACGATGCGGGTCAGTACCGAGAAGTAGGCATCCACCTGACCGGCGAGGTAGACCCCGATCAGGCTGAAGGAGAATGACCAGAGCAGGGTAACCCCTATCAAGTAGTTCATGTGGTTGATTTGTCGTCAGTTGTCAATTTTGAAGGGGGCTATGATGGCCGAGATGGAAGCCTTGATCCAGCGTTTATGGCGCCAGTTGCCACAGATCGGAGCATTTGCCTTTACCGCGAGCAACGGGGCAGGCTCCGCCACCGACTGGTGCGGCAGCGGCGAGGGGGAGGTGACGGTGACCGATCATCAGGGGGGTTGGCTGTTTGCCGAGCAGGGCCGCTACACCACGCCCCATGGCCGGGTGCTGACCATGCACAACCGTTTCTGGTGGCAGCGTGGCGAGCGGGGGATCCGGCTCTCACATCTGCGCTACGAGCAGCCGGTGGTGCTGTTCGAGCTGCTCCCTCAGGCGGATGGTCGCTGGCTCACCGCCGAGCCCCACCTGTGCGGCCAGGATCACTACAGCGCCGAGCTGACGCCGACCGGGGACGGCTTTCTGCTCGGCTGGCAGATCACCGGCCCGCGCAAGAACGAGCGGCTCGGTTATCGCTATCGGGTGTGACGGGCGGCAGGCATAAAAAAACCGGCGCAGAGCGCCGGTAGAAGGGACAAATCGGAGGTTTTTTGAAAAACGGTCCCAAAAACAGGAGAGATACACTCTCGTCACACATTCAGAGACGGATGTCAGGCACTCAGCGCATAGCTCAGCATGGCTTGCAGCTTGCTGTCGAAGAACCAGGGCAGCAGCACCATCAATAGCCCGAGCAGACCCATCAGCCGCTGGCGATACTGCCAGCCGGCGATCACTACCAGGCCGCCGCAGAGCGTGGTCAGGATGCCTGACATAGGGCAGCCTCCCGCTGGACGCGGCGCTGCTGAGCCCACTGGTTGAGGGCGACCGAGCCCAGGATCAGGGCCAGTGCCACGCCGGTGGTGGACTGGATCTGTTCGCCGAGGAACAGGGCACCCAGCATGACGCCGAACAGCGGCACCAGGTAGTTGCTGAAGGAGGCGAAGGTCGGGCCCGCCTTCTGGATCAGCGCCATGTAGAGGAAGTAGACCAGACCGGTACAGAACACCCCGAGCACCGCGACGGCGCCGATGGCATGCTGGCTCGGCATGGTGAGCGCGCTCAGATCGGTGACGAACGGCGCGGCCAGCAGCAGCTGGATGGCCGAAGAGATCAGGATGTTGCGGGCCACGACCACCGGGTGGTCCTTGGCGAAGCGCTTGATCATCAGCAGGCCGATGGCGAAGCAGCTGGCACCGAACAGGATGGCCATGGCGCCGAGCAGGCCGGCATTCATGCCGCTGGCCAGTTTCGGCCAGAACAGCACCAGCACGCCGACGAAGCCGATGACCACGGAGACGAGACCGCCCTTGGTGATTTTTTCACCGGAAACCAACAAGGGTGCCATCAGGATGGTGACAAACGGGATACAACCCATTACCACGGCGGCGATGGCGCTATCCACATACTGTTGACCCCAGGCCACCATGATGAAGGGCAGGGTGGCATCGAGCAGGGCGATCAGCATATAGGTACGCCACGGGGTGTGTTCGCTCTTGAGACGCATGAACAGGCAGAGCAGACCTAGGGTCAGGCTGCCACACAAGGCGCGACCCGCTGCCACCATGATGGGGGGCAATTCGGTCACGGCCTGATGCATGAAAATGAACTGGGAGCCCCACAACAGGCCAATCGCCAGCAACAACAGATAGCTACGCATTTTAATCTCCGATGTAATTCGCCTGCGCATTCTATGCAATCTGCTACTATGCCAAAAATGAATTGTCGTCATTCAACCATGGCCAATATCGATGGAACTGCCCCTTTCCCGCCTCGACCTCAACCTGCTCACCGTGTTCGACATGCTGATGCAGGAGCGCAACGTCACCCGTGCCGCCGAGCGGCTGCACCTCTCCCAGTCCACCGTCAGCCATGCGCTGGGGCGGCTGCGAACGGCGCTGGATGACCCCCTGTTCGTGATGAGCCGGCGCGAGATGATGCCGACCGAGCGCGCCAAGGCGCTGGCCGGCCCGGTGCGTCAGGCGCTGGCCATGCTGGAGCAGGGGTTGCGGCAGGCCAAGGGGTTCGACCCCGCCAGTGCGCGGCGGATCTTTCGTATCGCCACTCCGGGCTCGGTGGAACACGGTCTGGTGCCGGCGCTGGTGGAGCGGCTGCACCGGCATGCCCCGCACTGCCGGCTGGAGGTGTGCGAGCTGGCGGACAGCGACTACGAGCGGGAGCTGGAGAAGGGGGAGCTGGATCTGGTGATCGGCTTCGCCGATGCCAACCACCTCTCGCCCCGGCTGTGGCGCGAGCCCTGGTTCAACAACCCGCTGGTCTGTCTGTCGCCCCTTGGCAGCGAACTGCCGGACGTGCTGGGGCCGGACGATCTGGTCAGCCGGCCCCACATCCACACCTCCAGCTGGGGCCACAGTCAGGCCATGGTGGATCTCTGGCTGGCCCGCTTCGGGGTGGAGCGTGAACTGGGTGTCCGATTACCTAGCTTTATGGCGGTGCCGCCGCTGATGGCCACCGGTCGCTATCTGGTGGTGGTGCCCGAGATGATCGGGCGCCACTTCTGCCGCTACTACCCGCTGCGGCTGCACCAGCTGGACCCCGACATCCCCATCGTCTATCTGATGGCGGGCCACCCGCTCACCGCCCATGACGAGGCGATCGGCTGGTTCAAGGGGTTGTTGCACCGGCTGGCGTTCGAGCGCTACGGCGCGGATGCGCTCGGCAGCCCGGCGCAGCGCGGGGCGGATCAGTTCAATCCGGCGAAGTAGTCGAGCCCCATCGCCCCCTTCACCTCGGCCAGCACCTCGTCGGTCAGGGCGCGCGCCTGCTCGGTGCCCTGCTGCAACAGGCGCAGCAGCTGGCGCTTGTCGGCGATGGCCGCCTCGCGCCGTTCCCGCATCGGGGCGAGCAGGGTCTGCAGGCAGTCGTTCAGCACCTGCTTGCAGCGCATGTCCCCCAGCCCGCCGCGCTGGTAGTGGGCCTTCATCTCGGCCACCAGTGCCTTGTCGGGGTGGAAGGCATCGAGATAGGCGAACACAGTGTTGCCCTCCACCTGACCCGGATCGCTCACCTTGAGGTGGTTGGGGTCGGTGTACATGGCGAACACCGTCTGCTTGATCGCCTCCGCCGACATGCCGAGCTCTATGGTGTTGCCGAGGGACTTGGACATCTTGGCCTTGCCGTCGATGCCGGGCAGGCGGCCGGTGTCGCTCAGGATGGGCTGGCACTCGGTCAGCACCTCTTTGCCAACCAGGGTGTTGAAGCGGCGCACTATCTCGTTGGTCTGCTCCAGCATCGGCAGCTGATCTTCACCCACCGGCACATGGGTGGCACGAAAGGCGGAGATGTCAGCGGCCTGGCTGACCGGGTAGATCAGGAAGCCGGCCGGCAGGCTGCGCTCGAACCCTTTTTGCTGGATCTCTGCCTTAACGGTGGGGTTGCGCTCCAGCCGGGCGACGCTGACCAGGTTGAGGTAATAGGTCGTCAGCTCGGCGAGGGCGGGCAGGGCGCTCTGCAGGCAAAAGGTGGTCTTGGCCGGGTCGAGGCCGGCGGCCAGGTAGTCGGCCATCACCTCCAGCACGTGGTCGGTCACCTTGGCCGGGTTGTGGCCGTTGTCGGTCAGCGCCTGCAGATCGGCGATCATCACGAACTGGCGGTAATGGTGCTGGGCTTCGACGCGCTGGCGCAGCGAGCCGACATAGTGGCCGATGTGCAGTTTGCCGGTGGGACGGTCGCCGGTCAGGATAACGGGGTTGTGCATGTCACTCTCTCCAGTTGGGTGAGCCGGGAGGCGACAAAGGGATGAAAACAATGACCGCCTCTCGGCGGTCACGGTGTTTTCTTTGGGAAATTTTACATAGAAAAGCAGTGCCGCCTGTTTAAGAGCAGCACCAGTAGTAGTTGTGATTGAATGAGGTCATATTCATGGCAAATGAAACTACGCCTGTTTGATCACTTCTGCAAGGGGACGACCAGCAGATCACAGGGCACGGTATTCATCAGCTGGCGCGCGCTCGAAGTGAGCAGGCTCCAGAAGCTCTGGCGATGGCCGCACACCAGCAGATCGATCTGGTAATCCCTGACCGCCTGGTTGACCCGCTCGCTCAAATCACCGCAGATCACCAGCTTCTTCTCGATGGGGTAGTCCACCGAGGCCAGGAAGGCTTCCAGCTTCTCTTTCGCTTCGGCGATCACCTGATCCTGCACGTTGTCGATGTCGATATCGATCATCTCGGTGTAGAGATCCTTGAGGTCCACATCGACATGGATCACCGACAGCTTGGCGCCGTTGGAGCGGGCCCGGTCGACCGCCTTCTCGATCACCTTGCGGTTGTCTTCCGACAGGTCGATCGCGGCCAGTATGTGTTTGTAATAGGTTCCATTCATGGGAGTTCTCCTCACTGATCCTGAGTCCACTATACCAATGTCTGCTGAAACTAAAATGGTGTCCCCGGCACAGTTTTGGGATTTAAATGAGTTTCTTATGGAGCTTCTCGCCGACGACAACCAATAAACTGGCTATAAATCGAACAGGAGTTTGAAGCCGATCACACCCGCCGGCTTGCCCGTGGCCGGTGACAGGCATAGGATGTGCCCGTGCTTCGCAATGAACACAAAACAACAAAAAGCATCTGAATACCGCTTTGGGGAGCCTCGCGCTCCCTTTTGTTTTTCTGCCGCCTTCTCGCCGATATTCCGCCCGACATCAAGGTAATCCCGTCTCGCTTGGTTATGCTGTAGCCAGTTCCATTGGCAGACCGTCGCCGGCCATTGAACACCGGATCCCGGTTGGATACGGGTCGGTCTGCACTGTCATTTTGCGTATCGTATTGATTCCTTGGAGACTCCTTGATGATCATTCACCCACAGATCCAGGGCTGCGTCGCCCGCAACTGTCATCCCATCGGCTGCCGTGCCGCCGTGCTGCAGCAGATCGAGCGGATCCGGGCGGCGGGCCCGTTCGACGGGCCGAAACGGGTGCTGGTGCTGGGCGCCTCGTCCGGCTTCGGGCTGGCGTCGCGCATCGCCCTGACCTTCGGGGCCGGGGCAGACACCGTCGGTGTGTCGTTCGAACGGGGCCCCTCCGACAAGGGACCGGGCAGCGCCGGCTGGTACAACAACATCTGGTTTCGCAAGGGGGCGGAGCAGGCCGGCCGCATCGCCATCAATCTGATCGGGGATGCCTTCTCCACCGGGATGCGTCAGCAGGCCATCGACACCATCCGCCAGCAGCTGGGGCAGGTGGATCTGGTGATCTACTCGCTGGCGAGCGGCATCCGGGTGTTGCCTGACGGCACGCAGGTGCGCTCCGTGCTCAAGACCACCGGCCAGCCATTCAGCGGCTGGGGGCTGGATCTGGAACAGGACACCCTGGTGCAGCAGTCGCTGGATCCGGCCACCCCGGAGGAGATCCGCGATACCGTCAGCGTGATGGGGGGCGAGGACTGGCAGTTCTGGTTGCAGGCGCTGCAGCAGGCGGATTGCCTCGCGCCCGGCGCGCAGACCGTGGCCTACTCCTATATCGGCCCCGAATCGACCTACCCCCTCTATCGGGACGGTACCATCGGTTATGCCAAGGAGCATCTGCACGCCACCGCCGAGACCATCAACCTGCAGCTGGCGGAGCTTGGCGGCCATGCCTGGGTGTCGGTCTGCAAGGCGCTGGTGACCAAGGCGAGCGCCTATATTCCGGTGCTGCCGGTTTATCTGGGCCTGCTGATGGGGGTGATGAAGGAGCGCGGCGTGCACGAAGGCTGCATCGAGCAGATGCAGCGGCTGTTTGCCACCAAGATGTACGGCCCGCAAGGGGTGGTGGCCGACGGCAACCGGCTGATCCGGATGGATGACCACGAACTGGACCCGGCCATTCAGGCCGCCGTCTCGGCGCTCTGGTCCAAGGTGACGCCGGACAACTTCCACGCGCTGGGGGACTTTGCCGGGTTGCGCCAGGATTTCATGCAGCTCAACGGCTTCGAGCTGCCGGGCGTCGACTACGGCGCGCCGGTGGATCTGGCCTCGCTCAGCGAATTGCTGCCCTGAGCCTGGGGGCCGAGGGTCAGGCCACGCTGCTGGCCAGCGCCTCCGGCTGTTCCGGGTTGCTCGGCTCTGCGGCCAGAATGGTCTGGTTGCGGCCCTGGCGCTTGGCCTGATACATGGCCATGTCGGCCCGATGGATGAGCTGGCCCAACCCGTCATCGGCGGCCGAGCGGCCGGCTACCCCGATGCTGATGGTCATGCGGGGTTTGTCGATCTGGCCGATGCGCTGGCGTAGCTGCTCTGCCAGATACCAGCAATCCGCCGCCGGCAGCGGCACCGCTACCAGAAACTCCTCGCCGCCCCAGCGCCCGACCAGTTGCAGGTCGGGCGCCCAGGATCTCAGCTCCCGCGCCAGCCGCTGAATGGCCCTGTCTCCCGCCTGATGGCCGTGACGGTCGTTGATCTGCTTGAAGTGATCGATGTCGATGATCAGCAGGGTGAGCGGGCCCTCTTGCTGCCACTGGGTGGCCAGCCGTTCCAGCAGGGCGCGGCGATTGGGCAGCTCGGTCAGCTGATCGAAGGTGGCCAGCTTGTAGAGGTGGCGCGAGCTGCGGTGCAGCCGGTGGGTGGTGACGCCCAGCAGTAGCAGGGCACTGGCCAGCAGACCGACCAGCGCCAGCTGGTAGTGGCGGGCACTCTGCTGATGCAGCAGCTGCTGGCGCTTGTTCTCGTTCTCCTGTTGCAGCACCCGGTTGCTGGCCTCGCTGCGGGCCAGATCCATCTCGGCCTGGAAGGCGGCGGCATGCTGGCTCAGGGTCTGGTTGAAGTGCTGCTTGTAGTCGTTCACGTATTCATTGAGCGCCTGGTAGGCCTCGGGATAGCGCCCCTGATCCGCCAGCAGGCTGGCCTGCAAGGCCTTGCTGCCGGCACCGGCAGGCCCCTGGCTGGTCAGCAGTTGCAGCGCCAGCTGCTTCTCGCCGCTGCCCTGCAGTGCCCTGGCCCGGGTCTCCAGCAGACGCACCCCGGCTTCCGGGTAGCCCAGTTGCTGATAGAGCGCCTGCGCCTCGTCCAGGGCGCGCAGGGCGCCGGCCCAGTCGCGCTCGGCATTGAGCGCCATGGCCTGATAGCCGAGGATGATGGCACGGTAGTCCGGCGCCAGCGCCGGGTTGGCCAGCAGATTGTCCAGCAGCCGTCTGGCCTGGGCGGGGCGATCGGTATCGATATAGAGCCGTGCCATGTTGGCCCGGATGATGGTCTGGCTGTTGGGCTCGTCCAGCTGCACCATGCGCTGCAGCGCCTCCAGGTAATAGCTTTCGGCCTCCCGCGCCAGATTGAGGTCGGCATAGAGGTTGCCGAGAGTCATCAGCAGGCGGGCGCACTGCAGGCTGGCGATGGTGGAGTTCGGTATCGTCTGCTTGAGGCGAAAGGCGGTCTTGAGCTCGGCGATCGCCGAACTGAGCTGCTGGGTGCGATAGAGCGCGAGCCCGTTCAGGGCGTGCCACTCGGAGGTCTGCTGCGGATGGCCGGCGACGGCGGGTTTGAGCTGCTCCAGCAGGGTGAGCGCCTGATCCGGCGCTTCGGTATCCAGGGTGAGGGCAATCTGCTGCAAGCGGAAGTCGAGCAGGCGCAGGGTCTCCTGCTGGGCACTGGCCAGCCCGCGGGCACGGGCGTTGTCGAGCAGGGCTTGCGGATAGCGCCCCAGCGCGGCCTGGGCCAGGGCTCTGGCGTAAAACTGCTCCATGTCCTGCTGCGGGTTGGCGTCAAGGCGTTGCAGATAGCCGACGGGATCGCGCGCCGCCTGTAGTTCAGCCTCTTTCAGCAAGGAGGGAGTGGCCTGCAGCTGGGTCATCCAGAGCAGCGCCAGTGCCATTATGAATCTCATTGAATCCTTTCCCCGACCACTGGCGCCATCATAATGGCTGAATTCACCTACACCATGTTTCTTTGCTTCTCTATAACCGTATGGGGGATAGGATGAGGCGAAAAGCTGTCACAACTGAGAGCTCGGGCAGCGGTATCTGGTTGCTTCATAACGAAACTGTGGCGACAATCGTGACCAAATCACAGTGGAGAATCATCATGTTGGCCAAAGCCATGATCGAGAAGTTGAACGAGCAGATTAATCTTGAATTCTATTCCTCCAACCTCTACCTGCAGATGAGCGCCTGGTGCGAGGACAAGGGCTTCGAGGGGGCGGCCAACTTCCTGCGCCAGCACGCCGTCGAGGAGCGTCAGCACATGGAGCGCCTGTTCACCTATGTGAGCGAGACCGGTGCCATGCCGCTGCTGGGTGCCATCGATGCCCCTCCCCACGAGTTCAAGTCGCTGGGTGACATCTTCCGCACCACCCTCGAGCACGAATACCACATCACCAAGTGCATCAACGGCCTGGCCCACGTGGCGTTCACCACCCAGGACTACTCCACCTTCAACTTCCTGCAGTGGTACGTGGCCGAGCAGCATGAAGAGGAGAAGCTGTTCAAGAGCATCGTCGACCGCCTGTCGCTGGTGGGTGAAGACGGCAAGGGTCTCTACTTCATCGACAAGGAGCTGGCCGAGCTGGCCAAGGGCGCCCCTGCCAGCATCATGGATGGCAATGCCTGATAGTCGTGGACACTTAGTGTTCAGCCAGTACAATGACGGCCCCTCTTAACGAGGGGCCGTTTTCTATTGCGGCAGCCATGAAACCGCAGTGCTGGTTGCTGCCGGATACAATGACGGTCTTCGTATAAAAGGGCCGTTTTTCTTTTGATGAGTGAGTGATGATGAAGCAGTTTGATGTGGTGGTGATCGGCGCCGGGGCGGCCGGATTGATGTGTGCGGCCCAGGCCGGTTATCGGGGCCGCTCCGTGCTGGTGCTCGACAACGCCAAGAAGCCGGGCCGCAAGATCCTCATCAGCGGCGGCGGCCGCTGCAACTTCACCAACCATCAGGCCGGCCCCCACGCCTTTCTCTCGGCCAACCCCCACTTCTGCAAGTCGGCGCTGGCGCGCTACACCCAGCAGGATTTCATCGATCTGGTGGACCGGCACGGCCTGAGCTATCACGAGAAGACCCTGGGCCAGCTGTTCTGTGACGAGAGCGCCAAGGAGATCGTCGACATCCTGCTGACCGAGTGCGACTGGGCCGGCGTGGCCCTGCAGTTCCAGACCGAGATCCTCACCGTCAGCAAGAGTGACGAGGGTTTCGTGCTGACCACCAGTCAGGGTGAGGTCAGCTGCCACTCGCTGGTGGTGGCCACCGGCGGCCTCTCCATGCCGAAACTCGGCGCCACCCCGTACGGTTTCAAGCTGGCGGAACAGTTCGGCCTCACCGTGCTGCCGACCCGCGCCGGGCTGGTGCCCTTCACCCTGCATCAGGCCGAGAAAGAGGCCTTCGCCGACCTGGCCGGGGTCAGCCTGCCAGTAGCGGTGACCGCCGAGGATGGCACCTGTTTCAAGGAGGCCATGCTGTTCACCCATCGCGGCCTCTCCGGCCCGGCCATCCTGCAGATATCTTCCTTCTGGCTGGCGGGGGAGAAGATCCACATCAACCTGCTGCCGGAGCTCGACATTGCCGCCACCCTCAGGGAGTGGGCCCAGGCCCATCCGGCGCAGGAGCTGAAAACCGTGCTGGGGCGCGAGCTGCCCAAGCGCTTCGTCGACAAGCTGGTGGAGCTGGGCCAGCTGGTCAGCAAGCCGATGCGCCAGTACAACGAGCGGGAGCTGGAGGCAGTGGCCACTCTGCTGGGGGATTGGCAGATCCTGCCCAACGGCACCGAGGGTTATCGCACCGCCGAAGTGACCCTGGGGGGGGTGGATACCAACGAGCTCTCCTCCAAGACCATGGAGGCGCGCAAGGTGGCCGGTCTCTACTTCATCGGCGAAGTGGTGGACGTGACCGGCTGGCTCGGTGGCTACAACTTCCAGTGGGCCTGGTCCTCCGGTTGGGTTGCCGGCCAGTACTGCTGATAGAGGCTGCTTCTATATCGTCGATGAGCGCGATAGCGGCCTTTGGGGGACAACTTCCAGTGGGTCTGTAGTCCCGGCGGCTGGGGTGGCTGGCCAGTACTGCTGACCTATCCTTGCCCTCATCCACTTCAGACGCGGCCACTCAGGCCGCGTTTTTTATGGGTGGTATCCCTCGCGGGGTGGCCCGCTATCCCTTTCTAAGGGTTGGCAAGAACGCAGTCAGCAAGCCGATGAGCGGCAGGTAGGCGCAGACCTGGTACACGGTTTCGATGCTGGTGGCATCGGCCAGCTGGCCCAGCAGGGCCGCCCCTATACCCCCCATGCCGAAGGCGAAGCCGAAGAACAGGCCTGAGATGGTGCCGACCTTGCCGGGGACCAGCTCCTGGGCGTAGACCAGGATGGCGGAGAAGGCCGAGGCTAGGATCAGGCCGATGATGACCGAGAGCACCGAGGTCCAGAGCAGGTCGACATGGGGCAGCAGCAGGGTGAAGGGGGCGACGCCGAGGATGGAGATCCAGATCACCCGCTTGCGGCCGATGCGGTCACCGATCGGCCCGCCGAGCACGGTACCCGCCGCGACGGCAAACAGGAAGGCGAACAGATAGAGCTGGGCGCTGTCCAGCGACAGGCTGAACTTGTCCATCAGGTAGAAGGTGTAATAGCTGCTCAGGCTGGCCATGTAGAAGAATTTGGAGAACATCAGCAGGCCGAGGATGGCCAGCGACCAGCCGATCTGGCGACGGCTCAGACCGTGACCGAGGTGCGCCTTCATCCGTTTATGGAAGTTGGCGGCGTGGTGGCTGGACCAGCGTCCGACCAGGCTGAGCACGATGACGCCGACCAGGGCGAACAGCGAGAACCAGGCCGCGCTGCCCTGGCCTTGCGGCACTATGATCAGCGCGGCGAGCAGCGGGCCTATGGCCGACCCCAGGTTACCGCCAATCTGGAACAGCGATTGGGCCAGTCCAGGCTGACTGCCGGCCGCCATGCGGGCGACCCGGGAAGATTCCGGGTGGAACACCGACGAGCCGATGCCGATCAGCATGGCCGACAGCAGCACGGCGCCAAAGCTGGCCGCCTGCGACAACGACAGCAAGCCGATCATCGTAAAGCCCATGCCGAACGGCAATGAATAGGGCATGGGCCGGCGGTCGGTGTAGAGGCCGATCAGCGGCTGCAACAAGGAACCCGTGAACTGGTAGGTGAGGGTGATGAGGCCGATCTGGGCGAACGACAGGTTGAGGCCGAGCTTGAGCAGCGGATAGATAGCCAGCAGCACCGATTGCATCATGTCGTTCAACAGGTGCGAGAAGCTGATGGCGGCGATCACCGGATAGGTGGTGCGATTCAAGGCATCGTGCGCGGTAGCGGCGGCGAGTGGCTGATCGGTACTGAGGCTCTTTTCCATGAGGGCGGGTTCTGTGAGTCTGGGTATGGCTTAACATGCCTGATCCCGACGCGTCTGGACACCACAAAGTGGGGCAAGAAGAGGGCTGTGAGAGAATGGGGCGAATGATCACGGCTCGGCACTTGTGCTCGGCGGGCGGCGGATTAGTATAGAAACCTCGTCGTCGCATACCCGCCATGGAGGGAGCATGTTCGAAAGCCTGGGAGTCATCAACGTCTGGACCTGTTTGAGCGGGCTGTTTTCCAGGTCCAGAGGGGCGCGCCATGTTTGAGAGCCTGGGAGTCATCAATGTCTGGACCTGCCTGAGCGGGTTGTTTTCCAACTCCAGAGGGGGGCGCCATGTTTGAGAGTCTGGGTGTCATCAATGTCTGGACTTATCTGGTCGGGCTCTTCTTCATCATCATAGCGCCGGGGCCCAACTCGATTTATGTGCTGCGCACCGGGGCGAGCCGCGGCGTCGGTCCGGGCTACCAGGCGGCCCTCGGGGTCTTCGTCGGCGACGCCATCCTGATCTTCTGCGCCTATCTGGGCATCGCCTCCCTCATTCGCACCACCCCGCTGCTGTTTACCCTGGTGCGCTACCTGGGGGCCCTCTATCTGCTCTATCTCGGGGTGAAGATCCTGCACGCCAACTTCATCGCCAGGCGGGAAGGGCAGTCGTCCGTGGTCGAGCACGGCGAGCGCTACTTCTCCAAGGCGCTTACCTTAAGCCTCACCAACCCCAAGGCGATCCTGTTCTACGTCTCCTTCTTCGTGCAGTTTGTCGACTTCAACTATGCCCACACCTGGGTCTCCTACCTGGTGCTGGCGAGCATGCTGGAGGCCATGAGCTTCGTCTATCTGACCCTGTTGATCTTCGGCGGCACCCTGATGGCCCGCTTCTTTGCGCGCAAGGTACGTCTCGCCAGACTCGGCAACGGCCTCATCGGCCTGTTTTTCATGGGCTTCGCCGCCCGGCTGGCCACGTTGTCGTCTTGAGGGTCAGGGCTCTGCCCAATCCCGGTCGCCCGCTCGCGAGCGGCTAGTCAGGCCAGCACTCCTTGCCGACCCGGATGAACCGGGATTGGTAGACGATCAGCTTCTGGTTGCCTGCCTGGCTGATCTTGGGATTGCGATAGGTCTCGCTGGGCAGCAGGTATTTGCTGTCGGCCTCGCTGTCCGCCTGCAGACATCCCCGTTTCACCATGAATTCGAAGTAGGTGTTGCCGGTATTGGTGATACTGCTCCTTGCCGGGTCCAGCTGGTATTGAAAACGCACCTGGCGCGGGCGCACCACCAGGGTCGATTGCAGCGCCAGTTTCATCTCCAACGCACCACGGCGCCTGGCCTGGCCACTTTCATCAAGCTGGGCCGCCGGTGACTCGGTGAAAGTGATGCGATAGTAACGCTCCTGACCATCCGCCGGCCCCTTGTAGTAGAGCTTGACGTTCTGCATGCGCTTGGCGTGCAGGGTGAAGCGCTTGGGGGCGAACAGCAGCTCGCCAGGCACCGTCGGAACGCTTGTTCCCGTGGCCGTGGGATTGCTGATTTTTTCCATCTGCACTTCGTAGACCTTGGGCGAGCCACTGTTGTTGGTGACGGTCCGGGCGATGAACTCTTCGTTCGGTGCCATGGCAATCGTCATGGCGCCGATGTCGATGGCCATGGTCTGTGAGCTCAGCGTGCCGGCCAGCAAGAGCCATAGAATGCGATGCATGTCGTTCTTCATGGTCAGCGCCAGGTTCCTTTGATGGTAATGGTACCGCTTTGCTGTACTTCCCCTTCCCACAGGTCGTTGCCAATGGTGCGTTGCACCATGGGATCGGTCAGATCGAATTCCAGTGCCAGCTTGTAGAATCGGGTAATGCCTTTGCCGTTGACGGGATCGCTCCACTCTTGTGGTGGTTGGTTGTCTTTTATGCCCAAGGCACGGATATCTACCGAGTGTCCGCCACATTCAATGGCATGCTGGGAAGCGGCACCATGAGTCCCTGAATCAAACACCAGCCTGGTCGGGATTGGCACGGCCTGCTCGGATGATACCTTCCCGGCCGGGTAAAAAGTGCAATGTCCTTGATAAGGAGCTCCTTGGTCTTGCGAAATAGATATTTCGAGGAGATCGGCACTAACAGGGCCACTATCAGAAATATTGTAGGGAAAATTCAGAATATCTTTTCCAACGCTGCCTTCCCTGTAAGGTGTGGTTATACCATCGGATGACAGAATCGATACGCTGAAGTCCCGTGGCTTGATATGTATCTCGGTTGTGCCACTGAACTCATAGTATCCACTCTCAGGTGCATACCCATTTTTCATATTGAAGTTGATCAGGCTACGAGTAAGTTGTTCTTGCAGACCCAATCTCACCACTTGTTTGAAGAAATTGCTTGATAGAAACAGATACACAGAGGATTGCCCCCTGAGGTAGCTGATATTATGGCGATAACCCTTGTATGCCCAATTCTTGAGATCCGCACTCATTTGCAAGTCAGTGACGCCAATGGCGCTATTCAATGAGCTATTTCTGACATTGGTATACATATACGGTTCGATATAATTTTGGCTGCCATCGTCATTGAAGTTGTAATCAAGGAACCGACATAAAATGCCGTCTTGATTGCCTAGACGATAGTTTTCACAGCCTTGAGAACCAGGCAAGACATAAGGTACGCCATTGCTGTCAACAATGACTTCGCTAATCGCGTTGGTTTGTACGAAGCGCAGATGACCAGCCTTCTTGTGCTGCATGTTTCTGACGTACCAGTAGCCACTGTTCTGATTGATACAGCGCTCTCCAGCCGCCGCGTCGTATTTGAGCGTGGTCATGCACAAGTTCATTTCTCTGTTCAGAATGGCTCCAACTGGCATGGTGCGCAGATAGTCAAAAAAACTCGCGCTGAGCTTGCCGTGCCCCCATCCCGCGGATGCGCCAATGAGACCGAAAAAGCCAAGGTCATCTACCACGGCGGGTTTGTTGACCGCTTCTGCCGTGTCGGGATCACAGCGGGTATATGTCATGATGCAGCGCTGATTGACATAAGGACGACGGATCGGGCCGTTTTCCCACATGTCGACGTTCCAATTGTTAATATCGGTGTTGTATCCATTATCAACATACGCCAGGCTCACTTGCCCATTCCCTTTAAGGGAGGTCCAGGCATTTGCACCGGTCAAACGTGGATCTAATCCGTCGGTAGGTGCCACAAACAGGTTGTTGTCTTCCTGGTTTTCAATAAACAGAAAGTTTCGTAGCGGAGCATTTGGCCAGACAGTTTTGGATACTGCGGCACTGGCCTGCGAGGCCCAGCTGGTGGCAATTACCATCGCCAACAGCCATTTATATGCGGGATTCATCATCAGTACTCTCTCACCATGGCATAGGTGGGCAGCCCCTGGCAGGTAATAATGCCTACCCAGGCGGCGCCGCTGTGTTGTTCAAGATCGAGCTCGGCTTCACAGAAGTCATTCCCCTGGTGGAAAGTCAGCATGGGATTGGCTTTATCCACATCCAGCGAGAATTCACCCTCCTCGTTGGTCACCGTGGTGCCGATATGGTTGTCGATGCGGGCATTGGCCAGCAAGGAGCCGTCTTCCGCCCTGAGTATGCCGAAGACAGTCACCATCTCCTTGATGGTGCTGCTCGCATCCAGGGTGGCCACGTTGCCGGGAAACAGGGTGTAGCGCTGCTTGCCGGTATTGATGTCGTAGCTGTCCTTGCCCCGCTTGCTGTTGAGCAGTTCGATCTCGTATTCCCCGTAAGGGGGGAGGGCGAGGAAGGTCTGCTCGCCATGCAGGGGGTAATCCTGTCCGTTGACCTTGGCGAGCATCTGTCCTTCGCGATCGATCCCGGTATTGATGATCAAGCCGGACCCCGAGGAGTTGCGGCTAGAGGCGACCAGAGCGTCCTCCGTCGTGACCAGGGCTCCGCGCGCAATCAGGTTGCCATTCATGTCGCCACCATGGCCGCGGCCCAGCGTCATGGTGCCGCCGATGACCCTGTTCTCGAACCCCAGTGTGCCGGAGAGCGCCATATTGTGTTCATCACTGCCGTGCATCATGCGCGAGGCATTGAACGAGGCCAGATTGATGACGCCGTCCATGCGTTTCTGGTAGTTGAGGTTGGCCGTGGTCTGGCCCTGCTCGTTGCTGCTCATGCCAAAGCTGAACAGGTTGTCGAACGGGATCGAGTAATCCAGCGTGATGCTCTTGTTGTTGAATCCGTTGAGCGTACCGCTGTCGCTCTGCAGGCTGGCGCGCAGCGACAGGTTGCCGTATTTGCCGGCATAAAGGTGCTGGTAGTAATCGGCATAACTGCGATCGCTGTTCATCTGGCGGTCGTGCAGGGTGTTGAAGGTGAGCTGGCCGAGGCCGCTGACCCAGCCACCCAGATTGAGCGTGATGCCGGCGGAGTAGAGTTCGGCGCTGCTCACCGTCAGGGCGCTGCCGGTCTCGAGTTTCTCCTGGCTGAGCCACAGGGAGGCATTGTCATGGGCCTGCAGGGCAAGGCTGGATGCGAATCGCCACGATTGGTCGGAGGCCAGCATGGTTTGCAACTGGGCACTGACACGATCGGTTGCCTGCCAGTTTGCACGGGCTTCGCCTACCGCAGCATCCTTGAAGGCATAGGTTGTGGTGGCCAGTTCCAGGGTATCCAGCGAACGTGCCAGCGATACTCCCAGCAGCGGTGAATCACCGTTGTTCTGGGCGCCTTCCATCAGGCCTCCCCACCATTGCCATCCCCACTCCTGAGTAAAGCCCAGACTGCCGCCCAGCTTGGTGACGCGCTGGGTCGTGGTGCTGGTCAGCCGCCCATCGACATAGACTTCGACCGTGACGTTGTAGACGCCACTGGGGAACGCCGAGGTGTCGATATTCTGGTTGCCGATGGTCAGGTTCTGCAGACTGATCAGGCGATCCTCACGGTACACCCTGACCTCGCCATTGGCAGGCATGAAGACTTGTACCGGGGTGGTGGATGTGTCGGCTTTCTGTTTACGTGACTGGGCCTGGTTGCCATACGATGCCCCATAAATGCGGCCAGTACTCAGACCGGTCACCACCCCCAGCGTCTGCAGATCCCAGGTCGAGACCATGCCGGCCGCGATGCGGCGATCGTCAAGATCCCGCTCGTACATGGCACGATAGATGTCACCGCTCTGTTCTGGCTCCCCAAGGTTGTAGAGGGAAGCGTCCAGTGCCATGTGATGGGCGCCCATCCCGACGGTACTGTCCAGTTGCAGGAAGTTGGAGTCGCTGTGACCGTTTTGCGGATTGCTGTTGAAGGAGTAGCCCAGATTGTAGCGATGCACCCCGGTCAGAGTGTCAACGGTCGGGGTCAAGGTCACCCGGTTGTCCGGCTGCCTGACCTGGCCGAATGCATCGCGTGAAACCCGGATCGTCAGCAGCATGGCCACCAGGTCAAGCTGCATGCTGGCGTTGGCATCTATCTGCAAGCTGCCCTCGGCAGAAAACGTGCGCTTCTCTTCGCTGGCGAGCATGGCGGTCAGCTGGTCGTTGAGCAGACCTTGCTGCTGGCCAGCACCAAAATCGATGTGCAGCAGATACAGCTTGCCGTCCTGCAGCAGCAGGGTGGCATTGCCGATCGGGTTATCGGTCAGGGTGTCGAGCCGGTTTTTTTCATCCGTGTACTGCAGACGAACGGGAACAGCCAGCCCTTCTGCCAGAGCCTGGGCAAAACTGGCCGGAATGATGACGTTGGCGATCTTGAGTGGCGCCGCGCTGTTGGCCGAGGCGGAGACCACCATCAGCAATGAGAGCGACAACAAGCAGGTTTTCTTCAACATATCACGCACCATGGTTTCAGATTTCGGCAAAACAACACCGCCACTCGACCGGGTGGTGAAGGCAGTACCAGCACAAACGGGTTATTTGACGACGACGAATTCCTGACCCAGCCAGAGGCCAAGATGACTTTGCGGATCCTGCATATCGACTTTCTTGAAGCGGCGCTGCTTGCCGGGCAGGTCGTAGTAGGTCTCTTTGCACTGTGCCTGTGCCTTGCGGTCCAGACAGGGGCCGTAGGCCACGGTGCGGTAAGAGGCATTCCCCTGATTGCTCAACATTCCGTTTTGCAGGTTGTAGGCGAAGTGCTGCTGGCGTGGCGCGACCACCAGAATGGTGCCTATCTGGGCAGAGGTGGTGGCAACCGCCTGGCGGCGATTGTTGCTCTGGTCGTCCATCGACAGGGCGGTGTCCAGCCAGCGGATGCGGTAGTAGCGCTCCTTGCCATCCTGCGGTCCCTTGTAAAAGAAACGCACGTTGTTCTTGGCATGGGCGGGCAGCATCAGTCGGCTGGGCGAGAGCATCAGCTCGCCGGCCACTTCCATCGGGATCTCCTGGCCACCCTCTTCGGGTGAAGAGATGCGGCTGATGGAGATGGTGACCAGCCTGGCTTGAGCACTGCCATTCTCGATCTCCTTGGCTACATCCTGACTGCCCGCATCGATGAAGGTGGTGACGGAACCAACGTTGATGGCCTGGCTGACCCCGGGAATAAACAGCATCCATGCCATCAGCATTTTCAGGTTCATGGGAACTCCTGTGATTGCAAAGGGCCCCGCAGGGCCCCGAATACTATGCGTCGAGGTAATTAGGACCAGTTGGCAACGAACTCGACGTTGACTTCCCCACTCCACAGGCCATCCGGCAGGGTCTCGAAAGCCGCGTCTGTGCCGTTGACGGTCGCGCTCTCGATGTTGAAGGTGAACGAGCCCTGGGCGGTGCTGCGCTGGGTGTCATCCTTGAAGGCGCTGGCCAGCGGAGAGAGGTTGCCGCCCGTGATGCCGGCTGCGGTATCGATCAGCGTGGTATAGGCGGTGGTGCTGACGGGAGCTCCTTGCCACAGCACGCCGACGTCGACGGTGGAGCCGCCGCTCAGGTGGTTCAGGGTGCCGCTCAGCTTCTTGGCCTTCAGCGTGAAGTCGGTGGCGCTGGCATCACCCTTGATGGCAACGTCGAACAGGCCGTTCACGGTGTTGAAACCCTTGATCCCTTCCGCGTATTGGAAAGAGAGGCTGTCGAGCGGCGTGACAACCAGCGCCGACTCGGTGTCCTTTTTGGCGGTTGCCTTCCAGGTGGCAACGGATTTTGCTTCTACAGCGGCTTGAGCGGCGGCAGCGAAGCCCAGTCCTGCAACAGTCAGCGCAATCAGAGTCTTTTTCATCTTGATATTTCCTACACATTTCCTGATGGGGGCAATTGCCACCCGTTTGATTTCACGCACCCAGGGTGCATTCCCTTTCCACCTTGCCGGACGGGTTTGTCCAGGCAACCTTGCCGATCGCCGAAGGATAATCTTTCGTCAATCAGCTCATCTTTTCGCCGGCAAAGATACTGGACGGACCTGCCCGGATCGATTGAATGCTGTGTAGGAAAAGTCCTAAAAGATGGTTGTTGTCTGCAACTTAAAATAAGCCTTGTCCATTCTCTTATCAGGGTTTTTTGTTTTTCTTATGATTTTGATTTTTAAGAGTTTTGGTGCTTTTCTTATCTAGATGGCGTGTCCCTCTGACGGGGGAGGATGGGAGGGGTTGCCGTGCGGGAATGAGCACAAGAAAAAATAGAGATTCAAAAGAATATATAGTTCTGTAAGTATTTGATGAGCATAAATAAAAATATCAGATAAAAATGAATGAGGTACCAAGAGAGGAGTCGTTACTTGAACTACGTAACATATCATTAATATTCAAGCGCCATATGGTACACGTGCTGACTTTGTAGTTAATATACGTTGAATCAAATGGAGTAATGACAGGAAAGTATATGGCAAAAATATTGGTAGTAGATGATCATCCCGCCATCAGAATGGCTGTAAATATCCTGCTGCAGCAGGATGATCATCATATTGTTGCCGAAGTTGATAATGGTGTTGATGCAGTTTCGATGGCGCGAAAATATCAGCCTGATATGGTCGTTCTGGATATCGGGATTCCCAGGCTGGACGGCATTGAGGTGATCAAAAGACTGAAAGAGATGGATGCTGATATCAAGGTGGTAATATTGTCGGCACAAGCCACCCATCATATTATGGTGCGTTGCCTGCAAGCCGGTGCCAACGGTTTCATATCCAAGCTGGATGATCTTTCCTTGCTGAAAACTGTGCTGGTAAAGATAGGGAAAGGTCAGCTTTATTTCCCTCGCGATGTGATTGCCGGCGCCAAGAATGCCCATGAAGTCGATCGGAAAGATCTCTTGTCGGCACTCTCGGATAGAGAGATGAGCGTCTTGTTGCAGATATGCCAGGGGCACACCAATAAGCAGATTGCAGAGAGCATGCTGCTCAGCGAGAAGACGGTCAGCACCTACAAGAGTCGGCTGATGCAAAAGCTCAATGTCACCACCATGGTTGATCTGATCAGCTTGGCCAAGCGTCAAGAGCTGCTGTGACCATGAGGCATTGGTTTGCGGCTCTGCTGGTCTGTTGCTGCGCTTCATGGGTTTCGGCTCATGAGCTGGCGGCGCCCTTTCTGCATGTCTATGCGCGCAATGACAGCGAGTACCTTGAGAAGCAGACCCTGCCGCTGCATGCGGAAGATTGGCTGTGGTTGAGAAATCGTGGCCGGCTGGTGCTCGGGGTACCCATGCCCGACAATCCGCCGATGGACATCACCCTGCGTGCCAATGCTTACGAAGGCGTCACCGCCGACATTGTCGGCATGCTGAGTCATCTGTTGCGTGTCGAGATCGTCGTAAAGAATCTGCCGTCTCGCGCCGCGGCCATTGCTGCGCTCAAGCGGGGAGAGGTCGATCTGCTGAGCACCTCCAATGCCTATGAAGAAGAGCAGCAATTATTGTTGACCGATAAATATATGCCGGATGATCCGGCCATATATAAAAATATACACGTAAAGGAGCGTGATATAAGAACGGTGGCCGTCCCGGAGTATTATCTGCCGGCGCTGGATGTGATGCGCTACCTGCCCAAGGTTCAGATAAAAATGTATTCCTCTCGTTATAGCGCACTTTCTGCGGTTGCATATGGCCAGGTCGATGCCGTCATGCTGGACATGATTTCCGGGAACTTCATCGTCAATAAATTTTATCAAGACAGCATTCAATTACTGAAGCCGCTTTATATAGATACCCATGGTTTTTCATTTTCGCTGGAAAGGAAAAATCAGCGGCTTAAAAAAATCATCAATATTGCGCTGGATGAAATTCTGGAAGGCAAACGGGAGGAAATTGCCAAACGCTGGAATGGCGGCGGTCTCTCTATCGGGGCCAGCAAGGTCGAGCTGACCAGCGAGCAGTGGGCCTGGCTGGGTCAGCAGAAAAAAATCCGGATGGCCGTCAACAGCGGGGTGCCGCCGCTGAGTTTTCTCGACATCAATGACACCTTGCACGGGGTGGTGGCCGATTTGCTGCAGGTGTTGCGAGCGAAGCTGGGGGTGGAAATAGAGGTGGTGCCAGTCAAGACGCCAGGGCAGATGTTGCAGTTGCTGGATGGTGGGCAGGTGGACATCGCCGTGTTGAGCCCATCGGAGGAGCGCCGCAGTCGTTACCTGTTCAGCCGTGCCTTTGTGCTCGACCCGCTGGCCTATGTGGTGGGGGTCCGCCATGAGGCGACGGCACCGGAGACGCTGCTCAAGACCGGCACGGTCGCCATCATCAAGGACTTCATCTCCGAGCAGGCGATAGAGGACGAGTATGGCAAGCTGACCACCAGAAAGTTCGAACGGATCGAAGATGCGCTGCGCTGCGTGGCGACCGAGACCTGCGACGTGACCGTGTTGCCGTTGCGGGTCGCCAAGTACTACATCAACAGCAAGTTTCCGGACAGTCTGCTCATCACGGGCGAGTTGTTCGACTCCATCCCGATCGGGGCGGCGTTTGCCGTTTCGCCCAAGCAGCATATGTTGCGCGACATTCTGGATCGGGTGATTGCCATCATTCCGCCGGATGAGCTGGAAGGACTCTCCAATCGCTGGCGCGTCAGTACCCAGCAGGAGGCCATCACCTGGCAGGAGCTGGTACGGGAATTTGGCGGCATCATTGCCTTGATCATGCTGCTGACCATCTGGATCGGCCTATGGGGCCTCTCTTTGCACAAACAGGTGCGCCAGCGCCGGGCAGCCGAGATGGCTTTGAGTGCCCAGCTCAAGTTCATCGAAGATCTGGTGGATGGCACACCCCACCCCATCTACGCCAGAGATCGGGAGGATCGATTGGTGCTCTGCAACAGCACTTATGCCAGCTTTTTTGGTGAGGAGAAGAGCCGTCTGCTGGGCTCGACCATGGCGGAGGATGTGCAACGCTGGCCTTTTCTGGCTCCCTTGTTCGAGGATTTGAGCACCGCGCGTACGGTACGCTGTGCCAGGCAGGGGGATCATCGCCTCTCCATGGCGACGGGGTCCGTGGCCGTTTATCACTGGGTACAGCCCTACTATGACCTGGAGGGAAATGTTCAGGGCGGAATCGGTGGCTGGATCGACGTGAGCGAGCGGCTGCGGCTGCTCGAAGAGCTGGCTCTGGCCAGCCAGGATGCCCAGGAGGCCAATCGTGCCAAGTCGACCTTTCTGGCCACCATGAGCCACGAGATCCGCACGCCCATGAATGCCATCATTGGTTTGCTGGAACTGACCCTGCGCCGCGATCGACTGCATAAGGAGGACAAGACTTCACTCTCCATCGCCCATGGTTCGGCCAGGGATCTGCTGAGTCTGATTGGCGATATTCTGGACATATCCAAGATCGAGTCCGGCCGGCTTGAACTGAGGCCGGAACCCCATGAAATCACGGCGCTGACGGCCTCGGTGGTCACCGTATTCACTGCGCTGGCCAGACAAAAGAACCTGCAACTGGACCTCGCCGCCGGTGAGCCCCGCTGGGTACAGATCGATGGCATCTGCTACAAGCAGATCCTCTCCAATCTCATCAGCAATGCCATCAAGTACACCGAGCAGGGATCGGTGCGGGTCGAGTTGCAATCAAAAACCAGCGACGGCTGGTGTACCTTGCAACTGGTGATCCAGGATACGGGCATAGGGATTGCGCCTGTGGAGCAAGCCAGGCTGTTTCAGCCTTTTGGTCAGGCCAGGCAGCCCGAGCACATCCAGCGCTCCGGTACCGGTCTCGGACTGATGATCTCTCGCTCGCTGTGCGAGTCGATGGGAGGTTCGCTGCTGCTGGAGAGCGAGCCCGGCCACGGCACGTGCATCAGCATCGAGATGAAATTGCCGCTGGCGAGCGCCGTCGAATCAGTCACGCCCGTGGCATTGGGCACGATGACAGGGCATCACAGGCGACTGCGGGTCATGATAGTGGACGATCACCCCACCAACCGGCTGCTGGTCAGCCAGCAACTGGCATACCTCGGGCATGATGCCACGGCGGCCGAGTCGGGGCGCGAGGCGCTGGCACTGTTTGCCAACACAGCCTTTGACGTGATGATCACCGACTTCAACATGCCTGGCATGAGCGGCTTTGAACTGACCCGCCAGTATCGTGCTCTGGAGCTGAGCCGGGGGACGCATCGTTGCCTCATCCTGGGGTTGACGGCGGATGCCCGCCAGGAGCAGGTGAGCGAGGGGCTGACTGCCGGCATGGACGACTGCCTGTTCAAGCCGGTAGGGCTGGAAGAGCTGGAGCGCTGCCTGTGTCGCCACATGCAGCATGAGGAGCAGCGGGAAATCGAGCGCTGTGTGCAGGAGATCAAGCAGTGTCTCGGACCATTGACCGGCAATCAGCCTGCGTTGATGCTGCCCTTGTTGCATGAGTTTGTGCGGGCCAGCGACGATGATCTGCTGGGCCTGCAGCAAGCCGCAGAGGGTGGTGAACTGGCCCGTTTTCTCGACTATGTGCACCGTCTGAAGGGCGGGGCCAGGATCATGGGGGCGATGAAATTGGTTGCCGTGTGCAGCGAGACAGAATCTGCCGGGCTTGGGCCGCAGGGATTGCCGAGGGCATTGCAGCCGTTGCAGCATGCCTACGGGATTGTCAGACAGGCCATCATGGAAATGCAGGCCGAACCGGAATGAAAATGAAGGCATGCGGGGCATGCCTTCATGGATGGTCAACCGTGCCAATAGACCAGCAGTTCATAGGCCGCTTCGCCGGTCTGGTCCGGTTTGGCGGCCGGAGCCAGATAGCTGAGAAAGTAGCGGGTGGCCTGGGTCAGAGGCAGGGCATGGTGTTGTGGCAGTGGCTGGCCGTTGAGCGCCAGCTTGAAGTCGGTGCCGGCCTGTTCGGGCAAACTGGCATACAGGGTGCGGGCCTGCAATTGATAGGTGGTGTTGAAGTCCGGATTGCTGAGGTTGATGGCCTCGGTCTGGATCGGGCTGGATGTGGAAACGGAATTGACCGGTTGCTGGCCTGGGTGGGTGAGCGAGATTTCCATCCCGGTGCTCTTGCTGGCGGTGGCAGGCCAATTGAGCTGATAGGTTTGCGTGCCGGCCTGAGCCGCCATCGCGCAGCAACCAGCCAGTAGTGCCACCAGAACTCCTTTCTGAGACATATGATTATCTCCTGGATATCGAGGTTACCCCGCTGCCGGGGGTCACTCATCTATCGACCCGCCCGCGGCGAAGCTTAATCTGTCCCCCACTATTCGGAATGAGCTGACACGGGATACGGGGTATGATCCCGCGCCTTGTCCTCCCTTTAGTCATAGATATGGAATCCCTGCTTTGCTCGAAAATCAGATGATGTTGTTGGCGGTGTTCGAACGGGCGGCGCTGATGCTGATGACCCTGTTCTTCCTGACCCGTACCCGGCCGTTCCAGCGGCTGTTCCAGAAGCGGGACCACACCCCGGCCGAGCTGGTGCTGGTGGCGGCCATCTTCTGCCTGTTTGCGGTGTTCAGCACCTATACCGGCATTCCGGTGGAGGGGGCCCTCATCAACGTGCGGATCATCGCCATCATCTCCGGCGGCATCCTGTTCGGCCCCTGGGTCGGCATTCCGGCCGGGGTCATCTCCGGTCTGCACCGCTATCTCATCGACATGGATGGCCACACCTCGATCCCGTGCCTCATCGCCAGCATCATCGCCGGCCTGCTCGCCACCTGGCTGCACCTGCGCTGTCGCAAGTCGCGGCTCTGGCTGTACGGCATTCTGGCGGGGATGTTGTGTGAAGGGCTCACCATGCTGCTCATCTGGCTGCTGACCGAGCCCCATGCGGTGGGCGTCGAGATCGTCAGCCACATCGCCTACCCGATGATCGCCGGGGCACTCTGTATCGGCCTGATCATCAAGCTGGTGCAGGATCTGGATGACGAGAAGGAGCTGATCGCCGCCAAGCAGGCCAAGCTGGCACTGGACATCGCCAACAAGACGCTGCCCTTCTTCCAGAACATCGATCGCCACTCCCTGAGCCAGGTCTGCGGCATCATTCGCAGCGAGATCAGCGCCGATGCGGTGGCCATCACCGATACCCGCGATGTGCTGGCCTATGTGGGGGTGGGCAAGGATTACTACGAGCTGGACGAGCACCACGCCATCAGCGGCATGACCCAGCAGGCGGTGCTGCTGGACCAGATCATCATCAACAACGATCTGCGCCAATATCACCTCTCCGATTTCCACTCGGTCATCATTATTCCGCTGCGAGAAAACGGCTCGGTGAGCGGCACCCTCAAGATCTACTACCGCCGCACCCACAGCATCACCAGCTCGCTGAGGGAGATGGTGGTGGGCCTCTCCCAACTCATCTCCACCCAGATGGAGGTGTCGCGTATCGAGCAGCTCAAGGAGATGACCCGCAAGGCGGAGTTCACCGCGCTGCAGAGCAAGATCAACCCGCACTTCCTGTTCAACGCCCTCAATGCCATCTCGTCGCTGATCCGCATTCGGCCTCAGCAGGCGCGCCAGCTGATCGCCAATCTGGCGGACTACCTGCGCTACAACCTCAACAAAGGGGACACCCTCATCGACATCCAGGAGGAGCTGCAGCAGGTGCGCGACTACGTGGCCATCGAGCAGGCCCGCTTCGGTGACAAGCTGGAGGTGGTATTCGAGGTGGACGACGTGCACATCCAGGTGCCGAGCCTGTTGTTGCAGCCGCTGGTGGAAAACGCCATCCTGCACGGCATCCAGCCCCGCAGCGCGCCGGGTCGGGTCACCATCGAGGTGAAGCAGCTGGCGGGCGGCATCCGGGTGGCGGTGCGCGATACCGGTTACGGCATCAGCCAGGCCGTGATCGACGGGGTCGCCGCCGGTCGGGTGGAGAGCCGCAGCATCGGCCTGATGAACGTGCATCAACGGGTCAAGCTGCTCTATGGCGATGGCTTGCACCTCAAGCGGCTGGAGCCGGGTACCGAAGTGAGTTTCTATCTGCCGGATCAGGAGTCGATGCAATGCTGAGTGCCATCATGATTGAAGATAAGTGTGTACTGCGAGAGGCGTTGTCATGCTGAAAGCCATCATAGTGGAAGACGAATATCTGGCTCGCGAGGAGCTGGCCTACCTGGTGGGGCAGCACAGCAGCATCGAGATAGTGGCGAGCTTCGAGGATGGGCTGGATGCGTTCAAATACCTGCAGGATCACGAGGTGGACGTGGTCTTTCTCGACATCCAGATCCCCTCCATCGACGGCCTGCTGCTGGCCAAGAACCTGCACAAGTCGAGCCATCCGCCCCACATCGTGTTCGTTACCGCCTACAAGGAGTTTGCGGTGGAGGCGTTCGAGCTGGAGGCGTTCGACTATATCCTCAAGCCCTACAACGAGCCGCGTCTCATCAGCCTGCTGCAAAAGCTGGAGCTGGCGGGCAAGTCGCAGGCGGGGCAGGGGAGCGAGCCGGGTACGCCGCACAATCGCACCGTCAATCTGGTGAAGGGGGAGCGCATCATCGTCACCCCCTGCGAGCAGATCTACTATGCGGAAGCCGACGAGAAGCTCACCTATGTCTACACCCGTGATGATCGCTATGTGATGACCATGACCCTCAGCGAGTTTGTCAGCCGGCTGCCCGCCGAGGGGTTCTTCCGTTGCCACCGCTCCTACTGCGTCAACATCAACAAGATCCGCGAGATAGTGCCCTGGTTCAACAGCACCTATCTCATCCGGCTCCATGACCTGCCGTTCGAGGTGCCGGTCAGCCGCAGCAACATCAAGGCGTTCCGTCAGCTGATGCGGCTCTGATTGTCATTCATTCCCGCCGATCTGCATTTCATGCCTTAATCGGTCGGCGGGAGTGGCGTCTTGCCTATAGTGGCCCCAGTTTCCTTAAGGCCATTGACCGAGACGCATCATGACCAAAGAGATGAATCGCACCCGCTACCTCACCCTGTTGGGGACCATCATCACCCAGTTCGCGCTGGGATCCGTTTACACCTGGAGCCTGTTCAACGCTCAGCTCTCCGACAAGCTGGACGAGCCGGTCAGCCAGGTCGCCTTCGCCTTCGGCCTGCTCAGCCTCTCCCTGGCGGTGGCGTCCTCCCTGGCGGGCAAGCTGCAGGAGCGGTTCGGGGTGCGCAACGTTACCCTGGGTGCCGGCGTGCTGCTCGGCATCGGCTTCTTCCTCACCGCCCACGCCAGCAACCTGGCGATGCTCTACCTCTGCGCCGGCATCCTGGTCGGTTTTGCCGACGGTACTGGCTACCTGATGACCCTCTCCAACTGCGTGAAGTGGTTCCCGGAGCGCAAGGGGCTGATTTCCGCCTGCTCCATCGGTGCCTACGGCCTCGGCAGCCTGGGCTTCAAGTACATCAACCTGCTATTGCTCTCCAGCAACGGCCTTGAGACCACCTTCCAGCTGTGGGGGCTGATCGCCATGTCCATGGTGTTGGTGGGTGGCATGCTGATGAAGGATGCGCCCAAGCAGGCCGCCACCATGCAGCAGAGCGAGAGTCGCGACTTCACCCTGGCCGAGGCGATGCGCAAGCCGCAGTACTGGATGCTGGCGTTGATGTTCCTCACCGCCTGCATGAGCGGTCTCTACGTCATCGGCGTGGCCAAGGACATCGGCGAGAACATGGTGGGCCTGCCGGCCGTGGTCGCCGCCAACGCCGTCGCCATCATCGCCATGGCCAACCTGGGCGGCCGGCTGGTGCTGGGCATCCTCTCCGACAAGATGTCCCGCATCCGGGTCATCACCATCGCCCAGCTGATTACCCTGGCCGGGATGGCGCTGCTGCTGTTCGTGCCGCTCAACGCCAACCTGTTCTTCGTGGCGGTGGCCTGCGTGGCGTTCAGCTTCGGCGGCACCATCACCGTCTACCCCTCGCTGGTGAGCGACTTCTTCGGTCTCAACAACCTGACCAAGAACTACGGCGTCATCTATCTGGGCTTTGGTCTGGGCAGCATCATCGGCTCCATCGTGGCCTCCCTGTTCGGTGGCTTCATGGCGACCTTCAACCTGATCCTGGTGTTGCTGGTGGTGGCGCTGGTGCTCTCCCTCACCATCCGCCTGCCGGCGCCGGTATCGGTCGAGCGGGCCTGATCGCCCGCCTGCTGCTGCAAGCAATGAAAAGACCCGGGCCAAGGCCCGGGTCTTTTTTTGTGCGCGGCTCAGCGTGGCGGCAGCCCCAACAGCTGGCGCACCCGGTGGCAGGTCTCTTCCACCGTCGGCCAGTCGGCGGCGGTGATGGTGACATGGCCCATCTTGCGGCCGGGACGGGGTTCCCCCTTGCCGTATAGGTGCAGATGCACGCCGGGCAGTGCCAGCAGGGCGGCCCAGTCTGGCGTGCCGGCCTGCCAGAGATCCCCCAGCAGGTTGAGCAGCATGGCGGGGCGCACGGCGATCCGGGCTGGCAGCGGCAGATTGCACAGGGCGCGCACCTGCAGCTCGAACTGGCTGCACTCGGCGTTGTCGAGGCTGGGGTGGCCCGAGTTGTGGGGGCGTGGCGCCAGCTCGTTGACCAGCAGTTTCCCTGCCACCAGGAAGAACTCCACCGTCAGCACGCCGACGTAGTCGAGGGCGGCGATCAGCTGTTCGGCGATACGTCTGGCGTCGGCTTCCAGCGCCGGCACCTTGGCCGGGGAGCGGGTCTGATCCAGAATGCCGCCGCTGTGCCAGTTCTGCACCAGCGGCAAGGCACCGATGGCACCGCTCGGGCTGCGGGCCAGGGTCAGGGAAAACTCACCCTCCAGCGCCAGCCGCTGTTCCAGCACGCAGGGTACGCCGCTGGCGGCCAGTGCTGCCGGCAGCTGGTCGGCGGCCTGAATGGTCCACTGGCCTTTGCCGTCGTACCCCTCGCGGGCGGTCTTGAGGATGGCGGGGAAGAGAGAGGCGGGCAGCACCGGCAGCGGCTCGCCCGGCTGCAGGGTCTGGTTGGGGGCGACCGGGATGCCGGCTCTGCTCAAGAAGGCCTTCTCTTCGCGGCGATCCTGACAGATGCGCACGGCACCGGCGGCTGGGCGTACCGGCTGGTACTGCTCCAGCAGGGCCAGGGCGGTGGCCGGCACGTTCTCGAACTCGCAGGTGACGGCGGCGCAGCGGCTGGCCAGATCGTGCAGGGCGGTCGGGTCGTCATAGGCGGCAACAATATGGTGATCGGCAGCGGCGCCGGCGATGCTGGCGGGGTCTGGGTCCAGCACCACCACCTTGTAGCCGAGGCGGTGGGCGGCCATCACGAAGTAGCGGCCGAGCTGGCCGCCCCCCAGCATGCCGAGGGTTGCGGGTGGCAGTATCATGCCGGGTCCTCCAGCGTGAGGGCCAGCACCCGGTCGCGCTCGGTGGTACGAAAGCCGTCGAGCTGCTGCTGGTAGCGGGGGGCATCGCCGTCTTGCGCGACGGAGAGCAGGGAGACCGCGAACAGGCCGGCGTTGGCGGCGCCCGCCTCGCCGATGGCGAAGGTGGCGACCGGCACCCCCTTGGGCATCTGCACGATGGAGAGCAGGGAGTCCATCCCCTTGAGCTGGCGAGTCGGGATGGGTACACCCAGCACAGGAATGGTGGTCTTGGCGGCCACCATGCCTGGCAGATGGGCGGCGCCGCCAGCCCCGGCGATGATGGCGCGCAAGCCACGCTCACGGGCGCTGGCGGCATATTCGAACAGCAGATCCGGAGTGCGGTGGGCCGAGACCACGCGTGCCTCGTAGGGGACGCCATGCTCCTTGAGGATGCGGGCGGCGGCCTGCATCACGGGCCAGTCGGAGTCGGATCCCATTACCAGGCCGATCAGGGGAGGGGTATTCATGGCTATGACTCCTTGCAGTCAAACGTTTGTCTCTGGTTGGCAAAAAGAGCCGGCAAGCCGGCTCAGAATTTTTCGGGTCGCACGATTTCGACCGGTTGCAAAAAGGCGACCATGGCATAGTCGGGGTAGTAGCGACTCTGCAGGTGGGCGAGCAGGCGTTCCGCCTGTTCGCGGCTGCAGATCGCCTCCAGCCGGATGTTGCCGCTCTCGCTCCAGCTGGCATTGCGCTCACCGTGGTCGCCGCGCCCTCTGGCATCGGTGATGGTGTAGCCGCGCAGCCCCTCGCGGGTGAGGGTGCGTAGCAGGGTGGGTTCCAGGTTCGCTTCCGTGATGACGGTGAGCAGGGTGCGGATCTCGGTCTGCATGTGGCTACTCCGTGAAGTGGCGGGCCCAGCTGTGGTAGAGCGGGATCCCCAGCATGATGTTGAACGGGAAGGTGACCCCCAGTACGGCGCTGAGCGACAGGCCAGGATTGGCCTGGGGCACGGCGATGCGCATGGTGGCCGGCACGGCGATATAGGAGGCGCTGGCTGCCAGGGTGGCCAGCAGGGTCAGGCCACCGAGGGAGAGCCCCATCAGCTGGCCGATCATCAGGCCCAGGCCGGCCGAGGCGAGCGGCATCAGCAGGGCGAAGCCGAGCAGGAACAGGCCGTGGCGGCGCAGGTCCTGACACTGGCGGGCGACGATGAGGCCCATCTCCAGCAGGAACAGCGCCAGTGCCCCCTTGAACAGGTCGACAAACAGGGGTTTGAGCGGAGCGATCCCGTCGGGACCGGCCAGATAGCCGATGGCCATGCCGCCCAGCAGCAGGGTGACTCCCTTGCCGAGGAAGGTTTCATGGGCCAGCCGGCGCCAGCGGGTTTGCCGGCTTATCCCCTGGGCCAGCACGATGCCGACCAGGATGGCGGGGATCTCCATCACCGCCAGGAAGATGGAGAGCTGGGATTCGAAGCTGATGCCGCGCTCGGTGAGCCAGTTCACCCCGACCGCAAAGGTCGCCACGCTGACCGAGCCGTAGTGGGCGGCGGTGGCGGCGGCATCGACCCGGTTCATCTTGAGGCGCAGCACGGCAAACCCGGCCAGGGTCTGCAGCATGCCGAGCAGGATCACCAGTGCCAGTTGCGGTAATAACGGTTGCAGTGATTGCTGCGCCAGGCCGACGCCGCCCTTGAGACCGATGGCCAGCAACAGAAAGAGAGAGAGAGTATCGTAGAGCGCGTGCGGCAGCTTGAGCTCGGAGCGCACCAGACCAGCCAGCAGGCCAAACAGGAAAAAGAGTACAACAACATCCAGCATGGGAGTTCGCAGGAGGCAATTCACAGGGTGGTTGCATGCTAGAGTGCAAGATGTTTCGATAAAATCAGATTTTGATTGATGATTGTTCGGTAGAAACTGATAAGGGGCCCGATGCTCAACTACAAACAGCTCTATTACTTCTGGCACGTGGCGCGCAGCGGGAGTGTGACGCGGGCTGCCGAGCAGTTGCACCTCACGCCGCAGACCGTCAGCGGTCAGGTGGCCGAGCTGGAGCTCTCGCTCGGGGTGGCGCTGTTCAACCGGGTGGGGCGGCGGCTTGCCCTGACCGCCGCCGGTCGCCAGGCGCTCGAACAGGCCGGCGCCATCTTCTCGCTCGGCGCCGATCTCGAGCATACCCTGCGCCATGCCAGCCAGGAGCTGACCATGCAGGTGGGGATCGCCGACTCCGTCCCCCGTACTCTGGCGTTCGAGCTGCTGGCGCCCGCCATGGCGCTGGCCACCCCGCTGCGGCTGGTGTGCCATGAAGAACGGGCGGAGCAGCTGTTCAGCGAGCTGGCCAGCCACAAGCTGGACATGGTGCTGATCGATCGCCCGCTCCCCCCCGACAGCGGGGTGCGCGGCTACAACCACGAGCTGGGACGCAGCCCGCTGGCGCTGTTTGCCAGCCCCGAGCTGGCCGCCAGGGCGCGGCAGGGTTTTCCTGCTGCCCTCGAAGGGTTGCCGCTGCTGATCCCGGGTGAGAAGTCGGCGACCCATGACAGCCTGCTGGCCTGGTATCGGCAGCAGGGCATTCATCCCCATCTGGTCGGCCAGTTCGACGATTCGACCCTGATGAAGTCGTTCGGCAAGGCGGGGATGGGGATCTTTCCGGCGCCGCTGGCCATGGCCGACGAGATAGCGCGACTCTATGGTGTCGAACGGATTGCAACCCTGACCGAGGTGACGCTCTCCTACTATCTGGTGTCGGCCGGTCGTCACCTCTCCCATCCCGGGGTACAGGCGGTGATGGAGGGGGCGAAGCAGCGGTTGGCCGCACTGGGTGGCAAGAAATAGAAATCTGGATGGCTATACATCCACCTCCGCTCTGCCTATAATCCCTGCGCTTTGGCGCATCATGCTTAATAGGGAATCCGGTGAAAATCCGGAGCTGGCGCGCAGCGGTAAGGGGGAACGAAGCGACATCAGGGCACTGCCACAGGTGGGAAGCCGTCGCCGTAGGCTATCAGCCCCCCAGCCCGAAGACCTGCCAAAGTTCGTATTTCGGGCCGAGAGAAACCGGCCACGAAGTAGATGCTTACGCGAACTTAAGGATCTCTCATGTCCAAGAAATTATTGGCGGCTGCCCTGTTGCCAACGGCGGCCTTTGCCCAACAACTGACCATCCCCGTCAACCCTACCATGGTGGTGACTGCCACCCGTGTCGCCCAACCTGCCTCCAGTGTGCTGGCTCCCGTCAATGTGGTGACCCGTGACGAGATCGACCGTCTGCAAGCCCAGACAGTGACCGATGTGGTCAAGACCCTGCCCGGTGTGGAAGTGGTGAGCAATGGCGGCCGTGGCCAGCTGAGCTCGCTGCGGGTGCGCGGCGGCACTTCTTCCCAGACCCTGGTGCTGGTGGACGGGGTGCGTAGCGCCTCTCTGACCGCCGGGATGACGGAGCTGAACAACCTGCCGCTCAACCAGGTGGAGCGCATCGAATATATCCGCGGTGCGCGCGCCACTATCTATGGTTCGGATGCCATCGGCGGGGTGATCAACATCATCACCCGTCCCGATCCCGCGACCAACAAGCACAAATTCAATGTCGGTGCCGGCTCCCACAAACAGCGCCAGGCCGCCTTCAGCAGCGCCAGCCAGATCGGTGAGGCTGGCCAGCTCAAGGTTGCCGGGGGCTTTGATGACGAGACCGGCTACAACGTTCACCCCATCGCAGGGGTGAACGATGGCGACAAGCACGGTCACCGGGGCTATAACGCCATGCTGGACTATCAGCATGCGCTGACCGGCAACTGGGATCTGTTCGGCACGACCCGCTGGTTCCGCAACATTGCCCAGTACGACAGATCGTCCGCCGCTTCTGCCTGGGGCCCGGCCTACCATCAGCGCAACGAAACCTGGACCGAGAATCAGAGCTACCAGCTGGGGTCCCGTTATCACGATGAGCGTTACCTGAGCGAACTGCGCGGTGCCTTCTCCAAACAGGATGCCTACGACTACCCGGACAGCAGCGGCCGCGATCAGGCCACTGACCGGCTCTATAGCCGTCAGTACACTCTGAACTGGATCAACAGCGTCAAGCTGGACGAAAGCTGGACCCTGGGCGGTGGCGCTGACTGGCAGCGCGACATGCTGGACGATAGCTCCCGCTCCTCCGGCTCCACCTTCCCGAGCGACGCCGATAAGCGTGACAACACCGGGCTCTATGCCCTGGCTCAGTTTGACAACCAGACTTGGCAGGCTGAGCTGAGCGGCCGCAGTGACGACAACAAGCAGTTCGGTCGCCACAACACCTGGCAGACCGGGGCTGGTTGGCGCTTCGTGGAGGATTATCGCCTCAGTGCCCGTTACGGAACCGGCTTCCGCGCTCCCTCCTTTAATGACCTCTACTACCCGGGTCTCGGCAACCCCGACTTGAAGCCGGAAGAGTCGAAGAGCCGCGAGCTGATGCTCGATGGCCAGACTGCAGGCGTCGAGTGGCGTGTGACCGGGTATCGCAACGACTTCGAGCAGATGATCCAGTGGGCACCTGACAGCTTGGGTATGTGGACGCCGCAGAACGTGGGCAAGGCACGGATCGAAGGTGTCGAGCTGGAAGGGGAGTTCAATACCGGCTGGTTGAGCCACCGGGTTTCTGCCGAGTACAAGGATCCCAAGGACAAGGTGACCGACAAGCAGTTGCAGCTGATCTCTCGCAAGGGCGCCAAGTGGGTGACTCAGGCACAGTGGCAGCAGTTTGACGGCTCCCTGAGCTGGATCTATCAGGGCGAGCGCTATGGCGACGCGGCCAACACGACCCCGCTGGGTGGCTATAGCGTCTGGAACCTGGCTGTAGGTTATCAGGTCGCGCCTTCCTGGAAGGTCTCCGGCAAGATCAACAACCTGCTGGACAAGGAGTACCAGACTGCGGTGGGTTACCCGGCCGACGAGCGTGCCTATTACGTGACGGTCGACTACTCACTCTGATCCAGACCGTGATTGTATAAATGAGGGGCCCCGCCATTGGTGGGGCCTTTTCTATTGGCGGTCGGCGGGAGTATGATCGCCGACTTGCACCAAAGGGGAACTCAAGTGGCCAATATTCTCGTGTTCGACTCCGGTATGGGTGGGTTGACCATCTACCGCGAGATCCGCCGCGCATTGCCGGCACACAACTACTTCTATTGTTTTGATAATGCCAACTTCCCCTATGGTGAGCTGAGCGAGGCCGCCCTCACCGAAGCCTGCACCAGGCTGGTCAGCCACATGGTGGTCGAGCATGATATCGATCTGGTGGTGATTGCCTGCAACACGGCCAGCACCATCGCTCTGCCGTCCCTGCGTGCGGCCATGACTGTACCGGTCGTCGGTGTGGTACCCGCCATCAAGCCTGCGGCCGCGCTTACCCGTAGTGGTTGCATCGGCTTGCTGGCAACCCCGGGTACCGTCAGCCGTGAATATACCCACGAGCTCATCGCCCAGTTTGCGCCGGGCAAGCGGGTCTTGCTCAAGGGGGCGACCGAGCTGGTCGTCGAGGCCGAGCACAAGCTGGCGGGTCTGCCGGTCAATATGG
Source organism: Aeromonas sp. S41-2 (assembly GCF_027705845.1). Classification (NCBI taxonomy): domain Bacteria; kingdom Pseudomonadati; phylum Pseudomonadota; class Gammaproteobacteria; order Aeromonadales; family Aeromonadaceae; genus Aeromonas; species Aeromonas sp. S41-2. The sequence goes on along the minus strand of NZ_JAPDCG010000012.1, from coordinate 1,187 downwards.
CGCTATTGCGGGAAGTACTGGCGGACTGGCTGGAAGGGGAAGAGCATCCGGATACTCTGGTGCTGGGCTGTACCCATTTCCCCTTGCTGGATGAAGAAATACGGCAGTTGATGCCTGCGTGCCAGCTGGTGGATTCCGGCAGTGCGGTCGCCAAGCGGGTGGCTCATCTGCTGGCCGGTTTGGTCACGACACCGACACGGCTGGAAGATGTCGGGGGTAAGGCCTATTGCACCCGGTTGGATGCCCAGACCCAGAAACTGACAGCCCCCTTGCAAGCTTGGGGGCTGTCATCACTCGAAGAGGTCAGGTTCTAACGGATTGCCTGCTAGTGGTCAGGCATCCACTTCACTACCTTCTCGCTCATCTTTGTCCCGCTTGTCATTGGCTTCACGTACTTTAAGGGTACGCTGTTGATACTCCTTGTCGTTAAGTGCGGCGATCGCCTTGGCGGCATCGGCAGCGGGCATCTCCACGAAACCGAATCCTCTGCGCTTGCCGGTGGCCTTGTCCTTCATCAGACGGACCGAGATCACCTGGCCCTGCTCGGCAAACAATTCGCGCACGGCTATCTCATTGGCACGGTATGGCAGATTGCCTACATATAAGGTGCAGGTCTCCTGACTGGAGGCTAGCTCAGCCACACCAGCCGGTGCACGGTTCAGGAACAGCGGTACCACGAAACCGCCGATGGCCAAGCCCACAGCAAAAATCACTTCGGCTTTCAAAGAAAATTGCAGGGCCTGGGCAACCAGATAACCAACCAGCGCCAACACCAGAGCAAGGATGGCCGCCTGCACATAAACGGGAAACTTGGATAAATTCATCTTTAAAGACCTTTTGTAAATGAAAGCAAAAAAGGTGCAACACTCTATTCACCTCCATGGTAACCAGCTTTCCAGCCGGGCGCTACCATGGACCACTTGGGACATATTATCCGTTCCAGTATGGCATCCCTTGAGAGGGGAAGATCCATCTAAATGATGATAAAACCGGTCTGAAATCATCGGTTTGTGGATAACATTGTATATATACACTGAGTAAGCTGTTTCTAATTGGATAATTTGAAGTTTCCGTGACTTTCTTCAAAAAAAGCCTTGTCATCGCGGCGCGGCTCCCTATAATGCGCCCCTACCAGCACGGCGGAACACGCCAACCTGATGAGCCAGCTTCCTTGCGAAGTGGGCGCC
>NZ_JAPDCG010000011.1:0-124069 GCF_027705845.1 Aeromonas sp. S41-2 | reverse complement strand
CGGTAGTTCAGTCGGTTAGAATACCGGCCTGTCACGCCGGGGGTCGCGGGTTCGAGTCCCGTCCGCTCCGCCACTAACAAGAAGCCCAGTCTAACGACTGGGCTTTTTTTCGTTTCACTTCTCCTGAATTGCCCTTTCCCTCTTTTATATCCCGCTGATTTATCACGCTATGGGTGTTGTGCCTCAAGGCTTTCCATCGGGGAGGGAGTTCGGCATACAATGCGCCTTTGGTGTCAGATGGGAGTCCCCCTATGTTTTGTCCGCGCTGTGGTTCCGGATCGCTGCAACAGCGCAGCGAGAAAGAGTTTGCCTGTGGCTGTGGTTTTCACTATTTCCAGAATGTGGCGTCGGCCGTGATGGTGGTGCTGTGCTGGCAGGACGAGCTGCTGGTCGCGGTGCGGGCCCGGGATCCCGGCCAGGGCTTATTGGATCTGCCGGGCGGCTTCGTCGATCCCGGCGAATCGCTGGAGGAAGCCTTGGTGAGGGAGCTCAAGGAGGAACTGGGGCTGGATCTGACGGGGGAGACGCTGCGCTACCTGGGTTCTTATGCCAACGTCTATCCCTATGACGAGGTGACCTATCACACCTGTGACACCGTCTTTCTGCTGGAGTTGGCAGACAAGCCTTTGGTGGTGGCGGCCGATGATGTAGCCGCCTGCGAGTGGCGCAAGCTGGCTGGCCTTGCCCCTGCCGAGTTTGCCTTTCGCTCTACCGGCGCCGCCATCAGTCAATTACAGCGGCTGCGGGGCTAACCTATAGCATTGATGACAGGGCGGAGCAGCTAGCCCGGCAGATGCAGGGTGACGATCAGGCCGCCCTCTTCACCGTTTCTGGCGTCGACCCGCCCGCCCTGGGCCTGGATCGCCTTGCGGGTGATGGCAAGGCCCAGCCCATAACCCTTGCCTGCTGCTGGGGAGCCTATTCGCACGAAGGGATCGAAGATGCTGGAGAGCTTGCTCTCATCCACTCCCACTCCTTGATCCGCCACCTCGATGACAAACTCTGCTCCCTGCCGCTGCAGGGTCAGGGTGATGACCTGTCCCGTCTGGGAGAAGCGTAGGGCATTGCGCAGCACGTTGTCGAGGGCCCGGCGGATCAGCTCCGCCTGTCCACAGACCGTGTATTCCCGGGTTTCATCCACCCAGGTTGTGATCTCGACGCCCATGTGCTGCGCCTCGTAGCGGGCATCGCTCACCACGGCGTCGACCAGCCCCTGCAGATCGTAATACTCCTCGCCGTCCCGCTCGCCATGGCTGGCACGGGTGAGGGTGAGCAGCTCGCCTATCATCTTGTCCATGCGCTGGGTCTCGAGCTGGATCCGCGCCAGGGATCCCTCGATCCTGGCCGGATCCTGCTGGGCCAGACCTATGGCCAGTTGTAGCCGGGCGAGGGGGGAACGCAATTCGTGGGAGACGTCGTGCAGCAGTTGTTCACGGCTCTCCACCAGCAGTTGCAGTCGTTCGGCCATGGCATCGAAGTCGCGGGCCGCATCGCTGATCTCGTCGTGGCGTCGCCGCATGGTGGGGTAGAGGCGAACCTCCAGATCTCCCTGGGCGAGGCGCTCGAATCCCTGCCGGAAGCGGTTCATGGGGCGGGTCAGGTGCCAGGCGAGCAGGGCGCTGAAGAAGAGGCCGCCGAGTCCGCCGATCCACCACATGGGGGGCGGCATGTTGAGCCAGTCGCTGCGGGGTTGTGGCGGTGCCAGCTGCCGTTGCAGGCCGGCGGTGTCGTAGTCGAGCCGGTAGTGCTGGCCATCGGCTCCCAACAGGATACGGCCGCTCTGTGTTGTGGATTGCTCCGTTTCGACCGGTTCAAGGCGCAACAATCCTTGCTCAGCTACGGGCCAGCTGGCCTGCAGGGCCGCCACAGCAGTCGGTCCCTGGCGTTGCAGCAGAGCGGCGGCAGAGTCCAGCTGGCGTTCGGCCAGCTGCCTCGCCATCCGTTGTTCCGGTGGCCCCTCGTGGCGATAGAGGCTGAAGGCCACCCACAGCAGCTGGCTCATCATTATGATGGTGAACCAGAAGCCGAACAGTATCTTCCAGAACAGGCGTCCCTTGAGGATCATGCCAGCCGGTATCCTATGCTGCGCACCGTCTCAATGCCGATGGCTTCCCCCGCCAGCGCCTGCAGCTTCTGGCGGATATTGCAGATGTGCACGTCGACGCTGCGATCATAGGGCTCGCGCGGGCGGCCGAGCCCGTGCAGGGAGAGCTCATCCTTGCTGACCACCCGCTCCGGTGAGCGCAGCAGCAGTTCCAGCAGATTGAACTCGGTGGCGGTCAGCTCCAGCGGCGACGCTTGCCAGTGGCACTGGCGGGTGGCAGGGGAGAGCGTCAGGCCGGCGAGGCGCAGGCTGTTGTCCTTGCCGGTTTTGGCGGGCTCGACCCGGCGCAGCACGGCCCTCAGCCTGGCCACCAGTTCCCTCGGGTAGCAGGGCTTGGGCACATAGTCATCGGCCCCCATCTCCAGCCCGATCACCCTGTCTATGTTGTCCCCTTTGGCGGTGAGCATGATGACGGGGATCTGGCTGGCGTGGCGGATCTGGCGCAGCACCTCGCTGCCATTGAGGTCGGGCAGCATGATGTCGAGCACCACGGCGGCATAGTTGCCGGAGAGGGCGTGTTGCACGCCGCTCTTGCCGGTCAGCACATGGGTGGTGGTAAAGCCTTCGCCGCCCAGGTATTCGCTCAGCATGGTGCCAAGCTCCAGATCATCGTCCACCAGCAGGATCTTCATCACTCTTCTCCGTCTCGGGTCGACGCCATTTTCCCGTGTCCGCTGCCCGCTGACAGCTGCTTTTACGCAATCCTTACACTGCCCTGCAAGAGGCTTAACCGGACATTGGAGTAGATTGCACTGGCTTGTTTCATCCCTTTGTTACACCCAAGGATATCCGTGATGGCCCCTGCCCGTCTCCTCGTTGTTCGCCTGCTGCCGCCAGCCCTCTTACTGCTCGCGGCCGGCTGGCTGTTTGCGCCGTTCGATGCGGCACCAACTGCCTCTTACATCACGGCCCCGGCCGAGCGGCGGGATCTGGAGCAGAGCGTGCTGGCCGACGGCACCCTGCAGGCCCAGAAGCTGGTGAGCGTGGGGGCACAGGTGTCGGGGCAGATCAAGGCGCTGCACGTGGCGCTGGGGGATGAGGTGAAGCAGGGCGATCTGCTGGTCGAGATCGACGATCTCACCCAGCAGAATGCCCTCAAGGATGCCGAAGCCGCCCTCGACAACGTGCAGGCCCAGCTGGCCTCGCGCCGGGCAACTCTGCGCAACAACCAACTGGTCTTCGAGCGCCAGCGCAAGGTGCTGGCCCGGGGATTGGGCAGCCAGGCCGACTACGACAGTGCGGAGGCGACCCTGACGGCCACCCGCGCCGACATCCGGGCGCTGACGGCGCAAGCGGTGCAGGCCCGCATCGCGGTGGACACCGCCAGAGTGAATCTGGGTTATACCCGCATCGTCTCCCCCATGGCGGGCACCATAGTGGCGATCCCGGTGGCGCAGGGGCAGACGGTCAACGCGGTGCAGAGTACTCCGACCATGGTCAAGGTGGCGCGGCTCGACACCATGACGGTGGAGGCGCAGATCTCGGAGGCGGACGTGATCAAGGTGAAGGCCGGTCTGCCCACCTATTTCACCGTGCTGGGGGCGCCGGAGCTGCGCTACCAGGCCCGTCTGCGCGCCATCGAGCCTGCCCCCGACACCATCAACGACGACACGACCAGCAGCAGTTCGACCAGCACGGCCGTCTACTACCACGGTCTGTTTGAGGTGGCGAATCCGAGCGGTGCCCTGCGCATCGGCATGACGGCCCAGGTGCACATAGTGCTGGCGACCGAGCGCAACGCCCTGGTGATCCCGGCCATCGCCCTGAGCGAGGGGCGGGTGCAGGTGGTGGATGAGGCTGGCCGCCCACAATGGCGGCAGGTGAAGGTCGGCCTCAACAACAAGGTGGATGCCCAGATCCTGGGGGGATTGGCCGCCGGGGAGGCCGTGGTGGTCAGTCAGCTGACGGCCAAGAGCCAGCAGAGCGGGCGGATGGGCCCGCCGATGGGGATGTGACCATGAGGGAACCACTGCTGCAACTGAGCGGGATCCGCCGCCATTTTGGCGACGGGGAGCGGCGCGTCGAGGTGCTCAAGGGCATCGACCTGACCATAACACGAGGCGAGATGGTGGCCATCGTCGGCGCCTCCGGCTCCGGCAAATCGACCCTGCTCAACATTCTGGGCTGCCTCGATCAGCCGAGCGAGGGTAGCTATCGGGTGGCCGGACGGGAGACGGGACGGCTAACGGCCGATGCGCTGGCAACCCTGCGCCGCGAGCACTTCGGTTTCATCTTTCAGCGCTACCACCTGCTGGGGGATCTCAGTGCCCGCGACAACGTGGCGCTGCCTGCGCTCTATGCCGGGTTGGCCGGCGATGCGCGCAAGGCGAGGGCCGAAAGCCTGCTGCAGCGGCTCGGGCTCGGCAGCCGGCTCGACTACAAGCCGAGCCAGCTCTCCGGCGGCCAGCAGCAACGGGTCAGCATTGCCCGCGCCCTCATCAATGGCGGTCAGGTGATCCTGGCGGACGAGCCGACCGGCGCCCTCGACAGCCAGAGCGGGGCCGAGGTGCTCGGCATCCTGGGCGCGCTCCATCGGCAGGGCCACACGCTGGTGCTGGTGACCCACGACATGGCGATTGCCGAACAGGCCGAGCGGATTATCGAGCTGAAAGATGGCGAGGTGGTGGCCGACCGTCGTCGTGAGCCGACACCGCCGTCCCCTGCGCCAACCACTCCCCGTACCGACACCGAGGGATGCGGCGCTCTGGCCGGGCGGCTCGGCGCCGCCTTCAAGATGGCGCTGCTGGCCATGCAGGCCCAGCGCATGCGCACCTTCCTCACCATGCTCGGCATCATCATCGGCATCGCCGCCGTGGTGTCGGTGGTGGCGCTGGGACGCGGTTCCCAGCAGCAGGTGCTGGCCAACATCAATGCCATGGGCACCAGCACCCTGGAGATCTTCCCCGGCAGCGGCTTCGGTGATCGGCGGGCCGAGGCGGTCCAGACCCTCAGGGTGGAGGATGCCGAGGCCCTCGCCGGGCTCGGCTATGTGCACAGCGTGACTCCCAGTCTGGCCACCAGCGTCACCCTGCGTCGGGGCAGCCAGGCGGTGCTGGGTTCGGTGAACGGGGTGGGGGAGCAGTTCTTCCAGGTGCGCGGCTATCGATTGCTGCAAGGCATGCTGTTCGATGCCGCCAGCGTGACCGCTCTGGCGCAGGAGGTGGTGATCGACGAGAACAGCCTGGCGCGCCTGTTTGCCGCAGGAGAGTCGCCGCTCGGTCAGGTGATCCTGCTGGGGAGCCTGCCGTGCCGGGTGATCGGGGTGGTGGCCCGCAATCAGAGCGGCTTTGGCAGCGACGAGAACCTCAATGTCTGGATCCCCCACACCACGGCCATGACGCGGATGCTGGGCCAGAGCCATCTGCGCAGCATCAGCGTGCGGGTGCAGGACGAGGTGGCGCTGGCCGCCGCCGAGGATGGCATCACCCGTTTGCTGCGTGAACGGCACGGCGCTCAGGATTTCTTCGTGCTCAACACCGACAGCATCCGTCAGGCGATCACCAGCACCAATGCCACCCTGACCCTGCTGATCGCCATGATTGCGCTCATCTCCCTGGTGGTGGGCGGCATCGGAGTGATGAACATCATGCTGGTGTCGGTGAGCGAGCGCACCCGCGAGATCGGCGTGCGGATGGCGGTGGGGGCCAGAACCGGCGACATACTGCAGCAGTTCTTGATCGAGGCGGTGCTGGTCTGCCTGCTGGGCGGGGCGGCCGGGGTGCTGCTCTCTCTGCTGGTCGGCGTCTTGTTCGAGCACTTCAGCAGCCAGTTCACCCTGAGCTACTCCCTGGACGCCGTGCTGATGGCCTTCTTCTGCTCCAGCCTGATTGGCGTGTTGTTCGGCTTCTTCCCGGCGCGGCGGGCGGCGCGGATGGACCCCATCCACGCACTGGAGCGGGAGTAGGCACTCTCTTCGGCGCCCTCAGCGCCACCCCATTCGCCGGCGCTGCCGAGGGCTCATCCCGCCTCGGTGGCCTGGCGAGTTGGCCGGACGGCACCCTGTGCCAGTCCGGCAGCCTGAACCGTGTCATCGACGTGACACAGCCTGCTCTGCGCGGGTTTTCAACCGGGCCCCTGGCCCGGTTCTTTTTCTCATGCGAAAAAAAGGCGCCACCCGAGGGGGACGCCTGAAAGGTCAAACCTTGCGGTTTGCGGACCAACGGAACCAAGATTTCACACACATCACACTCTCAGCACTTCTGGCAGGCTCAGCCCTGCCACTTGCCTCCTTCCACTATCACGTCGTTGGGATCGGTATCGGCGCTCAGTTTGTCGCGCACGTACTGGTCGTAGAGTTTCAGCAGGTACTTCTCTTCCCCCAGCTTGGCGAGACGGTCGTTGACCCAGTCACGCAGCTCGATATTTCCCTTCTTCACCGCCGGCGCGATGGGGTCTTCCGAGCCCAGCTTCTCGGGCAGCACCCGATAGCCCGGGTTCTCCTTGGCCCAGCTGAACAGCACCAGGTTGTCCTGGGCATAGGCGTCGCCACGGCCCTGGGCCAGCGCCTGCAGGGATTCGGTGTTCTTCTCGAACTTGAGCACCTTCCAGTCCGGGTGGTTGCGGGTCAGCCAGATGTCGGCCGTGGTGCCGGTAGTGACGATCAGGGTCTTGCTGGCCAGATCATCGAGTTGCTTGGCCGGACTCCCTTGTGGCACCAGCACCTGTACCGCCACTCGCAGGTTCGGGTTGGTGAAGTCCACCACCTGCCGCCGCTCCGGGGTCACCGTCATGTTGGCGAGGATGAGATCCACCTTGTCGCTCTGCAGGAAAGGGATGCGGCTGGCGGGCTCCACTGCCACGAACTCGACCTTGTTCTCGTCCCCCAGCAGGTCCTTGGCGAAACGGCGACCGAGGTCGGTGTCAAAGCCGACGTAGTTGCCCTTCTCGTCCACATAGCCGAAGGGGGGCTTGTCGGTGAAGACGCCGACGATGAGCTTGTCGCGGGCCTTGATCTTGTCGAGGGAACCGTCCGCCGCATGGGCGGCGCCGCTGGCGAGACCCAGTCCCAACAGGGCGCTGAACAGAACCGAGGTGATTTTTTTCATGCTGACTCCTTTCGTTTGATGACATTGGTATAAGAAAACTTGGCGAGGAACTGGCGGGCACGCTGGCTGCGCGGGTTCTCGAAAAATTGATGGGGGGCGGCCTGCTCCAGGATGTGGCCGCCGTTCATGAAGACGATGCGATCGGCCACCGCCTGGGCGAACGCCAGCTCGTGGGTGACGATGAGCAGGGTCATGCCGCTGCCGGCGAGATCGCGGATCACCTCCAGCACCTCCTGCACCATCTCGGGATCCAGCGCAGCGGTCACCTCGTCAAACAGCATCACCTGGGGGTTCATGCACAGGGCCCGCACGATGGCGATGCGCTGCTGCTGGCCGCCGGAGAGCTGGCGCGGATAGTCGTGACGTCGCTCCCACAGGCCGATGCGGGTCAGCAGCTGTTCCGCCTGCAGCAGGGCCTCCTGCCGCTCCCGCTTCTGCACCTGCAGGGGGCCGAGCAGCACGTTCTCCAGCACCGTCAGGTTTGGGAAGAGGTGATAGCTCTGGAACACCATGCCGATGCGCTGGCGCAGTCGCTGCCAGTCGGTGCTGGCATCCAGCCGCTCTCCATCAAAGCGAATCTCGCCCCCCTGAATCGGTTCGAGCCCGTTGAGGGTGCGCAGCAAGGTACTCTTGCCGCAGCCGCTCGGCCCCAGGATGACGATCACTTCCCCGGCGTTCACCGTGAGGCTGACCTCGTCCAGTACCCGGTTTTGGCCGAATTGTTTGCTGACAGCATTGAGCTCAAGCAGAGGTGTCATACAGCATTACCCCATTGTTGCTCCAGCCGGCGCGAGGCGAGCGAGAGCGGATAGCAGACCAGAAAAAAGAACAGGAACAGCAGACCGTAGATGAGCAGCGAACCATAGGTACGCTCGATGATCTGCTGGCCCACCTTGATCACCTCCACCACCCCGATCAGCACCGCCAGCGAGCTGGTCTTGATGATGCGGGTGTAGATGTTGATGGTCGGCGGCGTCAGCCGTTGCAGCGCCTGGGGCAGCAGCACGTGGCGATAGAGCTGCCAGCGGGAGAGCCCGAGCGCCAGGCCGGCCTCCTGCTGGCCGCGGGCGAGGGAGTTGAGACCACCGCGCACCACTTCACCCACCTCGCTGGCGCCCCACAGGGCCAGCACCAGCACGGCGCACCAGAAGGCCGGGATGTCTAGGCCAAAGAAGATCGGCAGCCCGAAGAAGAAGAGGTAGAGCCAGACCAGCACGGGCACCACCCGAAACAGCTCCAGATAGACTCGCAACACTCCCCGAGTCAGCCTTCCCCCCTGCTGGGCCAGCACGCCGTAACCGACCCCGCCCAGGGTGGCGAACAGGATGGCGAGCAGCGAGATGGCGAGGGTCTGACCCGCGCCCACCGCCAGCAGCGGCAGCGCCTGCGTCAGCTGCTCAGTGACCGGACTGGCCATATTGAGCCCTCCTTTCTGGTGCATGGGTGGCGAACGGTAGCAGCAGGACGATCGCTGCCTGCATCAGCGATTCAATGACCGAACTGACCATGTTGCAGCCTCCTTTCAACGACGCGCAGGGCGAGCGATAGCGGCAGAAAGATCAGCACGCACATCAAGGTCAGCACCGCCAGCATCTCGTAGGTCTTGTAGTAGAGGGCGATGTAGTTCTTGGTGGTGTAGAGCAGCTCCGGCACCGCCACCGCCGAGGCCACCGTAGTTTCTTTGAGCAGAAAGATGAAGTTGGCAAACAGCGCCGGCAGGCTGGCGAGCCAGGCCTGGGGCAACTGCACGTGGCGCAGCAGTTGCCAGCGGGAGAGGCCGATGGCTCGCCCCGCCTCCAGCTGGCTGGGGGGGACAGCCTGAATGCCCGCCCGCAGCGCTTCGGTCAGGTAGCCGCCGCCGAGGAAGGTCATGGCGATCACCGCCGTGGCAAAGCCCGACAGAGACAGGCCGAGCGCCGGCAGCCCGAAGTAGAGAAAGAACAGCTGGATCAAGAGCGGCGTGTTGCGGGCCAGCTCCACATAGGCGCGGATCACCCTGTTCAGCCAGGGCCTGTGCAGGCTTTGCAGCGTCACATTGAGCAGCGCCACGGCGAGCGAGGTGAGGATCACGATGGCGCCGAGCTGCAGGGTGATCCAGACCGATTGGCCGAACGCCGGCAGGGTGGTGAGAACAAAGGACCAGTCGAAGCTCATGCCGGGATCCTCCCGTCGCGGCGCAGCCGCTGGGGCACGACAGTGATGGCGTCCGGGTACTTGATGCCGGCGCCGGTGTTGAGCACCACCACCCGCTCGCCCCCCTGGATCCAGCCCGCTTCCCGCAACTGGCGGGCGGCGGCGAAGGCGGCCGCCCCTTCCGGGCAGACGAAGCAGCCCTCCTGGGAGGCGAGCTGACGCAGCTCACGCTGGATGGCGCCGTCTTCCACCGCAACGGCGCAGCCCTCGGTGCGATAGAGGGCGTCCAGCACCAGAAAATCCCCCAGCGCCTTGGGCACGTTGATGCCGAACGCCAGGGTCTGGGAGTCGGGCCAGAAGCGCGATTCGCGCTCCCCCTGCTGCCAGGCCTGGACGATGGGGGCGCAGCCGCTCGCCTGCACCGCCACCAGGCGCGGCAGCGGCCCCTGCACCCAGCCCAGCTCCTGCAATTCCCGCAGCGCCTTGTAGATGCCGATGAGGCCGACTCCTCCGCCGGTGGGGTAGAGGATCACGTCCGGCAGGGTCCAGCCGAGCTGTTCGGCTATTTCGAACCCCATGGTCTTCTTGCCCTCGATGCGATAGGGCTCCTTGAGGGTGGAGGCATCGAACAGCCCCTGCTGCGCCACCGCCTCGGCCACCTGGCGACCGGCGTCGCTGATGAGACCGTCCACCAGATAGAGGCGGGCACCGGCCAGGGCGCTCTCCAGCCGGGTGATGGCAGGGGCCGCCTGCGGCTGGACTATGGTGCTGCGCAAGCCGGCGCGGGCACCGTAGAGTGCCCAAGCCGCGCCGGCGTTGCCGTTGGTGGGCATGGCGAAGTGGGTGACGCCGAGTTCGCGGGCGCGGGAGACGCCGACCGCGGCACCGCGGGCCTTGAAGGAGCCGGTGGGGGTGAGGCTCTCATCCTTCATCCAGAGATCCGGAATGCCGACCTGCTTGCCGAGGCGTGGCAGCGGCAACAGCGGGGTGAAGCCTTCCCCCAGGGTGACCACCTGGGCGGGGTCGCGTACCGGCAGCAGCTCGTGGTAGCGCCACAGACTGGCGGGACGACCCAGCAGGGCGGCCGGATGCCAGGCCTGCTTCAGGGCCTCGAGGTCGTAGCTGGCCAGCAAGGGGGCGCCGACCGGGCTCAGCTGCTGGGGCTGATCGGCATCCACAATCTCGCCGGTCTTGCTGCAACGCAGATGTGATAGGTAGCTGTACGGCATGCTTTATCCTGAAATGAGTCGAGATGGTCAGTCGCTTATTCCATCCTGTGACCCAAGTGCCGGATAACAAACAAAATAAACTGGCAAACCTAAGCGAAAAAATTCATATGACTCCGATTGGTCAGGGTTGTGGCGGCTTACCGCTCATGTCGCGTGTTCACCCGCTGGGGGGTTGGGCCGTCCGGCACTCTTTGCTAACCTGCCCGCTTCACCCGAAATCGCAGGGAGCCGCATCGATGCGAGCCATTGTCAGCCTGCTGGCCCTGTCACTGCTGTGTGCGTGCAGTGGCCAGTCAACCAAAGAGGATGCCATGTCAGGGAAAGCGCGCCTTCACTACCCCGTCACCCGCCAGGGTGAGCAGGTGGATCACTACTTCGGCCAGGCCGTGGCCGACCCCTATCGCTGGCTGGAGGATGATCGCAGCCCCGAGACCGAGGCCTGGGTCAAGGCCCAGAACGCCGTGACTCAGGGTTACCTGGCACAGATCCCGTATCGCGCCGCCATCAAGGAGAAGCTCGCCTCTTCCTGGAACTACGCCAAGGAGGGGGCGCCATTTCGCGAGGGGCGTTACCACTACTTCTTCAAGAACGACGGTCTGCAGAACCAGAACGTGTTGTGGCGCCAGCTGGAGGGCAAGCCGGCCGAGGTGTTCCTCGATCCCAATACCCTCAGCCCCGACGGCACCACGGCGCTGGATCAGCTGAGTTTCTCCCGCGATGGCCGCATCCTGGCCTACTCCTTGTCGCTGGCGGGCAGCGACTGGCGCGAGATCCACCTGATGGATGTGGAGAGCAAGCAGCCGCTGGAGGCGCCCCTCAAGGACGTGAAGTTCAGCGGCATCAGCTGGCTTGGCAACGAGGGCTTCTTTTACTCGAGCTACGACAAGCCCGACGGCAGCGAGCTGTCGGCCAAGACCGATCAGCACAAGGTCTATTTCCACCGGCTCGGCACGGCGCAGGAGGATGACCGGCTGGTGTTTGGCGCCATCCCGGCCCAGCACCACCGCTACGTGGGGGCGACCGTCACCGAAGATGACCGCTTCCTGCTCATCTCGGCGGCGAACTCCACCTCCGGCAACCGCCTCTATGTGAAGGATCTGAGCCAGGAGAACGCGCCGCTGCTGACGGTGCAGGGGGATCTGGATGCGGACGTGAGCCTGGTGGACAACCAGGGCAGCACCCTTTACCTGCTGACCAATCGGGACGCCCCCAACCGCCGGCTGGTGACGGTGGATGCCGCCAACCCGGGACCGGCCCGCTGGCGCGATCTCATCCCCGAGCGCCAGCAGGTGCTGACGGTGCACAGTGGCAGCGGCTACCTGTTCGCCGAATACATGGTGGATGCCACCGCCCGGGTCGAACAGTTCGACTACGAAGGCAAGCGGGTGCGCGAGGTGGCGCTGCCCGGCCTTGGCAGCGTCAGCGGCTTCAACGGCAAGCACGATGATCCCGCGCTCTACTTCGGTTTCGAGAACTATGCCCAGCCGCCCACTCTTTACCGGTTCGAGCCAAAAAGCGGCGCCATCAGCCTCTATCGCGCCTCGGCAGCGCCGTTCAAGCCGGAGGATTACGTCTCCGAGCAGCGCTTCTACCAGAGCAAGGACGGCACCCGGGTGCCGCTCATCATCAGCTACCGCAAGGGGCTGAAACTCGATGGCAGCAACCCGACCATCCTCTACGGCTATGGCGGCTTCGACGTGAGCCTGACTCCGAGTTTCAGCGTGTCGGTGGCCAACTGGCTGGATCTGGGGGGCGTCTATGCGGTGGCCAACCTGCGCGGGGGCGGCGAGTACGGCCAGGCCTGGCACCTGGCGGGCACCAGGATGAACAAGCAGAACGTGTTCGACGACTTCATCGCGGCGGCCGAGTACCTCAAGGCCGAGGGCTACACCCGCACCGATCGGCTGGCGATCCGCGGTGGCTCCAACGGCGGTCTGCTGGTGGGGGCTGTGATGACCCAGCGGCCGGATCTGATGCGGGTCGCCCTGCCGGCGGTGGGGGTGCTCGACATGCTGCGCTACCACACCTTCACCGCCGGGGCTGGCTGGGCCTATGACTACGGCACCAGTGCCGACAGCGAGGCGATGTTCGACTACCTGAAGGGCTACTCGCCGCTGCACCAGGTGCAGCCCGGGGTCAGCTATCCCTCGACCCTGGTGACCACTGCGGATCACGACGATCGGGTGGTGCCGGCCCACTCCTTCAAGTTTGCCGCCACCCTGCAGGCCGACAATGTGGGCCCCCATCCCCAGCTCATCCGCATCGAGACCAATGCCGGGCACGGGGCGGGTACGCCGGTGGCCAAGCTTATCGAGCAGAGTGCGGACATCTATGCCTTCACCCTGTACGAGATGGGCTATCAGCAGTTGCCGCGTCAGCCTTGATCCGGGCGAGACGGGCGCCAGCCATCCACTATCATCAGGGCCCTGCGGGGCCCTTTTCATTGCCGCGCGTTGGCAGGGCTGCGCTGGAAACACTCGCTGCGACCATCCCTGTCTCGCCGCAGGCCCGTTTTGGCAGACGGGCCCCATCTGTCATCCCCCCGGTGGTATAGTCAGCAACAAGATCCGCATTCAAGGAGTCCATCGTGAAGAAGATCATCTACATCCTGCTGGGGTTGGCGCTGGCGGCCGTGGTGGCCATCGCCGCCCTGGTGTCCCTCATCGATCCCAATCAGTTCAAGCCCCAGCTGGTGGAACAGGTGCGCAAGAGCACCGGTCGCGAGCTGGTGATACAAGGGGATATCGGTTGGCGTTTCTGGCCAAGCCTCGGCCTCTCCCTCGAGCAGGTGGCGCTGCGCAACCCCGCCGGCTTTGCCGAGCCCGACCTGGTGCGCTTCACCCGCGGGGAGGCCTCGGTGGGTCTGCTGCCGCTGCTCTCCCACAAGCTTGAGATCGGCAAGGTGACCCTGAGCGGCGCCCATCTGTTTATCCAGACCAAGGCTGACGGCAGCTCCAACCTGAGCGATCTGCTCAAGGCCTCCGCCGAGCCCAAGGGGGAGGCGGTGACCTCCGAGCCTGCCGCAACGACGCCCCCGCCCGCCAGTGACAAGCAGCCCTGGCAGATCAGCCTGCAAGGGGTGGAGCTGCAACAGGCCAGCGCCCTGCTGCAGGACGATCGCAACGGCACCGTCTCCCGCCTCGAGCAGCTGGACCTGAACCTGGGCCAGCTGGCCGTGGATCAGTGGGTGCCGGTGACCCTGGCCGCCAAGGGGGCCCAGGGTGAGCTGGCGTTTGATCTCAAGGGGTCGGCCCAGCTCAAGCTGGCGCCCGATGCCAGCCGCAGCGAGCTGAAAGATGTCGCGCTGGCGGGGAGCCTGAGCGAACCGACCCAGCGGCTGGATGCCTTCTCCCTCAAGGCCGACCGGCTGACGCTGGGACAGTGGAGCAGCCTCACCCTCAGTCTGCAGGGGGCACAGGGGGCGGCGGACAAGCCGACCCTGGCCGGTACGCTGGAGGGAACCCTCAAGGCGCGGCTCGATGAAAACCGGCAACTGCTGGAGGTCTCGGATGCCGTGCTGGCCGCCAAGCTGAGCGGTGATGCCCTGCCGCGCCCACAGATGCAGGTGAAGCTGGCGGGCTTTGCCCGCGCCGAGCTGGGCAAACAGGCTGTCACCCTCAGCAACCTGGTGATGGGGGTGGATGATGCCCTGCTGAGCGGCAACGGCAGCGTGCAGCTGGGCGCCGTGCCCAGGGTGGGGTTCGACCTCAAGGGGGAGAAGCTTGACCTGGACAGTTGGCTCGGTCAGCCGGCCAAGACTGCGCCTGCGACCGCTACCTCGGGCGCCGCAGCGCCGGCCGGAGCACAGGCGCAGACCGCCGCGCCCGCCACCAAGGCGCTCTCAACCCAAGAGCCCGACCTGACCGCCCTCAAGGCGGTGGACCTGGCTGGCCGGCTGCAACTGGGCAGCCTGCGATTGAAGGGGTTGGATCTGAGCGCCGTCGATCTGCTGCTGGCCCTGGCCGGTGGCCAGCTCACCCTCAAGCAGTTCAGCGCCGGGGTGGCCGGCGGCCAGGTGACCGCCAGCGGCGTGCTCGATGCCCGTCAGCAGCCGGCCCGCTATCAGGTGCACAAGCGGGTGCAGGGGGTCGATGTGCGGCCGCTGCTGCAGACCCTGGCCCAGACCGACCTGCTGGAAGGCAAGGGTGATCTGGAGGTCGAGGCGCAGGGCTCAGGACTCTCCGAGCAGGCGCTGCGCAGCCGGATGCAGGGCAAGGTGAGCCTCAGACTGAGCGATGGTGCCCTGCACGGCATCAACCTGGCGGAGATGATCCGCGAGGCGCGGGCCACCCTGACCGGCAAGGGGGCGGATCAGGTGAAGGAGGTGCGCAAGACCGATTTCAGCGCCCTCACCGCCAGCTTCCGGATTGCCGACGGGGTTGCCAGGAGCGACGACATCCAGCTGTTTGCCCCCGCCCTGCGGGTGAAGGGGCAGGGCCAGACCGCTCTGGTGCCGGAGACCCTCGACTTCCTGTTCCTCACCTCCGTGGTGGAGAGCAGCAAGGGGCAGGGGGGCAAGACGGTGGACGAGCTCAAGGACATCACCATACCGGTGCGCATCGGCGGCCACTGGCAGGTGCCGAGCTACCGGCTCGACGTGAAGGAATTGCTCAGCAACAACAAGCTGCTGGAGGAGAAGGCCCGCAAGGAGGCCGAGCGCGGTCTCAAGAAGCTGCTGGGTGACAAGGCCGACAACGAAGGGGTGAAGGGGGTGGCCGATCAGCTGCTCAAGGGCTTGTTCAAATAGCCCCAGCCTCTCGCTTTATCGCCATGCAGAGCCCGCCCCGTGCGGGCTCTGTGCATTTTTGGCTGCGCTTGGGCAAGGCATGAAAACTCGATGCAGCCTGCGCTGGTAGCGAAAGAGAGGGGTGTTTGGGCCGGACAAAGATGGTATCACTGTAGTTTTACCAAGGAGCAGATGAATGAGTCGAAGTGAAATCGCAAGAGAGGTATCCCATCCGGACTGGCCGCTGGTCTGGCAGATCTACGGCAGCAGCTTTCCCCGCTACGAACAGCGCCAGCCGCAGCATCAAGAGCTCAAGATGGGAGACTCCCGCTTTCACTGTCAGCTCTTTTATCAGGGCGAGCAACTGCTCGGCTTTATCTTCTGGTGGGACTGCGGCGAGCAGATCTACATCGAACACCTGGCCATCAACCCGGCCCTGCGTGGCCATAACCACGGCTCACGCCTGCTTGCCGCCTTCTGCGAGACGGCGGGGCACCCGGTCATCCTGGAGATAGATCCGCCAGAGGACGAGATCGCCCTGCGTCGGCTGCGCTTCTATCAGTCACTGGGTTTTTACCTGAACGAGCATGACCATGTGCACCCGCCCTATCAGCCGGATCATCAAGGCCATGTGCTGCGGGTGCTGAGCTATCCGGCCCCGCTCGATGAGCAGGGCTATCGGCGTTTCAACAAGGTGCTGGTGGAGACTGTGATGGATCACGACCCGATTTAAATAAGGTGACGGATATTTGTATTGTGAATTAAAGGGGGAGGAATCTCCCCCTAATAGCAGGATTATTCGTAAACAGCAGTGGTATGAAGTAATTGATCTGCAAAAGTGAAAATTTCATCTATTGAGTCAATCGGGTGTCTAGTTTCTTTCTTTTCAGCGTCAAACAGCCCTATATACTTTTGGCGAGAGTTAAAATGTAATCTGCAAAGTGGTTTTCGGTTATTATCATCAAGCAGAATCCCAAAATAACTCTGGGTATCCCTCGGCGCAATTCTGGCAACATCAAATTTCTGTCTGAGAATAGCTTTTACAACGTTGAATGCTTCCATTTCTTCAATAGTTGTATCTACTCTAGATTTTTCTTTGTTGTTATCATTTTCACTGTTGTCATTCGGTAGCTCACTCTCTGAGGCTGATGAGACAGACGAGGTGCTGACACTGTTACCTATTGCAGATTTCAATCTGGCATTGATGCTATCGTTGAGGAACTGATTCAGTGCTTTCTTGGTGATATCCGTGAACGACTGTTTTACCCTGGCAGTAAGTACACCATCATAAATTCGAGACGCAAAAAATTTGACAAAATCTTCCTCTGGAGAGGCGAACTGCTCAGCAAGTAGTTTCTTTATCTGGCTAAGATATTTAAGTTCTCCAGCAGCATCAACAACTGACTCAACATCGAAAGCTGTTTTAGTCAGTTTTAATACCTCAGGAACTACATGCTCATCTATGTCCTCAAGATCAAGTGTCAGAAAAGGTTTTTCATCCATTTTATTCGGCGCATCCAAGTCGGTATAAAACTCATATTGAGCGCCATTAGTGAGAATGCCAATTCTGGCATTGGTTACCGAGAAATAACGGAAGAGTTGACCTGAGTGCTTTGCAGACAGTTTTTCACTGTATTTTTTACATTCAACCAAAATTTGAACTTGACCATCCTTGAGGATGGCATAGTCAACCTTTTCTCCCTTTTTGATACCGGTGTCTGCGGTGAACTCAGGGATTACCTCGGTGGGGTCAAAGACATCGTAACCGAGAACGCGGTTAAGAAACGGCATGACAAAGGCATTTTTGGTCGCTTCTTCAGTCGTGATCATCGATGACTGTTGAGCAATTTTCTTGGATAGACTCTGTAGCTGTTCTGAAAAATCCATTTCTTCCTCTCTGTATGGCGGCAAAGTTCTACTTTTTAACGCTATATTCCCCACTATCATCCCTGGTCAGAATAATGTGGGGCAGATACTCATAACCTCTGCTTATATTCAGCAAAGCGCCATACGATTCCAAGGCTTGTATTCTTGAAACAGGATCTAGCTCACCGCTATTGAGTTTTATATGGAGAATATTTGTCCATTGTTGCCCCGAGCAATGAGAAGGGGCGCCTCGGCGCCCCTGCTGTTTATTCCCCCAGCAGGGTTTGCCAGACGGCGAGCACATGGCTGCGCTCACTCTGCAGCTGATCGTCGCTTACCTTGCGGGAGATCTCCGAAAGGTTGAGGCGATGGCCGAGGTTGCGGATCTCCAGATAGGCCTGTTTCAGCCCCTCCGCCTGCTCCAGGGTCAGCACCCCCGCCATCACGCACTCGTCGAAGATCCGCACGTTATCGGACCAGCGGGTGAGGGCATCGGGCTCGCCGCAGGCGTGGGCCAGCACCAGATACTGGGCGATAAACTCGATATCCACCATGCCGCCGGGGGACTGCTTGAGGTCGAACTCGCCGGCACCCGCCTTGAGCAGGTGATCCCGCATTTTGTGGCGCATCTCGCGGACCTCGCGGGCCAGAGTCGGCAGGTCGCGTTCCTTGGCCAGCACGGCGCGGCGGATACGGGCAAACTCGGCTTTGATCGCATCATCGCCATAGATGGGACGGGCCCGCACCAGCGCCTGATGTTCCCAGGTCCACGCCTCGTTTTGCTGATACTGCTCGTAGGCCGAGAGGGACGACACCAGCAGGCCGGAGTCGCCGGAGGGACGCAGCCGCATATCGATCTCGTAGAGAATGCCGGAGGGGGTGCGGGTGCTGAACAGGTGCAGGATCCGCTGGGCGAGGCGCAGGTAGAACTGGCGGCTGTCGATGGGCTTGCGACCATCGGTGTAGCTGTTGGGGTCGCCGCCGTGCAGGAACACCAGGTCGAGATCCGAGCCGTAACCGAGCTCGATGCCGCCCAGCTTGCCATAGGCCACCACCGCAAAGCCGCGCTGGCCGCTCACCGCCACCTCGGGCGGCACCCCGTAGCGCTCGCTCATCTGGGCCCAGGCCTGATTGACCACCTCCTCGGTGATCGCCTCCGCCAGCCAGGTGAGGTGGTCGCTCACCTTCATTAGCGGCAGGGCGCCGGCGATGTCGGCCGCTACGATGCGCAGCAGCTGCACCTGCTTGAACTGGCGCAGCGCCTCCATCTGCTGCTCCACGTCCTCTTCGGGGATGCGCAGCAGGAACTGGCGCAGTTGGGGCTTGTACTGATCGAGCGGGGTGGGGTGATAGAGGTGCTGGGGATCGAGCAACTCGTCCAGCAAAATGGGGTAGCGGGCCAGCTGCTCGCTCACCAGATGGCTGGCATCGCACAACCGCACCAGCTGGCGCAGGGCGCCCGGGTTCTCCGCCAGCAGCTGCAGATAGGCGCTGCGGGTGAAGATGCGGGTCAGCAGCTCGCACACCCGCTCGAACAGGCGGGCGGGTTGCTCGCTGGCCACCACCAGCCGCAGCAGCTCCGGCATCAGCCAGTCCAGCGCGATGCGCCCCTGCGGCCCCACCTGACGGCGCTTGTACTCCTCCTTGAAACGCAGCAGGGCGGCGCAGAGCGGGGCGGGCTCGGCCACCCCCTGCGTGGTCAGCAGTTTTTCCAGCTCGGCGGCATCGAGCTCGGTGCGCCAGAGATCGAGCCAGAGCTGCTCCAGATGGGCGGGGGCCTCCTTCTCTTCGCCAACAACGGCGGCAAACTCCTGATGGACGGCGGCCATCTCCTCATCCAGATGAGCCATAAAGGCGCCCCAGTCGGCAAAGCCGAGGGAGGCGATCAGCCGTTGGCGATCCCGCTCCTCGGTGGGCAGGGTTTGGGTCTGCTGATCGCCAATCTCCTGCAGAATGTTCTCTACCCGGCGCAGGAAGCGATAGGCATCCAGCAAGCGGTCGCAATGGGCGGATTCGAGGGCGCCGCACTGGGCGATGGCGGCCAGCGCCTCTGGCAGGTGGCGCACCCGCAGCGCCGGCTCACGCCCGCCGCGAATAAGTTGCAGCGCCTGGGCGATGAACTCCACCTCGCGAATGCCGCCAGCCCCCAGCTTGATGTTGCCCTCCAGCCCCTTGCGGCGCACCTCGGCGGCGATCATCGCCTTCATCTGGCGCAGGCCGTCGATGACGCCGAAGTCGATGTAGCGGCGAAACACGAAGGGGCGCAGCATCTCGGCGAGTTCAACGGCGTGCTCGCACTGGGGCCCCAGTACCCGCACCTTGACCATGGCGTAGCGCTCCCAGTTGCGGCCGTGGTGCTGGTAGTAATCCTCCATGGCGGCAAAGGAGATGGCGAGCGGCCCCGCGTCGCCGAAGGGGCGCAGCCGCATGTCGACCCGGAACACCTGACCATCCTGGGTGGGCTGGTGGAGGGCGTTGATCAGCCGCTGCCCCAGCTTGATGAAGAAGGGCTGGTTGGCCAGCTCGCGCCGTCCGCCGACCGTGTAGCCGTTCTCTGGGAAGGTGAAGATAAGGTCGATATCCGAGGAGAAGTTGAGCTCGCCACCGCCAAGCTTGCCCATACCAAGGATCAGCAGTGGCTGCGGGTTGCTGTTGCCGTCCATCGGGGTGCCCAGCTCGCCGCACTGTTTGGCGTAGAGCCAGTCGCGGGCGGTGCAGATCAGCGCATCCGCCAGCTTGGTGAGATGGATAAAGCTCTCTTCCACCGCCGCCTGGCCCAGCAGCTCGCGCCAGGCGATCACCAGCATGCGGCTGCGGCGGAACTGGCGCAGGATGCGCTTGAGCGCCTCTTCATCGCTTACCTCGGCGAGCAGGGCAGTGAGGTCACTCTGGTAGGCGGGCCAGCGTTCGGCCCGTTCGAGATCCCCGGAGGCGAGCAGCTCGGTCAGCAACTCCGGCTGTTTGAAGAGAGAGTCGGCGACAAAATCGGAGAGACCAAGCAGGGTCAGCAGGGGGTGGCGAACGGGCTCGGGCTGCGTGCCGTAGTCGGGGGCCAGTTCAATCAGCCGTTGCCAATGGCGCTGGGCCAGCTCCTGCAGCAGGGGGGAGAAGGCGGAGAAAGAGGGAGAGTGCTGGGCCACGGTTGCCGTCCTTGTGATTAACGAAACTGCCGGATAAAAAGCTGGCTGCCAATCTAGCACTGTCGGGCCCCCGCGTCACAGCGCAGGGGCGAGAAGCATGATCCGGCGGGAATTATCGGCAGCCAGTGATTCAGGTGCGCTGGTAGATATCGGGGTGGTAGATCTCCATCAGGCTGCCGGGGCTGGCGGGCGGTACGAAGCCGAAACCGGCGTAGAGGCCGTGGGCGTCGGAGGTGGCGAGGGAGAGGCGACGCAATCCCTGCAACTCGGGATGGTCGAGCATGGCCGCCACCAGCGCCTTGCTGTAGCCGCGGCCGCGATGCTCAGGCAGGACAAACACGTCGGCCAGATAGCCGAAGGTGGCCTTGTCTGTGATGACCCGGGCGAAGGCGACCTGCTGAGCGCCGAGGTAGCCGCCAAAACAGAGCGAATGGTTGATGGCCCGCTGCAGGGTGGCAAGGGGAATGCCGCGACACCAGTAGGCCTCCTCAGACAAGAAGCGGTGGATCAGCGGCACGTCGAGCCGTCCCTTGTCGGCGCTGATTTCAAGCGCAAGTTCTGTGGTCCGCATCCTGGCTCCTTGCCGCGATGAAAAAAAGAAAGGCCCCTCGTGGGGCCTTCCAGTCTAACCAGATTGCTGTGTGAAAGTCAGGCCAGTTTGAAGGCCTGAATATGGGTATCCAGGGTCTGGCTGTGGCGCTCCACCAGTTCGGAGGCCTCCTGCAGCTCGCGCAGGACGACCACGGAGCCCTCCACCACCTGCTTGACCTGCTCCAGGTTACTGCTCATCTCCTCGGCCACCGAGCTCTGCTGCTCGGAGGCGGCGGCGATCTGGCGGTTCATGTCGGCCACCCCCTGCACCCGCTGCACTATGGTGGCGAGCTGGTCGCCGGCCTGGGTCACCTGCTCCACCCCCTTGTCGGCCTGTTGCACGCTCTGGGCCATCAGTTCGGCGGCCTGGCGGGCGTTGCCCTGCAGTTGCTCGATCATCTTCTGGATCTCGACGGTGGCGGCCTGGGCCCGGTTGGCCAGTTCGCGCACCTCGGAGGCGACCACCGCGAAGCCGCGGCCGGCCTCGCCGGCGCGGGCGGCTTCGATGGCGGCGTTCAGTGCCAGCAGGTTGGTCTGCTCCGAGATGCCGCGAATGGTATCCACGACGGAACCGATCTGCTCGACCCCCTGTTCCACCTGATTGACCACGGTGGAGGAGCGCTGAATGTTGCCGGAGAGGGTGTCTATGGTGTTGACGGTGGCGGCCACGCAGCGGCTGCCCTCCTCGGCCAGCAGGCTGGTCTCGGCGGTGGCATGGGAGGCCTGCTCCGCATGGGCGGCCACCTCGCGAATGGCGCCCACCATCTGGCTCATGGCGCTGGCCAGCTGCTCAATCTGGGTGAACTCCTCGCTGATGGCCTCGTTGGCCTCCTCCATGCAAAGGGTGACCTGGGAGGCGATGTCGTTGAGCTCCTTGCAGGCGACGCGCTGGGTGCCGAACACCTCCTTGAGATTCTCCTGGGAGTGGGCCACCGCCTTGGCGATGTCACCGAACTCGTCACGGGACTTGAGCAGTACCCGGTGGCTCAGATCCTTGCGGGCGAAGCGCTCCAGCAGGCCTACCAGATAGTGCACCTGCTTGACCATCAGGCGCGAGCCGGTCAGCAGCAGCACCACGAACAGCAGCCCCATGATGGCGGTCTCCATCAACCCGGTCCAGAGCAGGCTGTTGGCGATAGTGTCCGCCTTGTCGGGCGCGATGCCTTCGCTGAGCAGGGTGGTTTCCAGATTGCTGGCGTCGAACCAGAGCTTGACCAGCAGCAGCACAGTACTGAACACCATGAGCAGTACCACTTTGGGTACCAGCCGGATATTGCTCATTCGCCTCTCCAGCGGGTTTAACTGCATAATATTTCTCCTTTTAATGACCGGTTTTCCTTTGTCCTCAGGACTATCGGCATTATCTTCCTTTTTATTAATTCGCACCGTGCCTAAAGTGGGAAAATGTATGCGACATCACTTAACTCATCTGCGCGCCATGGATCTGCTGATGGCGTTTCTGTCGGTGATCTCGGTTTTGCTGGTCACGGCCCGCTGGTGGGGACATGCCCAGCTCACCCCCCAGACCCTGCAGCTGTTCTATGACGTCGACAGCCTGATCTGTTACTTCTTCCTCGCCCACTTCGCCTATGGCTGGGCCCGCGCCTCCGACCGGATGGCCTTCTTCAAGGCCAACTGGTTCTATCTGCCGGGTAGCCTGCCGATGGTGGAGCAGCTGCGCTGGGCCCGTCTGCTGCAGCTGTGGCGGGTCTATCAGCTGTTCAAGGAGCACCCGGACCTCTGGGCCATGTTTCGTCGCGAGCGCAACGAGACCACCCTCTCCGGCATCCTGTTCCTGTTCTTCCTGTTGCTGGGGGTCGGTTCCGGGGTCATGTATCTGATCGAATCTGGCCAGCCCGGCAGCCAGATCCAGACGCCCTACGATGCGTTCTGGTGGACCCTTGTGACCCTGTCGACCGTGGGGTACGGCGATCTGGTGCCCAAGACGGAGCAAGGGCGTTTCGTCGCCAGCCTGCTGATCCTGTTCGGGGTCGGCCTGTTCGGCGCCATCAGCGGTTTCATGGCCAGCCTGTTTCTGCAGCCGGGGCGGGGGGATGGCGAGCTGGAGAAGTGGCGTCATCACCAGAGTGCGCAGCAGGATCTGTTGTTGCAGGAGCTGCGTGCCCTGCGGGACGAGGTGAAGGCACTGAAACAGAAATAGGCAGCGGCGTCCGGAATGGTCGCGTCGCGGCGCAGACAAGTTGCGAGCCAGCTCTCAGCTCGGGGGGCGCCACTTTTCTTTGCTTGTCCTTTGACCCGCAGGCGGCTTAACATTCGCCAGTCACCTAACCAAACGAAGAGAACCGATCGACCATGCGCGCCCTTCTCGGGATCCTGATCTGCTTGTGTGCCCAACAGGCACTGGCCGATACCCGTTATGTTTCAGACAACATCTTTACCTTTATTCACAATGGTCCGGGTACCCAGTACCGGATCCTTGGCAGCGTCAAGGCGGGTGAGCCGCTGGACGTCAAGGCAGTGAACAACGAAGCCGGTTTCACCCAGGTGGTGGATGGTCGTGGCCGTGAAGGCTGGATCAAGAGCAGCGAGCTGCAGGGCGAGAGCAGCCTGCGCGAACGGCTGCCCCAGGTGCAAAAAGAGCTGGAAGAGGCCAAGGCCCGCCTGCTGAACCTCAACGGTGACAACGAGAAACGCTTCACCGAGAAGGATGGCAAGATCGCCGAGCAGAGCAAGGAGATCGCCAGCCTGAAGGCTCAGCTGGCCAGCCAGAGCGAGGAGATGGGCAATCTCAAAGAGCAGAACGACGCCCTGACCCAGAGCTACGACAACCAGGAGCACGACATGCAGATGGACTGGTTCATCCGCGGTGGTGCCATGGTGGGTGGCGGCATCCTGCTCGGCATCCTGTTGCCCATGCTGCCCCGTCGTCGCAGCCGCGGCGATCGCTGGATGAACTGACAACGGCTGTCGGAAGCAGAGTGAAGGGTCGCCATGGCGACCCTTCTTTTTTGCCTTGAGAAAAATTGTATACAAAATAAGGCCATGAATTTTGTCTGGTTAGCATATGGCGCCGATATCGTGCGTCATATGAGCCAATCAGCGATCTTTGTTAATAACAGGCAACAATTTCATTTCATCTATGGGTTGATATTGTATACATTATCGGCGTTTCGGCGGCACGGCCGCCTTCGTCGATATCAGCCCTAGGGCGTACAGGAAGACCCCATATGTTCAAAGCTACCCAAGTGCTTGCCGCTGACTATGTTCCCTCCGATCTGGCCGCCCTGCGCGAAGCCATCACCCAGAACTACGTGGTGGATGAAAATGCCTATCTGGCCGAGCTGTCGGCCATGCTGCCGGGGGATGGCGCCTCGCTGGAACGGGTGACCCAGCGTGCCCGCACCCTGGTGACCAAGGTACGCAAGGAGAGTGGCTCCGGCGATGGCATAGATGCCTTCCTGCAGGAGTACAGCCTGGACACCCAGGAGGGGATCATACTGATGTGCCTGGCGGAGGCGCTGCTGCGCATCCCGGATGCCGAGACCGCCGACGCCCTGATCAAGGACAAGCTCTCCGGCGCCAACTGGTCGTCCCATTTTCGCAAGAGCGACTCCACCCTGGTGAACGCCTCCACCTGGGGGCTGATGCTGACCGGCAAGATCATCAAGCTGGACAAGAAGCTGGACGGCAATCCGGCCAACATGCTGGGCCGCATGGTCAACAAGCTGGGGGAGCCGGTGGTGCGCTCCGCCATGTACGCCGCTATGAAGATCATGGGCAAGCAGTTCGTGCTGGGGCGTGACATGAAGGAGGCCCTGAAGGCGAGCCGCAAGTCCCGCGAGAAGGGTTACACCCACACCTATGACATGCTGGGGGAATCTGCCCTGACCCTGGCCGATGCGGACAAGTATTTCGGCGACTACCAGCGCGCCATCGAGGCGGTCGGCAATGAGCGCATCAGCGACGGCGGCCCGGCCCCGTCCATCTCCATCAAGCTGTCGGCGCTGCATCCGCGCTATGACGTGGCAAACCGCGAGCGGGTGCTCGGCGAGATGAGCGAGCGACTGGTGGGGCTGGTGCGTCTGGCCCGTGACAAGGACGTGGCCATCAGCATAGATGCCGAGGAGATGGACCGCCTCGAGCTGTCGCTGGATCTCTTCGAGCAGCTCTATCGCTCCGAGGCCAACCGTGGCTGGGGCAAGCTCGGCATGGTGGTGCAGGCCTACTCCAAGCGTGCCCTGCCGGTACTGTGCTGGTTGACGGGGCTGGCTCGCGAGCAGGGGGATCTGATCCCGGTGCGGCTGGTGAAAGGGGCCTACTGGGACAGCGAGCTGAAATATGCCCAGCAGGCCGGCCTGCCCGGCTACCCGCTGTTTACCCGCAAGGCGGGCACCGACATCTCCTACCTCGCCTGCGCCCGCTACCTGCTGAGCGAGCCGACCCGCGGTTTCATCTCGCCCCAGTTTGCTACCCACAACGCCAATACCGTGGTCAGCATTCTGGAGATGGCCGGCGATCGCCAGTTTGAATTCCAGCGCCTGCACGGCATGGGGGAGGAGCTGCACAACGCCGTGCTCAGCGAATGTCCCGGCCTGCACTGCCGCATCTATGCGCCGGTCGGTGCCCACAAGGATCTGCTGCCCTACCTGGTGCGCCGCCTGCTGGAGAACGGGGCCAACACCTCCTTCGTCCACAAGCTGGTGGATCCCAACACCCCGGTGGACAGCCTGGCCGAGCACCCGCTGCGCACCCTGAAGCGCTATGGCAGCCTGGCCAATGACCGCATTCCGCAGCCGGTGAACCTGTTCAGCGACCGCAAGAACTCCAGCGGCGTCAACATGAACATCGTCTCCATCCAGCGTCCCTTCTTCGCCAAGCTGAAGGAGCTGGAGAGCAAGCAGTGGCTGGCCGGCCCCATCGTCGATGGGGAGACCCTCAAGCGCAGCGAGGCCCGTACCGTGCTGAGCCCGCAGGATGTGAGCCAGCTAGTGGGCAAGATCCACTGGGCCGACGAGCAGGCGGTGGAGCAGGCGCTTGCCTCGGCTCATGCTGCCTTCCCGCGCTGGCGCGAAACCCCGGTGAGCGAGCGCGCCGCCGCGCTGGAGAAGCTGGCGGATCTGCTGGAAGCGAATCGCGAGCAGTTCATCTCCCTCTGTACCCGCGAGGCGGGCAAGCTGCTGCAGGACGGTATCGACGAGGTGCGCGAGGCAGTGGACTTCTGCCGCTACTACGCGGTGCAGGCCCGTGGCCTGATGGGGCAGGCGACCCTGCTGCCCGGCTACACCGGCGAGCAGAACGAGCTGTTCCTGCAGGGCCGTGGCGTGTTCGTCTGCATCAGCCCATGGAACTTCCCGCTGGCCATCTTCCTCGGTCAAATCGCGGCGGCGCTGGCCACCGGCAACACCGTCATCGCCAAGCCGGCGGAGCAGACCGGTCTCATCGCCTATCTGGCGGTGACCCTGGCCCATCAGGCCGGTATTCCGGGTGACGTGCTGCAGCTGTTGCCGGGTGATGGCGCCACCGTGGGCGCCAAACTGACGGCGGATGCCCGCATCGGCGGCGTCTGCTTCACCGGCTCCACCGAGACCGCCAAGCTGATCAACATGACCCTGGCCCAGCGTGATGGCGCCATCCTGCCGCTCATCGCCGAAACGGGCGGTCAGAACGCCATGATAGTCGACTCCACTGCCCTGCCGGAGCAGGTGGTGCGCGACGTGGTGAGCGCCGCCTTCCAGAGCGCCGGTCAGCGCTGCTCCGCCCTGCGGGTGCTCTACCTGCAGGAGGAGATAGCACCGCGGGTGCTGGAGATCCTGACCGGTGCGCTGCAGGAGCTGAAAGTGGGCAATCCGGCCGAACACAATACCGATGTGGGCCCGGTCATCGATGCCGAGGCCAAGGCCGGGCTGGATGCGCACCTGGTGCACATGATCCCGCGCTCACGTCTGATCGCTCAGGCCCCCATGCCATCCGCAACGCTGGCGGGCCACTTCGTGCAGCCGACCGCGCTGGAAATCGGCTCCATCCGCGAGCTGGTGAAGGAGCAGTTCGGCCCCATCCTGCACGTGGTGCGCTACGCCGCCAAGGAGCTGGACACTGTGATCGCGGATATTAACGGCACCGGCTACGGCCTGACGCTGGGGATCCACAGCCGCAACGAATCCCATGCCGAGGAGCTGGCCAGCCGCATCAACGTGGGCAACGTCTACATCAACCGCAACCAGATAGGCGCCATGGTCGGGGTGCAGCCGTTCGGTGGGCAGGGCCTCTCCGGCACCGGTCCCAAGGCGGGCGGCCCCCACTACCTGAGCCGTTTCATTACCGAGAAGACCCGCACCATCAACACCACGGCGGTGGGCGGCAACGCCTCCCTGCTGGCGATGGGCGACGCCTGAACGACCGTGACCGACATCAGGCCGCCTGCGGGCGGCCTTTTTCATGGGCGTTCTCATGAGCATTGAAAAGCCGCCATCTTGGGGTCGCCACCCGGCTTGCCGCGTCTTAATATGGTGGCCGGTTGTCGCTTTCATCCGTCACCGCCGCCCAGCCCCGGGCGCGCATCCCGACCGACGTCACAACAAAGAGTGCTGCATCTATGCCATTAACCGAACAGGCCCACTGGTTCGTGCTGGGGGGCGATCACCTCGTCCTGCTGGATGACCAGGGGCACATTCCACAAGGCCCCCGTGCCTGTCTGCCCAGCCACTTGCAGCATGCCGCCTTTGAGCGCTTTGACGAGTGGGACGGGCTGCCCTGCCTGCTGCTGGATCTGGGGGAAGCGGCCGACACCGCGACCCTGATTCCTCTGCGCCAGCTGATGGTAGCCGGGGATGAAACGGGCTTTCAGCTGGCCGGCCGCGCCTGGCAACTCGCCACCTTTCGCCACACCCACCGCTTCTGCGGCGAGTGCGGCGCCCCCATGAGCCCGAAGGCGGGGGAGTGGGCGCAAGGGTGTCGCCATGGCCACGTCGTCTATCCGCGCATCTCCCCCTGCATCATCGTGGCGGTGCGCAAGGGGCCCGCCATCTTGCTGGCGGCCCACCGTCGTCACTATCAGGCCGAGGATCCCATGTATACCGTGCTGGCCGGCTTCGTGGAGGCGGGGGAGAACCTCGAGCAGTGCGTGGCGCGGGAGGTGTTCGAGGAGAGTGGCATCCGGGTGACCAATGTGCGTTACGTGGCGAGCCAGCCCTGGCCGTTTCCCCACAGCCTGATGATGGGCTTCACCGCCGATTATGAGAGTGGCGAGATCCGGGTGCAGGACGAGGAGCTGGTGGCGGCCGATTTCTTCGAGGCCGACGGGCTGCCAAGGCTGCCGCCCCATGGCACCATAGCGCGGCGGCTCATCACGCTCTGCCTCGGCGACCAAGCCTGAGGGATGCAAAGAGGGGCGCTTGTTTGCGCCCCTTCACATCTTTGCACTCCAACGGCGGCGGCAGGCGTTTGAGCCGCCCCCCGCCGCGCACAAAGTGGTATCATATCCGCCATTTTATGCTGGATATGACTCAGGAACTGGGATGAAAGAGCTGAAGAACGATCGTTACCTGCGTGCCCTGCTGCGCCAGGAAGTGGACATGACGCCGGTATGGATGATGCGCCAGGCTGGCCGCTATCTGCCGGAATACAAGGCCACGCGCGCCCAGGCGGGGGATTTCATGTCCCTGTGCCGCAACGCCGAGCTGGCCTGTGAAGTCACCCTGCAGCCGCTGCGCCGCTATCCACTCGATGCCGCCATCCTCTTCTCCGACATCCTCACCGTGCCCGATGCCATGGGTCTGGGTCTCTACTTCGAGCAGGGTGAAGGCCCGTGCTTCGAGCGTCCGATCACCTCCATGGCCGATGTGCAGGCGCTGCCGGTGCCGGATCCGGAAGATGAACTCGGCTACGTGATGAACGCGGTGCGCACCATCCGCCGCGAGCTCAAGGGCGAAGTGCCGCTTATCGGCTTCTCCGGCAGCCCCTGGACCCTGGCCACCTACATGGTGGAGGGGGGCAGCTCCAAGGCGTTCACCAAGATCAAGCAGATGATGTATGCAGAGCCCATGACCCTGCACCTGCTGCTCGACAAGCTGGCCGACAGCGTGATTGCTTATCTGAACGCCCAGATCAAGGCGGGTGCGCAGGCGGTCATGGTGTTTGACACCTGGGGCGGCGTGCTCACCCCGCGCGACTACCGCGACTTCTCC
The DNA here is from genome assembly GCF_027705845.1 of Aeromonas sp. S41-2. NCBI lineage: Bacteria > Pseudomonadati > Pseudomonadota > Gammaproteobacteria > Aeromonadales > Aeromonadaceae > Aeromonas > Aeromonas sp. S41-2. The sequence goes on along the minus strand of NZ_JAPDCG010000011.1, from coordinate 95,091 downwards.
CTGCAGTACATGCACAAGATCGTCGACGGCCTCATTCGCGAGCACGACGGTCGTCGCGTGCCGGTTACCCTGTTCACCAAGAACGGTGGTCAGTGGCTGGAGCAGATCGCCGCCACCGGTTGTGATGCGCTGGGTCTGGACTGGACCACCGACATCGCCGACGCCAAGCGCCGGGTCGGTGACAAGGTGGCGCTGCAGGGCAACATGGACCCCTCCATGCTCTACGCCAGCCCGGCCCGCATCCGTGAAGAGGTCGCCTCCATCCTGGCCGGCTTCGGTCACGGCAACGGCCATGTCTTCAACCTGGGGCACGGCATCCATCAGGATGTGAACCCGGAGCATGCCGGCGTGTTCGTCAACGCGGTACACGAGCTGTCCGCCCAGTACCACGGCCGCTGAGCGCCGTCGACAGCACAGTGAACAACGGGGCCTGCAGGCCCCGTTTTGCTGCCTGCGGCGGGGGCTGCATCCTGACCGCCGCTCGGGTTACACTGCAACCCGGTAGCGGGCGATCGACTGCAGGCGGGCACGGCAACGTGCACCCGGGCCTGACGCCCCAAGGTCATGGCTGGAGGCAGGATGAGCAACAGGTTGTTGGATTGGGGTATCGACCTTGGCGGTACCAAGTGCGAATGCGTGGTACTGGAAGGGGACGAGGTGCTGCTGCGCCATCGCATTCCCACCGAGCGTGCCGGCGGTTATGACCACATGATCGGCCAGATCGCCAAACTGGTGGCAGAGTGCGCCGAGAAGATCGGTCAGCGGCCGACCCTCATCGGCATGGGGACGCCGGGGGCGCGGGATCCGCAAACCGGCCTGATGAAGAACTGCAACACCACCGAGCTCAACGGCAAGCCGTTCAAGGAAGATCTGGAGCGCCGGCTCGGCGTGCCGGTGCTGATCGCCAACGACGCCAACTGCTTCGCGCTGGCGGAAACCCATCTGGGGGCGGTGCGTCAGCACCATCCTGATGCCAAGGTAGTGTTCGGCATCATCATGGGTACCGGGGTCGGCTCCGGCATCGTCATCAACGGCCGCATCCTCAACGGTCATCACGGCATCGCTGGCGAGTGGGGCCACAACGTGCTCTCACCCGACGGCCCCGAGTGCTACTGCGGCAAGCGCGGCTGCGTCGAGACCTTCATCAGCGGCCCGGCGCTGGAGGCCTGGTACGAGGCCAAGGCCAAGCGTCACCTCTCGCTGGCCAAGATAGCGGCGGCGACGGCTCATGATCACGTGGCCAAGCTCACCATCGACCGGCTGCATCTGCTGTTTGGCCAGGCGCTGGCCAACGTGGTCAATATTCTGGATCCGGATGTGATCGTCATCGGAGGCGGGGTCGGCAACGTGCAGAGCCTGTACAGTGTGGGACGGGAGACTATTTTGCCCTTCCTCTTTAATCCCCGCTTCGCCACCCCCATTATTGCTCCAGCCCTGGGGGACAGCGCCGGGGTATTCGGGGCGGCACTGCTGGCCCGCGGTGAATTTCAGGATGCCCTGCTGTCGTGAGTCAGCCATCCGCTTGTCCCTTTGTCCCAGCTAAGGACCCAGAGTTTTCATGATCAAGATTGCCATCAACGGGTACGGGCGGATCGGCCGCAACGTGCTGCGGGCCCTCTACGAGAGCGGCCGCGACAAGAACATCAAGATAGTGGCCATCAACGAGCTGGCTGCCCCCGAGGCCATGGTGCACCTGACCCGCTTCGACACCAGCCACGGTCGCTTCCACCATCCGGTGCAGCTGGCCGGCAACAGCATGCTGGTGGGGGAGGATCTCATCTCCCTGTTCGCCGAGCGGGATCCGTCGCGGTTGCCGTGGCGGGCGCTGGGGGTGGACGTGGTGCTGGACTGCACCGGGGTGTTCGGCTCGCGGGCCGATGCCGAGCTGCATCTGGCGGCGGGGGCGGGCAAGGTGTTGTTCTCCCATCCGGCCGAGGCGGACGTGGACGCCACCATCGTCTACGGGGTCAACCATCAGGTGCTGACCGGGCGCGAGCGGATCGTCTCCAACGCCTCCTGCACCACCAACTGCGTGGTCCCCGTCATCGAAACATTGCATCGAGAATTCGAGATAAATTGTGGTACTATTACGACAATTCATTCGGCCATGCATGATCAGCAAGTCATCGATGCCTACCACAGCGACTTGCGTCGAACCCGCGCTGCCAGCCAGTCCATCATCCCGGTGGATACCAAGCTGGCTAAGGGGTTGGAGCGGATCCTCCCACACTTCGCCGGCAAGTTCGAGGCGATCGCGGTACGGGTACCGACCATCAATGTAACGGCAATGGATCTGAGTATTACTGTTCGTAAAAAAGTGACGGTTACTGACGTAAATCAAGCCCTGCAACGGGCATCCAGAGGTACATTAAGCGGTATTCTGGATTACACGGAAGAGCCACTGGTCTCCGTAGACTTTAATCATGATGCTCACTCCTGCATCATTGATGGTACCCAGACCCGGGTCAGCGATGCCAACCTCGTCAAGATGTTGATGTGGTGTGATAACGAATGGGGCTTCGCCAACCGCATGCTGGATACCACCCGGGCCATGATGGCCGCAGGCTGAGAGCCTGCACCGGGCGCAAGGTTACTGTTTTTAACATTACCTGAAAATATAGAGGACTGAATATGTCTGTTATCAAGATGACTGACCTGGATCTGGCGGGCAAACGCGTTCTGATCCGTGCTGACCTGAACGTGCCGGTAAAAGACGGCAAGGTCACCTCCGATGCACGTATCGTGGCGACTCTGCCGACCATCAAGCTGGCTCTGGAAAAGGGCGCCAAGCTGATGATCACCTCCCACCTGGGTCGTCCGACCGAGGGTGAATACAACGAAGAATTCTCCCTGGCTCCGGTTGTCAACTATCTGAAAGACGCACTGTCCTGCCCGGTTCGTCTGGCCAAAGACTACCTGGATGGCGTAGAAGTCGCCGCCGGTGAGCTGGTTGTGCTGGAAAACTGCCGCTTCAACAAAGGCGAGAAGAAGAACACCGAAGAGCTGGCCAAAAAATACGCCGCCCTGTGTGACGTCTTTGTAATGGATGCGTTCGGTACTGCTCACCGCGCCGAAGGCTCCACCTACGGTGTGGCCCAGTTCGCACCGGTCGCCTGTGCCGGCCCGCTGCTGGCGGGTGAACTGGAAGCCCTGGGCAAAGCCATGCTGAAGCCTGAGCGCCCGATGGTTGCCATCGTTGGCGGCTCCAAGGTTTCCACCAAGCTGACCGTACTGGAATCCCTCTCCAAGATCGCTGACCAGCTGGTAGTCGGTGGTGGCATCGCCAACACCTTCATCGCTGCTGCCGGTCACAACGTCGGCAAGTCCCTGTGCGAGCACGACCTGATCGACACCGCCAAGAAACTGGCTGCCGAAACCAACATCCCGGTGACCACCGATGTTGTTGTCGGTGCCGAGTTCTCCGAGTCCACTCCGGCCACCATCAAGTCCGTCGCTGACGTGACCGACGGCGACATGATCTTCGACATCGGCCCTGACTCTGCCAAGGCCCTGGCCGACATCATCATGAACGCCAAGACCATCCTTTGGAACGGCCCGGTCGGCGTGTTCGAGTTCGACCAGTTCGCTGAAGGCACCAAGGTGATCGCCGAAGCCATCGCTGCTTCTCCGGCCTTCTCCATCGCTGGCGGTGGTGACACCCTGGCTGCCATCGACAAGTTCGGCATCGCCGACAAGGTCTCCTACATCTCCACCGGCGGCGGCGCCTTCCTGGAGTTCGTGGAAGGCAAGGTACTGCCGGCTGTTGCGATTCTGGAACAGCGCGCCAAAGCCTAATTGACCCGAGACGGGGGGCAAAAGCCTCCCGTTTCGTTTATCATGTGCCCGCTGTGCCGGTTCATGATGAACCCCCCATTTTTTATTAACGGCATACGAGAACAGGACGATTAAACATGTCTAAGAAAATTTTCGACTTCGTAAAACCCGGCGTGATCACTGGTGATGACGTTCAGAAAGTGTTCGCCATCGCGAAAGAGAACGGCTTCGCTCTGCCGGCCGTCAACTGCGTCGGTACCGACTCCGTCAACGCCGTACTGGAAGCTGCCGCCAAGGTGAAAGCACCGGTTATCGTTCAGTTCTCCAACGGTGGTGCCGTGTTCACCGCCGGTAAGGGTCTGAAACTGGAAGGCCAGCAAGCTGCCATCATCGGTGCCATCTCCGGTGCCAAGCACGTTCACGCCGTTGCCGAAGCCTACGGTGTACCGGTCATCCTGCACACCGACCACGCCGCCAAGAAGCTGCTGCCGTGGATCGACGGTCTGCTGGACGCGGGCGAGAAGCACTTTGCCGAAACCGGCAAGCCGCTGTTCTCCTCCCATATGCTGGATCTGTCCGAAGAGTCTCTGGAAGAGAACATCGACATCTGCTGCGAGTACCTGACCCGCATGGCCAAGATGAACATGACTCTGGAGCTGGAACTGGGTTGCACCGGTGGCGAAGAAGACGGCGTCGACAACAGCCACATGGACCAGTCCGCCCTGTACACCCAACCGGAAGACGTGGCCTACGCCTACGAGCGTCTGTCCAAGATCAGCCCGCGCTTCACCATCGCTGCCTCCTTCGGCAACGTACACGGTGTTTACAAGCCGGGTAACGTCAAGCTGACCCCGTCCATCCTGGACGCTTCCCAGAAGTACGTTTCCGAGAAGTTCGGCATCCCTGCCAAGTCTCTGGACTTCGTATTCCACGGTGGTTCAGGTTCCACTCTGGAAGAGATCCGCGAATCCATCTCCTACGGCGTGGTGAAGATGAACATTGACACCGACACCCAGTGGGCGACCTGGGAAGGCATTCTGGGCTTCTACAAGAAGAACGAAGCCTACCTGCAAGGTCAGCTGGGCAACCCGGAAGGCGCTGACAAGCCGAACAAGAAGTTCTACGATCCGCGTGTATGGCTGCGTGCCGGCCAGACTACCATGATCGCTCGTCTGGAGAAGGCTTTCTCCGACCTGAACGCCATCGACGTACTGTAATTCGTTACGGTAGTTTGATTGCATGAAAAGGCGCCCTGCGGGGCGCCTTTTTCATTGCAGCATGGCGGGGTCGCCAGCGGACGTGAACAAGGTGTCTTTCGAGGCACCTTTTGCATTTCTGTGATCCCTGCGGGCTGGATTGGCGGCGGGTGGCTGAGTATTATCGATGACAGGCCGTTTATTTTAGTAAACGCAACGCTATCAAGGCAGGATGCTGAGCATGCAGGCAGGAAAGCACTACCCCCATCAGGAGCACATAGCCTCCTATTACGCGGCTACCCGCAACGACAATCAGCAGTGGCCTGAGCTCAGTGGCGAACTGAATGCCGAGGTCTGCATCATCGGCGGCGGTTTCAGCGGTCTCAACACCGCCATCAATCTGGCCGAAGCCGGCTACAAGGTGGTATTGCTGGAGGCCAACCGCATCGGCTGGGGCGCCTCCGGGCGCAATGGCGGTCAGCTCATTCGCGGTATTGGTCACGACACCAGCCAGTTCGCCCGCTGGATTGGTGACGAGGGAGTGCGCGAGCTGGATCTGATGGGGCTGGAGGCGGTCGAGCTGGTGCGCGAGCGGATCGAGCGCTTCAACATCGACTGCGACCTGCGCTGGGGCTACTGCGATCTCGCCACCCGTCAGCGTCATCTGGCCGGGTTTGCAGAGGAGGCGGCGCACCTGGCGAGCCTCGGCTACCGGCATGAGGTGAAGCTGGTGGCACGGGAGGATATTCACAGTGTGGTGGGCTCGGATCGCTACATCGGCGGCATGATCGACATGGGCTCCGGCCACCTGCACCCTCTCAATCTGGCGCTGGGTGAGGCGCGCGCGGCGGCCAGCCTGGGAGTGGCCCTGTTTGAGCAGTCCAGAGTGGTGCACATCGACTATGGCGATCGGCTGCAGGTCACCACCGCTCATGGCCGGGTCAGCGCCGACTACCTGGTGATCGGCTGCAACGCCTATCTCAACGACCTCAACCCCGAGCTGGGGGGCAAGGTGCTGCCGGCGGGCTCCTACATCCTCGCCACCGAGGTGCTGGAGAAGCGGCTGCGCCAGCGCCTGCTGCCGCAGAACATGGCGGTGTGCGATCAGAACGTGGCGCTCGACTACTACCGCCTCTCCGCCGACGGCCGGCTGCTGTTTGGCGGTGCCTGCAACTATTCGGGCCGGGATCCTCGCGACATCAAGGCCTTCATGCTGCCCAAGCTGCTGCGGGTGTTTCCCGAGCTGGTGGATACCGCCATCGAATTCCAGTGGGGCGGCATGATAGGCATCGGGGCCAACCGGTTGCCCCAGATTGGCCGTCTGCCGGAGCAGCCCAACGTCTTCTATGCCCAGGCCTATTCCGGCCACGGTCTCAATGCCACGCACATGGCGGGCAAGCTGGTGGCGGAGGCGATCAAGGGGGAGAGCCGGGGTTTCGATCTGTTTGGCAGCGTGCCCCACATGACCTTCCCTGGTGGCCCGGCGCTGCGCTCGCCATTACTGGCGCTCGGCATGCTCTGGTACCGCTTCAAGGATCTGTTCTAAGGGGCGCTGGGTCGGTATACCAGCCGGCTTGATCCTGCAGCTTTTTGCAGGAATAGAGAGGGCAGTCAAACAATCAGCGTCCGCCCATCCCGTGTGTTGAATGGGCTGCACGCCGGATAGCAAGAGGATAGGGTGGATACCCAGGCCTGAGTCAGCCTGGGTATTCTGGCTGGCTAAGCGTCAGTGCGCGGGCTCGGCCAGACGCCAACCCTGCTCGGTTTTCATCATCCACACTTCGGCCTGCTGCGGCAGCACCTGGCCCGCCTCGAACTCGCCGTATTTGCGCTCCAGCTCCATCAGCCCCATCTCCTGCTGGAAGGGACCAACCCTGTCATAGACCAGATCCTCGTCGTGCAGCACCTGCAGCTGTTCCATCCCCTGTTTGAAGTGGAGCAGGTAGCTCACCTTGACCAGATAGACCCCCTCCATGCGCTCTTCCTTGTCCAGGATGGCGAAGTCACTGATCTCGAACAGATTGGCGTCGGTGTCTGCCTGCAGTTTGGCGGTGACCTGAGTCCGGATTGCCTCTTCACCTGGACCTGCGTAACAGCCATACAGACAGAGGGCCAGCAGGGGGATGAACCACTTTTTCATCAAAACTCCGGACGAACGAGACGGGAAAGCGCAAATATTGCCACGCTGTCGATCATATACAAGGGATTGCCGGAAAAATGGCGGTCAAACCGGGGCCCGCACGATTGCACGGGCCACCCGGCCTCAGCGCAGCTTGTCCAGCTGACCGAGAAATTCGGTGGGCCCCATAAAGCCGGTGACCCGCTGGCCGCTTACCTCGTTGCCGGTGCGATCGAAGAAGATGAGGGTCGGCAGCCCCAGCACGTTGAGGCCATTGAGCAGTTCCACATCGGCATCGTCGTTGGCGGTGACGTCCGCCTGCAGCAGCACCATCTGGCTGAACCGCTCGCGCACGGCCGGGTCGCTGAAGGTCTTGTGTTCAAACTCCTTGCAGGCCACGCACCAGTCGGCATAAAGATCGAGCAGCACCGGCTTGCCGCGGGCGGCGGCCAGCTGGGTCTTGAGATCGTCCAGCGTCTTGATGCGAATGAAGGCTGGCGCCTCGGCCTGAGCGGCTGCGCTGGCACCCTGGGGTGGCAGCAGCAGATCCTTGCCCACCACCACGGCGCTGATCATGGCCAGCAGCAGCACGAAGCCGCGCAGGCTGCGCCCCACCGAATGGCCCTGATGCTGGTTGTGATGATAGAGGTAGCCGCACAGCAGCAGCCCCCAGCCGAGCCAGGCCAGGGTGGTGACCTGATCGCTCCAGAGCCTCGAGAGCAGCAGGATGGGCACCGCCAGCAGTGCAAACCCGAACAGCTGCTTGATCACGTCCATCCAGGCGCCCGCCTTGGGCAGCAGCTTGCCGCCCGAGGTACCGAGCAGCAGCAGTGGCAGCCCCATGCCGAGCGACAGGGCATAGAGGGCCGCGCCGCCGAGCCAGAGATCGCCGCTCTGGGCCACGTAGATCAGCGCTCCCGAGAGCGGTGCCGTGGTGCAGGGGGAGCAGACCAGGCCGGAGATCATCCCCATGATGCCGACCCCGAGCACGGAGCCGCCCTGCTGGCGGTTGGAGAGGCCGGACAGCCGGGTCTGCAGGCTGCTCGGCAGCTGCAGGGTGTAGAGCCCGAACATGGAGAGGGCCAGCAGCACGAACATCACCGAGATGCCGATCAGCACGTAGGGGTGTTGCAACGCGGCTTGGAATTTCAAGCCTGCCGACGCCACCACCAACCCGAGCAGGGTGTAGGTGACCGCCATCCCCTGCACGTAGACGAAGGAGAGCAGGAAGGCGCGACGGGTGGAGAGGTGATGGCCGGCCCCGGCGATGATCCCGGTCAGGATGGGATACATGGGGAAGACGCAGGGGGTGAAGGCGAGGCCGAGCCCGAGTGCGAAAAAGGCGGCGACGCTGAGCCAGAAGCCCTGGCTGCCGAGGGCGGCTGCCAGCTGATCCTGCTGGCTGCTGGCCGGTGTGGGCTGGTCAGGTTGCTCGCTCTGCTGGGCGGTGAGCGGCTGGATGCTGATCAGCTTGTCGGTGGGGGGGTAGCAGAGGCCGTCGGTGCAGCCTTGATAGCTGATCTTGAGGCTGGGCTGCTGGCCGGCCTCGGTCAGGGTGACGGGGATCTGCACCTCCCGGTAATAGACCTGGGTCTTGCCGAAGAAGTCATCTTCATGCGCGGTGCCGGCGGGCAGCACCGGCTCCTCGAAGGCGAGGTTTTCCCCCTTGAAGCGGAAGCTGTGGCGATAGAGGTAGTAGTCGTCGGCGATGCGCAGGTGCAGCAGCAGCCGATTGCCCTGCTGTTCGCTCTCGAGGACGAACGCCTCGTCCACTTTCAGAAATTTGGGCTGGGCGCTGGCCTCGATGCCGAGGGCACTCAGCAGATCCGTGCTGCTGGCGCGGGCCGGCAGTGAGCCCAGGCCGGCCAGCAGGGCACAGAGCAACAGCAGGGGAAAGAGCAGGCGAGACGGTGTCATGAGGTTTCCTGTTTTATCCAGTCGAGATAGGGCTGATGGCCCTGGCTTGTGGGCAGCGCCAGGATCTCCGGCACCTCATAGGGGTGATGAGCAAGAATGCACTGGCGCAGCGGCTCGAACAGGGCGGCGTGCGACTTGATGATGAGCTGGATCTCCGTGGCCCGTTCGATCTGGCCCTGCCAGCGATAGACGGAGGTGAGGCCGGGCAGCTGGTTGATGCAGGCCGCCAGCCGCTGGTTCAGCAGTTGTGCGCAGATGAGGTCGGCACTGGCCTCATCCGGGCAGGTGCAAAGCACCAGAATGGTGTCGGTCATGGTGAAATATCTCGTCCGATCGGGGCGGCTCGGCGCCCGTAAACCAGTGGCTACTATACCTAGCGACGGGTCAAATAGCATCTGGCGCACTTTGCGGCTGCGACATGAAAATAAGTGGGGGGCATGAGATAGACGCTGTCAGAGCGACAAGGCAGAATGAGCGGGCTTGTTCCCATTCGACGTAAGGAAATGTATGACCCAACAGAATGAGCAGCAGAGAAACCGCATGTTGAGCCTGTTGCGCGAAGGTGAGCGCCGTATGTTGGTGCAACTGGCCGGTCTGCTGCGTACCAGTGCCGATGAAATCAATGCCGAGCTGGAAAAAGAGGAGTTGCTGGATACCCTCGAGCAACCGGTCACGGTGGAGTATCTCAACGGCGTGGTGCAGCACCATCTGTTCGAGCGCCTGCACAAGGGTGACATGGTCGCCGCCCAGCGACTGCTGACCCAGTACCAGAGCGACATCGAGGCCATGCTGACGCAGGAGTCGGCCGAGGCAGAGACCCCGACCGAAGAGCTGAAGGCACAAGCCTGAACGCCGCGGCAGGCCCGCCGGGCTTGTCCTCCCCCAGCACCATCATGCCCCTTGCATGATGGTGCCTCGTTTTTCCTGCCGTTTTTTGCCGTCGTTCAACCCAGTGCGTTCTGCTGCCACTGGCCCGGGATCGGGTACACCTTGTCATAGCTCCAGTTGTAGATGAATGCGTAGACCAGATAGAAGGTCACGAAGCCGATGTTGAGCGCCAGTGCCGCCAGCAGGGCGAGATCCAGCCACCAGGCGATCACCGGCAGGGTCAGCGCCATGAAGCCCCCTTCAAAGCCGAACGCATGGACCACGCGCTGCCACAAGGTCTTGTGCGGGTGACCCTGGTACTTGAGCAGCAGCTTGTCGAAGCCGATGTTGTAGACATAGTTCCAGACGGTGGCCAGCACCGAGAACAGGATGGCCAGCGGCCCCATGTGGCTGAGCTCGATACCTGTGACCCAGCTGGCCAGGGGGGCTGCGATGAGCAGACCTATCACTTCAAAGCCGATGGCATGGCGGATACGGTCGTTGCGGGTACGCATAAATTCCTCTCTTTAAACAGGTATGTTGACTGACTGGTTGGCAATCTATCCCTATTTTTTGATAGTTTCACGTTGGTATCCATCGCTAAAATAGATAGGTGACCGCATTTGCAGGAGCAGGACGATGAATCCATCGCTGGAACAACTCAGGGTATTGCTGGCCGCCGCACAGGCGGGCTCCTTTTCGGCGGCGGCGCGCCAGCTGGGCAAGGCGCAGTCGGTGGTCAGCACCGCCATCGCCAATCTGGAGATAGATCTGGGGCTCGAGCTGTTCGATCGCAGCGGCCGCTATCCGGTGCTGACCGAGGCGGGCGTGCGCATCAGCCAGGAGGCCGGCATTTTGCTGGCCCAGAGCGAGCGCTTGCAGGCCATCGCCGGCGAGCTGGCCACCGGTGTCGAGTCGCGCCTGACGCTGGCCATCGACGATGACTCCCACCTGCCCTGGCTCGGCTCCGTACTGGAGGGGTTCGCCACCCGCTATCCGACGGTGGAGCTGGAGCTGTTGTTTCCCTTGATGGAGGATCTCACCGAGATGCTGACCAGCGGCCGTGCCCAGCTCGGCATCAGCTACCAGAAGGAGCACCCGCAGCGGGAGATCGTCGCCCGCTCGCTGGGGGGCGTGCCCATGCCGCTGGTGGTCTCCCCCGAGCATCCGCTGGCCCACAAGGCGCCGCTGCGGGAGAGCGATCTGCAGGGCGCGCGCCAGCTGATGGTGACGGGGCGGCGGGAAGGAACGGAGCGTCATCGCTTCCGCCTGTCGGCGCAGGTGTGGTGGGTCGAGGGGGATCTGGGGGTGCTGGAGCTGGTCAAGCTGGGGCTGGGCTGGGCGGCGGTGCCCGATTTTCTGCTGCACCGGCCGCTGGCCCGGGGCGAGGTGGTGGTGCTCAAGCCGGACTTCATTACCCAGCCGGAGCTGGCACTGGAGCTGCAGTGGCATCGCGCCCGCCCGCTCGGGCAGGCGGGGCGCTGGTTGAAGGAGGCTCTGCTGGCGCGGGCGCGCTAGCAGGGCTCTTCGCTTACTCGGTCAGCTGATAGGGGAGGGGTTGCAGGCTCAGGCTTGAGCCCTCCTCCTGCTTGAGCCGGAAACGGGCGTCGGCTTCGGTGTCCTTGGGCAGCACGGCGGTAAGCCACAGCTCGCCATCCTGCTGCCAGGCGTTGAGCACCATGCCGCTGCGGCGCCAGTTGTCACCGAGCTGGATCTCCAGGGTGTCGCCGCTGGCAACCGGCGTAGTGGCGGTGCCGCTCAGCACGAACAGGGCGCGGTTGTTGGCGCCACGATACTTGGCGCGGGCCACCGTCTCCTGCCCCATGTAGCAGCCCTTGGTGAAGCTGATGCCATCGAGCGCCTGCAGGTTGAGCATCTGGGGGATGTATTCACCCTGATGAACCGCCTCCAGATGGGGGATACCGGCCTTGATCTCCAGTCCCCACCAGAGTGACTCGGGGCCGCTGGGCAGAGTCAGCGCCAGCGGCTGTTCGCTGACCAGCAGCCAGCGATCGGCCTCGATTCGCACCGCCATGCCACCCTCGATGAGACCGCTCTCCTGCAGGCCGTATTGTCCTGCGATCCAGCCATCGGTCCCCTGACCAGCCACGCCGACCGCCTGGCCGTGATTTTCGCTGATCTCGACCTTGGCAAAGATCGCGAACTTCTTGAGTTCGGGCAGCTGGCGGGCCAGTACAGACGGCTTGGTCAGCATCAGCAGACGATCGCTCAGGCAGAGCAGGCGAAAATCGCTCCACAGCTTGCCCTTGGGATCGCAGTGACCACCCAGGGTGTGCTGGCCCGGCTGCAGGGCGTTGACGTCACAGGTGACCTGACCCTGCAGGTATTTGGCGCGATCCTGGCCGCTCAGGCTGGTGATGGCCAGATCGGTCAGAGGGAACAGGGTTGGCTCGGCGGGAAGGGTTGGCAGGCTCACGATGGCATTCCAGAGACAGAAAGTATGTGACCTGCATGGTAAAGACGTAAGGAATGTTTGTCAGCCGGAAAATCCAGCTGTTACCATCGCCGGGTCTTTGTAAGGAGAGTTCCATGTTGAGCCCAATTGAAAAATCCCGCCTGAAGTGGGCCTGCCGCCGTGGCATGCTCGAGCTGGATGTGATCTTTATGCCTTTCTTCGAACACGAGTTCGACGGTCTGAGCGAGGCGGAGCAGCAAACCTTCATCCGCCTGCTGGAGTGCGAGGATCCGGAGCTGTTCCGCTGGAGCATGGGCCACGGCGTGCCGGAAGATCCCGCGTTTGCCGCCATGATCCCGCTGATCCTGGAGCGCAATCAGGCCCGCCACGATCGCCAGCGCTGATCTGCCCGTACGGGTGTCGATGCCCGTCACCGCCTCCAGGCAGCAGCGCCTGCTGCTGTTGTCGCTGTTTCTGCTGATCCTGTGGCCGCTGGCCGCCCTGATCCACGGCTGGCAGTGGGCTCTGCTGCTGCCCTGCTGGGGGCTGGGGTTTTGGCGCGCTTGGCTTGGCGCCAGCCGGATGAGCGGTGTGCTGGAGTGGGACGGGCAGTGGCTCACCTGGCAGGGTCGTCGTTACCAGCTGGGGACCGGCAGCCGCATTTGGCCCGGGGTGCTCTGGCTGCAACTGGTCGCGGCGGAGCGTCCCGCCATCCGGCTCTGGCTGTTCAGCGATGCGCTGGCGCCAGCCCATTACCGCACGCTGGCCCGCGCCATCCACTTCTCCCAGCCGACCCGCTAGTTCTCTTCCCCATAAAACAGATGACCCCGCCGGAGCGAGGTCATCTGGGGGATGCGGATCGATTAATCCCTATCCATCGTCAGCAATGCTGGTTCATGGCGGGCAGGATCAATCCTTGTCCGGCGTCAGCACGGTCGGCTTGGAGTCCGGTTGCATGTCCGGGTAGTCCGGGTTGCAGCAGTGCAGGCCGCGTGACCCTCTGGCTCATTACTGAACGAAAGGGTTAGTCCCGCTCCGGCGTCAGCACGGTCGGCTTGGAGTCCGGTTGCATGTCCGGGTAGTCCAGGTTGTAGTGCAGGCCGCGGGACTCCTTGCGTTGCAGGGCGCAGTTGACGATGAGTTCGGCCACCTGCAGCAGGTTGCGCAGCTCCAGCAGGTTGTTGGAGACCCGGAAGTGGGCGTAGTACTCCTGCACCTCCTGCTTGAGCAGGTCGATGCGGCGCTTGGCCCGGGCCAGGCGTTTGTTGGTACGCACTATCCCCACATAGTCCCACATCATCAGCCGCAGCTCGTGCCAGTTGTGCTGGATCACCACCAGTTCGTCCGAATCTTCCACCTTGCTCTCGTCCCACACCGGCAGACGGGGCGGCTCCACGCTCATCGGCAGCTTGGCCAGGATGTCGGCCCCCGCCTGATGGGCATAGACCACGCATTCGAGCAGGGAGTTGGAGGCCATCCGGTTGGCGCCGTGCAGGCCGGTGTAGGTCACTTCGCCGATGGCGTAGAGGCCGGGGATGTCGGTCTGGCCGTTGTTGTCGATCATCACGCCGCCGCAGGTGTAGTGGGCGGCAGGGACGATGGGCATCGCCTCCTTGGTGATGTCGATGCCGACCGCGAGGCAGCGCTCATAAATGGTCGGGAAGTGCTTGATGATGAAGTCGGCCGGCTTGTGGCTGATGTCCAGATACATGCAGTCGGCGCCGAGCCGCTTCATCTCGTGGTCGATGGCGCGGGCGACGATGTCCCGTGGCGCCAGTTCGGCCCGCTCGTCAAACTCCGGCATGAAGCGGCTGCCATCGGGACGGCGCAGGTAGGCCCCTTCGCCGCGCAGCGCTTCGGTCAGCAGGAAGTTGGGGTCATCGGGGTGGAACAGGCTGGTGGGGTGGAACTGGTTGAACTCCAGGTTCGCCACCCGGCAGCCGGCGCGCCACGCCATGGCGATGCCGTCACCGGAGCTGACGTCCGGGTTGGAGGTGTACTGGTACACCTTGGAGGCGCCGCCGGTGGCCAGTGCCACGAAACGGGCGCGGATCACTTCGACCTGCTCGGCGTTGCGGTTCCAGACATAGGCGCCCAGCACCCGGTTGCCCGGCAGACCCAGCTTGCGGGTGGTGATGAGGTCGACCGCGTTGAAGCGCTCCATCAGCTGGATGTTGGGGTGAGCGCGCACCTGATCGATCAGGGTGAGCTGCACCGCCTTGCCGGTGGCATCCGCCGCGTGGAAGATGCGGCGATGGCTGTGGCCCCCTTCCCGGGTCAAGTGATAGTGGGATTCGCCCTCGGCGTCCTCCTCCTGATCGAAGGGGACTCCCTGCTGGATCAGCCACTGGATGGACTCGCGGGCGTTGCGGGCGGTGAACTCCACCACGGCCGGGTCACACAACCCGGCCCCGGCGTTGAGCGTGTCGCTCACGTGGGATTCGATGCTGTCGGTCTCGTCGAACACGGCAGCGATGCCTCCTTGCGCATAGAAAGTGGCCCCTTCACTGATGGGCCCCTTGCTCAGAACCAGGACTTTGGCCTGGTCTGCCAATCGCAACGCGAGAGACAAACCGGCGGCACCGCTGCCAATGATCAGTACGTCGCAAAGGTATTCAACACTTGCTTTCATAAGTATCATTGGCCTGGATTAAGAACTGGCACCATGGTAGCCCAAGCGAGGGTGGTGATGCAGCCTGCGTCACATTTTTTTCAATGCAAGCGAACTTTCCCTGATTCCTCCTGTCTGAACTTGTGCGCTTAGGAAGGGCCGGAAAAGAAAAACGATAACCTGATGGGGGTTTTACGGCTCTGATGAGCGACCAGAATCTACTGGACGAACAGCTGGTTGAACGGGTCCAGCGTGGCGATAAAAATGCATTCAACCTGTTGGTAAAAAAATACCAGCACAAGGTGGTCAACCTGGTGGCCAGGTATGTCAACAACCCGGGCGATGTACCGGATGTGGCGCAGGAGGCATTCATCAAAGCCTACCGTGCGCTGCCGACATTCCGTGGCGAGAGCGCGTTTTACACCTGGTTGTACCGGATCGCCGTGAACACGGCCAAAAATTATCTGACCTCTCAAGGGCGCAGGCCGCCCAGCAGTGACGTAGAGGCGGAAGAGGCAGAATACTATGGCGGTGGCGAAGCCTTGCAAGAGGTGGCTACCCCGGAAAACCTGACGCTGACCGACGAGATCAAGCGCACCGTGTTTTCTGCCATAGAAGCTTTGCCGGAAGACTTGAGGACAGCTATCACCCTTCGCGAACTGGAAGGGCTGAGCTACGAAGAGATTGCCGAAATCATGGATTGTCCGGTGGGTACGGTGAGATCCCGCATCTTCCGGGCGAGGGAAGCAATCGATAAAAAGCTGCAACCTCTGATCGAGAATTAACTGGGGAAAGACAGGTTAACTTATGGCAACTAAAGAGCAACTCTCGGCCCTGATGGACGGTGACTTGAGCGATGTTGAGGTTCTGAACGAGCTGGGAACGGATCCGGCTCTGCAAGACACCTGGTCTCGTTACCACCTGATTGGTGATGCCATGCGGGGGGACCTGCCGGTCAATCTGCAACTGGATCTGAGCGACAGCATCATGGCTGCGCTGGAAGATGAACCCACCATCCTGGCGCCCAAGCCGGTGGAGAGCAAGCCCGCCTCACCGCAGCCGGGGACCGCCAAGGTCGTGCCGTTTCTGCGCCGTGCCGGTCAGCAGGTGGGGCAATACGCCATCGCCGCCTCGGTCGCTGCCGCCGTCATCTTCGGGGTGCAGCAGTATCAGGGGCAGGATGGTCTGCCGACCAATCCAGTACTCAACACTATCCCCGTTGGTGGCAGTGCCTCACCGGTGAGCGTGCACTACCCGCAGGATGGCAACCGGGCTACTGCCCGTCAGCAAGGGCTGAGCGAGCAGCAGATGCAGGAGCAGCGCGAGCGCATCAATGCTTTCCTGCGTGACCACCAGTTGCAACAGCGTCTGCTGCAAGACAAGCAGATTCAGGAATAACGGATTTAGGGATCAGAACGTGCGCCAGTCCAGCCGTATTTTGCTGGCCTCTCTCCTGCTGATCAGTGCCAAGGCCTCGGCCGACGACAAGTCGGCCGAGGCCTTGTTGCAGCAGATGCAGAGTGCCGTCTCGCAACAGAATTTTGAATTGTCCATGGTCAAGGCCCGGCAGGGGCGCCTCGAACCCATCCGCTTCAGCCATGGCGTGATCGATGGCAAGGAGGTGGCTCACCTCAGCTATCTCGATGGCAAGACCATCGAGTATCTGCAGCGCCAGGATGAGTACACCTTCTTCGAAAATACCCACGAACCCTACACCCTCAAGGGAGCCCGCTTCCCCGGCGTATGGGCGAGCCTGGTCAGGATGCCGCTGCCACGGGTGCTGGAGAGCTATGACCCCGTGCTGGCCGGTCGCAGCCGGGCGGCCGGGTTGGTGGCTCAGGTCGTGCGGCTGGTGCCCAAAGAGGCCGACAAGTACGGCTTCGTGCTCTGGATCGACGAGCAGAGCCACCTGTTGGTGCGGGTGGACATGGTGGATCGGGAGGGCAATCTGGTGGAACAGGTGCTGGGGGTGGATCTGGACAGGCTGCCTGCCCCGGCGCCCTGGCTGGTGAAGCTGGCTGGCAGCAAGCTGCCTCAGGCACTGGCACTGGAAGATGCCTACCCGGCGCCGCAGCAGCAGCTGAACTGGCACCTGACCTGGTTGCCGGAGGGGTTCAAGGTGCTCTCGCGGGATCGGCATCAGCTGGTCACCACCAGCCTGCCGGTGGATTACATGATGCTCTCCGACGGGCTGGTGGATCTCTCGGTCTACGTTGCCCGGGTCGACCCCAAGCAGGCGGTGCGCCAGCAGTTGATCCGCCAGGGCGCCACCTCGCTGGTGAGCTATGTCAATGACGTGGGGGTCGAGATCACTGTGGTGGGTGAGGTGCCGGCCGACACCGCCAAACGCATCGCCGAGTCGGTGCAACCGCTGGCCCGCAACGAGACCGTCCAGTAGTCGCCGATGCACTGTTGCTTGCCCAATCCGGGCAGTCATGTTCAGATTGGGTCAATCTCTGTCTAGTTAATGTGGAACCGTCTTGTGAGTGGAATGAGCGAAGAGCTGGCAACCGTAGTGGCCATTGATGGACAACATGCCTGGGTGGAATGCGAACGGCGCTCCGCTTGCAGCGGTTGTCATCAACAGTCCAACTGCGGTACCGGCACGGTAGCCAAGGCGTTTCCGTTGCAGGCGCAGCGGCTGCGGGTGGCACTCACCATCGAGGTGAGCGTCGGCCAGCAAGTGAGGCTCGGCATCCCCCAGGCGAGCATTCTGCAGGGGGCGGCGCTGGTCTACGTGCTGCCGCTGTTCTGTCTGCTGGCGGGAGCCCTGCTGGGGCAACTCTGGCTGGCTCCCTTGCTGTCAGCCGGGGAGGGGGTCACCATCCTCAGTTGCCTGCTGGGCGGCCTTATCGGATTTTCACTGGTTCGTTACTTTTCCAACCGGCTCGATCAGGGGGCTTATGGTCCCCGCATGCTGGGTGTGGTCCTGCCCACCCGCCACCTCTCCTGACACTGTCCAGGCCTGTATTTCTGGTGCTTCGTCGACTAAAGATTGGCCGTCGACCGGGTTATCCAGTAAAATCCTGCCTCCATATCCGGCCCTAACCTAATTTTGAGTGATTCTTGCTCGATGAAACACATTCGTAACTTTTCGATTATTGCGCACATCGACCACGGTAAATCGACCCTGTCGGACCGTCTGATCCAGACTTGTGGCGGCCTGTCCGACCGCGAGATGCAGGCTCAGGTGCTTGACTCCATGGACCTGGAGCGCGAGCGCGGCATTACCATCAAAGCACAGAGTGTGACCCTGAACTACCAGGCACAAGACGGTAACACCTACCAGCTGAACTTTATCGACACCCCTGGCCACGTGGATTTCTCCTACGAGGTCTCCCGCTCGTTGGCGGCCTGTGAAGGGGCGCTGCTGGTGGTGGATGCCGGCCAGGGGGTTGAGGCACAGACTCTGGCCAACTGCTATACCGCCATGGAAATGGATCTGGAAGTGGTGCCAGTGCTGAACAAGATCGACCTGCCGGCCGCCGAGCCGGAGCGGGTTGCCGAAGAGATCGAAGACATCGTCGGCATCGATGCGGTTGATGCGGTGCGCTGCTCCGCCAAGACCGGCCTGGGTGTTGACCTGGTGCTGGAAGAGATCGTGGCCCGGATCCCGGCGCCGGAAGGTGATCCGGATGCGCCGCTGCAGGCGCTGATCATCGACTCCTGGTTCGACTCCTATCTGGGCGTCGTGTCGCTGGTGCGGATCAAGAACGGTTCTCTCAAGAAGAACGACAAGATCAAGGTGATGAGCACCGGTCAGGTGTGGGGTGTCGATCGTATCGGTATCTTCACGCCCAAGCAGGTGGACACCATGGGGCTGGGTTGCGGCGAGGTAGGTTGGGTTGTCTGCGGTATCAAGGACATCCACGGCGCGCCGGTGGGCGATACCCTGACCCAGGCCAAGAACGGTGCCGAGAAGGCGCTGGCTGGCTTCAAGAAGGTGAAGCCGCAGGTGTATGCGGGCCTGTTCCCCATCTCCAGCGATGACTACGAGTCGTTCCGCGACGCCCTCGACAAGCTCTCCCTGAACGATGCCTCCCTGTTCTTCGAACCGGAGAGCTCCACCGCGCTGGGCTTCGGCTTCCGTTGCGGTTTCCTCGGCATGCTGCACATGGAGATCATCCAGGAGCGGCTGGAGCGTGAATACGATCTGGATCTCATCACCACGGCGCCGACCGTGGTCTACGAGATCGAGCTGACCGACGGTACCACCATCCACATCGACAGCCCGGCCCAGATGCCCGCCATCACCAGCATCAAGGAGATGCGCGAGCCGATCGCCGAGTGTCACATCCTGCTGCCGCAGGAGTACATGGGCAACGTGATCACCCTCTGTATCGAGAAGCGCGGCGTGCAGACCAACATGGTCTACCACGGCAAGCAGGTGGCACTGACCTACGAGATCCCGATGGCGGAAGTGGTGCTCGACTTCTTCGACCGCCTGAAGTCCACCAGCCGCGGCTATGCCTCGCTGGACTACGGCTTCAAGCGCTTCGAGACCTCCGACATGGTCCGTCTGGACATCATGATCAACGGCGAGCGGGTCGACGCCCTGGCCATCATCACCCACAAGGAGAACGCCCAGTACCGCGGTCGCCAGGTGGTGGAGAAGATGCGCGAGCTGATCCCGCGCCAGATGTTCGATATCGCCATCCAGGCTGCCATCGGCAACCAGATCATCGCCCGCAGTACCGTCAAGGCGCTGCGCAAGGACGTGACCGCCAAGTGTTACGGCGGTGACGTGAGCCGGAAGAAGAAGCTGCTGAACAAGCAGAAAGAAGGTAAGAAGCGGATGAAGTCTCTGGGCCGTGTCGACGTGCCGCAGGAAGCTTTCCTCGCAATTCTCCACGTCGGAAAGGACTAATAGATGGCAAGCACGTTTTCCCTGATCCTGGTGGTGGTCTGCGCGATCACCGGTGTTATCTGGTGTCTGGACAAGATGATCTGGTCCAAGCAGCGGGCCGCCAAGATTGCCGTGGCCCGTGCCCACGGCGGCGCCCATCTGGACGAGAAAACCCTGGCCAAGGTGGCGCCGGTGCCGGTCTGGATCGAACAGACCGCCGGGGTATTCCCGGTCATCACGCTCGTGCTGATCCTGCGTTCGTTCATCTTTGAACCGTTCCAGATCCCGTCGGGCTCCATGATGCCCACCCTGCTGGTGGGCGACTTCATCCTGGTGGAGAAGTTTGCCTATGGCCTCAAGGATCCGGTGACCAACACCAAGTTCCTCGAGACCGGTGAGCCCAAACGCGGCGACGTGGTGGTGTTCAAGTATCCGCTGGATACCCGGGTGGACTACATCAAGCGCGTAGTCGGCATGCCGGGGGATCGGGTCATCTATCGCAACAAGGAGCTGATGATCCGGCCCAAGTGCGATGAGCAGGAAGGGAAAACGTGCCCGGGCTTCCAGAAGCTCGACGTCAAGTTTGAACAAAGGGGTGAATTTACCCAGATGGGGATCCCGCTTGACCGCTATACCGAGCAGCTGGGCGAGGTGTCTCACGAGACCCTGCGCAACCCGCTGATGCCCGATATGGTCGGCCGTTACTACCGCCAGCCCGGTACCTACCCAGACGAATGGGTAGTGCCGGAAGGCCAGTACTTCGTGATGGGTGACAACCGTGACAACAGTACCGACAGTCGTTTCTGGGGCTTCGTGCCCGAGCAGAACCTGGTCGGCAAGGCGGTCGCTATCTGGATAAGTTTTGAATTCGAGCGCGAAGAAGGCTCCCTGCTGCCAGGCTGGGTACCGACAGGGGTGCGCTTCAACCGCATTGGCGGAATCAAGTAAATGAATATCAAGATGAACAGACTGCAGTCCCGTCTCGGGCATGTCTTTCAGGATCAAGAACTGCTGACCCGGGCGCTGACTCACCGCAGCGCCGGTTCCCGTCACAACGAGCGACTGGAATTCCTGGGTGACTCCATTTTGAGTCTGGTGATTGCCGATGATCTCTTCCACCGCTTCCCGCAGGCGGCGGAAGGGGATCTCAGCCGCATGCGCGCCACCCTGGTGCGCGAGAAGACCCTGGCCGAACTGGGCCGGGAGTTTGACCTCGGGGATCACCTGATCCTCGGGCCGGGCGAGCTGAAAAGCGGCGGTTTTCGCCGTGAATCGATTCTGGCCGACACGGTCGAGGCGGTGATCGGTGCCGTCTATCTGGATACCAATCTTGAGACGGTACGGACGCTGCTGCTGGGCTGGTATGCCAGCCGCCTGGACGAGATCAAGCCAGGCATAGAGCAGAAGGATCCCAAGACCCGTCTGCAAGAAATTCTGCAGGGAAGCCGCAAATCCCTGCCGACCTACACAGTGACCAACGTCAAGGGCGAAGCCCACAACCAGGAATTCACCGTCCAGTGTGACGTGGAAGGCCTGGATGGTCCGCTGGTCGGGGTCGGCACCAGCCGTCGCAAGGCCGAACAGGCCGCTGCGCAGCAAGCATTGGAAAAACTGTCATGACAGATACTACCCATTCAACAAGGCGCGGTCTTTTGACACAACAGGCATTGGAAACACTGGCATGACAGATACCACTTATTGCGGCTTTGTCGCCATCGTGGGCCGCCCCAACGTGGGCAAGTCCACCCTGCTCAACAAGCTGCTTGGCCAGAAGGTCAGCATCACCTCGAAGAAGCCCCAGACCACCCGTCACCGGATTCTGGGGATCGACACCGAGGAGAACTACCAGACCATCTATGTCGACACGCCGGGTCTGCACATCGAAGAGAAACGGGCCATCAACCGCCTGATGAACCGCGCCGCCACCAGTTCGCTGGGGGACGTGGCCATGGTGGTGTTCATGGTCGATGGTACCCATTGGACCAAGGACGACGAGATGGTGCTGGGCAAGCTGCGCCACCTCAAGTGCCCTGTGGTGCTGGCGGTCAACAAGATCGACAACGTCAAAGAGAAAGAGGATCTGCTGCCGCACCTCGAGTGGCTGGGTCAGCAGATGAACTTCGCCCACATCCTGCCCATCAGTGCCGAGAAGGGCACCAACGTGGAGAAGATCCGCGAGTGGGCCAAGGATCTGCTGCCGGAGAACGTCCACTTCTTCCCGGAAGACTACGTGACCGACCGCTCCTCCCGCTTCATGGCCTCCGAGATCATCCGCGAGAAGCTGATGCGCTTCACCGGTGAGGAGCTGCCCTACTCGGTGACGGTGGAGATCGAGCGCTTCAAGGTGGAAGAGAACGGTCTTTACCATATCCATGGCCTCATTCTGGTGGAGCGCGATGGCCAGAAGAAGATGGTCATCGGCAACAAGGGCGAGAAGATCAAGACCATAGGCACCGAGGCGCGCCTCGACATGGAGCGGCTGTTCCAGAACAAGGTGCACCTGGAGCTGTGGGTCAAGGTCAAATCCGGTTGGGCTGACGACGAGCGTGCCCTGCGCAGTCTCGGCTACGGTGACGACTGATTGCTGACCCCGGCTTTCGTCATCCACAGTCGGCCCTATCGGGAGACCAGCCAGCTGGTCGAGGTTTTCACCCAAGATAGTGGCCGTTTTACTCTGGTGGCTCGCGGTTCTCGCGGGCCACGCTCGCCTCTGAAGGGGCTGTTGCAACCCTTTACCCTGCTCACCATCGCCTGGCGTGGCAAGGGCGATCTCAAGAATCTCACCCAGGTCGAGTGCCCGGATCACTCCTTGCGGCTCGGCGGCGATCGCCTCTTCTACGGCCTCTATCTCAACGAGCTGGTCTACTACCTGCTGGAAGCCCACACCCCGTTCCCGGAAGTGTTTGACGCCTATGCCCGTGCCATCATGGCGCTGGCCGACGGCGAGACACCGGAGCTGCCCCTGCGCCGCTTCGAATTCCTGCTGCTGCAGGCGCTCGGCTACGCGGTGGACTTCGAATATGCCGCCGACGACGAGTCGCCGATCCAGCCCGAGCTGCTGTACGGCTTCGAGCGTGAATTGGGCTTTGTCGCTTGCGAGCGGGCGCCGGATCCCCGTACCCTGTTTCTCGGCGCGCACCTGCTGGCCTTTGCCGAGGGGCGCTTCGACAGTCCGCCCCTGCTGCAGGCGGCCAAGCGTTTCAGCCGGCTGGCGCTGCAGCCCTATCTGGGGCGGCGCCAGTTGAAGAGCCGGGAGCTGTTTTTAAAACGCCGTAATAGCTTGGGTTAACCGCCCTGCGGCGTTACCCGACACGGCAAGAATGTTACCTAGGTCCGATTACGCTGCGCTAATCGAACCTACGAGCTGCCACACACGTGACATATGGATATCGGCGCTGACGCCAAGGCGGCAGTTGCACAGTTAACAGCGAAGAGTTTCAAGGAGTCCTCAATGAGTGAAATCTATCTGGGTGTGAACATCGATCACATCGCCACCCTGCGCAACGCCCGCGGCACCCAGTACCCGGATCCGGTACAGGCCGCCTTCGTGGCCGAGCAGGCCGGTGCCGATGGCATCACTGTGCACCTGCGCGAAGATCGCCGTCACATCACCGACCGCGACGTGGAGATCCTGCGCCAGACCATCCAGACCAGAATGAACCTGGAGATGGCGGTGACCGAAGAGATGATCGGCATCGCCTGCCGCATTCAGCCCCACTTCGTCTGCCTGGTACCGGAGAAGCGCACCGAGGTGACCACCGAGGGGGGTCTGGACGTGGCCGGTCAGCTGGACAAGGTGACTGACGCGGTGGCCCGTCTTGCGGCTGTCGGTGCTCAGGTATCCCTCTTCATCGATGCGGATCCGCTGCAGATCGATGCTGCCGCCGAGAGCGGTGCTCCCTTCATCGAGATCCACACCGGTCGTTACGCCGATGCCACCACCGATGCCGAGCGCAACGCCGAGTTCAAGCGCATCGCCGCCGGCGCCTCCTACGCCGCCGGCAAGGGCTTGAAGGTCAATGCCGGCCACGGCCTGCACTACCACAACGTCAAGGCCATTGCCGCCATCCCCGAGCTCTATGAGCTCAACATCGGCCACGCCATCATCGGCCGCGCCGCCTTCGACGGCCTGGCCAAGGCGGTCAGCGACATGCGCCTGCTGATGCAGGAAGCCCGTCAGGGGATCTGAACTGTCGGCAGGGGCTGGGCCCCGCGGCACGAAGAAAAAGGGACGCCGCGGCGTCCCTTTTTGTCAGGTCAAACTTGGTCTGGGTCAGGACTTTTTCGCAGCCGCGGGTTTGGTTCCCGCCGGGGTCAGCTCCAGGGTGATCAGCTGCAGCGGCGCCAGGGTGATGAGGCGGGGGGCATCGAGGGTGGCCGGTACGCTGGCATTGCTGCCGTAGCGGGGCTGCACCGTGAAGCGGGTGGCCTCGCCTGACGGGATCTCCAGCTGGCGTTGAGGCTCCAGCAGGAATGTCTGCGGCTTACTGGAGGGGTTGCGCAGGGTGATGAAGGCGCGGCTCGGACTCCAGGCCGCCCAGCCATACACCGCCAGCAGGGTGGGGTCGCCGCCGATCCAGTGGCTGTCGAACAGCACGGCCTGGTTCTGCTGCGACCAGAGCGCCGCCTTGGCCAGCAGGTCCCAGTCCTGGCCGCTCAACAGTTCCGGCGTGAGATAGATCTCCTGCAACTGGGTGCCGGTGGCGAAGTAGCTCCAGGCCTGATCGGCGAAGTCCTGCGGTGACTGCCGATCCAGATGCTTGGCCTGTTTGGCATAGACCAGCCCGTGCAGCATCAGGGAGTTGAGCGGGAACAGGGGGCCGTTCTTGACGATGGAGCGATAGGTTTCGGCATCCCGGTAGGTGATCCACTGTTGTACCCTGGAGCCGGGTCCGTAGAAGTTGATGTCATCGCCGCCGCGCCAGATGGAGTCGGCAAAGAACAGCCAGGCGGGGGAGGCGGTGGTGCCGGTGGTCAGGTTGATGAACACCTTCGGATTGGCGGCTCGCGCATCCGCAATCAGGTGGATGGCGGCATCGAAGTCACTGGTGAAGCGGCTCCCCTCGATCAGCTTGTCCGCATTGCCGGTCCCGTCGAACTTGAAGTGGCTGACCCCCTGATCCTTGATGAGGGACATCACCTTCTGGTGGAAGTTCTGGTAGTAGACCGGACCGGAGAGGGCGAACTTGCCATCGCTCAGCTCATAGCCGAACTCGGCGGCATGGGAGACCCGCTCATCCCTTGGCTTGTTGTAGCCACCCCAGGGGGAGAGCCAGATCCCGAGCTGGGCATGGTAGCGTTCGGCCGCGCGCTTGAGTTTGCTGAAGCCGTTGGGGAAATCCTTGCTGAAACCCCAGTTGCCCAGTCGATCGTCCCAGCCGTCGTCAAACAGAAAGCCGTTCATGGGTACGCCGCGCCGGCTGATCAGCGCCTCGCCGAACTGATCGATGCGCTTGAGTGCCTCGGCCTCCGTGTAGGGATTGAAGAAGCCGATGTCGAGCCAGGAGTTGTAATGCAGATAAGGAGCGTAGGGGCGATCGCGGGCCTCGTTGAGGAAGCGGTTGAAGTCGCGCCTTAGCTGACCCTCGCCAAAGGTGCCGACATAGGTGCGGTAGCTGAGCGGCTTGCCCTCGGCGAGCGGCAGCTTGAGCGGGATCAGCTGGCTGACACCACCCTCGTAGGCCCGGGTATTGACCAGCGGATTCTGGGGGGTAATGAAGAAGCTGTCGCTGACGATGGGCGAGCTGTTGATGGCGCCATAGACAAACGGCGCCTGGGAGTGGAAGGGAAGCATGGAGAAGCCGTTGATCTTTTTGCCGTTCTTGAGGGTGTCGAGGGCAAAGTCGATGCTGGCGTAGCGCTTGTCCCGGCCCAGCCGGATAGCGCTCTTGACCACGAAGTCGGCATTTTCCAACGCCATCTCGATCCGGTCACCGCTCTTGGTGAATGCGGTGACCTTGAAATCGGCGGAGGGGGTCAGCCGATCATCCGTCCCCTTGATGTCGAACAGGTTGTCAGAGCGAATGAGATCGCCGTTGGCGGTATTGGTGAAGGTCAGCTCCCGGAACTTGCCGGCATCGGTTTCGACCTTGATACGGTACTGGTCACCCTCCAGCGACAGGGTTTCGGCCTGGGCGAAGGGGGTCAGCATGAGCAGCAGCGTCATGGCGGTACGTGCGTGCATGGTTGTCTCCACGTGTTGATGTGAGTGAGGTGTGAGTCGGCAGAACCTCGCCTGTGATACCGGGATGGAGGCAGGCCCGCCGCAGCGGGCTCGCCTTTGGGATTACAGCTTGCCGTCGCTCATGCACATGCGGATCTTGGCGGCGACCACCTCCTCCATGGCAGCCATGGCGGGCACCAGATACTGGCGCGGGTCGCTGGCGTCGGGGTGGGAGGCCAGGAACGCCTTCATGGCGTCGGAGAAGGCGATCTTGAGTTCGGTGGCCACGTTGACCTTGCACACCCCGAGCTCGATGCAGCGGCGCACGTCCCGGTCGGGAATGCCGGAGGCGCCGTGCAGCACCAGCGGCACCGCGACCCTGGCCCGGATGGCGGCGAGGCGCTCGAAGTCCAGGCGCGGCTCCTCCTTGTAGAGGCCGTGGGCCGTGCCGATGGCGACGGCCAGGGAGTCGATGCCGGTGCGCGCCACGAACTCGGCCGCCTTGTCCGGGTCGGTCAGATGGGCATTGGCGGCGTCCACGATGAGGTCATCCTCCTGCCCGCCGAGCTGGCCCAGCTCGGCCTCCACGCTCGCCCCCATGCGGTGGCAGAAGGTGACGACCCGCTGCACCTTGGCGACGTTCTCCTCGAACGAGAGGTGGGAGGCGTCGATCATGGCGGAGTGGATGCCAGCCTCGACCTTGTAGTGGATATCCTGCTCGTCCTCGTGGTGGTCCAGATGCAGCACCAGCGGGATGCGGTACTGATGGGCTGCCGAGGCGCAGATGGAGACCAGGTACTCGACCCCTGCATGACGGTAGGTGCCCGGCGTGGCGGCCAGGATCACCGGGGAGTTCAGCTTGGCGGCGGTGCGGGCCACCACCTCGACGGTCTCCAGGTTGTGGATGTTGAAGGCGGGCACCGCATAGCCGCGGCGCTGGGCATCTTTAAGCATTTCGTGGGACGAGATCAGATACATGAGGACTCCTTGGCACCCTGGCGGGCACCAGCTTCAGGGAAAGAGAGCGGGGCTGGGGCGGGGAGGATCTCCCGGCCCGCCACCCAGATATGTTGTTGATTGAGTTCCGCGGTCAGGGCGAGCAGGTTGGCCTGCTTGCCGACGGCCAGCGAGCCGAGGCGATGTGCCATCCCCAGCATCCGGGCCGGTGCCAGCGAAGCCATGGGGATGGCCTCGTCCAGCGGTACGCCGGCCAGCTGCACCATGTTGCGCACGGCGCCGAGCAGGGTGAGGGTGCTGCCCGCCAGGCCGCCGGTGTCGGTGCGCACCACCCCGTCCTTCATCTCCACCCGGTAGTCGCCGAGCAGGTAGTGGCCGTCCGGCATGCCGGCGGCGCGCATGGCATCCGTGATGAGCAGCAGGCGATCCCTGGCGCAGCAGTGACAGAGTCTGAGCACGCTCGGGTGAACGTGGTGGCCGTCGGCGATGAGCTCCAGCCAGGCATCGGGATGCACCAGGCCGGCGCCGACCATGCCGGGTTCTCTGTGGTGCAGGCCGCGCATGCCGTTGAAGCAGTGCACCAGCCCGGAGGCTCCCGCCGTCAGTGCCGCCATGGTGGTGTCATGGTCGGCGGCGGAGTGACCCAGCATCACCCGGATGCCGGCCTGCTTGAGATGACGGATGGCGGCCAGCGCCCCGGTTTTCTCGGGGGCGAGGGCGACCACCTTCAGGGTGCCTCGCGCCACCTGTTGCAGCCGGTCGAGCTCCGTCAGGTCCAGCTCCCGGAACAGGGCCGGGTCATGGGCGCCCTTGTTGTCCGGGGTGAAGTAGGGCCCCTCCAGATAGCTGCCGAGCAGCTGTGCGCCCGGCAGGGGGCTCGCCATGGCATCGGCGATGCGACCCAGGGTGCTGAGGATGGTGGGCAGCGGGGCGGTGACCGTGGTGGCGAGGAAGGCGCCCACCCCTTCTGCCGCCTTGGCAAGGGAGAGGCGGGCCAGGGCGTCGGCCGCCTCGTCCATCACGTCGACGCCGGCCCCGCCGTGGACGTGGCCATCGATGAGGGCGGGCACCAGCAGCTCGACCTCCCGCACCGGGTCGTCGGCCGGGATGGGGTCGATGGCAGTAATAATGCCGTCTTCATGGGTCAGCACCTGATGCGCCAGCCAGCCCTGCTCGGTCAGCAGGCGGCGGGCGTGGATCCGCTCTGCCATCTAGATCCCCTCCTCGGCCAGGGTATCCGCCCGCTCGCGCGCCAGCTCGTCCACCAGGCTGGTGAGGCCGCGATGACCACAGCACAGCGCCTGTTCACGAAACTGGGACGGGGTCAGCTCGCCGCGTTCCATCACCATCTCCAGCAGCAGCTGCAGATTGGTGCCGGTGACCACCTCCCGCCCGGGTTGGCGCAGCGCCAGGGTGGAGGCGACCCGAAACGGGGTTCCCCCCAGCAGGTCGGTCAGAAAGACCACCCCATCCCCTCGCTCAACCTGGGTCAGGGCGGTTTCGCACTGATCCTGCAGCAGGGCCGTGGTGGAGGACTCGGGAAAGTCGATGGCGACCACCGCCTCCTGCTCGCCGAGGATCTGCAACATGGCCTGTTCCATGCCGCTGGCGAAGCCGCCGTGTCCGCAAATGATGATGCCCAACATAATCTGTTCCTTTACAGCAAAGGGCCGGCCTGGTGCCGGCACCGGATTAGAGGAAGCCTGCAAACTTGCCGACGATGCCGAGCACGACCGTGATGACGATGAGGCGCAGCGGGCTCCAGCCGCGGCGGATCAGCCCATACATGGCCAGGGTGTAGAGCAGCGGCAGGAAGGCGGGCATCAGCTTGTCGAGCACGTCCGCCTGCAGTTTCACCACCGCATCGCCGGCGGTGATCTCCAGGGTGGTGCCGAGCCGCACATAGGTGGCGACCAGGGCGCCGATCACCGTCATGCCGACGATGGAAGCGGCATGGCCCACCTTGCGGGTGTTGGCCTTGATGAGCGGAATGGCGGCCACCCCCATGCGGTAGGCGTAGTGCGCCAGCCCGAAGCGCAGGCCGAAGTGCACCAGGTTGAACAGCAGGAAGAAGACCACAGCCCCCATGATGGAACCCTGTAGGGCAAGATCTGCACCGATGCCGCCGCAGATGGGCAGCAGGGTGAGCCAGAACATGGCATC
Organism: Aeromonas sp. S41-2; assembly: GCF_027705845.1. Lineage (NCBI taxonomy): Bacteria > Pseudomonadati > Pseudomonadota > Gammaproteobacteria > Aeromonadales > Aeromonadaceae > Aeromonas > Aeromonas sp. S41-2. Next base: position 66,062 of record NZ_JAPDCG010000011.1, on the reverse strand, counting down.
GCCGATCCCGCCGAGCGGGGCACCGACCGCGATCTTGGTGCTCTGGATGCTGTTGACGTTCTGCTTGGAGCGCTCCATCGCCAGCACGATCCCCATCACGAAGGTGACCAAGAAGGGGTGGGTGTTGAAAAAGCCCATGTGGCCCTTCATCGCCCGGGAGAGATCCTTGGGATTGGTGTGGATCTTTTGCAGGGCTGGCAGCAGGCCGTAGAGCCAGCCGGAGGCCTGCATCCGCTCGTAGTTGAAGGAGGCCTGCAGCAGCAGGGAGCGCCAGGCGAAGCGGTTGATGTCCTGGCGGGTCAGCTCGGCCCCCAGTTGCTGATCTTCGTAGACGTCGTCGGAGACGGTGCGGGTCGGTTGCGGCTCGGCCGCCTGGGCCAGCCGGGTGGCGGTGTTGTTAGATGCTATCTTCAGTTTCCTCCTGGGTGGGGCGGGCTTGTGGCGCCGGGTCCTTGCGCATGAAATCGATCAGGGCCATGGCCAGGGCGGCCGCGGCGATGGCCAGCACCGGCAGCTTGAGCCAGGCGGCGGCGACGAAACCGAGGATGAAGTAGGGGATGTAGACGTTCTTCATCATGATCTTGAGCAGCACGGCGAAGCCGATGGCGGGCATGATGCCGCCGGCGACGCCGAGGCCGTCGATGAGACGGGCGGGCAGCACGTCGATGGCGGTTTTGGCGTGTTCGGCCCCGAAGTAGGTGGGCAGGAAGGCGCACAGGAAGTAGAAGGTGCCGAGCGCCAGCAGCGCCAGGTAGTTGACCCGCTCGATGCCGCGCACATCCCCCTGTTCCGCCATCCGGTCACAGCGGGACATGACCCCCGACATCACCGAGAAGAGGAAGGTGATCCCCATCTGGACCGCCACCGCGAACGGTACCGCGACCCCGACCGCCACATCCGGCTTGACCCCGGTGGTGATGGCGAAGGTGGCGCCGACTATGGTGCCGATGATGACGTTGGGCGGCTGGGCGCCTGCCAGCGGGGCCAGCCCCATCCAGACCAGCTCCAGGGTGCCGCCCACCAGAATGCCGGTGGGCAGGTCGCCGAGGATCAGGCCTACCAGCGGGCCCAGTACCACGGGCCGGTGGAAGTGGGTCAGGCCGTTGAACAGGTCAAGCCCGGCGAAGAACGCCAGCATGCCCAGCAAGAGCCCTTGCAACAAACTGATTTCCATCACAATTGTCCTTAATCAGATGAGGTTGAAAATGTCCTGTGCCGGTTCGGTCGGCACCCCCTGGACAAAGCAGGCGACGTGGGCGTCCTGCAGGGCGCGAAACGCCGCTATGTCCGACTCGTCCACCGATACCGTCTTGTGGATCTGACGCTTGCCGTCGGCGTAGTGCATGTTGCCGACGTTGATGCGGGGGATGGGCACCCCGCCCTCCACCAGGGTGCGAAAGTCCGCCGGACTCTTGCACACCAACAGGATCTTCTGGCGATCGGCGGCCTTGCCGATGTTGTCGATCACCTTCTGCAGCGGCCAGAAGCGCACTGCGATGCCCTCCGCCAGCACCATCTCCATCAGGTTCTGCTGGATGGGGTCCTCTGCGACTTCGTCATTGGCTACCAGCACCAGATTGGCGCCGGCGAAGCCGACCCATTGCACGCCGACCTGACCGTGGATCAGGCGCTCGTCGATACGGCTCAGCACTATGTTCGGCATCAGACGCCTCCTTGCTGGTTGAACGGATAGATGTTGACCCCCTGCACGACCCGGTTGACCCGCCCGCTCGGGCAGGGATTGTCCGGGGTGATGCCCAGCACCAGCGCGGTGTGGAAGGCGTAGTACTGGGCGTAGAGCAGGTAGCAGAGCGCCAGCTCGGCGTCGTCACCGTTGAGGGGGGTGGGCAGATAGATGTGTTCGCCGGCGCTGATGAGCGGATCCGGCCGGTCGGCCAGGGCGACCACCCGGGCGGCATGGCCGTCCTGGCGCAGCTCGCCGAGCAGGTCCAGATCGTACTGGCGGGTATAGGGATCGTTGGACACCATCAGCACGATCAGGGTCTGCCGATTGATGGCCGACTTGGGCCCGTGGCGAAAGCCGGTGGGGGAGTCGTGCATGGCCATCACCTGGCCGGCGGTGAGCTCCAGCAGCTTGAGGGCTGCCTCCTGGGCCACCCCCTGCAGGCTGCCGCTGCCAAGGTAGATGACCCGCTCCGGCAACGGTCGATCCCACTCGGGCACCTTCAGCTCGGCCTGGGGCAGAATGGCGTCCCCCAGCGCGATGAGCGGCTGGCTGGCGATCGGGTTGAACTGGCGCGGCAGGAATACCGCCAGACAGCTCAGCATCATGCTGGTGAGGCTGCTGGTCATGGCAAAGCTGCGGTCGTGGGTCTGGGGCGGCATCAGCAGCGCCAGGGAGCGGGCATCCTTCTGGCAGCGGCGATAGAGCTCCCCCTCACCGTTGCAGGTCAGCACCAGGTGGTGGCACTCGCTCAGCAGCTGGCTGGCCAGCTCGACCGCCGCCACGCTCTCCGGGCTGTTGCCGGAGCGGGCGAAGGAGATGAGCAGGGTCGGGCAGTCCTGTGCCAGGTATTCGCCCGGATCGGTGACGATGTCGGTGGTGGCGATCGCCTCGAAACGGCCGTTGAGGCGGGCACTGAGATAGGGGGCGAGGGCGCGGCCGGCAAAGGCGGAGGTGCCGGCCCCGGTCAGGATCACCCGCAGGTTGCCCCGCGACAGCAGGGGCAGCAGGAAGCGCTCTATGGTGGCGCGGCACTCCTCCACCATGGTGAGGGTCTCCCGCCAGGTGGCGGGTTGCTGGCGAATTTCACGGGCGGTGGCCAGGCCGTTGGCCGACCGCAGCGTCTCTTCTGGATAACCAAGGATCATCTCTACAACTCCTTATACAACCGGGGTCAGCCGGGAGTGGCTGGCGGGGGCGGTGCTGCAGGCCGCCGCGTATTGGCGCAGCACCTCCTGCACCTGATCGAGAATGAGGTCGTGAACCCGGGGCGACAGCGTGCCCTGGCGCACCTTGCGGTATTGCAGCGGCAGGTGCTGGCTGAGCAGCGGCAGGGGAATGGGTTCGGCGGCCAGGTTGGCCAGCAGCCGGGCGTAACGGTCGTCGACCCGGCTGTCGGGCCAGTAGTAGCGAATGCGATCGGAGTAGCTGTAGCCGCGGGCCAGCCGGCACTCGTTGGGGCTGCCCTGATAGTGGCTGCGCCAGAAGTCGGGGCGATCCAGCATGGTCTCTTCCAGCACCTGACGCAGGCCCGAGCAGGCCTTGGCCACCACCAGCTCCTCCTCGATGGCGGCAAGGGCAAACAGTGCCTCGCGCAGGGCAAAGGTGAGGGCCGGGCCGACCTTGAGGATGGCGAAGTGATCGCGCACCAGCTGGCGGTAGGCGTCCGGGGTCTGGTAATCGGTGGAGTGGGCCTCGAACACCAGATGGGGATAGGCCTCGATCATCCGGCTCAAGGGGGCGGCCCGCTCGGGGCGGTAGTCGATGACGTGGGTGTGGTCGAACTCCACGCCGGGCTGCACCACCAGACCGATCACCCGCGGCCAGATCTGGGCCAGTCCGGCCTGCTCGAAGGCTTGCTGGTGGGCGGCCAGGGTGTGGCGCGCCGCCTCCGGCGTGGTGACCGCCAGCTCGGCCAGCTCTTCGTGGGCGCCGCCCGGTACCGGCACTTCGGTGCCAATCACATAGACCAGGTCGCTGTGGCCAAACTGCCGGATGGCGGTCTGCTCGGCCACGTTTGCCAGCCGCGCGGCGCGCGCCGCCACCAGCTCGTCGGTCAGCGGCACCGGATCCCCCTGGCAGGACATGCTGCAGTCGAGGTGGATCTTCTTGAAGCCGGCCGCGACATAGCTGGCGATGAGATCCTCGGCATGGGCCATGGCCTGTTCGGCGGGCTCGCTCTGCCAGCGGTTGGGGCCGAGGTGATCGCCTCCCAATACCAGTCGCTGCACGGGAAAGCGGCACTCGGCGGCGAGCCGGTGCAGCAGGTCGCGAAAATCGGCCGGCGTCATGCCGGTGTAGCCGCCAAATTGATCCACCTGATTGGAGGTGGCCTCGACCAGCAGCAGCTGGTCCCCTTGCGCCGCCAGTCGCAGGGCCGCCTCCAGTACCAGCGGATGGGCGGAGCAGACGGCGTAGATCCCGACCTGCTCCCCCTGCTTGTGTTGTGCGACCAGATCCAGCATTGATTTCATTTCCCTCTTCCTCTTGGCCTGAACAAGATGCTTTGCTTTCGATTTCTTTCTTTACCCTAGGCGCACGGCGTTCGAAACGAAATAAAAGCGTGTTCACATCTTGAGCAAGATCACAAAAAGAAATGAATCGAAAGGCTTGTGGCTTTTTTAGGGAGTCTGACGGCACTTTTCAATTCAATGAAAGCTTGATTTGCCATCGAGGCTGAGTGTTAATAGGGAAACGTAACGAAGTGAAAGCTCTACTTTCACCACAGGACTCCGGCAGAGAGACTATGCAAATCACCGAAAAGAGCGTGCTCGGCACCAGCGAGCGACGGGAGCGCATCATTCAGCAGCTGCGCAGCAATGGCAGCGTTCAGGTCAACGAGCTGGCCGGCCACTATCAGGTCTCTACCGTCACCATCCGCAACGATCTGGCATTTCTGGAGAAACAGGGGGTGGCGGTGCGCGCCTACGGCGGTGCCCTGTTGTGTGAATCCGGCCAGCCGGTGGCCGAGCGCACCATTGCCGACAAGAGCGTGCTCAACACCCCGGTCAAGCAGCGCATCGGCGCCATGGCGGCGAGCCTGGTGCAGCCCGGTTGCCGCCTCATTCTCGACTCGGGCACCACCACCCTGGAGGTGGCACGCCACCTGCGCGATCACCAGGAGATAGTGGTGATGACCAACGGCATGAACGTGGCGAATGCCCTGCTGGAGGCGGAAGGGGTGGAGCTGCTGATGACGGGGGGGCACCTGCGCCGCAAGTCACTCTCCTTCTACGGCGCCCAGGCGGATCTCTCCTTGCAGAACTATCACTTTGACCTGCTGTTTCTCGGGGTGGATGGCATCGATCTGGAGCGCGGCGTCAGCACCCATCATGAAGACGAGGCCAGGCTCAACCGCTGCATGTGCCACGTGGCCGAGCGGATCATCGTCGTGACCGACTCCAGCAAGTTTGGCCGGCTGAGCCTGCACAAGATCATCGATACCCGGCGCATCCACACCCTGATCACCGACGACGCCATCGCGGCCGAGACCCTGGCCGGTCTGCGTCAGGCCGGGATAGAGGTGCTGCTGGTGGAGGCGTGAGCCGGCACTCGACTGAGAATGCGAAAGAGGGACGCCGCGGCGTCCCTCTTTCGTGGTCGGGGGCGAAGCTCAGCGTTGCTCGGGAAAATAACGCTCCAGCAGGGCAGTGAGGATGGCCTGGCTCTCGGCATCCGCTTCACCGCTGACCAGGGCGGGTCGAAAGTGGAGCTGGAAGGCGCGCAGGGCGGCGCGGCTCTGTTCGTCCCAAGTGCCGCTCGGGGCGACGCCGTAGCCGTAGCGGGCCAGCCGTTGCTGCCAGCCGAGGGCATCCCAGGCCGGCGCCGGCTGCTGGCGCAATTCGGCCAGCCGGGTTTCGTCGGGCCAGGCTCCCACCCCATAGTGCAGGGCCAGCTCGCGCCAGGGGAAGTGGGGGCCGGGATCCTGCTTGCGCTCGGGGGCGACATCGCTGTGAGCCAGCACCTGGGTGGGGGGGATCTGGTAGCGCTCGACCAGTTCGCGGGTGAGGGCGCCGAGGGCGGCTATCTGTGCCTGGGTGTAGGGCTGCCAGCGCCGCTGGTGGGCGGGCAGCAGCTCGTCTTGTGGCGGGTAGCCGAGGTTGACTATCTCGATGCCGAGCGAGCTGGCGTTGAGCCCCGCATATTGATGCCAGCGACTGCGCCCGGCATGCCAGGCGCGCTGGCTGTCGGGCACCAGCTGGTAGACCGGCAGCGGCCGTGCATCGGTATCGCGCGGGATCAGGTAGTGGGCGCTCACCTGATGGACCGGCTCGGTCAGCAGGCGCAGGGAGTGGCCATCGTCTTCGTCCGTGTAGTGCAGGATCAGAAAGGCTATGCGCTCGTTCTGGCTGGCGCTCTGATAGTCGTTGTTGAACCGATAGGGGGCGGGCTGGCAGGCACAGAGCAGCAGGGCGAAGCAGAGCGCAAACCCGTGGCGACGAGTGTGCGGGAGGTGAATACCCAGTTGCCATGGCCGGCGCCACCCACCGGCCGCCTGCTGGCGGGATGACGGTGAGTGCAGACGCCGGCCCATGGTTCAGCCGCGATACTTGGCGGTGAGACCGATGAGGAAGTTGCGCAGGATCTGATCCCCGCAATCCTGATAGTGCTTGTGGTCCCGTGAACGGAACAGGGCGCTCAGCTCGGACTTGGAGAGGTTGAAGTGGGCCAGCTTGAGGGTGCCCAGCATGTCCTCTTCCTTGAAGTTGAGGCCGATGCGCAACTTGCGCAGGATCATGTTGTTGTTGATCCGGTTCGGGATCACCTGGGCTGGCGCATCTTCCCGCGCGCCGCGGCGCGCCAGGATGAAGCCGTCGAGGAACTGGCTCAGGGCCGAATCCGGACAGGCGGCAAAGCCCGCTTCCTGCTCTTCCCCTTCCTCCGCCTCTTTGATCAGCCAGCCGTGCAGCTGGGCATGGGTGACGGTCAGGTTGCCCTTGGCAAACATGTCGACCATCTGGTCGTTGCTGATGCTGAGGGCGTAGCGCAGGCGGCGCAAAATATCGTTGTTGGTCATGTCGACTCCTGTGGAAACGGCGCAACTTTACCATCTGGCGGGGCCCGCGTCAGAAAAAGCGGGTTGCCCGGTTCAGGATAGATAGCGTGGCGCCTCCTGGCGTACCTGCTCCATCGCATCCTGCAGCTCCAGCAGCTCGGGCTCGAGTTCGGCCACCGGCACCCCGTCGCGCAGTTGCTGTTCCAGCTGGGAGAGCAGCCGTTGCAGGCCGGGGACGCCGGAATAGGCGCAGCCGCCGTTGAGGCGATGGAGCTGGGCCAGCACCTCGCTATCCTCCACCTGGCCGGCAAGCGCCGCCTCCAGCACCGGATCTACCTCGTCGAAACTGGCCATCAGCATGGTCAGCATCTCCTTGGCCAGATCCAGCTTGCCCGCCGCCTGGCGCACCGCCAGTGACCAGTCGATCTGCTGGCTGGCGTGATTCTGGTGGCGACGATGGGCGAAGTCGGTGATGAGCTTGGCCAGCATGGCCTCGTCGATGGGCTTGGCCAGGTAGTCGTCCATGCCCTGGCGGATCAGCCGCTCCCGCTCGCCGGGAATGGCGTGGGCGGTGACCGCGACGATGGGCGTCTCGGTGTTGAGCGACTGGCTGCGAATCGCCTGGGTGGCGCTGATGCCGTCCATGATCGGCATCTGGATATCCATGAAGATGATGTCGAACGGCTGGCTCTGGGCCAGTCTGACCGCCTCCTTGCCGTTCTTGCACACCACCACCTGGCTCACCATCTCCTTGAGCATGGCGGCGATGAGCTTGAGGTTGGCGGCGTTGTCGTCCACCGCCAGCACCTTGATCTCCTGCACGCTGCGCGGGGAAGGGGTCGGCAGCGGAGCGCTGCGGAGCGCCTCGGGGGAGAGCAGGGCATGCAGCAGCTTGCGATGGTTGATGGGTTTGGAGAGACAGTGCTGGGCGCCGTGGGCCAGCATGGCCTCGTAGAGGGAAGGCTCGTGGCTGCTGAGCAGCACTATGGTGTTCTGCTGGCGATCCAGCCCGTCGAGGCGCGCCACCACCTGCTGCGGGCTGTGCTGGGTGCCGCTGCCGATGATCACCATGTCCTGGCTGCTCATGTCGGGCCAGGGGGCGTCGCTGGTGAGGGATTGCACCTCCAGCTGCCACTCCGCCAGCAGGGCGCAGAGGGCCGAGTGGCTGAAGGGATCCGGCTCCAGCAGCCAGACCCGCTTGCCCTGGATGCGATCCAGCGGCAGCTTGTCGGTCTGGGGCAAGGGAGAGACCTCCAGATCCAGACTGAAGGAGAAGACAGAGCCCTTGCCGAGCTCCGATTCGAACCGGATCTGGCCACCCATCTGCTGCACCAGCTTCTGGGTGATGACGAGACCGAGGCCGGTGCCGCCATAGCGGCGGGAGATGGAGGAGTCGGCCTGGTTGAAGGCCTGGAACAGCTGGCGCTGCTGCTCTTCCGAGATGCCGATGCCGGTGTCGCGGATCAGCACGTTGAGCCGCACCTTGCTGCCGCTGGCACTGCCGATCTGTTCGATGCGCACATCCACGTTGCCGTGCTCGGTGAACTTGATGGCGTTGCCGGTGAGGTTGGTCAGCACCTGCTGCAGGCGCATGGGGTCGCCGGTGAGGTAGTCCGGCACCTTGGCATCCACCTGCAGGGAGAGCTCCAGCTGCTTGTCGTGAGCGCTCGGGCCGAGCAGGTGCATGGTCTCGTTGAGGGTGTCGCGCAGGCTGAACGGGATGTGCTCCAGTTGCAACTTGCCCGCCTCCAGCTTGGAGAAGTCGAGGATGTCGTTGATGATGCCGAGCAGGTTGCGGGCCGACTTCTCGATGGTCTGCATGTAGTCGGTCTGGCTCGGGGTCAGGCTGGTCTTGAGCAACTGGCGGGTAAAGCCGATGACCCCGTTGAGCGGGGTGCGCAGCTCGTGGGACATGTTGGCGAGGAACTCCGACTTGACCCGCGCCGCCTCCTGCGCCCGCTTCTTGGCCATGTCGAGCTCGACGTTCTGGATCTCGATCTGCTCCAGCGTCTCGCGCAAGTCGGAGGTGGCCTGATCGATGTTCTGCTGCATCTCCTCGTGGTATTCCGAGAGCGCCTTGGCCATGGCGTTGATGCCGTTTTTCAGCATGTCCAACTCGCCGGTGAGCTGACCGCTGACCCGGGTATCGAGCCGCCCCTCCCTGATCTTGTGCACCGCCTGCACCATGTCGGTGATGGGCTGGGTCACGCTCTTGACCAGCCTGAAGCCAAACAGGGTACTGAAGGCGATGCCGATGAGCACCATGATCACCGCGAAGAAGGTGTCGCGGTATTGCAGGATCATGGCCCGGTCGGTGGTCATCTGCATGGAGATGTAGCCGATCATCGGCGGCTCCACGTCGCTTGGCAGCGGGAAGCCGTCCATGCTGGTCTCGGCCTGGATCGGGGTGCGCAGTATGATGTCGTCGCCATAGAGGGTGACGCTGGTGAGCTCGGGGATCTGGCTGCCGTCCGGCAGCCGCAGCCGGGTGAAGTCCCTGTGGTAGTTGGACGTCACGAACAGCTGGTTGTCCTGGGTGAAGACGGCGATGGACTTGATGAGCGGCGAGTTCTTGCGGTGGGTGAGGCCGATCAGCCGCTTGAGCGACTCGCGGCTGTGCTGGGTCATCCCGTATTCGCTGGCGATGGCCAGTGGCTCTATGATGTTGATGCCCTGATCGATGAGGTTGTTTTCCAGCTGCTGATAGCGGTGGAAAGTGAAATAGCCGGCCATCAGGCCGCCGATGATCAGGGTCGGCAAGATGGTAAAGGCCAGCACACGCGCCCGAAGGCCGTATTTGGTCATGCGGATGGTCCCCCGATGAGCAGGGTTGGCAATGGCGTAAACGAGCGGGAGCGGGCCCACAGGCCGTATTTGGTCATACTATTATTCTTGTGGGACAATAGCCTGCTGCAGATTCCACAATCATGACATAGCCACCTATAGGCACCAAGTTTTATGGCCCAGTTTTTCAAGCCCCAAAAGAAATCCACCCAGCCCCAACGCATTGAATTTACGGTAGACAGCCTGGATCACCACTGCGTCGGGATCGGCCGCCACCAGGGCAAGGCGATCTTCATCGAAGGGGCGCTGCCCGGTGAGCAGGTCAAGGCCCGCATCCTCGAAGACAAGAAGCAGTATGCCCACGCCGCCCTGCAACAGGTGGTGACCCCGGCGGCCAATCGTATCGCCCCCTTCTGCAGCCACTACCGCGAGTGCGGCGGCTGCAGTGCCCAACACCTGGCCGAAACGGATCAGCGCGCCGCCAAGGAGGCCGGCCTGGTCAGCCTGTTCGAACGACTCGGCAACATCCAGCCCCCGGCGCTGGAGTCCGTGCTGGGCGGAGAGTCCCGCGCCTATCGCCGGGTCTGCCGGCTGGCCATCAAGTTCGACAAGAACGGCCGCTGCACCCGGGTGGGCTTTCGTCGCCGTCAGTCGAACGATCTGGTGGAGATCGGCGGTTGCCCGGTGCTGGCCGAGCCGCTCTCCGTGCTGATCAGCCCGCTGCGCGAGTGTCTCAACCGTCTCAAGAGCCAGCGCGAGCTGGGCCATGCTGAGCTTATCCAGGCCGAGCAGGGGATCCTGATGCTGCTGCGTCATACCGGCCGGCCGACCGAGGCGGATCGGGCGCAGCTGATCGAGTTTGCCAGGGCGCAGGGGATCGACCTCTATCTGCAGGCGGCCGACGAGCAGATTGAGCCGCTGCACCAGCAGTTTGCCCCCTCCTACTCGCTGGATGGCCTGTCTCTTGCATTCGCTCCCGGTGACTTCATTCAGGTCAACGCGCCGGTCAACCAGCGCATGGTGGAGCAGGCGCTCTCCTGGCTGGAGGCGGGCAAGGATGACAAGGTGCTCGATCTGTTCTGCGGCATCGGCAACTTTACCCTGCCGCTGGCCCGTCAGGCCCGCGAAGTGGTAGGGGTAGAAGGGGAGCTGGCCATGGTGGCGCGCGCCGAAGAGAACGCCCGTCGCAACGGCATCAACAATGCCCGTTTCTACAAGGCGGACTTGAGTGGCGACATCGCCGGCATGTCCTGGGCACGGGAAGGCTTCGATCTGGTGCTGCTGGATCCGGCCCGTCCCGGTGCGTTCGAGGTGATGGAGCACGTCGTGAAACTTTCACCCAGACGAGTGGTCTACGTTTCCTGTAATCCGGTCACCCTGGCGCGCGACAGCCAGGTGCTGGTGAAAGGGGGCTACCGGCTGGTGCGCCTCGGCATGCTCGACATGTTCCCCCACACCGGCCATCTGGAGTCCATGGCGCTGTTCGAGCGCCAGTAACGGGCGCTGCGGGGCAGATGAAACGCTATGGCCAAAGGGGGCGTCGGCTCGCCAGGTTGGGTGGCATTTGCCCGGTCCATAACGCTGTCTGGGCGGCCATGATTGGGGTAATCTAGACCCTCGTAAATCGGCAGGGGCTGGCGGAGAACTCTATTGTCTTTCTTGACAATATGCCTTGAAAAAATCTCCGCATATCCCCATTTGAGGCATTCTCATGAGGGGGAGGGGGCGACAGCCTTCGGCCCAATAATTTAAAGGATTGATACCATGGTTGCGGTTCGCGATATTCATTTGAAAGACAACTTCACCCTGGAGGAGTGGGTCAGCTCGCTCACCCTGAGTGACAGTGACAAGGATCAGCTGCGAACCGTCTACCAGTACTGTCTGACGCTCGGTGACGAAGCGCTCACCAACCGCCTGCTGGTACGCGGGGTCGAGATGGTGGGCATCCTGCTGATGCTCAGCATGGATCTCGGCACCCTCAAGGCCGCCATCATCTACCCCTTCGTCGAAGCCGGTCTCATCAGCCAGGAGCGGATGGACGAGGACTTCGGCCCCAAGATCGCCAAGCTGGTGGAAGGGGTGCTGGAGATGGAGGCCATCCGTTCCCTGCAGACCCTGCACCGCAGCGAAACCTCGCCGGAACAGGTCGACAACGTGCGCCGCATGCTGCTCGCCATGGTCGAGGATGTGCGCGCCGTGGTGATCAAGCTGGCGGAGCGGATCGCCTGCCTGCGGGAAGCGAAGAAGGCGGATGAAGAGACCCGGGTGCTGATGGCCCAGGAGATCACCAACATCTACGCGCCGCTGGCCAACCGGCTCGGCATCGGTCAGCTCAAGTGGGAGCTCGAGGATCTCGCCTTCCGCTACCTGCACCCGGATACCTACAAGCAGATCGCCAAACAGCTGGATGAGAAGCGGCTCGATCGGGAACGCTACATCCGCGAGTTCGTGCAATCCCTGCGCGATGCCCTGAAAGAGGCGGGGGTCGAGGCCGAGGTCTACGGCCGGCCGAAACACATCTACAGCATCTGGCGCAAGATGCAGAAGAAGCACCTCGAATTCAACGAACTGTTCGACGTGCGGGCGGTGCGGGTGGTGACCAAGCGGCTGCAGGATTGTTATGCGGCGCTCGGCATCGTTCACACCCACTTCCACCACATTCCCCGCGAGTTTGACGACTATGTCGCCAACCCCAAACCCAACGGCTACCAGTCCATCCACACAGTCGTGGTGGGGCCCGAGGGCAAGACGGTGGAGATCCAGATCCGTACCGACCAGATGCACCAGGATGCCGAACTCGGCGTCGCGGCGCACTGGCGCTACAAGGAAGGGGCTCAGGCCGGCGGCAAGGCCAACACCTTCGAAGACAAGATCGAGTGGCTGCGCAAGTTGCTCGCCTGGCAGGAAGATCTCTCCGAGAGTGGCTCCCTGCTCGAAGACCTGCGCAGTCAGGTGTTCGAGGACAGGGTCTATGTCTTCACCCCGAAAGGGGATGTCATAGATCTGCCGGCGGGCGCCACCCCGCTCGATTTTGCCTATCACGTGCACAGCATGATCGGCCACCGCTGCATCGGCGCCAAGATCGACGGCCGCATCGTGCCGTTCACCTATGCGTTGCAGACCGGCGATCAGGTGGAGGTGATCACCCAGAAGGAGCCGAACCCGAGCCGCGACTGGATGAACCCCAACTCCGGCTTCCTGCGCTCCAGCCGGGCGCGGGCCAAGGTGGCCACCTGGTTCAGAAAGCTGGATCGGGACAAGAACATCGCCGCCGGCAAGGAGCTGCTGGAGAAGGAGCTGGACAGGCACAACCTGACCCTCTCCAAGGTGGACAAGGTGGTGCTGGAGCGCTTCCATGCCGACGAGCTGGAAGATCTGCTGGCCGGTATCGGCAGTGGCGACATCCGCATCAACCAGCTGCTCAACTACCTGGACACCCGCTACAACAAGCCGACGGCGGAAGAGGAAGATCGCCGCCTGCTGGAGAAGCTGGAGCAGAAGGCCAACGTGCCGTTCCGGCCCAAGCCCAAGGATCACATAGTCGTGGAAGGGGTCGGCAACCTGATGACCCACATCGCCCGTTGCTGCCAGCCCATTCCGGGGGACGGCATCCAGGGTTTCATCACCATGGGGCGCGGCGTATCCATTCACCGCGAGGATTGCGAGCAGCTCAAAGAGCTCTCCCGTCGCAACCCGGAGCGGCTGATCGACGCGGTATGGGGGGAGAACTACTCCGGTGGCTACGGCCTCACCATCCGCATCCTCTCCAACGACCGCTCCGGCCTGCTGCGCGATATCACCACCGTGCTGGCCAACGAGAAGATCAACGTGATGGGGGTGCGTTCGCGCTCCAACGTGCGCGAGCAGACCGCCGAGATCGACATGGAGCTGGAGATTTACAACATCAACGCCTTCAACCGGGCGTTGGCCAAGCTCAGTCAGCTCAACGACGTGATCAGCGCCAAGCGCCTCTGATTGTCATCAACAACCAACTCGTGACCGACCGCCAGGTCGGTCACTGTTTTTCCCCTGCGTTACGAATCAAGAAGCGAATATCCCATGTCCCAACGTTACGACCTGCCTCAACTGCTCGACATCATGGCCAGATTGCGCGACCCGAACGGGGGTTGCCCATGGGATCTGAAGCAGAGCTTCCAGACCATAGTGCCGCACACCCTGGAGGAGGCCTACGAAGTGGCCGATGCCATCGAAACCCAGGATTGGGACGGATTAAAGGGTGAACTGGGCGATCTGCTGTTCCAGGTGGTGTTCTACGCGCAGCTCGGCAAGGAACAGGGGCTGTTCGATTTCGCCGATATCGTGGATACGGTGAGCGAGAAGCTCATTCGCCGCCATCCCCATGTCTTCTCCGATGCCGACCTTGGCGACGAGCAGGCGGTGAAGGTGAACTGGGAGGCAGAAAAAGCCAGAGAGCGGGCCGCGCTCGACAAGGAGAGCGTGCTCGACGACATCCCCCTCTCGCTGCCGGCCCTGACCCGCGCCGCCAAGATCCAGAAGCGCTGCGCCACAGTCGGCTTCGATTGGAAGACGCTCGGCCCGGTGGTGGACAAGATCCACGAGGAGATCGACGAGGTGATGGAAGAGGCGCTGATGGCCGACGTGGACGAAGAACGGGTGAGCGATGAGCTCGGCGATCTCTTGTTCGCCACCGTCAATCTGGTGCGCCATCTGGGCAAGGATCCGGAGCAGGTATTGCGGGGCGCCAACGCCAAGTTCGAACGCCGGTTTCGTCAGGTTGAGCAGTTTATCGCCGCAGAAGGGCTGAAAGTGAGCGATTGTTCGCTGGAAAAGCTCGATGCCGCCTGGGACAGGGCCAAGGAAACCGAACAAAGTTGATTTGGCGCAAGATGGGGGCGCCGGGAGCCTGATAGATTTTTGTTCATTGTTTGGGAGAGGGGGTTTTGGTATACTGTTTCCCCGTCCTGCTTCATCCCCGAAGCACCCCTTAAAATTCCCTAAACTTCTTTCAGGTTCAGCATGACGACAAAATATATTTTTGTAACTGGTGGCGTTGTTTCATCCCTCGGCAAAGGCATTGCCGCAGCTTCTCTGGCAGCCATTCTGGAAGCCCGTGGTCTGGATGTGACCATCATGAAACTGGACCCCTATATCAACGTGGATCCGGGCACCATGAGCCCGACCCAGCACGGTGAAGTGTTCGTAACCGAGGACGGGGCCGAGACCGATCTGGACTTGGGCCACTACGAGCGTTTCATCCGCACCAAGATGACCCGCCGCAACAACTTCACTACCGGTCGCATCTATGCAGACGTGCTGCGTAAAGAGCGCCGTGGTGACTATCTGGGCGCCACCATTCAGGTGATCCCGCACATCACCAACGCCATCAAGGAGCGGGTGATTGCCGGTGCCGAAGGCCATCAGGTTGCCATCGTCGAAGTGGGCGGTACCGTAGGTGACATCGAGTCCCTGCCGTTCCTCGAGGCCATTCGTCAGCTGGCTGCCGAAGTGGGCCGCAACAATGCCATGTTCATGCACCTGACGCTGGTTCCTTACCTGGCTGCCGCCGGTGAAGTGAAGACCAAGCCGACCCAGCACTCCGTCAAAGAGCTGCTCTCCATCGGTATCCAGCCAGACGTGCTGATCTGCCGCTCCGACCGTGCCATTCCGGCCGTTGAGCGCGCCAAGATCGCCCTGTTCTGCAACGTGCCCGAGCGCGCCGTCATCTCCATGAAAGACGTCGACTCCATCTACAAGATCCCGGCACTGCTCAAGTCCCAGAATCTGGACTCCTACTTCACCGAGCGTTTCGGTCTGGAGTGCAAGGAAGCCGATCTGGCCGAGTGGGAACAGGTCATCTATGAAGAGGCCAACCCGACTGCAGAAGTGACCATCGGCATGGTCGGCAAGTACGTATCCCTGCCGGATGCCTACAAGTCCGTCAACGAGGCGCTCAAGCACGGTGGCCTGAAGACCCGTCTGTCCGTCAACATCAAGTACATCGATTCCCAGGACATCGAGACCCGTGGCGCCGAGCTGCTGGAAGGTCTGGACGCGATCCTGGTGCCGGGTGGCTTCGGTGAGCGTGGCGTGGAAGGCAAAATTCAGGCCGCCCAGTATGCTCGCGAGAACAAGATCCCCTACCTGGGTATCTGCCTCGGCATGCAGGTCGCCATGATCGAATTCGCCCGCAACGTGGCGGGGATGGAAGGGGCTCACTCTTCCGAGTTCAAGAAGGATTGTGCCTATCCGGTGGTGGGTCTCATCACCGAGTGGGTGGATGACGAAGGCAACGTCGAGACTCGTACCGAGAAGTCCGATCTGGGCGGTACCATGCGTTTGGGTTCCCAGCTCTGCCACCTGGTCGAAGGTTCCAAGGTGCGCCAGATGTACGGCAGCCCGACTATTTACGAGCGCCACCGTCACCGTTATGAAGTGAACAACAAGTTGCTGCCGCAGATTGAAGCAGCAGGCCTGAAAGTGACCGGTCTCTCCGCCGACAAGAAGTTGGTGGAAATTATCGAGATCCCGGATCACCCTTGGTTCGTGGCCGCGCAGTTCCACCCGGAGTTCACCTCGACTCCCCGTGATGGCCACGCCCTGTTCGCCGGTTTTGTGAAGGCGGCAGGCGAGTATCAGAAGCGTAATCTGAAGTAATTGAAAATAAATGCGGTTGGGGCCCTGTGCCGCAGCCGCTTTTTTTGGCATATTTTTGTTGTTTTTTTACGAAACCTGAGGAAATACACATGTCCAAGATCGTTAAAGTGATCGGTCGTGAAATCATCGACTCCCGTGGTAACCCGACCGTTGAGGCCGAAGTTCACCTGGAAGGTGGTTTTGTTGGTATGGCAGCCGCTCCGTCTGGCGCGTCCACCGGTTCCCGCGAAGCGCTGGAACTGCGTGACGGCGACAAGAGCCGTTTCCTGGGTAAAGGCGTGCTGAAAGCCCTCGAAGCCGTAAACGGCCCGATCGCTCAAGCTCTGCTGGGTAAAGATGCCAAGGACCAGGCCACTGTCGACCAGATCATGATCGACCTCGACGGTACCGAGAACAAATCCAAGTTCGGCGCCAACGCCATCCTGGCTGTTTCCCTGGCCAACGCCAAAGCTGCCGCTGCTGCCAAAGGCATGCCGCTGTACGCCCACATCGCCGAGCTGAACGGTACCCCGGGTGTCTACTCCATGCCGCTGCCGATGATGAACATCATCAACGGTGGTGAGCACGCCGACAACAACGTCGACATCCAGGAGTTCATGATCCAGCCGGTTGGCGCCAAGACCCTGAAAGAAGCTGTCCGCATGGGCGCCGAAGTGTTCCACAACCTGGCCAAAGTGCTGAAGTCCAAGGGCTACAACACTGCCGTTGGTGACGAAGGTGGTTTCGCTCCGAACCTGAAATCCAACGCCGAAGCGCTGGAAGTGATCGCCGAAGCCGTTGCCGCTGCCGGTTACAAACTGGGCACCGACATCACCCTGGCCATGGACTGCGCTGCTTCCGAGTTCTACGACGCAGAGAAGAAAGAGTACAACCTGAAAGGCGAAGGTCGTGTCTTCACCTCCAATGGTTTCTCCGACTTCCTGGCTGACCTGACCACCAAGTTCCCGATCGTCTCCATCGAAGATGGCCTGGACGAATCTGACTGGGACGGTTTCGCCTACCAGACTGCCGAACTGGGCAAGAAAATCCAGATCGTGGGTGACGACCTGTTCGTAACCAACACCAAGATCCTGAAGCGCGGTATCGACAACGGCATCGCCAACTCCATCCTGATCAAGTTCAACCAGATCGGTTCCCTGACCGAAACTCTGGCTGCCATCAAGATGGCCAAAGACGCTGGCTACACTGCCGTCATCTCCCACCGCTCCGGTGAGACCGAAGACGCGACCATCGCCGACCTGGCTGTTGGTACCGCTGCTGGCCAGATCAAGACCGGTTCCATGAGCCGTTCTGACCGTGTTGCCAAGTACAACCAGCTGATCCGTATCGAAGAAGCGCTGGGTGCCAAGGCTCCGTTCCGTGGTCTGAAAGAAGTGAAGAACCAGGCTTAATTTTCGCCTGCTTCCACGCTTTGCAAAGCCCCGCCAATCGGCGGGGCTTTTTCGTTTCTGCCGCCGCCACGGCGGGTTTCTGCATTTTTTATTCCGGCCCAACCCATCCGGGGCACAGGCTTTCTTTTGTCTTGCCTGCGAATATGGGAAACTAGGCCGCTTGAAGGAGACTCAGTGCATGCGGCTACTCACTCTTATCCTGCTTCTCCTGTTGGGGGGGCTTCAATATGACCTCTGGCTGGGGAAGAACGGTCTGTCTGACTATCATGAGCTGTCCGATGCCATCACCCGGCAGCAGCAGGACAATCTGGTACTCAAGGATCGCAACAACCTGATTTATCGCGAGATCGACGATCTGACCTCGGGCCTGGAAGCCATCGAGGAGCTGTCGCGCAACGATCTTGGCTACATCAAGCAGGGCGAGACCTTCTATCGGATCATCCCCAAGGACAAAGACAAGGGTTCCAGCTCCGGAGACGCAGCCTACGATGACTGATCGCCGCCCCGGGCTGACCGCCATCGTCCCGGCCGCGGGCATCGGCAGCCGAATGGGGGCCGAGTGCCCCAAACAGTATCTGCAGCTGGCGGGTCGAACCATTCTGGAACATACCCTGACCCGGCTGCTCTCCCACCCGGCCATCACCCAGGTGATCGTGGCGCTGGCTCCCCATGACCGCTGGTTCGACACCCTGGCCGTGGCCGCCGATCCGAGGATCCTGCGAGTGGAAGGGGGCGCCGAGCGGGCCTTTTCCGTGCTCAATGCGTTGCATGTGGCCGCAGGGGAGTGGGTACTGGTGCACGACGCCGCTCGTCCCTGTCTGACCCACGGCGACCTAGATGCCCTGATTGCCACCGCCATGGCCTGTGATGGCGCCATCCTCGGCAGCCGGGTGCGCGACACCATGAAGCGCTCCGACGGGGCGGGCAATATCCTCGCCACCGTCGATCGCGAGCAGCTCTGGCATGCCCTGACCCCCCAGATGTTTCCCACCAGACCGCTCAAGCTGGCACTGGAAGAGGGGCTGGCGCTGGGGGCCACCATCACCGACGAGGCCTCCGCCATGGAGCTCGCCGGTTTCACGGTGCGGATGGTGGAAGGACGAGCCGACAATATCAAGGTGACCCGGCCGGAGGATCTCTCTCTGGCGGGGCTCTATTTGCAGCAACAGAACGCGCGCCAGCCGGCGCAACCCGATTCACCCACAGAGGAGCTGGCATGATCCGGATTGGACATGGTTTTGATGTACACAAGTTTGGTGGGGTTGGCCCCTGCATGCTGGGCGGGGTGGCGGTGCCGTATGAGCAGGGCCTGCTGGCTCACTCCGATGGTGACGTGGTGCTGCACGCGGTGAGCGATGCGCTGCTCGGCGCCATCGGTGCCGGCGATATCGGCCGTCACTTTCCCGATACCGCGGCCGAGTTCAAGGGGATCGACAGCCGCATACTGTTGCGGGACGTGTTTGCCCGGGTGCAACAGTCGGGCTATGCCATCGGCAACCTGGATGTGACCATCATTGCCCAGGCGCCCAAGATGGCGCCGCATATCGACGCCATGTGCGCCGTGCTGGCCGCCGATCTGCAATGTGACTTGAACCGGGTGAACGTCAAGGCGACCACCACCGAACAGCTGGGATTCACGGGGCGCAAGGAAGGGATCGCCACCGAAGCCGTCGTCTTACTGGTGAAACAATAATGCTGGAACAACTTGCCTATCTGCACGGGGCGCCGACTGCCCGTGGCATCCTCAAGGCGCAAGCCGCCGATTTCGTGGTCAATGAAGATCTCGGGTTTGAACCCTGTGGCGAGGGGGAGCACATCTTCGTCCGGGTGCGTAAAACCGGGGAGAATACCGCCTGGGTGGCTGGCCTGCTGGCCGATGCGGCCGGGGTCAACCGCAATGCGGTGACCTGGGCCGGGCTGAAAGACCGCCATGCGGTGACCGAACAGTGGTTCGGCATTCATCTGCCAGGCAAGGCGGAACCGGATCTCTCCGTCATCGAGAGCGACAGCATCCAGATCCTGCAAGTGAAGCGCCACAACAAGAAGCTGCGGGTCGGCTATCTCAAGGGCAACCACTTCATCCTGCGCCTCACCGGGCTGGAGCAGGCCGACGGTCTGGAATCCCGCCTGCAGGCCATCGCTGAGCAGGGGGTGCCCAACTATTACGGCGAGCAGCGTTTCGGCCGGGGCGGCAACAACCTGGAGGCGGCCAAGGCGATGTTCGCCGGCAAGCGGATCAAGGATCGCAACAAGCGCTCCCTCTATCTCTCCGCTGCCCGCAGCATGCTGTTCAATGCCATCGTCAGTGCCCGCATCGAGCAGGGACTGGCCCATCAGCTGCTGGCCGGCGACTGTGTGATGCTCAAGGGCAGCCACTCCATCTTCAGCGAAGAGGGCGTGACCCCTGAGCTGGAGGCGCGTCTGGCTTCCGGCGACGTGCAGCTCACCGCGCCCCAGTGGGGCCGTGGCCGGCTGGCCAGCCAGGGTGCCGCCGCCGAGTTCGAACAGAGCGTGCTGGCCCCCTATCACGATTGGTGTGACGGCCTGGAAAAAGCCGGGCTGGACCAGGACCGCCGCCCGCTGCTGCTCAAGCCGCAAGCCATGAGCTGGCAGCTGGAGGGGGCCGTGTTGACCCTGTCGTTCTTCCTGCCGGCCGGGGCGTTTGCCACCAGCGTAGTGCGCGAGTTAATGCAGGCCGAAGAGGCCGATCATGGTTTCAGGAATCAGTCCGATGAGAATTCTGGTCAGTAATGATGACGGTGTGCATGCGGAGGGCATAAGAGCCCTCAGCGAGGCGCTGGCTGCCTGTGGCGAGGTCATCGTGGTGGCGCCGGATCGCAACCGCAGCGGCGCAAGTCATTCCCTGACGCTGGAAGTGCCGCTGCGGGTTACGCGCCTTGGCGAAACCGGCTTTAATGGCAGCGAGAGTTATGCGGTGAAGGGCACCCCGACCGACTGCGTGCACCTGGCGGTCAACGAGCTGGTGCGCCCGGAGCCCGACATGGTGGTGGCCGGCATCAACCACGGCGCCAACCTGGGGGATGACGTCATCTACTCGGGCACGGTGGCGGCGGCAACCGAGGGACGCCACCTCGGCTTCCCCTCGCTGGCCATCTCGCTGGTAGGCAAGACCCATTTCGCCACGGCGGCCCACTACGCCGCCCAGCTGGTGAGGGGCATGATGGTGCACCCGCTGCCCGCCGATCAGATCCTCAACGTCAATGTGCCGGACCTGCCCCTCGACCAGATCAAGGGGATCAGGGTGACGCGCCTTGGCAACCGCCACCGGGCGGAGTCGGTCATATGCAGCAAGGATCCCCGTGGCCAGCCCATCTACTGGATTGGCCCCCCCGGCAGCCAGCAAGATGCGGGCGAAGGCACGGATTTCGCCGCCATCGAGCAGGGCTACGTCTCGATCACCCCCCTGACCATCGATATGACTGCCTACAGCAGTCTGGCGGGGCTGGGGGCTTGGTTGGACCTGCAGGGATGAAGGTGTGATAGTACAGCGCCTGTTAAACCAGCTGATCGCGCAGGACATTCGCGATTTCCGCGTACTCGCGGCGATTGCCAAGGTGCCGCGCCAGTTGTTCGTGGATGAAGCCATGGCCCACAAGGCCTGGGACAATACGGCGTTGCCCATCGGCCACGGTCAGACCATCTCGCAACCCTACATGGTGGCGCGGATGACCGAGCTGCTGATCCAGAACGATCCGGCCCATGTGCTGGAGATCGGCACTGGCTCGGGTTACCAGACGGCGGTGCTGGCTCATCTGGTGGAGCACGTCTACACGGTGGAGCGGATCAAGTCGCTGCAGTTCCAGGCCCGGCGCCGGCTGCGTCAGCTCGATCTGCACAATGTCTCCGCCAAGCACGGCAATGGCTGGCTGGGCTGGCCCAACAAGGGGCCCTTCGACGCCATTCTGGTGACGGCTGCCGCCAGCGAGGTGCCGACGGCCCTCACTGACCAGCTGGCCGACGGCGGCCGGCTGGTGTTGCCGGTGGGGGACAGCCAGCAGACCCTGCAGCTGATCGAGCGGTCGGGCTCCCAGCTGACCAGCCGGATCCTGGAGCCGGTCCGTTTCGTCCCCCTGATTGACGGAGATGTCGAGTGAAGTTGTTTTCCCGCCTCTATGTGCTGGTGATGCAGTGGGCACGCCACAAGTATGCCCCCTGGTATCTGGCGATCACCGCCTTCATCGAGTCGGTGTTCTGGCCCATTCCGGTGGACGTGATGCTGGCCCCCATGGCGCTGGCCAGACCGCACAAGGCCTGGCACTACGCCGCACTGGCGACCCTGTTCTCAGTGCTGGGCGCGCTGTTCGGCTATCTGCTCGGTTATGCCCTGTGGGAGCCGGTGGTCCAGCCGCTGGTGGTCTCGGTGGGTTATGAAGACAAGATTGCCCTGGCCCGGCAATGGTTCGAGCAGTGGGGCATCTGGGTGATTTTTATTGCCAGTTTCACGCCGATCCCCTACAAGGTGTTTACCGTGACGGCCGGCCTGTTGCAAATGGCACTGCTGCCCTTCATCGTGACCTCGCTGATCGGGCGTGGCATGCGCTTTTTCCTGGTAGCAGGCCTGATGCGCTGGGGTGGCGAGAAGATGGAGCGCAAGCTGATGCACTATGTGGATGTGCTGGGTTGGCTCTGTATTGGTTTGGCCGTTGTGGCCTATTTCTGGTTTAGTCGTTAAAGGATCCACTATGCGTTCGCGTGTTTGGCAAGGAAGCAGTGTCGTCGTGTTGTCATGGCTGCTGCTCGCTTGCTCTTCCAGTAAGACTGCTGCTCCGGTACAAGGATTGGGCAATGATGGTCTCGTCTCTACCATTCCGGCTCGCCAGATGGCGGCCCAGCCCGCCATTCAGGGCAACAGCTACACGGTGAAAAAAGGGGACACCCTCTACTCCATCGCCTTCAATTCGGGCAATGACGTACCATCGCTGGCCAGTCTCAACGGCATCAGCCCCCCCTACAACATCTATCCGGGCCAGCAGATCCGGCTTGATGCCTCCGGCAGCACCATGGCCGTTACGCGCAGTGCAGGTACCTATCAGGTCCGCCCAGGGGATACGTTGAGCAGCATTGGACGCCAGTTTGGCATGTCGAATCAGACACTGGCACAAAGCAACAATCTGCAGGCACCCTTTGCCCTGCAGGTCGGGCAGGTGCTGAATGTGCAGTCCACCAGCAGCGGCAGTGGCCAGATGGTGGCGGCGACTCGCCCGGTGGTGACCCAGAGCTCCGGCCCCAAACCCCTGGCGCCGGCGACCTCAGGTACGACCACTCCATTTATCAAACAGAAAACGATTGCTCAACCATCTTCAAAAGAATACGCTCAGGTAAAAGAACAAAAATCAGACAATTCCTACAGCAAGCTATCTTGGCACTGGCCTACCAAGGGTCGGATCGTCGAAGGTTTCTCTGTTGCAGAACAGGGTAACAAGGGCATAGATATCGCCGGTCAGAAGGGGCAACCTATCTACGCGGCGAGCGGCGGCAAGGTCGTCTATGCCGGTAGCGCACTGAGGGGTTATGGCAAGCTGATCATTCTCAAACATGATGATGACTACCTTTCTGCTTACGCCCACAATGACGAGTTGCGAGTGAAGGAAGGAGACAGCGTCAAAGGCGGATCAGTCATTGCCAACATGGGTAGCACGGACGCGCCGGATGTGCGATTGCACTTTGAAATCCGGTACAGAGGCAAGTCGATTAACCCGATGAGCCATTTGCCAAAGCGTTAGACCCAGAGAGTTAAGTCTTACTCTGGTGCCGGTCAGGGAGACACGCCATGAGCCAAGAACAACTGGTTATGCAGGATGCAGAGTTAGAGTTCGACGAAGAGCTGGAGACCCACGAAGAGGAAGAGGTTCAGGAAGTCGCGGCCGAGGCCGAAGAGACGATTTCCGATGAACTGATGGCACCTGAACTGAACAAGGTGATGGACGCCACCCAGCTCTATCTCGGGGAGATTGGCTTCTCCCCGCTGCTCACCGCCGAAGAAGAAGTCTATTACGCCCGTCGTGCCTTGCGAGGTGACAAAGCTGCCCGCAAGCGCATGATCGAGTCCAATTTGCGACTGGTGGTCAAGATCGCCCGTCGCTACAACAATCGCGGCCTGGTGTTGCTCGATCTCATCGAAGAGGGCAACCTCGGCCTCATCCGCGCAGTCGAGAAATTCGATCCCGAGCGCGGTTTCCGTTTCTCTACCTATGCCACCTGGTGGATCCGTCAGACCATAGAGCGGGCCATCATGAATCAGACCCGTACCATTCGTCTGCCCATTCATGTGGTCAAGGAGCTGAACGTTTATCTGCGCACCGCCCGCGAACTATCCCATCGGCTCGATCATGAACCGACGGCAGAAGATATCGCCTTCGCGCTGGATCGCTCGGTAGACGATGTGAATCGCATGCTCAAGCTCAACGAGAAGATCACCTCGGTCGATACCCCTATCGGTGGCGATCGCGACAAGGCGCTGCTGGATGTGCTCTCCGACGAGCGCGGCATGGGCCCTGAGCTGGAGTCCCAGGATGACGACATGCGGGCCAGCATCGTTCACTGGCTGGAGGAGCTGAACCCCAAGCAGCGCGAGGTGCTGGCCCGTCGCTTCGGTCTGCTCGGCTATGAGCCGGCGACTCTGGAAGACGTGGGTGCCGAGATTGGTCTGACCCGCGAGCGGGTTCGCCAGATCCAGGTAGAAGGGCTGCGCCGCTTGCGGGAGATCCTGCTGGGGCAGGGGCTCTCCATCGAGGCGCTGTTCCGTACCAACTAAGGGTTGCTAGTGAGTGGAGATGCTTACCAAGCAAAACAAAAAGGGGCCAAAGGCCCCTTTTTCATGTCGGCAGGATCCGCTGGATCAAACCGGATCCAGGGTGTCCAGCGGCCAGCGCGGTACGGCCTTGACCGCCAGTGGCTCGAACACCCCGGCTTTCAGGCGCTGCATGCCGGCATAGGCGATCATGGCGCCATTGTCGGTGCAATATTCGGTGCGCGGGTAGAACACTTCCCCCTTGAGGCTCTCCATCAGCTCGGCCAGCTGGGCGCGCAGGTGACGGTTGGCGCTGACGCCGCCGGCCACCACCAGGCGATTGAGGCCGGTCTCCTTCAAGGCACGGCGACACTTGATGGCCAGGGTGTCGACTACCGCGTCTTCAAACGCTCGGGCAATATCGGCACGGGTCTGTTCATCATCACCGTTGGCGGCGATGGTGTTGGCGGCAAAGGTCTTGAGGCCGGAGAAGCTCATGTCGAGCCCGGGGCGGTCGGTCATGGGACGCGGGAAGGTGAAGCGTCCAGTGGTGCCCTTCTCCGCCAGCCGGGAGAGCAGCGGACCACCCGGGTAATCCAGTCCCATCAGCTTGGCCGTCTTGTCGAACGCCTCGCCGGCAGCATCATCGATCGACTCGCCCAGCAGCTGATAGCTGCCGATGCCATCGACCCGTACCAGCATGGAGTGACCGCCGGAGACCAGCAGGGCCACGAAGGGAAATTCGGGGGCTCGCTCTTCCAGCATGGGCGCCAGCAGGTGGCCTTCCATGTGGTGCACGGCAATGGCTGGTTTGTTCCAGGCCATCGCTAGCGAGCGGCCTATGGTGGCTCCCACCAGAATGGCGCCAACCAGGCCCGGACCTGCGGTGTAGGCGATGCCGTCGATGTCGTCCTTGCCCAGTCCCGCCTCTCGCAACGCGGCCTGGATCAAGGGGATCGTCTTGCGGACGTGATCCCGGCTGGCCAGCTCGGGAACGACGCCGCCGTAGTCCGCATGCAGCTTGACCTGGCTATACAACTGGTGGGAAAGGATCCCTTTTTGATCGTCGAAGATCGCGATCCCGGTTTCGTCACAGGATGTCTCTATGCCCAATACACGCATTGCTAAAAAATTTCACTGCTAAAATGAGACGGCTATGGTAACCTTCGCGGGTTTTTTAAACCAGAGCGATCTCTGCGGGTTTACTTTCATTCCCTGTCCAGAGTATAATTTCGCACCATTTTAAGACATGCTGATCGATTGAAGGTCAGCTAACAATTTATCACTGAGGTGAAAGGCACATGCCAGTAATCAAAGTCCGTGAAAATGAGCCGTTTGACGTTGCTCTGCGTCGCTTCAAGCGTTCTTGCGAAAAAGCCGGTATCCTGTCCGAAGTTCGTAGCCGTGAGTTCTACGAGAAGCCGACTACCATTCGCAAGCGTGCCAAAGCGTCTGCCGTTAAGCGTCACGCCAAGAAGCTGTCCCGCGAAAACGCACGTCGTATCCGCCTGTACTAATCAAGGGTTCATGCCGTGTCGCTGAAGGATCAACTCAAGGATCAACAAAAACTCGCCATGCTTGCCAAAGACAAGGCTCGCTTGGGAGCGATCCGTTTGTTGATGGCTGAAATCAAGCAACGTGAAGTTGATACCCGTGTCGAGCTCAATGATCAGGATATCCTCGCTGTGGTCACCAAAATGGTCAAACAGCGTCGTGATTCCATCAGTCAATTTGAAGCTGCCGGTCGCCAGGATCTTGCCGACAAAGAGTCCGCAGAGATCGTTGTGTTGCAGGAGTTCCTGCCGCAACAGCTGACTGCAGCCGAAATTGCCGCACTGATTGAGCAAGCCATCGCTGAAAGTGGTGCTGCCGTCATGGCTGACATGGGCAAAGTCATGGCTGTCTTGAAGCCGAAAATTCAGGGGCGTGCCGATGTCGGCGCCGTCAGTGCTCAGGTGAAAACCCGCTTGGCGTAACAGGCAACTCTCTTGTTTGGTCAAAGAAGCCGTGCTTCCCTGGGAATGCGCGGCTTTTTTATTTTCTATGCAATGAAACAGGACGGTTATGGCAGGCAGGATCCCACAATCCTTCATCGATGATCTGCTCGTACGCACCGATATAGTCGAGTTGATCGACTCGCGGGTGCGGCTGAAGAAAGCCGGTAAGAACTACCAGGCTTGCTGCCCTTTTCATAACGAAAAAAGCCCCTCTTTTACTGTCAGTCAGGAGAAGCAGTTCTATCACTGCTTCGGCTGTGGCGCTCACGGCAATGCCATCGGCTTTGTCATGGAGTATGACGGGCTCGAATTTCCCGATGCCATTGAGGAACTTGCCAGCCTGCATGGCATGCAGGTTCCCCGTGAGCAGACAGCAGGTGGGGCCAGCAGCAGCCAACCTGCGGTCAGCAAGGATCTGTTCGAGCTGATGAACCAGATTGCCCGTTTCTACGAGAGCAATCTCAAGAACGCGCCGCAGGCGGTGGAATACCTGAAGGGGCGCGGTCTGACTGGTGAAGTGGTCAAGCGCTTCAACATTGGTTATGCCCCTGCCGATTGGGATCAGGTGCGTCGGCGCTTTGGCGCGAGCCGGGAGCACGAGCAGTTGCTCATCTCGGGCGGCATGCTGATCACTCGTGACAGCGGACCCGGCAGCTATGATCGCTTTCGCGATCGCATCATGTTCCCGATCCGTGACAAGCGTGGCCGGGTCATCGGGTTCGGTGGCCGGGTGCTGGGGGAGGGGACGCCCAAATACCTGAACTCGCCGGAAACACCCATCTTCCACAAGGGACGGGAGTTGTTCGGCCTGTACGAGGTCAAGCAGGCACACAAGGATCCGCGCCGGATCCTAGTGGTGGAAGGCTATATGGATGTGGTGGCGCTCGGCCAGTACGACATCGATTATGTGGTGGCGGCACTGGGTACCGCGACCACCAGCGACCATATCCATACCCTGTTTCGCACCACGGCCGAGGTCGTCTGCTGCTACGACGGCGACAATGCCGGTCGGGAAGCGGCCTGGAGGGCGCTGGACAACGCGCTCTCCCACCTGCAGGACGGCCGTGAACTCAAGTTCGTGTTTCTGCCGGATGGGGAGGATCCTGACTCGCTGGTGCGCCAGATCGGCAAGGAGGGGTTCGAAGCTCTGCTCGACCAGGCCCAGCCGTTCGCTGACTTCATGTTTGAGCGCCTCGGACGCGATGCGGCACTTTCCGGTGAGGCTGGCAAGTTCGAAGTGGCCAACAAGGCCGCCGAGCTGATCCGGCGAGTCCCGGAAGGGTTCACGCGCGAAGGGTTGATCACCCGACTCTCCAGCATGATGCGTTGGGGCGAGAACAAGCAGCGGATCGCCGAACTGTTTGCCCGC
Organism: Aeromonas sp. S41-2; assembly: GCF_027705845.1. NCBI lineage: Bacteria > Pseudomonadati > Pseudomonadota > Gammaproteobacteria > Aeromonadales > Aeromonadaceae > Aeromonas > Aeromonas sp. S41-2. The sequence continues at coordinate 38,454 of NZ_JAPDCG010000011.1, read as the reverse complement.
AACAGTCAGCCGAAGGGCGAGGTCAACAAGCCCAAGGCGACCAAGCTGACGCCGCTGCGCCGGGCATTGGCACTGATGGTGCAGTATCCGGCGATCACGGCCGAGCTGCCGGCCATGCCTGAACTGGCCGGACTGCGCCTGCAGGGCATCAGATTCCTGCTGCAGCTGCATCAACAGATCCTGACTCAGCCTGGGGTCACGACGGGCATCCTGCTGGAGCACTGGCGTGGTACCAAAGAGGGAGAGATCCTGGCACAACTGGCGATGCACGATCTGTTTGAAGAGGTAAAACTCGACCAGGAGCCGGATATTCTGGGAGAATTGCAGGATACTTTCGTCGGTTTCATCAACCTGTTCCTGAAGCAGCGCATCGAGGAATTGCAGGCCAAGGTGGCGCAGGAAGGGCTAAGCTCTGAGGAAACTCAAGAACTGATGATGCTGATCAGAGAGGTGCAAATTGAGAAAAGAAATGAGAGTGGGGCTTGATATTTGAGTGATTAACCCCAATATGAATAGCGTTGCCCGAATCAACGGGATTAAAAGCAAACATTTTATAACCGCCTGGCCCCGACAATACTGCGGGCAGGGGTTTCTCATGACCGACGCCGCAACCAGACATAGCATGTCTGGCGGTTTTCTATTAGAATTGGCTATTTGCGCAGCAGCGCACTGTACGCGCAACCTAGCAACACCAACCGGATGAGTTCTATGGAGCAAACCCCGCAGTCTCAGCTTAAACTCCTCGTTGCCAAAGGTAAAGAACAGGGCTACCTGACCTATGCCGAGGTGAACGATCACCTCCCGCAAGACATTGTCGACTCTGACCAGATCGAAGACATCATCCAGATGATCAACGACATGGGCATTCAAGTGGTGGAAAACGCCCCGGATGCCGATGACCTTATCATGGCTGAAGGTGGTACCGCCGATGAGGACGCTGCCGAAGCAGCGGCCCAGGCACTGGCATCTGTTGAATCCGAGATTGGTCGTACGACCGATCCCGTCCGCATGTACATGCGGGAAATGGGTACCGTCGAACTGTTGACTCGCGAAGGCGAGATCGACATCGCCAAGCGCATCGAAGACGGTATCAACCAGGTACAAAGCTCCGTCGCCGAGTACCCGGAAGCGATTACCTATCTGCTTGAGCAATACGACAAATACGAAGCGGAACAGCTGCGTCTGTCCGATATCATTTCCGGCTTCATCGATCCCAACGAGACTGACGACGTCGCACCGACCGCCACTCACATCGGCTCCGAGCTCAGCGAGGAAGATCTGGCTGACGAAGATGAAGACGAAGATGAAGACGAAGACGGTGATGGCGATGATTCCGACGATGATGGCGACGGTGGCCCGGATCCGGAAGTCGCTCGCGAGAAGTTCGGTGATCTGCGCGCCCAGTACGAAGTAACTCGTCTCTCCATTCAGCAGAATGGTCGTGCGCACGAAGATACTCAGGCTGCGATTGCCCAGCTGGCCGATGTATTCCGTCAATTCCGCCTGATGCCCAAGCAGTTCGATCGCCTGGTCAACAACATGCGCGAGATGATGGAGCGGGTCCGCGTGCAGGAACGCATCATCATGAAACTCTGCGTTGAGCAGGCCAAGATGCCGAAGAAGACCTTCGTCGCGGCCTTCACCAACAACGAGTGCGAAACTGCCTGGTTCGAATACCAGAAGCAGGCCGGCAAGGCCTGGTCACCGCGTCTGGTCGAGATGGACGAAGATGTGCTGCGCGCCATCGGTAAGCTGCAGCAGATCGAGGAAGAGACCGGTCTGTCCATTGCCCAGATCAAGGACATCAACCGTCGCATGAGCATCGGTGAGGCCAAGGCCCGCCGCGCCAAGAAAGAGATGGTCGAGGCCAACCTGCGTCTGGTTATCTCCATCGCGAAGAAGTACACCAACCGCGGTCTGCAGTTCCTGGATCTGATCCAGGAAGGCAACATCGGTCTGATGAAGGCGGTAGACAAGTTTGAATACCGTCGTGGCTACAAGTTCTCGACCTATGCGACCTGGTGGATCCGTCAGGCCATTACCCGCTCCATCGCGGATCAGGCCCGTACCATCCGTATCCCGGTACACATGATCGAGACCATCAACAAGCTCAACCGTATCTCCCGTCAGATGCTGCAGGAGATGGGTCGCGAACCGAACCCGGAAGAGCTGGCCATGCGCATGGGCATGCCGGAAGACAAGATCCGCAAGGTACTGAAAATCGCCAAAGAGCCCATCTCCATGGAGACGCCCATCGGTGATGATGAAGATTCCCACTTGGGCGACTTCATCGAAGATACCACCCTGGCCCTGCCGGCCGATGCGGCCACCAGCGAGAGCCTACGCAACGCCACCCGCGAAGTGCTGGCCGGTCTGACCGCCCGTGAGGCCAAGGTACTGCGCATGCGTTTCGGTATCGACATGAACACTGACCACACCCTCGAGGAAGTGGGCAAGCAGTTCGACGTTACCCGTGAGCGTATTCGTCAGATCGAAGCCAAGGCGCTGCGCAAGCTGCGCCACCCGAGCCGCTCCGAAGTACTGCGCAGCTTCCTGGACGAGTAATCCCGGACGGGGCCAACCCGTAACCGCTGTCAAAAAGCCCCGCCATGCGGGGCTTTGTTTTATCCGTGGCGATGGGGGTATGAAGATGAGCCACGGAACCGCTTGAATATGGATGAAATCTCGCCAAGTGGTTGATATGCCTATGGACGGGGTATCCGCCATCCCCTATAATCCACGCCGCAAACCAGTATCAATGGCCCCTTAGCTCAGTTGGTCAGAGCAGTCGACTCATAATCGATTGGTCGTGGGTTCAAGTCCCCCAGGGGCCACCATTTTCAGACAAAGCCGCTCTCTTGAGCGGCTTTGTCGTTTCTGGCGTTCACCGGCGCCGGCCCTGGGCATGCGCTCCATGGTGCGGCCTAGAGTGCGGCGTATAGTGCAATTCAAACAGCCAGAACCGGACAAGGTTTTGCACCGTGAGGCATCGCAAAGCCTCGCTGTGGCGGCTTTCTGAACGAGGAAGGGATAGCCTGAACCTCTCGTCCGAGCCTGCCGGGCAGGCTTGTCATGTGGTCATGCCGTTCAGCTTGCGTGCGATGCACTGTGACCTTGAGCGCGCCTTTTCTCGGCGTCGAGGGATGGCATGGTTTGGGATGAGCCTGGGCATGGTGCCAGGTCATCAGCCTGCGGAGCTGCCGGCTGGAGGCGGTGGCATGACGCCATAAAAAAGGCCTCCCGCCGATGGTGGGAAGCCTGGTTCAGTGCTTCAGGGTCTGGTGACCGAGCGTATTGAGCCTTACTGGGCGTTCAGACTGTAGGCCAGCGTCTGGTCGTTGAAGCGCACCACATAGACACCGACCACTGCCGTGGTGATGTCAGCGCCGGCCTGCTCGGCGACACCATCCTTGTTGGTGTCGCCGTAGTTCTGGGTCCAGTCGCTCTTGACGTCGAACTTGAAGCGCTGACCGCCGTTGCCATCGCCGCTACCGGTGAAGGTGACGCTGGCCTGCCAGAGGTGATCGCCTACCAGCGACATGGGGGTGGACCCCCAGTTGTTGGTGGTGCCGCGAATGTTGAGGCTGGCGAAGTTCTTCGCGTAGCCGACGCTGACCGGGGTCAGGCTGTATTGCAGGGTCTGATCGTTGAAGCGTACCCTATACTGGCCGGTAACCGAGGTCAGGATGTCACTGCCGGCCAGTTCGGCCACTCCATCCTTGTTGGTGTCACCATAGTTCTTGCTCCAGTCCCCCTTGACGTCGAACTTGAAGCGCTGGTTTGCCTGACCATCGAAGGTGACCAGAGCCTCCCACTGATTGTCGGCGACCAGCGTCATGGCAAGGGAGCCCCAGGCATTGGGAGTGCCGCGGAAATTCAGGGTGGGCAGCACGCTGGCGTAGGTGCCGTTGTCGTCGATGACGGTCACGGTAGCGCTGGCACTGGCAGTCAACCCTTCTGCATCGGTCACGGTGACCGTCACGGTATGGGTGCCCGGGGTATCGAACCGGACCGTCTCGGTGGCGGCGGTGCCGCCGCTGGACCAGCTGTAGCTCACCACGCCCCCGTCGTCGCGGGAGGCGGAGGCATCGAACACCACGCTCTCACCCGCCTTGACGCTGAGGGTCTTGGGAGAGAGGGCGGCGACCGGCGCCTGGTTGCTGGTGAGGGGGGTGACCGTGTAACGCAGATCGCTTTCGTTCAGGGTGATGCGGTAGGTGCCCGCCCCGCTGACCAAGATATCCTTGTTGCTGCCCTTGTCGGCGATGCCATCCCCTTCGTTGTCGCCGTAGTTTTCGGCCCAGTTGCCGAAGACGTCGAACTTGAAGCGCTGGGCGCCGGTGGCATCACCGTTGCCGGTCAGGGTGAGGGTGGCTGACCAGACACGGTTGGCATCGACGGTCATGGGGGTGTTGCCCCAGGCGTTGTGGGTACCGCGCAGGTTCATGCTGCTGAACTTGGTGCCCGGCAGGGCGGAACCACCGCAGGGGCTGGCCTTGGTACAACCGGCGATGATGGCAGCCGCCTTCATGCCGGGCACGTTCAGGCTGGCCTTGCCAGTGCCGTCGACGGTGACATAGCCGCCGCTGCAGTAGTCATTGCCGCCCAAGAGGTTGCAGTAGTCACCGGCCGGCAGACCGGTCTGCAGCGAGGCCACCAGGCTGCCGCTCTCGTTGTTGATGGCGATGAAGCCCTTGTCACCGCGGCCGAAAGCGATCTGGTTGTTGCCGTTGTCCCACCAGTTGCTGACCGGCTGGCCTTCGGTCCGGTTGTGGAACAGGGCCATGTTCATGATGGTCGGCCGGCGCTGTTCGCAGTTCCACTGGCTGTCCGTGCAGGGTGTGCTGCCCGGTGCCCCCTTGTCGGTTTCATAGGTGCTCATGTTTTCGAAGCGATAGCCCGACATCACCTGCTTCCAGCCATAGGGCCAGGCCATCATGAAGGTGTTGGCCAGATCGTAGCGAGCACCGCTCATAAAGGTGAGCATGCCGCCCCCGCCGTGGCCGCGTTCGCGGTCGTGGTTGACCACGAAGACGAAGGCCTTAGCGGAGGGGAGCAGGCCCCAGCTCTCGCCTAGCGTCTTGAGGTTCTTGATCTGGCCGTTGAAGTTGGCGGCCAGATCGGTGCCGTATTTGAAGTCGGTGACGGTATCGATGTAGGTGTAGCGCCCGGGCTGGATGTCGGGAGACTCCCCGCCTGCGCCGATCACTTCCAGGTAGGCCTTGGGGCCGCCCGCCTTGTCGAGGATGGCCTTCAGGTCGGTCGGGGCCATGTGCTTGGCCGCATCGATACGAAAGCCGGCCACGCCCCAACCGAGCAGGGTCTTCATGTAGGTGGCGATCTGATCCTGCACGTAGGGAGAGCCGGTATTGAGGTCCGGCATGCCGTAGAGGGCGCCGTTCCAGACGTTGTTGCTGTCGCCGTAGTTGGTGATGTCGCCGCTGTGGTGGAAGTCGTTGTAGCCGAACTGGGGATACTGGTACTGCCCCGCGTTGTAGCTGCCGCCACCGGTGGCGGTGCCTGAGCCCGATGCCAGCTGGTTGAAGACCGCGTCGGCATAGACCTTGACCCCGGCTGCGTTGCAGCGGGCGATCATGCTTCTGAGTTCCGCTTCGCTACCGCCGAAACTGTTGAAATTCTTGAAGCTGACGGGTTGATAGACGGTCCACCAGACCTGGCTGCCTTGCTTGTGTTCGGCGGGTGGGGTGATCTGGACGCCCCCGAACCCCTTGGGCCCGAGCACGGTTTCGCACTCGTTGGCGATGTCGTTGAACTTCCATTGGAACAGGTGAACCATGACCCCTTCGGCGGTGGCAGTGTGGCTGAAAGAGCCGAGTGCCGCCGTCAGCAGGGCGGTTCGAAGCAGTGTGCTGTGCATGACGATTTTCCCTTCGATCTTGTTATTGACATATCACTGTCGTGTAGTCGAACGGACAACGAACAACCTCGTTCAGCTCAGTAGCATTCATGAAATCGCAGTGGTTGAAAATCGAACAGCCTGAATTAATTAAGAAATGTGAGTGAAAATGCTTTCATGGCCCATAGCTATGCAGGTGGCGAAAGAGAGGGCAAGAGCCGGGGACCGGCGGGTAGTGTGGGATCAGGGGAGTGGCAGAGCAATGAACAGGGGCCCAGCAGGGCCCCATGAGTATTCAGGCGTCGGATTCCTGCGGCAAGGCTCGGGCCTTGCCGCGGCGCCTTGGCAACATGCGCTTCACCAGATTGCTGCGCTGGCGCCAGGAGGTGAACAGGATGGCCAGCAGGTGCAGCGCTATCATGCCCTGCAGGGCCCAGGTACACCAGACGTGCCAGTCGTCCGCTCCCAGCTCGAACCCCATCTCGGTATTCTGGAACCAGCCGGTACCGGCGGTGGCCAGGATCAGCAGCCAGAGCGTCCAGACCGCCAGCTTGCCGCTGCCGTGGTGACCGGGGGCCGGTGGCGTGCGCTCGCGCAGCTCCACCGCTTGCTGGCGAAAATCTTCCCGGCTTGGGATGAGGGCTCGCAACCGGGCATGGCCCTTGGCAAACGAGAGCCCCCACGCCAGGCGCAGGCTGATCAGGGCGATGGCCAGGTAACCCAGCCGCTCGTGCCACTCCTCGCCAGCCTCGTTGAGCCAGAGGTTGCCGATACAGATGGCCGCCACACCCCAGTGGGTGAGGCGGACCAGACTATCCCAGTGGAAGGGATCAGCCTTTTTGCTTGGCATATTTGTGATACTCCTTCTTCAGGTCGTTGACCTTGGCCAGGTGCTCGCGCGCCTTGGCTTCGTCACCCGCCTTGAGGGCTGCCAGGCTGGCATCCAGCTCGGTCTGCACTTCGTTCATGCCTTCCAGGAACTTCTCTTTCTTGGCGGCCGGCATGTTCTTCTGCTTGGCGATGTCGAACTGCGCCTTCATCTCGTTGATGTATTTTTCCATGGTGGCGGCATCGTCGGCCTTGACCGCCTGCTTGTAGTTGAAGCCGATCTTCTTCATCGGCTGTTCCAGCTCACCGGCCATGGCGGGCAGGGTCATCAGGCCAAACATCAGGGGCAGCAACAGGGGGCGAACAGTTTTCAACATGGGATTTCCTTATTTAAACGACATGCTTATCGATCTTGTGTGGCTTCTTATGAACCCTTGTTTGGATTCATTACAGGCATGATGCCATGACAGTGCGTGAACTGTTTGTGAATATTGCTGTTTTTTGTCACAAAGGGTAACAGGGAAGGGGGAGATGTAAGGAAGTTGCTGAGTCAAGCGAACCAGGCCATTCGAGCCATCTGCCGGGCTGCGTGACCGCGAGATACGCCGGATGAAGAGAGGGCCCTTGCGGGCCCTGTTGATTACTGCTGCTGTTCACGCTCGATGGCGCGCCAGCCGATGTCGTGGCGGTAGAAGACGCCGTCCCACTTGATGCGACCCGCCAGCTGATAGGCCCGTTTTTGCGCCTCGGCCACGCTGTGACCGAGGGCAGTGGCGCACAGCACGCGGCCACCGGCGGTCACCACGGTATCGCCTTCCAGCTGCGATCCGGCGTGGAATACCTTCTCGCCGCTCGCCTCTTCCACCGGCAGGCCGCTGATCGGCTTGCCCTGCTGGTAGTCGCCGGGGTAGCCGCCCGCCGCCAGCACCACGCCGATGGCGACGCGGGGGTCATAGATGGCTTCGACCTGATCCAGCTTGCCGGCACAGGCCGCCAGGCAGAGCTCCACCAGATCGGAGCGCATGCGCAGCATGATGGGCTGGGTTTCGGGATCGCCGAAGCGGCAGTTGAACTCGATCACCTTGGGGTTGCCCTGGCCGTCGATCATCAGACCGGCGTAGAGGAAACCGGTGTAGACGTTGCCCTCGGCCGCCATGCCGCGCACCGTCGGTATGATCACCTGCTCCATCACCTTGCGGTGCACGTCGGCCGTGACCACGGGGGCGGGGGAGTAGGCGCCCATGCCGCCGGTGTTGAGGCCGGTATCGCCATCACCGACCCGTTTGTGATCCTGGCTGGTGGCCATCGGCAGCACATGTTCGCCGTCCACCATGACGATGAAGCTCGCCTCTTCCCCATCCAGAAACTCCTCGATCACCACCCGGGCCCCGGCGTCGCCAAAGGCGTTGCCAGAGAGCATGTCGCGTACCGCTTCTTCGGCCTCGCTCAGGGCCATGGCAACGATCACCCCCTTGCCGGCGGCCAGGCCGTCAGCCTTGATGACGATGGGGGCGCCCTTCTCGCGCAGGTAGGCCAGCGCCGGCTCCACCTCGGTGAAGTTCTGGTACTCGGCGGTCGGGATGGCGTGGCGGGCCAGAAAATCCTTGGCAAACGCCTTGGAGCCTTCCAGCTGGGCGGCGGCGGCGGTCGGGCCGAAGATAGCCAGCCCCTCGGCGCGGAACGCATCGACCACCCCTTTCACCAGCGGCGCTTCCGGCCCGACGATGGTCAGACCGATGCGCTGCTCCTTGGCAAACGCCAGCAGAGCCGGGATGTCGGTGGCCGAGATGGCCACGTTCTCGATGCTCCCTTCGTGGGCGGTGCCGGCATTGCCGGGGGCGACGAAGACCCGGGTCACCAGGGGGGATTGCTTGGCCTTCCAGGCCAGGGCGTGTTCACGGCCGCCGTTGCCAATGATCAGTACTTTCATCGTATCGCTCGCTTCTATTCGGGGTCACGGGCGGGCCTGGGGCCTGCGCCGGTGAAAATAGCCAGGTGAAAAGAGACAACAAAAGGGCCGCCGGCGGCGGCCCTGATCCATCAGTGACGGAAGTGGCGCATGTTGGTGAACAGCATGCACATGCCGTGTTCATCGGCGGCGTCGATCACCTCCTGGTCGCGCATCGAGCCACCGGGCTGGATGACGCAGGAGATGCCGGCTGCCGCTGCGGCGTCGATGCCGTCGCGGAACGGGAAGAAGGCATCGGAGGCCATGACGGAACCCGCCACGGTCAGCCCTTCATCCTCGGCCTTGATACCGGCGATCTTGGCGGAGTAGACGCGGCTCATCTGGCCGGCGCCGACGCCGATGGTCTGGCCGTCTTTGGCATAGACGATGGCGTTGGATTTGACGAACTTGGCCACCTTCCAGCAGAACAGCAGGTCGTTCAGTTCGGCCTCGGTGGGCTGACGCTTGCTGACCACGGTCAGATCCCCGAGCGTCACCATGCCAAGGTCGCGCTCCTGCACCAGCAGCCCGCCGTTGACGCGCTTGAAGTCAAAGCCTTGCGCCGGTGCAGTCCACTGACCGCACTCGAGCAGCCGCACGTTCTGCTTGGCGGCGACCGCGTCACGGGCCGCCTGACTGACGGTGGGGGCGATGATCACCTCGACGAACTGGCGCTCGACGATGGCCTTGGCGGTGGCGCCATCCAGTTCACGGTTGAAGGCGATGATGCCGCCAAACGCGGAGGTGGGGTCGGTCTGCCAGGCGCGCTCGTAGGCGCTCAGCAGGTCGCTGCCGATGGCCACGCCGCACGGGTTGGCGTGCTTGACGATGACACAGGCCGGCTGGTCGAACTCTTTGACGCACTCAAGCGCCGCGTCGGTGTCGGCGATGTTGTTGTAGGAGAGGGCCTTGCCCTGCAGCTGGGTGGCGCTCGCCACCGAGCCCGGTGCGGCCTGCTCCTCGGCATAGAAGGCGGCGGCCTGGTGGCTGTTCTCGCCGTAGCGCATGTCCTGCTTCTTGATGAACTGGCTGTTGAAGGTGCGCGGGAAGCGGGACTCCTCGTCACCCTCCTTGTTGTCACCGTAGGAAGGAACCATGGTGCCGAAGTAATTGGCGATCATGCCGTCGTAGGCAGCGGTGTGTTCGAAGGCGGCAATGGCCAGATCGAAACGGGTGGCCAGTTTCAGGCTGTTGCCGTTGCCATCCATCTCGCGGATGACGCGGTCATAGTCGGCAGCCTTGACCACGATGGCCACATCTTTGTGGTTCTTGGCGGCGGAGCGGACCATGGTCGGGCCGCCGATGTCGATGTTCTCGACCGCATCGGCCAGGGTGCAACCGGGCTTGGCGACGGTCGCGGCGAAGGGATAGAGGTTGACCACGACCATGTCGATGGGGGAGATGGCGTGCTGGGCCATGATGGCGTCGTCTTGCTCGCGTCGGCCGAGAATGCCGCCGTGGACCTTGGGATGCAGGGTCTTGACCCGGCCATCCATCATTTCAGGGAATCCCGTGTAATCGGAGACCTCGGTCACCGGCAGACCGGCGTCGGCCAGCAGCTTGGCGGTACCGCCGGTGGAGAGCAGGGCCACGCCACGTTCGTTGAGTGCCTTGGCAAATTCCAGGATGCCAGTCTTGTCAGACACACTCAGCAGTGCACGGCGAATGGGTCGAGCTTGTTCCATCACACTATCGTCCTCAGCATAACGGGGACCGTTCCATGGGAGGCGAGGCTCAACACAGAGAGTCCCCAAATAAATGGAAGTGGGGGATTTCGCAAACCGCTCTCGCCTGAAAAACCTGCCGACAGGCAAAAGCGTTTTAGGAAATGCCCGCTTGACGCGACGCTCTCTTGTGGGCGCGTATTCTACACAAAAAATGTGACCCGTGGTGGATTTTTTAAAGTGACAAAGCCTTGCCTGGTGCGGTGTTAAACGTTTTCTGGTTGGTTTTTGTGAAACGTTTGTCTTTTCAGTCTCTTGATGGCAAAAGGGTGGCCGCGCCCTCTTTCCTGCTGCCGGCTGGCAATCGCCGGGCAAAGGGGCGATAGTGGGGGCCGGTTGTGGCTGTGTGGCAAATTCAACGGGAGAAAAGGCATGTATCGGATCGGGGAGCTGGCCAAGGCGTGCGGGGTGAAGGCGGATACCCTGCGTTTTTACGAGAAGAATGGTCTCATCTCGCCAGGCATCCGCAACGAGTCCGGCTATCGCCTCTATGGCGAGCAGGACAAGCGGCGGCTGGAGTTCATCATCCGCGCCAAGTCGGTGGGGTTCTCGCTGGCGGACATAGGCGAACTGCTGGATCTCGATACCAACAAGGCCAAGGTCACCTGTCAGGAGGTGAAGGCGGTGGCCGACACCAAGCTCGAACAGGTGGAGCAGAAGATCGTCGAGCTGACCCGTTTTCGCGACAACCTGCGCGAGCTTTCCAACATCTGCTGCGGCGGCCCGCGCTCGGCGGAGCACTGCGCCATCCTAGAGACGCTGGAGTCCGGCGCCCCCTCCCGTCATGAGCACCACGACCATGAGCACTGAGCTGCGCCGGCCCCGGGTATCCGCCTTTCTTGCCCTCTCCCTCGACGGCTTCATTGCCGGGGAGGGGGGCGATCTGGCCTGGCTTGAGCCCTACAACGGCGACTCCCAAGAAGAGACCGGCTACAGCGCGCTGATGGCGAGTGTTGATACCCTGCTGATGGGGCGCAACAGCTACGACACTGTGCTCGGCTTTCCCGAGTGGTTTTATGGCGACAAGCCGGTGGTGGTATTGACCCACAGACCCGCCGCTCCCCGTGAGCATGTCTCCTTCCGGCAGGGGGCGCTGGCGCAGGTGCTGGACGAGCTGTGGCAGGCGGGCAGCCGCCATCTTTATCTGGATGGCGGCGAGGTGGTCAGGCAGGGGCTGCAGGCCGCGCTGGTGGACGAGCTGATCCTGTTCTGGGTGCCGGTCACCCTGGGGGGCGGGGTGCCGCTCTTTGCAGGGCCGCTGCCCGGCGCGCTGGTACCGGTGTCGAGCACCGTGCTGCCGAGCGGGCTGGTGCGGGTCGTCTACCAACCGACCTGAGGATCCCGCCGGCCCCCTTGCAGGCGGGCCGGGAGAGGTGCACAATCGGCACGTTTTTTCGCCGCCTGCCCCGGATCTGTGGTGGCAGGGGCGATGGGCGAACACGACCAACCGCATCAAGGAGCCGACATGGCCAAGAAGAAGGTGACCCGGGGCACCACCGAGCCCGCCTGCGAACATCAGCGCGGCATCATTCAGGACAACCACCTCAAGGCACTGGTGACCTCTCCCCTGTTCCAGGCCCGGGTCGAACCGAGCAAGAAAGGCAAGGGCAGCTATCAGCGCAAGGCCAAGCACGGCAAGCGGTGGGAGCCCGGTCAACAGCAGATGGTAAGCGTCTGCTGCTGAGCGGGTTCCTGCCGCAAGGCATCAGCTAACACAATCAGGGCGCCAATGGCGCCCTGATTGTTTCTCTATTCGTTGGTGCTGATTCACTCTCTTGCCACAAGAGAGTGAATCCGTGCTCACTCGTCCATAAAGAGCTCGAGCAGCACGTTGAGATAGCGATGGCCGAGGGGGGTGAGCTGCCAGCTGTCGCCGAGATCCTCGATCAGCTCCTTGCTCTGGGCGATGGTCAGCATGGTCTCTACCCGCTCCAGCGGCAGCCCGGTATAGGCCTCGAACTCCGCCTTGGGGGCCGGTTCAAACAACCTGAACCGGTTCATGAAGTACTCGAGCGGCAGATCGTCCGCACTCACTTGCCACTGTTCGTCCAGATAGGGGCGGCTCGGATCCAGATACCCTTTCGGATGCTTCACCTTGGCGGTGCGCAGGATCTGCTGGTTGGCAAGATCCGTCACCTTGCCGTGGGCGCCGCAGCCGATCCCCAGATAGTCGCCGAAGCGCCAGTAGTTGAGGTTGTGGCGACACTGGTAGCCCGCCTTGGCATAGGCCGAGATCTCGTACTGCTGATAGCCGTGGGCGGTGAGCATGGCGTGGCCCTGCTCGTAGATGTCCCACAGGGTATCATCCTCCGGCAGGGTGGGCGGCTTGGATGCAAACGCCGTGTTCGGCTCTATGGTGAGCTGATACCAGGAGAGGTGCGGCGGCGCGCAGTCGATGGCCTGCTGCAGATCCGAGAGTGCGTCCGCCAGGCTCTGATCCGGCAGGCCGTGCATCAGATCCAGGTTGAAGGTGGGCAGTTTGATGGCGTGAGCCAGTGCGGCGGCCTTGCGCGCCTCTTCCGGGCCGTGAATGCGGCCGAGCCGGGTCAGCTTCTCCTGCTGGAAACTCTGCACCCCGATGGAGATGCGGTTGATACCGGCCCGCTGGAAGCCGGCGAACTTGTCCGCCTCCACCGTGCCCGGGTTGGCCTCCATGGTGATCTCGCAGTCCGCGGTGAGTTCGATGCGCGCACGCACCCCGTCCAGCAGCGCCTGCATGGCCTCCACGGAGAGCAGACTCGGCGTACCGCCACCGATAAAGATGGAGGAGAGGGGGCGCCCCTGGGCCCAGTGCAGATCCTGATCCAGATCCTCCAGCAGGGCGGCCACGTATTCGAGGTGGGGCAGCTCTCCCTTCTGGGCGTGGGAGTTGAAGTCGCAGTAGGGGCACTTCTGGACACACCAGGGCACGTGGATATAGAGGGAGAGGGGCGGCAGTTGCAGCATGGGGTTTCCAGTATTCAAAAAATCACCAGGGGTCGGGTTGCCCTTGTCGTCGATGACAACGGGCCGGGGCGCCGCGAACGAAACGGGGGCCGACGGCCCCCATTGTAGATGACAACGCGGCGGGAGACAGCGCTTTAGTTGACCGCCGCCAGGGCCGCTTTGAGCTTGGCCAGCGCCTGACCGCGATGGCTGAGCTGATTCTTGAGCTCGGCCGGCATCTGGGCCGAGGTGCAGTCGTGGTCGGGCACGAAGAACACCGGGTCATAGCCGAAGCCGTGCTGACCGCGCGGTTCGTCGATGATCATCCCTTCCCAGCTGGCCTGGCAGATGATGGGGGTGGGATCGTCGGCGTGGCGCATGTAGACCAGCACACACCAGAAACGGGCGCTCTTGAGATACTCGGGGGCGCCTTTCAGCTCACCCAGCAGCTTGTCGATGTTGTCCTTGTCGCTGGCACCCTCACCGGCAAAGCGGGCGGAGTAGACGCCGGGACGGCCGTGCAGCAGATCCACTTCCAGGCCGGAGTCGTCGGCAACCGCCGGCAGGCCGGTGATGCGGGCGGCGTGGCGGGCCTTGATGATGGCATTCTCGACGAAGGTGGTGCCGGTCTCTTCGGCATCGGAGACCGCAAACTCGCTCTGTGGGATCACCTGGATCTTCATATCGGCCAGCATGGCGGCCAATTCCTTCACCTTTTTCTGGTTCCCTGTTGCCAGGACAAGCTTGTTCATCGAGCACCTCCGCAAAAATAATCTGCGCATTCTATGCGGGGCTGGCGCCCAGGAAAAGCGCCAATTGCCCTGGATCACCCTCACCGGGGTCATGGCAAGATGCGGATAAAATGAATGTTTCCTGAATGGAATAACAGAAGTGATTAAATACCATTTCAATTCATTACTGTGAGCCAGTAGACTCGCGCCCCAATCTAATTTCCCCATGCCACGAGGTGACTGATGCCATTGATTCTTTTGCTTGTCCTACTGGTGCTGTTCAGTCCGCTGGCCATCGACATCTACCTGCCCGCCATTCCGCAGATGGCCGAGCAGCTGGGGGCCGAGGTGACCCTGATGCAGGGCACCATCACCTGGTTCCTGTTCAGCATGGGACTGGGGCAACTGCTGGTGGGACCGCTGGCCGATCGCTACGGCCGCAAGCCCATCGCCCTGGGCGGCGTGCTGCTCTACGGTCTGAGCGCCCTGGGTGCCGGCTTTGCCGCGAGCCTGGGTGAGCTGATGCTGGCGCGGGTGCTGCAGGGTTTTGGCGCCTGTGCCACCTCGGTGGCCGCCTTCTCGGTGGTGCGTGACAGCTATGGCCCCAAGAAGAGCGGTCAGATGATCTCCTACCTGAACGGTGCCATCTGCTTTATTCCGGCGCTGGCCCCCTTGCTCGGTGGCTGGCTCACCGCCAAGGCGGGCTGGTCGGCCAACTTCTGGTTCATGGCCGGTTATGCGGTTATCGTCGGTAGCTGGCTGCTGTGGCGGATGCCGGAAACCCGCCCGGAAGAGACCAGCAGCAGCGGCCCGCTCATCAGCTGGTCGCGCTACAGCCCGGTGCTGCGCTCCCCGAGCTTCCTGTTCAACGCGACGCTGTGCATGCTGGCGATGGCGGTGATCCTGGCCTATGTCACCGCGGCGCCGGTGCAGCTGATGGTGAAGCTGGGGCTGGACATGAGCGGCTTCAGCTACTGGTTCACCGCCAACGCGGCACTTAACATCCTGGCCTGCTTCCTGGCACCCCGTTTCATCGCCAGAGTGGGGCCAAGACGCACCCTGCGCATCGGCCTGCTGGTACTGCTGCTCTCCGCCATCGCCTTGACCCTGGCCATGCACATCGAGCATCCGCTGGCCATGATGGGCCCGGTGTTCCTCTCCAGCATCGGCTTTGCCATGATCCTGGGCGCGGCCGCCGGCATGGCGCTGGCACCGTTCGGCCACTGCGCCGGCACCGCCGCCGCCCTGCTCGGTCTGTTCCAGATGAGCGGCTCCGGTGCGCTGGTGGGCTTCATCGGCGTGTTGATGCATGACCCGCTCAGCCAGTTGGCGCTGCACATGTGGCTGCTGCTGCCCCCTTTGCTGATGCTGATGACCCGCCAGGGCCGGCGCTTGTGTTTGCAATAAATCCTGTGCTCTGATGGGCACACTCAGGGGGCCTTGGGCCCCCTTCTCTATTTGGCAGGCAAGGGTTTGCCTGCGCCCCGTGACACAGCTACCCGTGGAGAAAACCGGATGAGCCACACAATCAATGCCGCCCTGGTGGGCTACGGCTTTGCAGGCCAAACCTTTCACGCCCCGTTTCTGACCAGCACGCCCGGGCTCTCCCTCGGCTGGGTGGTGAGCCGCGATGCCGCCAAGGTGCAGAGCGATCTGCCCGGTTGCCGGGTCGGTTCGCTGGCCGAGGTGCTGGCGGACCCGTCGGTCGATCTGGTGGTGATCGCCACCCCCAACGACACCCATGCCCCCATCGCCCGTGAGGCCCTGCTGGCCGGCAAGCACGTGGTGATCGACAAGCCGTTCGCCCTGGATCTGGCCGAGGCGAAGGCGCTGGTTGAGCTGGCGGAGAAGCAGCAGCGGCTGCTCAGCATCTTCCACAACCGGCGCTGGGACGGTGACTTTCTCACCGTACGCCGCCTGCTGGCGGAGGGGGCCCTCGGTCAGGTCGCCCAGTTCGAATCCCACTTCGATCGCTATCGTCCCGAGGTGCGCCAGCGCTGGCGCGAGGCGGGCGGTCCGGGCTCCGGCCTCTGGTTCGATCTCGGCCCCCACATCCTCGATCAGTCGCTCCAGCTGTTCGGTCAGCCGGACTGGCTGCAGGCGGATCTGGCCCAGCAGCGCCCCGGAGCCCTGGCGGATGACTACTTCCACGTGGTGCTCGGCTATGGCGAGATGCGGGTCGTGCTGCACGGCAGCTGCCTGGTGTCGGCCACCATGCCGCGTTTCGTCATCCACGGCAGCGAGGGTTCCTTCATCAAGTTCGGCATGGATGTGCAGGAGGAGCAGCTCAAGCTCGGCAAGCGGCCGCCGGCGGCAGACTGGGGAGTGGACAACGAACCCGGCCAGCTCAGCCGGATCCGCGACGGTCAGCTGCAGCAGCAGAGCGTGGCCGGCGAGGCGGGGGACTACGGCGCTTACTATCGCGGTGTCTGCGCCGCCATTCGTGGGGAAGGCGACAACCCGGTACCGGCCAGCGAGGCACTGGCGGTGATGGCGCTGCTGGACCTGGCCCGCGACAGCGCCCGCGAGGGCAAGCGGCTGGCTTGTCAGATCCTGTCTGATTGAGGCGCAGTCCGCGCGTGGTTGCCGGCACAATGCAATAGCCGTTTATTGCCAGCAACCACGGGGCCTGTGGCGTTTTATTGTACAAAACTGCGCCGTTTACAGTGTTTTGTATTAATGTTTGTCGTTGTAGTAGTTCTTTTCATCCAGCCAACGAGAAAATATCATTGTGATACTCGTTTTCATTGGGCGCGTATGGGGATATATTTCGCGCGCCTCTTGGCTCCCGGCATATGGTTTTTTCACCGGGTGAAAGGACGCACTGTGATGGTTGTACCAACCATCTCTCCATATTTTTCTGAGGGTATGCACATGAACAAAGTACTGGTAGCCGGTATCCTGGGTCTGATGTTGACCGCTTGTGGTCAGAAAGAAGAAGCCGCCGCTCCGGCTGCTACTCCGGCCGCCGACGTTGCTGCAACTGTTGAGAAAGCCGCTAGCGAAGCCACCTCTACCGTAGAGAAGGCCGCTTCCGAAGCGACTGCAACCGTTGAGAAGGCTGCCGCTGACGTAGCCACCAAGGCGGAAGCCGCAGTGAGCGATGCCAAGGCCAACTAAGCCTGCACCTCATCTGAAGAACGGGCCCGAAGGCAACTTCGGGCCCGTTTTTTTATGTCCGTTCCCCGCCTTTGACGGGATTCTTGCTGGCTCGGGAACCGGCTAGAGCGCCGGGTTGAGGCGCGCGGTGAGGATATGATCCTCCCAGCGGCCGTTGATCATCAGGTAGTCTTTGGCGTACCCCTCCCGCTCGAAGCCGAGCCGCTCGAGCAGGGCGCCGCTGCGCAGATTCGACGGCATGTAGCCAGCCATGATGCGGTGCAGGCCGTGTTCCCGGAACAGGTAGTCGATGCCGGCCTCGACGATCTCCTGCATCAGTCCCTGTCCCTGATGGGCCTGGTCGATGGCGTAACCCAGATGGCAGGCCTTGAAGGCGCCCATCAGGATGTTGGTGAAGTTGCAGGTGGCAATCACCTGCTCACCATGGGGATCGAGCGCCACCAGATGTACCCCGCTGCCATTGAAGAACTGGCCATAGCTGTCGCGCAGCCGGCCGTGCCAGTGGCTCAGGGTGTAGAAGTTCTCGTCCCGGCTGGGCTCCCAGGGGGCGAGGTGGGCGCGGTTGCGCAGATAGAAATCCAGCATCAGATCGGCCCGCTCGGGGGGCAGTATGGTGAGCTGGCAGCGGGCCGTGCACAGGTGTGGCAGCGCCATCAGTGATCCCTCTGCCTGAGCCACTCATCGCGCAGCAGGCTGTAGTGAACGTGGTCCATGACGCGGTCGGCCAGCCGCTCGGCACGACGGGTGATCCCCTCCTGCTGCATGCCGAGGCGCTCGCAGACGGCCCGGCTGGGCTCGTTGTCGGTGGCGGCGCTGATCTCCACCTTCTCCATCCCCATCTCCTCGAAGGCGTGATGGATCAAGGCCTGGCAGGCGCGGGTGATGATGCCGTTGCCCTGCCAGCGCTCGGCCAGCCAGTAGCCGATGTTGACCTTGGCCAGCGCCCGGTCGATCTGGTTGTAGCCGATGACGCCGACCACTTCTCCCTGATACTCGATGGCGGTGGTCAGCCCCTCGCCGCGGGCAAACTTCTCGATGGCGTGGCGGATGAAGGTGGCGCTGTCGGCGGGCTGCTGAATGTAGGGCGGCCAGGGCAGCCACTGGGTCAGGTAGTCGCGGTTCTCCCGACACAGGGCAAAGAGCTCGCTGGCCATATCGGGCTGCAGGAACAGCAGCGCCAGCTCGTCGTCCAGTTGCCATGAAAACATCCGTACCTCCCCTCCAGTCAGGGCCCGAAGCGGGCCGCCAAACCGCCAATGTAGCCAATCAACCCCTTGTACGCCAAGGGTTTTCCATCTGTTCTTGCGCCCCGCCATCCCCATATGGAGGGGCGATTGGCGGCGGCCAGAAAGCGCCTGGCCATTGTTCGGCTTTTTTTGGTGTTATTCGCCATTTTGATCTCTTCTCACGCTACCAAACAGGGGCAACAGCAGATCCTGCTATGGGTTTGTGCTGCTCTGTCACATATGACAGGCAGCAATCTTGAACGTGCCAACTAGTGTAGGAGCGCCGGGCAACGGACCCGACGTGTAATCTTCATCGACTTAAGGAAAAGACGGATGAACAAAGTCTATTTGGCCGTGGTATTGGCCTGCTGGGGAAGCGCAGCGCTGGCTGCAGAACAGGTGGATGTGCATCAGGTCGCGGGCATTCAGGGAGCGCCGAGCGGCGCTGCCGGGGTAAGCGCGCTGGCAGGGGATGGCGAGTTTCGTCAGGTGCGGGCGGTCAAGCTGCCCAATGGTCAGCAGCGGGTGCGCTATGAGCAGACCTGGCACGGGATCCCGGTCTGGGGCCAGGTGCTGGTGGCCGAGCAATCCCTCGGCGGGCAGATAAGCCAGGTCTCCGGCCAGATCCTGCGCCAGATCGATGCCGACGTGGCCAGTCCGACCGCCGCCCTGTCGCCGGCCGATGCCGCCAGCAAGGCGCGGGCCGGGGCCAAGGGCAGCAACGAGCGGGTCAAGCTGTTCGTGATGCAGGATGAGGCAGGTCAGGCCCGCCTGGTCTATCTGGTCTCCTGGCTGGCGGCGAGCGATGAGCCGAGCCGCCCCTTCGTGGTGATCGATGCCCAGAACGGCAGCGAGCTCAAGCGCTGGGAAGGGATCAACCACAAGGACGCCACCGGCCCGGGTGGCAACGTCAAGACCGGCAAATATTTCTACGGCGCCGACTTCGGCCCGCTGCTGGTGGATGACAACTGCCGGATGACCAGTCCGAACGTGGACACCCTCAACATGAATCACGCCACCACGGGCGGCGCCATTCATCAGTTCACCTGCCCGGAGAACACGGTCAAGGAGATCAACGGCGCCTACTCGCCGCTCAACGACGCCCACTACTTCGGCAACGTGGTGTTCGACATGTACCGCAACTGGTACAACACGGCGCCGCTGACCTTCAAGCTGAAGATGCGGGTACACTACAGCCGCAACTACGAGAATGCCTTCTGGGACGGCAGCCAGATGACCTTCGGTGACGGCGCCACCACCTTCTATCCGCTGGTGAGCCTGGACGTGGCGGCCCACGAGGTGAGCCACGGCTTTACCGAGCAGAACTCCGGGCTGGTCTACTCCGGTCAGTCGGGCGGCATCAACGAGGCCTTCTCCGACATGGCGGGGGAAGCGGCCGAGAACTTCATGAAGGGCAGCAACGACTGGCTGGTGGGCGCCCAGATCTTCAAGGGCAACGGCTCGCTGCGCTACTTTGAGGATCCGACCCGGGACGGCAGCTCCATCGGTCATGCCAGCGACTACTACGATGGCATCGACGTGCACCACAGCTCCGGTGTCTACAACCGCGCCTTCTACCTGCTGGCCAACACCAGCGGCTGGAATACCCGCAAGGCCTTTGAAGTGTTCGTGCTGGCCAACCGCCTCTACTGGGGCGCCAACACTACCTTCGATCAGGGCGCCTGCGGGGTGACCAAGGCCGCCACCGATCTGGGCTACAGCGTGACCGACGTGGCGGCAGCCTTTACCACAGTGGGGGTCAATGCCACCTGTGGCGGCACCACGCCGCAGCCGGGCAGCGTGCTGCAAAACGGGGTGCCGGTGAGCGGTCTCTCCGCCGCCAAGGGTGGCAAGCTTAACTTCACCATCGACGTGCCGGCCGGCAAGAGCCAGCTGGTGATCGCCAGCAGCGGCGGTACCGGCGATGCGGATCTGTATGTGAAGTTCGGCAGCGTGCCGACCAGCAGCAGCTATGACTGCCGCCCCTACAAGAGCGGCAGCGCCGAGACCTGCACCCTGAATTCGCCCAAGGCGGGGACCTGGAACGTGCAGCTGAGCGCCTACAGCGCCTTCTCGGGGGTGACCCTCAAGGCCAGCTACTGAGCCTGAGTCACCGTAACAGAGATAGAGCGCCGGACTTGTCCGGCGCTTTTTTTATGCGGATTTGCCCGCCCAGCGCCGGGCCAGGGTGCGGGCGGCCTCCAGCACCCGCTCCTTGGCGGGATTGGGCCGTTTGCCGCTACGCCAGGCCATCATCACATCCCAGTGATCCGGCGGCAGATCCACCACGTCCAGCTGCACCAGCCGGCCGAACTCCAGATCCCGGGCGATGGCGAGCGCCGGCATCAGGGTGATGAAGCCGTGTTCCAGCGCCAGCTCCCGCGCCGCGCTGGCGGGCTGGATGGCGTGCAGCGGGCTGGCCACCTGGCGTAGCAGGCGCAACTGCAGGATCAGCTCGTCGCAGCCGGTACCCCACTGCTGGGGGGCCAGCCGCTCGTTGGCGATGTCCTGCAGGGTCAGGCCCTGCCGCCCGGCCAGCGGATGGGTGGCGCAGGCCACCGCTATGATGGGGGAGCGGTAGAGCAACTCGAGCTGGATGCCGGCGATGGCCGGGCACTTGAGGATGAAGCCGACGTCGGTCTCGCCGGTCAGCAGCTCCTGCATGATGATGCCGGAGTGATCCGTGTTGCAGCGGATCTCGAAGGTCTCGTCGACCAGTGCCAGCAGCAGGGGGCCGAACACCACGGTCGTCAGGGAGGGCAGGCAGGCGAGCCGAATGCGCGGCAGGGCGGGCGCTCCCTGCATCGCCAGGCGACCCCCTTCCAGCGCACTCAGTGCCGCACTCGCGGCAGGCAGGAACTGCTCGCAGGCCGGGGTGGGGGTGGCGCCGCGCCGATGGCGACGAAACAGGGGCTGGCCCAGATCCTGTTCCAGCACGGCGATCCGCTGGCTCACCATGGGTTGTGACCAGCCGCGCACGGCGGCCGCCTTGCTGAAGCTGCCGCGATTGACCACATCCAGCAGCAATTGCAGATCGTCGAGGGTCATAGCCATAACATAATCCAATATAAAATATAGCCAGTTGTCGGCTACCACTATATCTGGCGTCCTTCCAGAATAGCAGTATCAATCGTTGTGCTTTGGCATATTGCCATATCGGTTCAGGGGCTTGTTGCACCTTGAGCCCGTTTGGTGACGGCGTCATTCGGGCGATGAGACGAATTAATCGGAATGTCATCAGAAAGCAGGGGGACGGGTAGTCATGGTGGAGCGGGCGAGGCGGTTGGGGCGGTGGTTTTTGGCGTTGGATTCCCTGTTGGTGATCCTGGGGTTCTTCGTGGTGATGCCCATGATCAGCCTGCGCTTCGTGGATCAACTCGGCTGGGCGGCCGGGGTGGTGGGGCTGGCGCTGGGATTGCGCCAGCTGACCCAGCAGGGGCTGGGCATTCTGGGCGGTTCGCTGGCGGACAAGTTCGGCGCGCGGCCGCTCATCGTGGGCGGCATGCTGCTGCGGGCGGCGGGGTTTGCCAGCCTGGCCTATGCCCAGAGCGGGCTGGAGCTGATCCTCTCCTGCGTCATCTCGGGGCTGGGAGGCTGTCTGTTCGATCCGCCCCGCGCCGCCCTGGTGATCAAGTTCACCCGGCCCCGCCAGCGGGGGCGCTACATCTCGTTGCTGATGATGCTGGAGAGCGCCGGCGCCGTGGTGGGGGCCCTGCTCGGCAGCTGGCTGCTCAACTTCGACTTCGAATATGTCTGCCTGCTGGGGGCCGGCCTGTTTGTCTGCGCCGCGCTGTGCAACCTGCTGATCCTGCCCGCCTACAAGCTCTCGGTGCGGCCGACCCCGATCCGCGCCGGTCTCGGCCAGGTGCTGGCGGACAAGGCGTTCTGCCGGCTGGTGCTGATCCTGAGCGGCTACTATGCGCTCTGGGTCCAGGTGATGCTGATCTTCCCCATCCTGGTCAAGCAGATGGCGGGCACCACCACCGCGGTGGGCTGGATGTATACCCTGGAGACCGCCATCTCGCTGGCGCTGCTCTATCCGCTGGCGCGCTATGGCGAGCGCCACTTCAAGCTGGAGAGCCGCCTGATGGCCGGGGTGCTGCTGATGACCACCGGCATCGGGCTGGTGGCCTTTGCCAACACCCTGCCTGCGGTGTTCATGCTGCTGGCCTGCTTCTATCTGGGGATCGTCATCGCCGAACCGGCGCGGGAGACGCTGATGACCAAGCTCGCACAACCGGGAGCACGCGGCAGCTACATGGGCTTCAGCCGGCTGGGGCTGGCGCTGGGGGGCATGACGGGTTACGTGGGGGGCGGTGCGCTGCATGACTACGCCATGCTGCAGGGTCAGCCCTGGTTACCCTGGCTGGTGCTGGGCACGGTCGGGGTGACGACCTTGCTGCTGCTGGTGAACTGCTTTCACCGCGAGCCGAGTCTGGCGCGGGTCAACATCTGACGGGCAATAAAAAACCGGCCGCTGGGCGGCCGGTAAAAAATACAGTAGGCAATTCAGGGAAGACTTAGAAGTTGTACTGCAGGGCCACGGCGACCACGTCGTCGGTGTTCTTGCCCAGCGAGTTGGTGTGGGTACCGTTGACGTTGTCCAGCAGGTTGATCTTGTAATCAACGTAGGCGTTGAAGTTGTCGGTGAAGTTGTACCAGGCACCGATGGAAACGTACTCGGTGGCGGTGTCATCGATGCCGCGAGCGTTGTCCTTCACGTCGGTACGCAGGTAGGCCAGGGACGGCTTGAACTTGCCGAAGGCGTACTGGGCGACGGCTTCGTAGCCATCCATCTTCTCGGCGTAGCCGTTGAAGGTGCTGACGTACATGTGGTCTTCACCGTGGGAGTAGGTGGCAGCCAGGTAGAGGTCGCCGACGGCGTACTTGGCACCGACACCGTACAGTTTGGCGTCACGGTCACCACCGAAGGCGGCGTTGGCGGCCTGCTCGTCGGTCTTGCCAGCCTGGTTGTAGGCGGTACCCAGGCTCAGGCCCATGTCGAAGTCATAGTTGGCGGACACGGCGAAGCCTTCAGCAGAACCCTTCGGATTCCAGGTGCTGTTGGTGCCAGTCAGGTTGGAGCGATCGGCATTCTGCGGATCGTTGTTGCCGGTGAACTGGGCACCCAGGGTCAGGCCCTGATAGGTGTAGATATACTGGGCCAGGCCGTTGGTACGACCGGTACCGAATATTTCGGTGTCCTTGCCCAGACCGTCACCACCCCACTCTGGCAGCACGTCGGTGTAGTTGTTCACGGCTTTGGTGAACAGACCATCCTGACGGCCGTAGCTGAAGGCACCGAAACGATCGTGCTTGATGCCGGCGTAGGCATAACGCAGCTCGTCGTTGTCGGAGCCGGAGACCGGCAGGTTGTATTCAGCGAAGCCGAACGCGGTCAGCTCGTTGTCGATCTTGGTTTCGCCGGCAACGTGCAGACGCAGGTAGCTCTGGTCACCTTCAGAACCGTTGTCATCAGTGCCGTAGTACATGCCTTGAGCGCGACCACCGATGTCGAGTTTGGTGTCGTTCTGGTTGTAGACGGTAGCGGCTTGCGCACCACCGGCCAGCAGCACGCTGGAGATGGCCATGGTCAATGCTGTCTTTTTCATTGTTCGTTCCTCTGGTGTAAACACTGTCGGACCTGTGCTCGGCCCTGTTGATCGGTTTCTGTTCCGATACCCCAGAGTAGATCTGCGAACCTTGATAGAAACTGAAGCGCACAAGGATTAATTAATGATTTGACCTGAAAAGCAGGCATAAAAAACGGCCCGAACAGGGCCGTTTGCGTGTTTGTGGAATTAAATGCTGGTTAGAGCATCATGCCACCGAAGAAGAAGCCCAGCGCCACGGCGATGGCGATGGTGGCGACACCCGGTACGAAGAAGGGGTGATTGAATACCGCCTTGCCGATACGGGTGGAGCCGGTGTCATCCATTTCGACCGCGGCCAGCAGGGTCGGGTAGGTCGGCAGCACGAACAGGGCGCTCACGGCGGCGAAGGAGGCGATGGCGGTCAGCGGGCTGACACCCAGTGCCAGAGCGGCCGGCATCAGGGCCTTGGTGGTGGCACCTTGTGAGTAGAGCAGCATGGCGGCGAAGAACAGCACCACGGCCAGCAGCCAGGAGTACTGGTTCAGCAGGTCGCCGGCGATCAGCTGGATGGTGTCCATGTTGCCTTTCACGAAGACGTTGCCCAGCCAGGCCACGCCCAGTACGCAGATACAGGCGGACATGCCGGACTTGAAGGTCGGCATGTTGGTGACCTGGGTGGCGTCCAGCTTGCAGACCAGGGTCATGATGGTGGCCGCGGCCAGCATGATGCCCATGATGGCGCCATCACGGGGGATCGGCGGGTTGGCGATCAGGCCCACTTTACCGGAGATGGCGGTGGCGTAGGCCATCACGGCCACGATGGCGGCGATGAAGATCCAGACCGACACCTTGGCGTAAGGCTTGAGCTCCAGCTTGGTGGTGCCGCGCAGCTTGATCAGCCCTTTGGCCTTGCGCTCCAGGTAGACTTCGTCCTGGTCGAGCGGCTTGCCCAGCATGTTGGCGACGAAGGCGCCGAGGATGCAGGCGATGAAGGTGGAGGGGATGCAGATGGCCAGCAGGGTCAGGTAATCCACGCCAAACGGCTCAAGCATGCCGGAGAAGGCAACCACGGCCGCGGAGATGGGCGAGGCGGTGATGGCGATCTGGGAGGCGATGACGGCGATGGAGAGCGGACGGGACGGACGAATCCCCTGTTCCTTGGCCACTTCGGCGATCACCGGCAGGGTGGAGAAGGCGGTGTGACCGGTACCGGCCAGCATGGTCATCAGGTAGGTGACGACCGGCGCGGCGAAGGTGATGTATTTGGGGTTCTTGCGCAGGGCTTTCTCGGCCAGGGAGACCAGATAGTCCATGCCACCGGCCAGTTGCATACAGGCAATGGCGCAGATGACGGACGCGATGATCATGATCACGTCCCAGGGGATGTAGGTGACCAGCTGGTCGCTGGGAATTGGCATCCCCAGACCCCAGGTCAGTACCAGTACCCCCAAACCACCGGCAAAGCCGATGCCGATGCTGCCTATCCGGGCCCCCAGATAGATAGCGGCGAGCACGACAAGTAACTCGATTCCAATCATAGCGAACACTCCATTTTCCAGTTTTTTTAGGTTTTATTTGGCAGAAAAGCCAATTCCCGATGGGGCTGGGCAAGACCTATCGGGAACTGACTTTATGGGCCGGGATAAGCCCGGCCCATTTGCTCGCTTATACGGTGGCTTCGCGGGTATAACGCTTGGCTTTGTATTGCGGGTTCATCAGGTTCTCGATGGAGAGAATTTCATCCAGCTGCTCGGCGGTCAGCAGGCCGCGCTCCAGCACGACTTCACGGACGTTCTTGCCGGTCTGGGCACAGATCTTGCCGACGATGTCGCCTTCGTGGTGGCCGATGAAGGGGTTCAGGTAGGTCACGATGCCGATGGAGTTCAGCACGTGGTTCATGCAGATTTCCGGGTTGGCGGTGATGCCTTCCACGCACTTCTCGCGCAGGGAGATGCAGGCTTTTTCCATCAGGCTCAGGGATTCGAACATCGCCTGACCGATCACCGGCTCCATGACGTTCAGCTGCAGCTGACCGGCTTCGGCGGCGAAGGTGATGGTGACGTCGTTGCCAAAGACCTTGAAGCAGGACTGGTTGACCACTTCCGGAATGACCGGGTTGACCTTGGCCGGCATGATGGAGGAGCCAGCCTGCATTTCCGGCAGGTTGATCTCTTTGAGTGCAGTGCGCGGGCCGGAGGAGAGCAGACGCAGGTCGTTACAGATCTTGGAGAGCTTCATCGCCATGCGCTTGATGGCGCCGTGCAGCATCACGTAGGCGCCGCAGTCGGAGGTCGCTTCGATCAGATCTTCCGCCGGAACATAGGCACGACCGGTGATCTCGGCCAGGCGCTTGATGGCCAGGGCGGAGTACTCGGGCGGGGTGTTCAGGCCGGTACCGATGGCGGTGGCGCCCAGGTTCACTTCCAGCAGCAGCTCCTGACAACGCTTGATGGACTTGATCTCTTCGCGCAGGGTGACGGCGAAGGCATGGAACTCCTGACCCAGGGTCATCGGCACCGCATCTTGCAGCTGGGTACGACCCATCTTCAGGATGCCCTTGAACTCGGCGGCCTTGGCATCGAAGGCGGCGATCAGTGCTTCCAGCGCGTGCAGGGTGGTGTCGGTGCTGTTGACCACGGCCACGCGGAAACCGGTGGGGTAGGCATCGTTGGTGGACTGACACTTGTTGACGTGGTCATTGGGGTTGATGACGTCGTAGCGGCCCTTGGCCAGGCCCATGATTTCGAGGGCGATGTTGGCCAGTACTTCGTTGGTGTTCATGTTGACGGAGGTGCCGGCACCACCCTGGTAAACGTCGACCGGGAACTGGTCGAAGCATTTGCCGGTGTTCAGCATCAGGTCGCAGGCTTCTACGATCTTGTCAGCAATTTCAGGACGGATGGTACCCAGTTCGCCGTTCGCCAGGGCGGCGGCCTTCTTGGTCAGTACCATGCCGCGGACGAATTCCGGAACGTCAGAAATCTTCTGAGTGCTGATCTTGAAGTTCTCAACGGCGCGCAGGGTATGCACACCGTAGTAGAGATCGTTGGAAACTTCTTTGGTGCCCAGCAGGTCTTCTTCAATGCGGACGTTCTTGATGTCGCTCATTGTAATGCCTCAGAAATCAGATAAATGGAAACGATCCTCACCGAGTGGTCGCGAGTTCCTTACGCACGGTTCATCCTGAAGCACCACACATCGAGTGGGGCGGTTGGGGGCTTTTTTGCTCCCTTAATTACTGGCGTCGATATTACCCCAATTGAGGTATCTGATATTAGACCTGGATCACTAAATTTGAGACAACCTCAAATAACTTGTGGTCATTAAACAGATATTGCAATCAACCGATTTACTTTGACAGAACAATGACTTCAATCACAGTCTGGCAAGCCGGTTTTTCTGTGGATCCGGCGCCTCGTCACCCTGTGGACTTGAAAAATGCGCGTCACCCCCCATTTTAATCAACAGGAACCGATACCATGGCGGGTTGGCAACGGCATCAACGGTTGTCGCACTTCGCCAGCGGTTCATTCACATTCATCCGCACTGAGGTTGTTATGGGCAAGTTGTTTCTATTGTTGGTCGGTCTGGTGGTGCTTGAGCTCACCGTGATGATCGAAGTCGGCTCCGTGATCGGTGCCTTGCCGACCGTCGGCTTGCTCATTCTGACGGCGGTGCTGGGCTCCTCGCTGGTGCGCAGCGAAGGGATCAAGACCCTGTTCAACGCGCAGCAGAAGATGCAGCAGGGGGAGATGCCGGGACGTGAGGTGATGGGGGGCATGATGCTGGCGCTGGCCGGTCTGCTGCTGATCATCCCGGGTTTCGTGACCGACTTCTTCGGCATCCTGTTGCTGCAGCCCTGGCTGCGCAACAAGCTGGCCGACAAGCTGATCGGCAGTAACCAGTTCAAGATGCAGATGAGCGGTTTTCAGGCTCGTCAGCAGCCGTTTGACGAGGTGCCGGGCAATGACCAGCCGGGCCAGGCTCCGCGCAGCGGCACCACCATTGAAGGGGAGTTCGAGCGCAAGGAGTAACTGCTGCGCTTACTTTCCTGCCATCAGGGCCTGCCCTGATGGCACAACTGCTCGAAGCGGTGGCGGGCATACCACCAGGCCAGGGTGCCCGCCGCCAGATTGGCCACGAGAATTCCCAGATAGATCCCCTGCTCCCCTCCCAGTTTCGCCCCCAGCCAGGCCCCTGGCAGCAAGAAGACAAACAGCCGCAACCCGTTGAACAGGAAGGAGACGCTGGAAGCCCTCACGCCATTCAAGGCGGATGCGAGCAGCATCACCATGCCCTGAAAGCCGTAGCCGATGGGTACCAGGTGCAGATAGAGCACGATGAGGCGCACCACCTGCGGATGACTGCTGAACAGCTCGGCGATGAAGGGGGCCAGCAGCCAGGTTAGTGCGTATACCGCCAGCTGGAACAGCAGGGCAAAGCGCATGCAAAACTGCAGCGCCGCCTTTGCGCGGGCCGGGTTGCCCGCCCCGCAGTTCTGCGAGATGAAGGGCGCCAGCACGGAGGAGAGCGCCATCATCACGATAAGCAACAGGGCTTCCACTCTCGATGCGGCGCCGTAGGCGGCCACCACTTCCGTCCCCAGCCCGGCGAAGATGGTCATCAGCACGGCGTTGGCCAGCGGGTTGAGCATGTTGGTGAAGGAGGCGGGCACCGCCACGTGCAGCAGGGCACGCCAGTGGGCCAGCAACTGCGGACGAGGGGAGAGGCGCCAGCACAGCAGTCCTTCCCGGTGGCGCAATATATAGAGGCTGACCAGCATGGCCATCAGCCAGGAGAGGGAGGTGGCGATGGCGGCGCCGCGGATCCCCCATGCGGGGAAGGGGCCTATGCCGAAGATGAGCAGGGGATCCAGCACCCCATTGACCAGCCCGGCCACCGTCATCACCAGGCTGGGGGTCTTGGTATCGCCGGTGGCCCGGATGGCGGCATTGCCCACCATGGGCAGCACCAGCATGGGGACGGTCAGATACCAGATCAGCATGTAGTCGTAGATGAGGGCGATCAGCTCATCGCTGGCGCCGAGCAACCGGAACAGCGGGTGTATGGTCAGCGCGCCCGCCAGTGCGATGAGGGCGACCAGCAGCACGGCCAGAAACAGGTTGTCGGTGGTGATGCGGGCGGCTTCATCATGCTTGCCCTGGCCGAGCGCATGACCCATCACCGCAGAGAGACCGGCTCCCAGTCCCATCGCCAGCGAGGTGACCACGAAGGTCACCGGAAAGGTGAAGCTGATGGCGGCCAGCGCCTGGGTACCCAGCATGCCGATGAAGAAGGTGTCGACCAGGTTGAAGGCGAGAATAGCGACGATACCGAGGATCATCGGGCCCGTCATGCGCAGCAATACGGACGTCATGGGGGCAGTCAGCAGGGGATTGGGTCGGGTCACGGGCTCGTCTCTGTACGTCTGGCGGAGTTCTGGCTGCGGGCAGCACAAACCGGTTTCCTGACCGGGACTTCGGGAGATCCATCGAAGACGTTCATAGTACGTGAAAATATTTTTTTTGTATTTGCCCTTGAAGGGTTAACAAACGTGCCCCACATCGGAGACATATCTAATTTGGCCAGGAATGGCCATTCCTCAAAGCAACACAGAGACTCATTTTGGGAGAGTTATCGATGAAAATTCGTCCACTGCACGACCGCGTCATCATCAAGCGCATCGAAGCTGAAGCCAAATCCGCTGGCGGCATTGTCTTGACTGGTACTGCGGCCCAGAAGTCCACCCGTGGTGAAGTTCTTGCCGTGGGGACTGGCCGAATTCTGGATAATGGCGATGTCAAAGCCCTCGCCGTCAAGGTTGGTGACAAGGTGATCTTCAACGAAGGCTACGGTGTGAAGACCGAGAAGCTGGATGGTCAGGACGTACTGATCCTGTCTGAAACCGACATCCTGGCGATTGTCGAAGAGTAATCCACCCTTTCCCCCTGCGAATTGATTGAAGGATTGAAGAAATGGCAGCTAAAGAAGTCAAGTTTGGCAACGAAGCACGCAGCAAGATGCTGGAAGGCGTAAACATCCTGGCCGATGCCGTCAAGGTAACCCTGGGCCCGAAAGGCCGCAACGTGGTACTGGACAAGTCCTTCGGCGCACCGACCATCACCAAGGACGGTGTCTCCGTTGCACGCGAAATCGAGCTGGAAGACAAGTTCATGAACATGGGCGCCCAGATGGTCAAGGAAGTTGCTTCCAAGGCCAATGACGCCGCCGGTGACGGTACCACTACCGCTACCGTACTGGCTCAAGCCATCGTCAACGAAGGCCTGAAGGCCGTTGCCGCCGGCATGAACCCGATGGATCTGAAGCGTGGTATCGACAAGGCCGTAGTAGCCGCCGTTGCCGAGCTGCAAGCGCTGTCCCAGCCGTGTGCCGACAACAATGCCATCGCTCAGGTCGGCACCATCTCCGCCAACTCCGACGAGAAAGTCGGCAAGCTGATTGCCGAAGCCATGGACAAGGTAGGTCGTGACGGCGTCATCACCGTTGAAGACGGTCAGGGTCTGGACGACGAGCTGGCCGTGGTAGAAGGCATGCAGTTCGACCGTGGCTACCTCTCCCCGTACTTCGTCAACAAGCCGGAAACCGGTGCCGTTGAGCTGGACGATCCCTTCATCCTGCTGGTCGACAAGAAAGTCTCCAACATCCGTGAAATGCTGCCGGTGCTGGAAGGCGTAGCCAAAGCGGGCAAGCCGCTGATCATCGTGGCCGAAGACGTAGAAGGCGAAGCGCTGGCGACCCTGGTGGTCAACACCATGCGTGGCATCGTGAAAGTCGCTGCCGTCAAGGCACCTGGCTTCGGTGACCGTCGCAAAGCCATGCTGCAGGATATCGCCATCCTGACCGGTGGTACCGTGATCTCCGAAGAAGTGGGCATGGAGCTGGAAAAAGCGACCCTGGAAGACCTGGGCCGTGCCAAGCGCATCGTCATCACCAAAGAGAACACCACCATCATCGATGGCGTGGGTGATGCATCCCTGATCGAGAGCCGTGTGGCCCAGATCCGTCAGCAGATCGAAGAGACCTCTTCCGATTACGACCGTGAGAAGCTGCAAGAGCGCGTAGCCAAACTGGCTGGCGGTGTTGCGGTGATCAAGGTTGGCGCTGCCACCGAAGTTGAGATGAAAGAGAAGAAAGCCCGGGTTGACGACGCCCTGCACGCGACTCGCGCCGCAGTAGAAGAGGGTGTGGTTGCCGGTGGTGGTGTTGCGCTGGTACGCGTGGCCGCCAAACTGGCCGGCCTGCGTGGCGACAACGAAGATCAGAACGTGGGTATCAAGGTCGCTCTGCGCGCCATGGAAGCCCCGCTGCGCCAGATCGTCATCAACGCCGGTGAAGAGGCCTCCGTCATCGCCAACGCGGTGAAGAACGGTGAAGGTAACTTCGGTTACAACGCCTACACCGAACAGTACGGTGACATGCTGGCCATGGGTATCCTGGATCCGACCAAGGTGACCCGTTCAGCCCTGCAGTTCGCCTCTTCCATCGCCGGCCTGATGATCACCACCGAGTGCATGATCTCCGAGCTGCCGAAGAAAGATGCCCCTGCCATGCCTGACATGGGCGGCATGGGCGGCATGGGCATGATGTAATTCAGCCCTGGTTACCAAACGGCTCGCTATTGCGGGCCGTTTTTTTTATGGCGACTAAACTGAGTCTATTGTCAGTGACTTAATCAGAGGTGAGTATGCGTGTACTGGGTTTGATTCCATTACTGTTTTCTCTGGCCATGCCGGTGATGGCACTTGAGGCGCCACAGGGGCCCGTCATTTTGAAGGTGACCGGCAATGTGCTGCCGGCCGAAGCGACGGAGGGGGTGGTCTCCTTCGATCTCGCCATGCTCAAGGCCCTGCCGCAGCATGAGATAGTGACCAGCAATCCCTGGGTCGACAAACCGCACAAATATGTGGGACCCAAGCTGGCGGATGTCTTGGCTGCCGTCGGTGCGGATGGCAAGGCGATCACCTTGACGGCCTTGAACAGTTTTCAGATCAGGATCAACTGGGATAAGGTCAGGCAATACGACCCGATTCTGGCCTGGCAAGATGACGGGGTCACCATGCGGGTACGGAATAAGGGACCGCTTTGGTTTATCCTACCGCTGGATCAGTATCCCGAGCTGAAACGCTCGGAGTTTACCGACATGATGATTTGGCAATTGAACGCCATTGATATTCAGCATTGATGTAGTGGCTTGCGGGAGTACGAGTGAAAGCAAAGACCAAGGCGTGGCCTTTACTCATCGTTCTTTACCTATCTATCCTGTTGTTCACGGGAAGCACCCTCTATTGCCTCGCGCAGATACAGAATGCGACCCGAGTGATGGAGAGGTATACCTATGACGTCTCCTGGGCCCTGATGCAGTTGCAACTGGAGTTGGGGCGCTTCCTCAACTCCGTCGAGATCTACCATTATGGCGGCATCGATCACGATACCCTGATGCTGCGCTACGACATCCTGTGGAGCCGTACCCCCATCCTGCTCAGTGGCCAGTTGCGCCAGAGCATGAAGGACAAGCAGAAGACTCTGCGGCTGGTGCAGCTGATCGAAAGCAACATTCGCGAGATGGAGCCCAATATCACCAATCTGAAGGCGGGGACACCCGATTATCAGCAGATATTGATGCGCCTGGTTCCTCTGCAGGAGCCACTCTCCTATTCTCTCGCCTCCGTGATGCAGAAGAACATCAACGTCTATTCAGGCAATGACAAACGCTTTGGCCAGCTGCGCAATGCGCTGCTGTTCATGGTGTCAGGGCTGGTGCTGTCAGTGATGCTGTTGAGCGGTTTGTTGATCCGCGAGGCCCGCCGTCATTTCAGGGCGGCGCGGATCGATCCCCTGACCGGGCTCTCTAACCGGTTGGCCTTGCTGGAGAAAATGGAGTCCTACGCCACCAAGGAGACGCCGTTTGGCCTGGTGCTGGTGGA
Source organism: Aeromonas sp. S41-2 (assembly GCF_027705845.1). Taxonomy (NCBI): domain Bacteria; kingdom Pseudomonadati; phylum Pseudomonadota; class Gammaproteobacteria; order Aeromonadales; family Aeromonadaceae; genus Aeromonas; species Aeromonas sp. S41-2. The sequence continues at coordinate 5,556 of NZ_JAPDCG010000011.1, read as the reverse complement.
CATCAACGATTTTCGCGACATCAACAGCAAGTTCGGCTACAACACCGGTGATTTCCTGCTGCAGGAGCTGGCAAAGCGAATGCGCAGTTTGTGTGAAAACGGTGAGTGGGTGGCCCGGCTGGGCGGCGATCAGTTTGCCATGATCCAGCGTGAAAGCAGTGACCTGCGCCAGGTGAGGGAGCTAGTGGCCCGCCTGCTGCATGCGCTCAAGCAGGACATCATCATCGACAACTACCCGTTCCGCCTGGAGGTGGGCATCGGTATCGCCTTCTTCCCGATGGACAGCAAGCATACTCAGGAGCTGCTCAGCCGGGCCGAGCAGGCCTTGTTTCACAGCCGCAAGACCCATGTGCCATACGTCATCTATGACAACTCGTTGCTCAATGAAACGGCGCGCCGCAAGCATTTGGCAAGCGACATGATCATGGCGCTCGAGCACAATGCACTCGAGCTCTATTACCAGCCCATCGTCAATCTCGAGAGTGGCCGCTGCGAGGCGGTGGAAGCCTTGCTGCGCTGGCGTCACCCTGAATTGGGTTTCATTCCACCCAACGAGGTGATCCAGGTTGCCGAGGAGTTCCAGCTGGCCGAGAAGCTGGGCAGCTGGGTATTGAATACGGCCTGCGAGCAGCTCTATCAGTGGCAGCAACTGGGTTTGGTTGATTTGCAGATGTGCGTGAATATCTCGCCCGGCATGTATCAGCGCAATCTGTTGAAGCTGGTTGCCAAGGCCTTGATGGACCACCATATTCCGGCCGCCAGTCTGGTGCTGGAGGTGACGGAAGACACCACCATGCGCGAGGTGAAAAACTCCCTGCAACTGATGCAGGATCTCAATCAGCAGGGGGTACAGCTGGCACTGGATGACTTTGGCACCGGCTACTCCTCGCTCAGCTATCTGCAGAAGCTGCCGGTCAGCAAGGTGAAAATCGATCGCTCCTTCATCCAGGGGATTGATACGTCCATCGAGGCATCCGAGCTGGTCGCCAATATTTGCCGGATGGGCTCCATGCTGGGCAAGAGTCTGGTGTGTGAAGGGATAGAAACTCAGGCGCAACTCGACGTGTTGCGCACCCTCACTGATATTCATCTCTATGGTCAGGGCTATCTGTTCAGCCGTCCAGAACAGGCAGAGAAGGTTTATCAAACCTTGCTGGAGATGGAAGAGGAGTGGCTGGAGCGACGCCAACCCGACAAGGCGTATTTAATTTAGCCAAAATGGCTCATGCTTGGTCCAAGATGGCCGATAGTCTTAAAGCAGGAGGTACACCATGGATATATCTAGTTCTGCATCTGCGTCATTTGGTTCTGCATTGATGACGGCCAGCCTGGCCAAGAAACAACAGACCCAAGAAGGTGAATCTGCATTGAAACTGCTGCAAACAGCAGCTCAATCAGCACCGGTTGCACCGACATCGGCCAACGCTTCTTTGGGAAGTAACATCGATATTCGCGTCTGACCCTAACGAAAAAGCCCCCATCCAGTCGATGGGGGCTTTTTTATGTCTGCGATATCGCGATGTCTATGTTGGCTCAGACCGGAAAGGGGGCTGGCGCCTCGAAGGTCATCCGCTCGCCGCTGCGGGGGTGGCTGATGGTCAGGCTGGCCGCATGCAGGTAGAGATGGGGGGCCGCCGCCAGCGCATCCGGATGGGCGTAGAGGTTGTCACCCAGAATCGGGTGTCCCAGCTCCAGCATGTGGACGCGCAGCTGGTGCGAGCGACCCGTGATGGGGGTCAGCTTGATCAGGCTGTTGCCATTCTCCACCTTCAGCTTCTGCCACAGGGTCAGAGCATGACGCCCCTCCTCGTGGTCAACCTTCTGTTTCGGCCGGTTGGGCCAGTCGACGCAGAGCGGCAGGTCGACCTGACCCGACGCTGCCTTCGGCTCGCCCCACACCCAGGCGAGGTAGTGCTTTTCGGTCTCCCGCTCGCGAAATTGCCGACTCAGCTCCCGATGGGAATTGGGATTGAGGGGAATGACAATGACGCCAGTAGTGGACATGTCGAGGCGATGAGCCGCCGCTGCCTTGGGATGCTGCTGCTTTACCCGATGCAGGACGCTGTCTTCATTCTCGGGGCCGCGCCCGGGGACGCTCAGCAGGCCAGTGGGCTTGTTGACCACCATGATGTCCTTGTCCTTGAACAGGATATCGAGCCAGGGTTCCAGAGGCGGTGAGTATTCAAACATAAATGTCTCGCATCAGAAGGTGGGGGCAAGCCCCCATCAGTTATGAGTAACCACAATCATAAAGGGCATGGCATCCGGCATGAGCCGGTCATGTCTCTTCAGTATCGCGTCAGTTATGGGTGACCACGATAAAGCGGATGGCATCCAGCTTGAGTTGGGTCTGATCGATCAGGTGGTGCAATTCTGCCTGCAGATTGCGCAGATAATCCAATTCGCTGTCACGCACGTTCGGGTTGACCGCCTTGAGCGCTTCCAGCCTGTCCAGATCCTGTTGCAGGGTCTGCGCCATCTGGGCGCGGGCCTTGTCGACAATCCCGCCTTTCAGCTCTTCGGCAATGGCCTGGCCCTTGCCAATCAGACCGTGGATCACCGGTTGGGACGCGGTGACCAGCTTGCTGCCGAGGTGGCGATTGACCGGGGTCAGCTGGCGGTTGAAGGCATCAAACGCCACTTTTTCACCCAGATTCTGGCCGTTCTTGTCCATCAGCAGACGGATCGGGGTCGGCGGCATGAAGCGATAGAGCTGGGGATGGGATGCAGACTCGGCAACAAAGATCAGCTCAAGCAGGATGGAGCCGATGGGCAGCGCCTTGTTTTTGAGCAGTGCGACCGAGGTAGCACCAATTTCGGAGCCCAGGATCAGGTCGATACCGCCGCGCATCATGGGGTGATCCCAGGAGAGCAGCGCCATGTCATCTCGCGACAGGGCGGTGTTGCGATCGAAGGTGATGGTCATGCCATCTTGCGGCAGGCCCGGGAAGCTGGAGACCAGCATGTGATCCCCCGGGGTCAGCACCAGCGCGTTCTCGCCACGGTCATCCTGATTGACGCCGATCTCGTCGAACATCTTGAGAGCGAAGGAGATCATGCCGGTGTCGTCATCTTCGGCGGCCAGTTTGTCGACCAGCTGCTGGGCGGCGGCGCCACCGCTGGAGTGGATCTCCAGCAGGCGATCGCGACCCTGTTCCAGCCGGGCCTTGAGCGGCTCGTGCAGTTCGCGAGTCTTGACCAGCAGGGCATCGAGGGGTTCCTGATCGCCGGTGTTGGCGGCCAGCAGCTCGAACAGCTCGTCACGTACCGCTTCGAATACCGGGCGGGCAGTCGGGCAGGTCTGCTCGAATGCATCCAGACCATCGTGATACCAGAGCTGCAGGGCGCGCTGGGCAGTCCCCTCCAAGTAGGGCACATGGATCTCGACGGTATTCTGCTGCCCGATACGGTCCAGTCGACCGATGCGCTGTTCCAGCAGATCCGGGTTGAGCGGCAGATCGAACAGCACCAGATGGCTGGCAAACTGGAAGTTGCGACCCTCTGAGCCGATCTCGGAGCAGAGCAATACCTGAGCGCCTCCCTCTTGTTGGGCGAAATAGGCGGAGGCCTTGTCCCGCTCGAGGATGGACATCCCTTCGTGGAACACGGCACCACGGATCCCTTCACGGGTACGCAATGCCTCTTCCAGCGCGATGGCGGTGGCCGCTTCGGAGCAGATCACCAGCACCTTCTGCTGGCGGGCTGAGAGCAGCAGCTCCAGCAACCATTCAACGCGCGGGTCGAACTGGGTCCAGGTGGCGTTGTCGCCTTCGAATTGCTGGAAGATCTTCTCGGGATAGAGGTAGCGCAGGGCGCGGGTCTGCAGATCGCCGCCATTGCCACCCATCATGCCCATTACCTTGATGGCTGTCTTGTACTGCTCCGGCAGCGGCATGGGGTAGACGTTGAGGTGGCGCTCCGGGAAGCCCTGAATATTGGCGCGGCTGTTACGAAACAGCACCCGGCCGGTGCCATGCTGATCCAGCAGCTTGGCGACCGCCTGTTGACGGGCGGTGGCATCGCTTAAGTCCAGCCCTTCCAGCTGGCTGGCAAGGATTCTTTTAGCTTCATCGCTCAGCGTCTCGCCATCCAGCAGCTCTTGCGCTGCGCTGGCGACCTGACCGTAGGCTTGCTCCTCGGCGAGGAAGGCGTCGTAGTCGTAGAAACGCTCCGGGTCGAGCAGGCGCAGACGGGCAAAGTGGCTCTGGTGGCCCAGCTGATCCGGGGTGGCGGTCAGCAGCAGCACGCCCGGCACCTGTTCGGCCAGCGCTTCGACCATCTCATAGGCACGGCTCGGCGCCTCTTCGCTCCACTCCAGATGGTGGGCTTCGTCGACAACCAGCAGATCCCACTCGGCTTCCAGCACCTGTTCGAAGCGACGACGCTTCTTGCGCAGGAAGTCGAGACTGCAGATCACCAGCTGTTCGGTCTCGAAGGGATTCTCCGCATCGGCGAACGCCTCGATGCAGCGCTCCTCGTCAAACAGGGAGAAGTGCAGGTTGAAGCGGCGCAGCATTTCAACCAGCCACTGGTGCTGTAAAGTCTCGGGCAACAGGATCAGCACCCGATGAGCGCGGCCGGAGAGCAGTTGCTGATGAATGATCATGCCCGCTTCGATGGTCTTGCCCAGACCCACCTCATCGGCCAGCAGTACGCGCGGGGCGTAACGGTGACCCACTTCATGGGCGATATAGGTCTGGTGCGGGATCAGGCTGACCCGGCCACCGGCCAGACCACGAGTCGGGTTGCGGCGACGTTGGTGCTGGTTGATCAACGCCTCGTAGCGCAGGGTAAAGCGGGACATCCGGTCAATCTGGCCGGCGAACAGGCGATCCTGCGGCTTGTTGAACTTGATGAAGTTGTTGAGAAACACTTCCTTGAGGGCAACGGGCTCATCATTGTCGGTACGCACACCGACATATATAAGCAGGCCGTCTTTCTCCTGCACTTCTTCGACCGTCATGGTCCAGTCTTCGTGACTGGCTATCTGATCGCCCACATTGAAGCTGACCCGGGTCACCGGCGCCTCTTCTTTGGCATACATGCGGTTTTCACCGGTAGCCGGAAACAACAGGGTAACCATGCGTCCTTCAACAGCAACGACAGTCCCCAACCCCAGATCCGTCTCTGTATCACTAATCCAACGCTGGCCAAGTGCAAAAGGCATTAAACTCTCCAAAGCCCAAGAGTGTGTGAATCGCAAAGGGGCGCTATGTTACCCGAAGGCGTGAGCGCGATCACCATGGATATAGATGTGGCAGGCGTCATTCATCGGGTGGGTCGAACCGGCGTGCTCACCTATGGCTAAAGATAGAGGGATGTCGCTATATGGAGGCAGAATTGCTGAATAAGCCATCTATCTGGGTGATTGTTGAACGGTTGAGCTGATTTCTCGAATTTAATTCGAAAGTCCTCTTGCAAGCGTGATCCAGATCCCTATAATGCGCCCCATCGACACGGCAAGCGGCAACGCAAACAACCGGGTCGGTCGCCTCGAAAAGCCTTTGCAAATAAGGCTTGACTCGAGAAGGCGGTTGAGTAGAATGCCACTCCCGC